>CACFGV010000021.1 GCA_902565895.1 K189A clade bacterium
GCAGATGTCGATGTTTTGTCTACTTCCGTGGCATGGGGATACCCTGATTGATGGGAAATTAATCTCACATTGATGTTTTTTGCATGGCTCGGGCGCCACCGTAATCGCACTACGCTTGATGCGGAAAACGACATGACACGACTTTTCACAACATTCAAATCACATCTAATGGTCTCCATCGCGGCAGCCCTTGCGCTCAGCGCTTGTGGCGGTGGCGGTGGCTCGTCAAGTGCCAGCACGCCGAGCTATGGTTCAGGCAACAGCAGTCCCAGCATAGACCTTGCCGCGTCCATTGAAGTGGAAGAGAACCAAACCGATGTGGTGACGGTTGGTGCCTCAGACGCTGATGGTGACCAACTAAGTTTTAGCCTAAGCGGCGATGATGCCAGTGCGTTTAACATCGACAGCGACGGCGTTTTGACATTCACCACCGCTCCAGATTTCGAAACCAAAAGCAGCTATTCGATCACAGTAGAGGTGTCCGACGGCAGCGAAACGGTAAGCCAAGCAGTATCGATAGAGATTTTAGATGTGGCCGAGGAACGGACTAACCGTGCGCCAGCCATATCCGGATTGGACGCCACTGTAGAGGTCAACGAAAACCAAAGCCGTTTATTAACCCTTGACGCATCGGATGCTGATGGCGACAACTTAAGTTATACGTTAGAGGGTGTTGATGCTGACGCGTTCGAAGTGTCAGAGGATGGCGTCATCAGTTTTGTCAACACGCCGGATTACGAAACCAAAACGAGCTATCAGCTGACCGTAGTTGTCAGCGACGGTGTCGACACCACTCGGCAGGACGTCGCAGTACAGATCCGTGATGTGGCCGAGGCGACGGCTGAGGCGCCGGTTGAATTTAATATTGTCGTAGCGCGCGGCACCAATGGGTATGGGACCGGCAATAAGTACTCTATCAACGACAATATCAGCCCAAACCTTGAGCTGCAGGAAGGCAAGACCTACCGGTTTCTGCAATCGGACGGAAGCAATGCAACCCATCCGCTCTATCTGTCAACTACGGCAAACGGTACGTTTGGTGGCGGAGTGGCGTTTACCGAAGGCGTAAGCCGGGTGAACAGCACTGGTAGTGCCGGGGCCTATGTGCAATTCACAGTACCCTCTGGGGTAACTACCCTCTATTACTACTGTGGCAACCATTCGGGCATGGGCGGCACAATAACCGTTTCCGCCGCTGCTTCTGGTGTGTACATCGTGCCAATGAATTGATTCAGGCACCAACAAACGATGAAAAAACGCTTAACACAAGCCCTGGGAGCATTGCTGACAATGGCAACGATGGGATTATCAGACGTATACGCGGATAACGCGGTTGGTTTATTTACTGCGCATACCCTTGATTGGCGGGTAATCAATGACAACGTAATGGGCGGCCGTTCGTTGGGAAATATAAGCCGTACGGAGCAATTTTTGTCCTTCCACGGTGCGTTGAATACCAATGGCGGGGGCTTTGCTTCGATCCGCGTGGCGGCAGAGAACATGCTGCCGTCTTCTGCCAATGGGGTGCGAATTCGCATACGTGGCGACGGGCGCGCTTATACGCTGCGCTTACGCCCCTACAATTCCCGTATCTCTTACTGGTCGCAGTTTGCGACCAACAAGGGGGAATGGCTCGAAGTTGACCTACCTTTCGAAACCTTCTGGCCCAATTGGCGAGGGCGACGTTTAAATGCGCCTGCAATTACCCCAACCGAGGTCGCAGAGTTGGGTTTAATGATCAACGATGGCATTGATGGCGCCTTCGCCATTGATGTGGATTGGATAGCTGCCTATTAAAGACGCTTGCGCGTTCTATCTGCTTTTGCTTCGATTACGACTGCTCACGATTGGAGAGGGGTTATGGCAGCAAAGACAGAAACAAAGTACTCGGTCTGCACCATTTGCGACATAGGGTGCCAGCTTCGAACGGAAGCCACCAATGGCAAGGTGAGTCGTGTGATCGCCCACGACAGCCCAATGCTCGCTAAGAACATTTGCTACAAGGGCACAGCCGCGCCGCATATTCACAACCACGCCGACCGACTGCGGGTCCCACTCAAGCGAGTGGGAGAACGCGGTGCGGACAGTTGGCAAGAAATCTCCTACGAACAAGCGATGGATGAAATCGCCGAACGGCTGCAGCGAGTTGTCGACCAATACGGTCCTGAGGCCTTGGCGGTATCCACTTCCGGCTGGAATACCCAGACCACTCACAGCATGGATCGTCGCTTTATGAACCTGTTGGGCTCGCCGAATTGGATCAGTGGGGTCGCACTTTGCGCAGGCAACACTGCTGCAGTAAACCGGCTAACCTACGGTTGGTTTCCCCAGCCGGATTTTGCTAACACTCAATGTATTGTGTTGTTTGGTCACAACCCGCGCAAGCATTCCTGGACACCGATTTATAACGCCATCCGTTCCGCGAAAGCCCGGGGCGCAAAAGTCATCGTGTTGGATCCGCGTGTCTCGGATCAGGCCGAGGGCGCTGACCTGCATTTACGCTTGCGTGCCGGCACGGATGCCGCGATGTGCTTAGGTTGGTTGAAGGTCATCATCGATGAAGGTTTGTACAACAAGGCCTTTGTTAAAAAATGGTGTGTTGGCTTTGAGCAACTGCGCGAGCGGGTAAACGAATATCCGCTCGAGCGGGTCGCTGAAATTACTGGCGTTGAACAAAAATTGATTGCCGATGCTGCGCGGATGTATGCCAAAGCAGACGGTGCGGTGATTCCGTGGACACCCATTACGGATCAACAGGTGTCCTCTACATCGGCGATACGATTGCACTCTATCTTGCGAGCGATTACCGGTAACTTAGACGTGGTCGGAGGTGAAATCCTCGGTGGCTTTAACCCTGGCTATATCCCGGAAAGTGAGTTGGGCCTGCACGAGCAATTGTCTGATTCGCAGAAGGCCAAGCAGCTTGGATACGATGATCATCCGGCTTTTACCTACCGCGCTGCAGAAAAACTCAAAGAGGCCACGGAAAGGGTTTGGGGGTTTCCTTATGCAGACTTGGTCATGGGATGCCAAATGGCGAACCCAACCAATGTGTTCCGAGCTATGTCCAGTGGTGATCCCTATCCAGTAAAAGCCCTCATTACCTTGGGTAATAACACCTTGCTGAGCTACGCCAATCAGCATCAGATTCTGCAAGGTTTGATGAATCAGGAATTGATTGTTGCCCATGAGATCTTTATGACCCCCACAGCGATGTTGGCGGACTACGTATTGCCGGGCGATGTGTTTACCGAGCGCAATCACATTGCAGACGGCTGGAGTTGGGGCAATCGGTTAACGCTGTCGCAAAAAGCCGTTGAACCACCACCCCAGGCGTCGAGCACCTTCCAGTTCTGGACCGATCTTGCACATCGTATGGGTTTTGCTGAATATTTTCCTTGGAACAGCATTGAAGACATTTTGGATCACAGACTGTCTCGTTCAGGTCGCAGCTTTGCCGATTTTGCTGCCGCCACGTTCATGGAGTCACCCCCACCGAAATTTCGCAAGTACCGCAGTCGCGGGTTCGCCACTCCCTCGGGTAAGGTCGAGTTGTATTCTAGCGTGCTAGAGGACATGGGATTTGATCCGTTGCCTTACTATCGCGAAGGGCCGACTCCCAATGCGGAATACCCTTATGCGGTGTTTACCGGAGTGCGCGAAGATCCGTTTTTTCAAACCGGTCAGCGCAACATAGAAGTGCTGCGCGCGCGATGTCCCACACCTAAGTTGTTTCTGCATCCAACTGATGCTCAGCGCGAGGCGCTACAGGAAGATGATTGGGTGATCTTAGAATCCGCTACCGGCAAGGTTACAGCCCAGGTGTCTATTCAAAGCAGTATGAAAGAAGGACACATTCGGGTGCCTCATGGTTGGTGGTATCCGGAGTCCCGTGGCCAGCAAAGCCTAGCAGGAGCTTTCATTTCCAGCGATGCAGTTTTATGTTCTGATGAAGATGCCCATCTTGATCACGAACAAGGTGTGCCGCATTTCAAAGGGTTTCCAGGCCGTATTGTGAAAACGACGCAACCCGATATAACCGGGCCAGCCGTGCAGTCACACCCGGCATGACCCGTCGCAGTGGATTGGCTCACGCTCGGGTAGAAATGCGAGCCAAAGTCAAAATATGGATGTCCGGGGCATTGTTCAGTCAGCAAGACACCTGGTTGTCGCGTCGGGTCAAAAAATTTCTGGGGGCAGATCGACCCGCGGAAAATAACGACCCTGAGCTGCGCCACGACGACTATGGGCCGAGGACTGAACGGCTTTCGGACTAGGTATTCGTTTGCTTGGGATACAGATTTTCACCGACCATTGACTTTAGACTTAACTCTAAGGTTTATAGTGTCCTTATGAATCAGGTCACATTGAAAATTGGCGAATTGGCGAAACTTGCACAAGTGTCTCAGGACACGCTGCGATTTTACGAAAAACATGGTCTGTTGAAGCCACATCTGCGCAGTGATGCCGGTTACCGACTCTACTCCGAGGCGGATGTACAGCGCGTAAGTTTTATACTCAGCGCAAAGCGCGTGGGATTTACTCTAAATGAGATCGCCGAGCTATTGGCGCTGGAAGTCACCAAGGACGAAAAATCCTGCGAGGACGTTAAGCGATTTGTCGATGCTAAGGTTGTTACAGTGGAGCAACGGATTCGCGACATGCGGCGGATTAAAAAATCGTTACAAGCATTAAGCGAGGCCTGTTGCGGCGGTGCTGAGCCCGCCACCCAGTGCACAATTCTTGAAGCCTTGAATACTGAAGGCCCAGGCGTCTTGCCGCATTCAGGAGCACGTTAATGCTTGAGTTATTTAACAATTTCTTGGAACTCTTTATTGAATCGGCGCCCTGGCTGTTGCTGGGCTTCGCTGTAGCAGGAGTGATCAAGGCATGGGTGCCAGAAGATCTTCTGGCCAGCCAACTTGGTAAACCAGGGCTCGGCTCTGCGGTGAAAGCCGCTTTGATCGGCGCGCCGCTGCCGTTGTGCTCGTGCGGCGTGATTCCGGCCGCCATGGGCTTGCGTCGCAGTGGCGCATCGAAAGGTGCAACTACTGCGTTTCTAATCTCGACACCTGAAACCGGGGTAGATTCAGTGTCGGTGTCCTATGCTCTGCTCGGACCATTCATGGCATTGATACGGCCAATCGCAGCTGTATCCAGTGCCATAGCCGCGGGTATTCTTGTTGGCCGCGATCAAGAAAGCGGAGCATCAGCGGCAGTCGAAGAAGCAACCTGTTGCAGCAAAAGCGCCAATGCGCCTGCGCAATCGGCACCATGGCGACAACGGCTTTTTGCGGCTTGGCGTTTCACTTTTGTTGATTTACTTCGTGACATCAGTAAATGGTTGCTGATCGGTCTTGGTTGTGCCGCACTTATCAAAACCTTTGTCCCTCAGGAATTTTTACTGCAATGGGGCGACGGGCTGCTGGCGTTTATCGTAATGGCAGCGATCGGCGTGCCCATGTACATCTGTGCTACCGCATCGACACCCATTGCAGCAGGGCTATTGTTTTCGGGTGTTTCACCCGGAGCGGTATTGGTCTTTATGTTGGTGGGTCCTGCTACGAACATTGCCACCGTAGCCTTGGTAAAACGCGAGCTAGGTCGCCGGGCGCTCTACGCCTATTTGGGCAGTGTGGTGGGTGTGGGTTTTGCCTTTGGCTATCTCACTAACGCACTCGCCGCCAATTTGGGCCTGGCGTTCGTGGCGCAACCTGAACTTGCCATGGCCATGACCCACAGCTGGTTAGGCTACAGTGCTGCGGCGTTGCTGGCGCTGTTGATGTTGCGCTCGATGCTGTCTAGCTGGTCGCGCCCGGCTACTGCGGTTTGAACCAGATTGGGCTCGAGTAGGCGCGTTCCTGAATAACTGAAGATCCTACACTTGGTGCGTCCAACCCTAGAGCTATTGCGTCTAATAGCGCGTGTCTTGGTGTTGGCACTTGTAATACACGCACGTAATAAAAAGCACTTTGCTTAGGATCAAATTCCGGATCTTGCCAAAGCGCCTGCAGGGTAGCCGCACCTTGGGCGTCGTCCCATTCGCCGGTCTCCGGATTGATTTGTGCAGCGACAGCTGGAAGCGTGCCGTCAACGAGTTGGCGATTCCCCGACCACACGACATCAAAAACATGTTCTTCTGCCTTGCCGTCAGCACTGAGCCAACCTTTAACGATCTGAATGCGATCGAGGTTCGCTGACAGCGGGTCTTTGCTGGCCGAGACCAAAAAGCTTGGTTGGGTGTCTTTTGCAAACATGAGGTCGCCGCCCATGGGCACTGCCTTAGCCGACAACTTGGCGTGCCAATCTGCTGCGTCTAAGTCGTCTACTGACAGATCGCTGCCGGCAAAAAATCGCAAGCGGATGCGTGGTCCAGTACTGGCATAAACCTCTTTACGCTGCATCGCATCAACGATGGCCCTGCGGGTGTTGGCTTCGGCCCAAACCGCAGCTAGTCCGGCCGCTTGCATTGACCAGCCGGTTGGGCCTATCTGACTAACGGCGCTTTGACTGCGCTGTCTACTCTTTCGCTCTGGTGTTGCGCCGCTGGCCATTTTGCCCCAGAAGTTAGCCTCTTCTGCTGTTGCCAGCCCAGTATGGCTGTCGGTGGAGCCGATCACGCCAAAGGCATAGGGGTTAACGGTCAACTCGGCCTCCAACTCAAGGCCTGTCTTTAAGGCTGAGCGCACATAGTCACCAGGACGAGCTTGGTAGTTGTTAGAGCGGATTCTCTGTATGTACCAGGGGAATAACCCAAAGTCGGCGAACTCATCAATGGGTGAAAGATCTGGATGAGCTTCAGAATCGCCCTTGTATTGGGTGATTTCGACGATTGGTTCCAAGCGCACCCGTTGTCGCGCGTAGTCTGCTGTGATGGGCTCACCGCGCAATGATAATTGGGAAAACATTTGCCCTTTGGAAATGTTTGAGTTGTGGGGGATCGCTAAGAACCGCGCATTGATGTCTTTTGCCGTGTCGTCCATCCATTGCCACAAGTCTTCCGGAAATGGGCTGTCGGCGGACGAAAACGGCATAAACTGCCGTGCGGTCTGGGGTGTTGCGTCAGTAATTACAACGCGGTGAAGGTTCGCACCGCCAGGTACCGAACTCCATTCCCAGCCGATCAGAGAAGTAAATTCGCCAGGCTTATTGAAGCGTTCTGCGCTATCTAACATGCGCTGCCAAGCATTGCGTGCCGATACCATAGCGCCGGGTGGCGTCGCGGCTGTAGTGTTTTGCGACCAGGACTTGGCCGCCGCGATGGGGTCCATATCATCGGGTAATAAATTGGCGAAATAATCTGGGCCATTGCCCGAGTCGATGGCATCACGTATTTCGTTTTCGGTATACCAATAGGCCAAGCGTTGCAGAATGTTTGGATTGCTTGCTTGTACTCCGTCAAGGTAAATGTCGCGGATGCCGCCATAAAATTCTGCATGATCGGATATCACCAGAAAGTCCAGTGGCGTATTCAACTGCACTCGAGTGCGGGTGCCAGGATGAATGACCGGCTGGCCCGAGGCAAAGGCATAGGCCGTGTCAGGGTCAGCGGTCTGGTTGCCGTTTAAAAACGCATCGAAAGAGTAGGACGTGTGCAGATGGGTATCACCCCACAGCAATTGTGGCGCAGCGTAGGCGCTGCTAACAAAGAAAAAAAGCAGCGCCAGTGCGCTGCTTTTGAGCAGAGTCTGTGGTTTGTTACAGGTCATGGTCTTACTCTTCGTAGGGTAGTTATCGAGCCGGATTAGCTCATGCGATGCAGGGCGCAGATCTTATTGCCCGAGGGGTCACGTAGGTAAGCTAAGTAGAGATCGCCACGTGGGCCAGGTGGCTCTTCGCAAGTGCTGCCACCGTTTGCCAGACCGGCTGTGTGCCAAGCGTTGGCGGCCTCGGGGCTGTCTGCCAGGAAACCAACCGTGCTGCCGTTGCCATGACTTGCAGCATTGCCATCTATAGGTGTGCTGATGGCGAACACGCCAGTCTCCGTTCGGTAGAAACAACGTCCTTTTGGGTCAATAACGCCTGGTTCCACCCCTAAAGCACCAAGTGCGGCGTCATAGAAACTTTTTGCAGCGGCAATGTCGTTACCGCCAATCATGATGTGACTGAACATAGTGGGTCCTTTCGAAAAAGACTAAGGCTACACCGGCTGATCGATATATACACGGGACTCAGTTATGTCGCGTTGCCCCGGTTCTGCTGGCTGTGCCATAGTCTGGGATAGCGATAACCAGGGAGCAAGCAATGACTCGGTTCACATTCAATGTAAACGGCTCGGACACCCAGGTGGATGCACCTGATGACATGCCGCTACTGTGGGTATTACGCGATCTGATGGGCCTAACGGGCAGTAAATACGGGTGCGGGATTGGCCAGTGTGGCGCTTGTACCGTGCACTTAAACGGTGAGCCGATCCGCAGTTGTTTGTTGCCTGTGAGTCAGATTGCCGGGCAATCGATCACGACCATTGAAGGCTTGGCGCAAGCCAATGAATTGCATGCGTTGCAGGAAGCCTGGATCGCCAAAGACGTTGCGCAGTGTGGTTATTGCCAGTCTGGGCAAATTATGTCGGCTGCCGCGTTACTGTGTCGTAATGCTCAGCCAAGTGATGCTGACATAGATGTAGCCATGGCTGGTAATTATTGCCGTTGTGGCACCTACATTCGCATTCGCGAAGCGATTCATGCCGCTGCACTTAGTGTCGACGCCACAGCGAAAACAGGAGCCCAATCATGACACCGAAGAATAAGACAGCGCTTGCTAGTTCAATCTCCGGCCAGACCTCACGGCGTGATTTTTTGAAAGTAACAGGCTTGGTGGGTGGTGGTTTAGCGCTTGCTGCTGCCGCGCCGGGTTGGGCGCAAGATACGAAAAAGCTTGTGGGTGGCGGCGACTTTAACGCTTATGTGCAGATTCGTCCCGACGGCCGCATTGTGATCTACAGCGGTTCGCCAGAAATGGGCCAGGGCATTAAAACCTCGTTGCCAATGATCGTTGCAGAAGAAATGGGTGCAGATTGGGACGATGTCATCGTTGAACAGACGAGCGAAGTGGATACTGATCGCTATGGTCGTCAATCGACGGGTGGCTCGTATACGGTTTATTTGAACTGGCAGATGATGCGCGAAATGGGCGCGACGGCGAGGGAAATGCTCATAAGTGCGGCTGCGATTGTTATGGAACTGCCCCGCGAGGAATTGCGTGCAGAAGACAGTCGTGTGCGTCACCTGTTGAGCGATCGGTCGCGTAGCTTTGCCGAGCTGGCCTCCTTGGCCCAAGAGCAACCGATGCCGGCAAAGGCGGACTTGCAGTTTCGTGATCGTGAAGATTATCGGATTTTGGGCACATCAAAGAGCCAGGTGGATTCGCTGCAAATCGTTATGGGGCAGGGCGACTTTGGCATCGATACCCGAGTACCAAATATGCTCTACGGCAGCTATGTCAAATGCCCCGCCGTGGGCGGCAAACTGGTGAATGCCAACATAGCGGATCTGAAGGCGCTGCCTGGCATTGTTGATGCCTACAAGGTAGAGGGCAATGGCGATGTGCGGGAACTCCTAGATGGGGTCGGTATTGTTGGTACCAGCACATGGGCAGTATTTGAGGCGCGCAAGATGCTTAATGCGACTTGGGATGAGCGCAACGCCAACAAAGACAGTTGGTCGGCGTTTACTGCATTCGCCAATCAGCAGGGCAATGTTGGAGCTGAGGTCCTACATGAACAAGGCGATGTTGACAGTGCGTTAGAAGATCCTGACAACACGGTCATCAGCAGTTTTTACGAGTATCCGTATTTGACTCATTTGTGTTTAGAGCCGATGAACTGCACAGCTCACTATCGGCCGGGCAAAAATGGCGGTAAGGATCACTTAGAAGTTTGGTTGCCGACTCAGAGCGGTCCGCGCTTCCAGACGCTGGCGAAGCAGCGCTACGGCCTAGAAAAAGATCAGCTTACGATTCATGTTAAGCGGATGGGAGGCAGCTTTGGCCGCCGCACGTCTGGCGAGTACATTTGCGAGGCCATTGAGTTGTCGAAACTCAGTGGTCAGCCGGTCAAACTCACCTGGTCTCGCGAAGACAGCATGCGCCACGACTATTTCCGCGAAGGTGGATTCTGCCGTTTGCGAGGTGCGATGACCAAGGACGGTAAGCTTGCAGCCTGGGAGGAGCACACTATTGGGACTGCTGTGAATGGCAAACCGTCTCGTTGGACCGGTGTGCACCCTAGCACCTTCCCCATTGCCACCAGCGCCCACGCGCGGGGTTCGTTAACCACCTATCCTATGGATACACCCTCTGGTCCTTGGCGAGCGCCGTTTTCAAATACCCATGCGTTCGTGTCTCAGTGTTTTATTAATGAGCTGGCCGAGGCAGGTAGCCGTGACCACGTTGAATTGCTGATCGAAATGATGGGCGAACCAAGATGGTTAGAGCCGAAGACTTTCCGTGCTATGAACACTGAGCGAGCCATTGGCGTTATTAAGCTGGCGGCGGAGAAAGGCGGTTGGGGCAGGGTAATGCCTGCCGGTCGTGGTCTGGGTATCGCATTTTATTTCTGTCACGCCGCACACGTCGCGGAACTTGCTGAGGTCAGTGTAGACGACCAGGGTAAGGTAACGGTGCACAAAGTGACGGCGGCGGTAGATGTGGGACCGATCATTAATCGCAGTGGGGCGCTTAACCAGGTACAGGGCTCGATCATTGATGGTTATAGCGCCATGGCAGGGCAGAAAATCACCATGGAAGACGGGCGCATTCAGCAGACGAACCTAGATCGATACCCAGTATTACGTATTGATGCAGCGCCAGAAGTCGATGTGCACTTTATCGAGAGCGACTACGATCCGACTGGGCTCGGCGAACCCGCGCTGCCGCCGTTGGCAGCCGCGGTAGCCAATGCGATGTATGCGGCCACGGGTAGGCGAGTGCGGTCAATGCCGCTGCTTGATGCCGGTTATCGCGTTTAGCTGGGAGCTATAGCCGTCGAGCCAAACCTACGGCGGCGGCTGAGCCGCTGGCAACAAGCCAATGCCAGAGCCGATATTTGGAGCCAGGGTGGGCAGCAAGTCGAGCCTCATCGCGGTGATGGGCCTCATCGGCACAAAAGCTTTCGAGCAACGTGCGTAGGGGTGTTGGGAATAAGTGCAATTGCTGCTGGTAATGTTCGACCACAAAAGTTTCTACCGCTTGAATCGTGGTGTAGGCAAAGGGCCGACCCCCTAAGGCTGCAATTGCACCTAAAGACCATCCTGCCAGCCGCCACAGCGCTAAGCACTTTGACTGGGCGTGTTTAGGCAATAAGCCGTTCAATGTCATCAGGTGTCGCTGCTCAGTTGCTAAATGCGCATTAGCAAACTGCCGCAGGATAGGGTCTTTACTGATGGCCAGTAGACCGAGATAGATGTAGACCGCGCCGGTTTCCCCAGCATGGTCGGATCTCAGTTCGGCGATGGCGTCGGTGCTTAACCCTGAGACATCAAGAGCCTGTGTTTCACTAGATTCGAAGGCGCTCATCTTCTTGATCCGCCTTTACGGCTGCCGTGGCGAGCTACAATGCTATTGCGGTCGGTTTTTCCCGCCGCCGAAGCGCGTACCGCGCTGAATTTGGCGCGCGCACTGCGACTGGCCACAGCATGGTCGACGATGGGCGCTGGGTAGTCCTGGCCGATGCGGCATCCAGCCGCTATTTGTTCCAGTTGGGTAGCCAGCCAAGGGGTATGAATCATTGGCGCGCTCAGACCGGCAAGCTCTGGTACCCAGGTGCGAATGAAGTGGCCGTCGGGATCTTGATCGGTCGACTGCTTTATTGGGTTATAAATGCGCAGCGTGTTAATGCCCGTGGTACCGGACTGCATTTGCGTCTGGGAGAAGTGAATACCTGGCTCGTAGTCGGCAAATAGACGTGCCAGGTGCAGTGCGGGCCGACGCCAATGCAGCCATAGGTCGTATGACGCAAAAGATACAAGCATGGCGCGCATGCGAAAGTTGATCCAGCCGGTAGCATTCAGATAGCGCATGCACGCATCAACGAAAGGGAAGCCGGTCTCACCTTTGCACCAGGCTTCAAAGTGACCCTCATTAAAGTCGTTTTCGCGCAGACCGTCGCAGCTCCTGGCCATATTTTGCGATTCGATGGCCGGTTCGCTCTCAAACTTTTGAATAAAATGGCAGTGCCAGTGCAAGCGACTCTGAAAGGCTGCGAGTGCTCTAGGCCAAGTACCTTTTTGCTCTGGCGCGAGAGATTTTACCTGCGCTTGTGTCGCCCAGGTTTGCTGCACCACTTGGCGCATACTCAGGCGTCCAGTAGCCAGTAATGTACTCAGCCGCGAGCACGCCGTTGGTGCGGTATTCGGGCTCGACATCTCAAGGTGATAGCGCTCGCCTCGGTGCTGTAAAAAGTCATCGAGCTGACGTTGTGGGTCAAGGCCGGGGGTGATGGTAATGGGCTCACCCGACACCCTTGGTTGCCAAGTCTGCCAATCTGCTGTGCTGACGGCACTAAGCCAGTTTGGTTGGGTAACAGGGGCTACATGCGCCTGCATGTGGGAGCGCCAACGTCGTGCCCATCCGTCTCGGTCTTTGAGGCCGCGAAATACTCCGAAGTTGCGGTGTTCGCTAAACTGAACGCCATGTTGGCTGCACCACTGTGCAACGCGTTGGTCCCGAGCATAGGTCCAGGCTTCACCGGTTTCTTCATGTGCGTGTAGATGAAAGGAGCCGAACTGCAAGTGCAGCTCACTCAGTACTTGTTCAATTGCGCCGACGCGCACACACAACTCGCCGCCGGCTCTTTGCAGCTCGATGGCGAGATTGCCAACGGCCTCTCGCAAAAGCTGCCAATGGCGCAGGCTGGCGGTAGGCTGTTCCCATAAGTGGGGTTCTAACACATAAAGCGCCAGAGTCGCCCCTTGGGATAGGGCGGCTTGCAGTGCAGTGTGATCCTGGGTGCGCAAATCGCGCTTGAACCATACGACCTGAGGTATTGGCATAGACTGTCTTAGGCAAATTGCTGGTTGTGATATAACGAGCCAGATCGGCAATGTAGTGTGAAAAGCCGAGCCGGCCCAGCAATGTGGTCGGGATGTCGAAGTAAGAGTCAGGCGGTTTCGCCGATTGGGGCTGATTGTTGGTGGAACCGGTTAAAAGCATAGACAGGTTGGGGGCTGCTCACTTAGTTGCTACGTTGGCGGCAGGAGCACAATTGGTAGCGATGACACCACTTACGGGTGGCGTGTCGGCAAATACCTACGTCTTGGACGCATCAAATATAGGCGGTATCCCTGCTCGTTGGGTGCTTCGTGAGCATGGTGCCAGCCACTCAGGTCACTCTGCTAAGACTGAATTCGCTTTGCTGAAGACGTTACATCAGCAGGGGTTGAGAGTGCCGGAGCCGATGCTATGTGATGTCAGTCATGCTTTCAGCGCCTATGACTTTATTGTGATGTCCTATATCGAGGGCAGCAGCACCATACCTGCCGAGTCGTTAGATCACTGCATTGCGGCCATGGCTGAGCAACTTTGGAATATTCATTGTTTACCTATTGAAGTACTGCCGAACCTACCCACGCGGTTGAATCCAGTACCGGAAGTATTCGATTACCTGCCCATAGGTTCAGAATGGTCGCAGCTGCACGCGCAGATGCGAACGCTTAAAGGCACTGGCTATCAGGGGCGTCCATGTTTGTTGCATGGGGACTATTGGCCGCAGAATCTACTTTGGCAGCACGGACAGATCAGTGGAATTCTCGATTGGGAAGACGCAGCAATAGGTGACCCCTTATCAGATGTGGCCCAGGCCAGTGTCGAGTTGCGCTATCTATTTGGGCCTGCGGGCATGGAGAAATTTATTACTGCATACGAGACCTTTGCGCCTGTCGATCCCCAGCGGTTGGCACTTTGGCAAGTCTATGTTGCGGCGGCCGCCCAGCATTTTATGGTTGACTGGGGGTTAGAGATCAGTCGCGAAAACCATATGCGGCGTGTGGCCTTAGCGAGTATTCGTGACGCTTCTGCCGGACTGCCTAAAGGTCGATGACTGTGGCTAGTTACCTTGCTTTTTCGTAATCGGATACTGGTCAGCCATAGCTGCTATTAAAGTTAGCGACATTGCCGCGCGAATTAAGTTGCGAAGGGGGTATCATGTTATTGGCGAGGTGTGCTCATCAGACAATTGGCCATGCCTGAAGAATGGCATCTTTGGTCTATTCCGCGACGGTTACGACCGTGGTGACCGCTGCTCTAAACACGCCCGTGCCGGTGGACGCGAAAAGGAATACCGAGCCAGTCTAACGTGTTTAGGGCTTCATCAAGTCCGCTGCAGCAAACGGTATGTTTCAGATCCCCGAGTGAATGGTCCGGTGTGGTCTAAAAACGACCGGATTCTGCGAGGAGTTGCCTAAATTGCCCGGGCAGCGTTAACGCTACTTAAAACATGAGTTTTAGTGCTGCCCATTAGAAGGACATTACATAAAGTAGACAAGGCGATTTAGTTGGTCTGCCAGAGATACTGCACCGCTGGTATAAAACGCCTCAGTGCGAATGTCGGCGGCAGCAGATTGGTTAAAGATGCGACGCCGTCAACTCTACATCTGCGTAAGTCCAAGCGGTTTGCCATTCTCCGTAGATTTGCTCTGCCTCGGACGACTTACCTTGGGCCACTAATGCCTGGTGTAAGCCAAATAACGCCCAGCCATTGTTCTGATTCCAGCGCAGGTCGCGGCGATAAACGGCCTCGGCGGCCGCTGGTTGTGCGGCTTTGAGCAGCGCTGCACCCAGGTAATGACGCATGGGCTGGGCCCAATCCGGAGGCTCTGTGTAGTTGTTTTGATCCTCTATGGCAACGCCCGCTTGGAAGGCCCGGATCGCGCCTTGCACATCGCCCTGGGCCATCAAAACTTCTCCTTCCAGCCCAAAAGCGGCGAGTTTTAGCACCGCTGATGCTGGCGTGGCACCCACCCGGTATTCATCTGCGTTGGGAGCGTTGGCAATCGTTTGCAATTTACCGAGTTCATCGCGGGCAGCGCTGAGATTCCCTTTTGCTAGGTACGCGCTTCCTACCGAATAGGACCAAATACCGTCTAAGTACGGCGTGCCCTGATGGGCTGGGGTTAGACTTAATAACTCGTCCCACTTGCCAAAGATTTTTAATACCAACCATGGGGCGGACGCACGTTTTTGGCCGCCTCGAACCCTAACAGCACTGCTCTTGATGCGATTAGCCATACGCCAAGCAGCGTCACTTGCGGTTTTGTAATTGCCCTGCACAGTGGCGGCATAGCGGATGAAGTCCAGTGCATGGCCGGCGTGCATTTTGTGCGATAAAGGATAAGTGCCTAGATTCGGTAAAGGACGCTCGCCCCATATCTTGGCAAATTGCTGATCGACCTGCATTGAGCGTAGATTGTTGTCGATGGCCTTATCGTATTGCCCCACGCGAACGTAGATGTGCGAAGGCATATGCACGACATGGCCACCTATGGGCACTGTAGCTTTCAGAGCATCAGCGGATACCAGCGCGCGTTCGGGCTCCATTGAGGCCTCGATTAGGTGGACATGTAGGTGCAGTACGCCTGGGTTCGATAGGTCTTTGGCCATAATGTGTTCCAACGCTTCTGCTACCTGCAAGGTCTCGGCTCGAGGATTGCCGTCGCTGTCCCAATAGTCCCAGCGGCCAATGGACATATAACTTGCGGCATACAGCGCAGCGATGTCTGAGTCATCGGGATAGGCTTTATTCAACGCACGCATAGCGGCCAGATAGGCCTTATCCCGCTCGTCCGGGTCTGCAATGGAGTCCTTGTCGTAAAGAACGAACAACGCTCGGATGAGTTTGGCCTCCAAGGCGCTGGCGCGATCGATTCGATCCATCGCGTTTTTGATGGCTTTAAGTCCTTCTCCCTTCGGATCATCAGGCATTCGTGCATAACGGGAATTTGGGTTAGGGCCCATGGCATGAGCCATGCCCCAATAGGGCATAGGGTGGGTTGGGTCGAGGCGCGAGGCCTCCTGATAGGACGCTATGGACTCGGGGAAGTAGAATCCCCACGCCAGACGCAGCCCCTGGTCGAAGAAGGCTTGGGCTTGGGCGTTATCGGTGGAAATCGTGCGGCTGTAGGTACCGCTGCCAGGTACCAAGATGGCACGGGCGCTTGGGTCAGCGCTGGCGGCGACCATTGCTCCAGGATATAACGCCAACATGGCGACCAGGGTCGCGCTGAAAAACACTTTGTTAAACATAATCCCTCCTACGGGTCGTAGAAGGCTATCACAGGAACATCGCGTAAGTTTGCTCTAGGGTACCGAGCTTAAAACGAACGCGTTTCACCTATTTTTGGCAACCAAGGATCGGGACCTGGTTCTGGGTCTTTTGCGCTGGCCTGCAAAAATCGCTGCGCAGGCTCCGCGAGCGGCTCGTCGGATAGATCAAAGGTGCCGTAGTGCACACCTAGCGCTTTGCTGGCACCGAGGTCTACTGCGGCTTTATAGGCTTCTTCTGGGTTCATATGAGAAGCAACCATCATTGCCCGGGGCGCATAGGCGCCAATGGGCACGATCGCTAAGTCGAAAGGACCAAGGTATTCGCCAATTTCGATAAAGCCTGGAAAGTAACCGGTATCACCAGCGTAGTAGATTCTGCGCTGTGGTCCGGTAATCGCCCATGAAGCCCAGAGCGCTTTATTTGTATCGGTGAGTGATCGTTTGCTCCAATGTTGGCTGGGTAAACAATGCAGCGTCACATTTTTGAATGTCGCCTGTTGCCCCCAATCCATTTCTATAACCTGGTTAATGCCATTTTTCCGCAATACAGCACCATTACCCAAGGGTACAAAGAGTTTCATTTGCGGATTGATCTCAACCAGTGCTTTCAGTGTGGGTAGATCTAAGTGGTCATAGTGATTGTGCGAAATCACAACAAAGTCGATGGCGGGTAGGTCTTCCAAAGCGATGCCTGGTTCGACATAGCGGCTGGGTCCAAACAACGGCACCGGGCTTGGGCGCCTAGACCAAATAGGGTCGGTCAAAAAAGTGATCCCGTCTGATTGCACCAAAGTGGTGGCGTGACCAACCCAGGTAACTGACGGCAGTCCATCTTGGCTGTGTTGGCGTAACAAAGAGACCGCATTGGCCAGGGGTTGCGGCGCATCTGCGCCACTGCGAAAGTAGGTGCCGAAACGGCGCAGCATAAAAGGTACTCGCATCGATACGCTGCCGTGGCTAAGTTTGCCGGCGTAATTGCTGAAAGTACCAGAGGCGTCTTTCGGTGCTCCCTGGAAATAGCTAGGTCGCGGACGGGCCTCTTTGTTGGCAAGCCCGAGGGTTGGCAGCAATAACAGCAGTGCCATTAGTAATCGGTAGTGCATGATATTCTGACCACCAAGACGGTACAAAGGTCGTTAGATTAGCATTCAAGATGTAGGTGTTTTGTATAGAAAGGTAGGTCTCGTGCTTACGCCTATGACGGAGCAGGGACAGGGATATTTTCAAAAGCCGTAGGAGAGGTGTAATGGAGTTTGTACAGGCCAACGAACAGATGCTCGAACAGTATGCAGCGGATATTCCGGAGTTAGTGCACGCGACGGGTCCGGTGTCTTACGACTACCATTTTCCCAAGCGCAAGATTTTTGATGCGTTGGTCACCCGTTCTTGGCGCACGCCCAGCACACTGTTTGCTGCGGAGGCTACGCGCTTAGCCATCGAAGACGGCGAGTTGTTAGGCATTGAGATCGGCTTTCACGGCATAGAGTATAGGAAGCGAATTGCGGCGCTCAGTCCTGCATGGGCGGAAATACTGGCAGCAGGCATAGCCAACCCAGCAGACGTACAGGAAGTACTAGAGCATTCGGACCATGCCAGTTGGCTCAACCCGGTGATCGGCGAAGGTACCTACTATGTCCACGCGTTGTCGGTTAAGCCTGCGGCGCGGGGCAAACGGGTAGGCATGCAACTGCTATCCAACGCTATTGAATCGGCTCGACAACAAGGTTTTGGAAAGTTACAACTGGATGTGCTGTCGGACAACCCGGCGGTCAACTTTTACCAGTCTATGGGCCTAACCTTGCTTGTGGAATCCCGTGCCCCCATTCCTGAACGGCACGGCGTGCCACCTGAGTGGCGTATGGGGATTGTGTTGGATTGAGGGTTTGGATCTTTTAAAAATTAAAGATTGCTTGGATGTTTATAGGGGCATTCTTCGATTGGCTGCGCAGACCTATCAAATCGGTGTTTGGTAATCGCTGGGGTGCAGCTTTTTTTGCGGCCAGAGCGGATCGCATCTAAACCACACTGTCTTACAAATCCTGCTAACTATGACATTTAGATGGCAAATCCAGTGTTGGGTTACGGTCAAAGAAGCCCACGGGGATCAGGTGAAAGCCGGTGTATTCCACGGGCATCACAGGCCAATCCTCTGGGCGCGGCACGTGGGTGAGCGCCACGGTATGCCACATCACTAAATCACACTCGGCAATATCCCGATTGTGCTGTGTGTACTCAGGTAGACCGCCGCCATCGTGCATCACGGTGTGGGCGCCTGCGGCGCTGAACTCACCCTCAGCGTATGGTGTAGCCCAAATATGATGCTTACCAAATGCACCTCGCCGGCCTACTGCCGAAGTCTCGGATGCTAGCAGCGAAGGCGATCCTGCCGGCAGCAGCTTGTAGGACACGGGGTTACCCAAGCCATTCAGCGAAGCAGGATTCACAACCTTCCAATGCCGACTTCGCTCCGGGGCAATATTTCGCTTCGCTGCAGACTCATTGGTTAAGTGGCGTGAGACGGATTGGAACTGGGTGCCGTCGGGATTGGTGTCGCTGACCGGCAACAGCTCAATTTGACTCTCAAATAGGGAATTGGCTCCGCCGTCTAAGTCCCAGTCCAGGCGGAAACAGAATACGTGTTGGTGCACAGGTGAGGCCAAGCCCTCCGCGATTAACGGAGACTGAGTCGGGTTGTGGGTCTCTGGGGTTACTGCACTGACACCAACAATACCTGTCAGTTTGATTTCCATTTGAATGGTGCCGTCAAGGTACAAGTACCAGTAAAAGCCGTAGTCGTAATTACCGATGGTAAAAATGGAGCTGATGACTAAGCGGCGAGACCGTCGTACCTCGCTGGTTTGGGATTCACTGTCATAGTGTTTCCACTGAATGCCGTAATCCTCTTCGTGCATGCAAATGGCGTTTTCCACCGACTTGACCTTGCCTTCCCAGGTCACCTGATGAACGTCGAAGTAGAAAATTTCCCCCAAGCAATCGCAGCCTAGCTTTAACGAATTAACCAGCATGCCCATGTTGTATTCCGACGCATCTAGCACATGCTTCCACGAATGCATATTGTCATTATCGCCGTAGGGAACGATCATTTCCGACAGCGCCGCCCGATAAAGTAGAGGTCGTTGCTGTAGCGACAGTTGGTGCAGGACCAAGCCATGAACTGGATGAATGGACACAGAAAATTCATAGCCCTGCCATTTCACTTGATAGCCGTCCACTTCGAAACTAGGGCCATCGGGCTGCACGATTTCAAGATCTTTAAGATCTGTGCGGGTGCGCTCTTGGTGAGCGGAATCGAAGCGGCCAGGATTCGGCGGCATCGGGATCACGCCTGAGTCCTCAACGAAGATAACTTTCTGATCCGTCACATCAACGTGGCAAATCAGACCATGGATGGGCCGGGCGTAGCCATTGTCGGTGTCGTCTTCGCGTAGGAAGGCAATGCAGCGAACGGCTCTATGCCCCTTTGGCAGTTGGTCTACTGGATAACCGCCTGCGGGCCATGGGTCGATCTGGATGCGAGCTAAGTCCTCATCGGTATCGCACCGGATGCCTCGGGCTTTGACCGCGTCCAGCCATTGCGCATGGTTTTTTGTCAGGTGAATCGCTAAGCCCAAATCTTTGTATCCATAGGGCGCTTGGGCTGCACTGGGCAGACGATCCAATCGATCTATTTGCTGTTTCGTTAGGTTGACTAGGGCTTCGAAGCCGCCGTCCGAGACACTGTCTGTGCCCAACAATCGAACAACCCGATCGGTCGGAGCGCCTGCTTTGACTAGGCTTTTTGTTGGCTCTTCCAAACCGGATGAACAAAATACGGCGTGCTCATCTGCATGAGCCTGGCGAAAAATCGCCACCGCATCTTCAATTTCCATTGCGGAGAGGGGCTCTAGCGGATGGGTCATTGTTGAATCCTTATTTTGTTGCTACGAAAAAAGGTAAGCGTTTTGTTGCCACGAAAAAATAAGCGCCGCACAGTCACGCAAAAAGTCATACCGCCTATAGCGTGCCAACGTTCAGTTGGGACACTTCACCAAAACAGAGCGCGCCTAGGCGGTGAAACCAAGGCACGCTTAAGTCGTTTCGCTGGTTTTACCAGGCCGCTTCGTACATGGTCTCAAAACCTGCCTGATCCACCTGGCGCGGATTGGTCACGTTAACTGGGTCAGCCAAGGCATCTTCAATAAGCACACTCAGCAAATCGCCTGATCCACCTAAATCACTTATTGAACGATCGATGCCTATGTCGCTGCGTAACTGAATCACGGCGTCAATTGCACCGGCACCGGTTTCTGGGCCAGAAGGTCCAAGAATTCGCGCGACTTCGGCGTACTTTTCCTCGCGGACGGACATGTTGTACTCCATTACGTGAGGCAGCATCGTCGCAAGAGTTTGTCCGTGGGCAGCGTTTAGTCTGGCCGAAATCGCATGGCCAGTGCCATGAGCCGATCCAAGGCCAGTTACGTTAAACGCCTGTGCAGCCATGGCGGAGCCCAGCAACATCTGAGACCGCGCTTCGATGTCTTGACCGTCGGTCACGACTTTTCGCAGGTTCCCGGCCACTTTACGAATGGCCTCAAGGGCAATGGCATCTGAGTATGCATTTGCACCAACGGACACAAATGCTTCAACCGCATGGGTCAGTACATCAAAGCCACAGGTCGCCGTTGGGTAGGTTGGTAGTCCAACGGTGAGGTCCGGGTCGAGGACTGAAAATGCCGGTGTAATGCTGGGGTGCACGACATAGGTCTTACGACCGAGCCGGGTATTGGTAATCACACAGGCGCTATTTGTTTCTGAGCCTGTACCTGCGGTTGTGGGAACCGCAATGACTGGAGCGGCAGCAGGTGTGGGCTGGGCACCTTGCATTTCTTCGACTGTGCCGGGATTTGAGGCGAGCAGTGCAATCGACTTACCGCAATCCATAGAAGAGCCACCCCCAATCGGCACCACAACAGCATCGCCAAGTTCTTTGAGCTTTTCGGCTCCGGCTTCAACGTTGAGGTCCGTCGGGTTAGGTTCAACGCCGTCGAATACTTCGACTGATAAGTTCGCTGCGCGAAGCGCCTCCAAAATAGGATCAAGCACACCACTTGCGGCCAGGTTTTTATCGGTCACGATCAAGGCTGCACTCTTACCCAGCGCCTGAATGTGATTGTTTAAGTCTTTTGCCGCACCCCTGTTAAACACAATTGTGGGCAGAGGACGGACAGTAAAGTTCTCGTTTGAAAGCAATGTAAGCACTCCTTAATAGTTATTCTGGTTTAACCCAGGGTCAAAACTCATTCTGGCTGATAGGGCAACGAAGAATGATGCAGGACAATACGCAGTGTACCTGCCTTATCCATTTTGTAACCCCAGCTTTTGTCGACCTTCAGGACAGTTCCGTTTTTGTCAGTGAAGGTCACGCTGCCCATCCACATGGCGACGTCGCCTTGTATAAGGTAACCAGCGGTTTGTGAAACGACAGATCGCCAGCCTTTAATGCCAAAACCGCCGTCATCTGGGTAATCGTCGCTATGGCCAACGAAGTAGGCAAGGGCGCCGTCCCGAGTTGTACGGAAAGTCTGTTCTCCGTTGGCCAACGTCGGCTTAAACAGAACGGGCCCGAGCTCGTAGCCATAGGCGGTATCAAGCGCGGCACCGGCCACTGTTCTCGCCGCATCGATGCCTCGCTGGTCAAACGCCGTAGAAATTGCAATTAAAGCATCCCCCCAAGTTTGTCTTGCAGCGGCAAGGGCTTGTTCGGTTATCTCTGTGGTCATCTCCTCATCCCTGGTAGCGCCATTGGAACCATCGCAAGCATAATTGGGCAGACACGATGAATGAATATAAAATCGATTGTGAAGCTCCTTGAGCCGCGGTATCAAATGTTGAAAGCAACCGTTATAAGTCCCCAAGAACCAGGCCCGCGACTAAACGCCCTCGTGAGCGAACAGGGGGCGGCTACCGCCGAACCTGTGGGGCGCCTGATTGATGGCGCTGACCCAGCCGGCGAAGGGGACCGTAACATCAGGCGAACAAATGCAAAAGCGCCACTCGCTGTGACTGCGCCGGCGGAATTCTAATGCGTTCGCCAATTGCAGCGGAAATCGATTACGAGGCTGACGGTAAGCAGTCAGGCTACCTGCGCCTGCCACACTCGGTACATCGCTCGGCTTATGGTTGGATCCCGATTCCCATAGTGCAGATTAAAAACGGAGACGGCCCAACACTTTTGTTAATGGCAGGGAATCACGGTGACGAGTATGAAGGACAAGTCGCGGTCACTCGACTTGCCAAAGACTTGCAGCCCGAGATGCTGCAAGGGCGGGTCATTCTTTTGCCCATGGCTAATTTTCCAGCGGCTAAAGCTGGATACCGGACCTCACCCATTGACGATGGCAACTTAAACCGATCTTTCCCTGGAGATCCTACGGGTACGGTGACCCAGGTCATTGCCCATTACATTGAATCAGTGCTAATGAGGATTGCCGACTACGCTATCGATCTCCATTCCGGCGGCAGCTCTTTGCATTACATTCCCACCGTTCTTTATGGCGACCGTGAAGACCCGCAAGAGATGGCTGAAGTGCTCCGTCTTACCGAAGCCTTTGCCGCTCCCTTCGCGCTGCATTACCGACGATCCGGTGACATTGTGTCCACAGCAGCTGCTCGACGCCAAGGTACGATTGCCGTAACCGTAGAGATGGGAGGGTCTGGTACCGTGACGCCGTACGCTTTGAAGGTAACCCAAGAAGGCATTGAACGGGTCATGGTTGAGCTGGGCATGTTACAAAAAACTGACCTAAGCGAGCCGATAAAAACGCGAATCCTACGCCTCACGGGTAAGCACAATTACGTGTACGCTCGACAAGACGGTCTGTTCGAACCCAGCGCCGAAATCGGCGAAGACATCGATGCCGGCCAAACCGCGGGTTGGATTCATAAACCAGAGGCACCCTGGGAAGACGCAACAGAAGTAGTGTTCCCGATTACCGCCACTGTCCTGTGTAAGCGCATCCCCGGGCGCGTGCAACCAGGCGACTGTCTGTATCAACTTGGGCAGGACGACACAGCTTAGAGCCATATCATCGGTCAGCTGTAGCGACCGCAGTCTTGTCCCTGTGCAGTAACAAGAAGTACGCGTTGTAGTTCCTAGCGTCTGCTCTCGTAAACAATTCTTGGCCGCTTGCACGATCGATACTCCAGGAATAGCTAGTCTCTATTTGGTTGACGTTTCACCTCGGGGTAGTCTAAGTCGGCTGAAAAAAGTACCGCGCGAATACAAACAACAAGGTCTCACGATGCGCATTGTTGGGGGTCTATCAGTAGGTAGCAGCGCCTTGTAGTGGTCTGTGCCGTGCGGCTTAGTTGCACTCGTCCTGCAAACTGTTTCCTCAAGGGGGCTGAACGCTCACTCCTAAAAAGCCTATATAGCCCGTTTTTGTTGACACGCAAGCAAAAGTTGCAGTCATTGGCGAAACCCCAACACCTTTAGTCATGCGCAGCCGGTGCAGGAAAATTTTCGAGCTGCCGAATTCATTGAAAACGCCCCAGTTGCCGCTGATCACCAAGAGTGAGGCTTGTTCCCCTTGTAGCGCCTCGCCCCGAGGTTTGACGGAGTGTCAATTTTTTGTTAACAAAGTATCCAGAGTCCGTATAAAAACTGGACCGAACGAGGGGAAAATTTATGTTTATAAAATTACGCGTATTCGCGTCGGCGTTTGTGTGTGCGTTGATCCTTAACCCAGCTTGGGCTGAGGAAGACTCGAGCACTAAGCGTATAGAAGACGTTGTGGTTTACGGTGATCGAATCGAATCCACAGTATCAGACACATCGATTTCCATTACGGCTATGAATGAAGATTTCCTTATGGACATGGGCATTCAGGGTCCGAACGAGATGGTCAACTACATACCGGCAACAACCCGAACAGACTGGGACATTAAAATCCGCGGAATCGGGCGTAACTTCCGAGGCCTGGGCGGTGACCCTGGGGTTGGAACTTACTACAACGGCATTTACTCGCCTGATTTTGGTATTGCATCGACTGAAGGCGGCCTCTACGACATTCAGCGGATTGAGGTACTGCGTGGGCCCCAGGGTACGCTCTACGGGCGGAACTCTATTGGCGGCGTTGTCAACTACGTCACCAATCCAGCTAACCACGACGAGTTCGAAGCGCAAGTGCGCTGGGTAGGTGGGCAGTACAACACCTCAGAAGGCTATGCTGTCCTAAGTGGGCCGATAAATGACACCCTGGCCTATCGTTTGAATATGTCAAAGCGAACCAGCGACGGTCGCATCGAAGGTATGGGTGATTCCGAGGATATGGAAGCCGCGAATGACGCTAACTTTGCGTTGACTTTGGATTGGAAGATCTCAGACACCATGAGCTTGAACTTCCGAGCTAACGACCGCGAATCCGAAGCGCCTCGTAACTTTGGTAACGGCGGACACGGCATTCTAAGCGAAGGCCCTTGTATTAACGCGAATGTGCTAAAGATTACTAGCCTCGATCAGTGTGATCCGCAGTACCGAGTATCCCGAGACACCAACTACTACGCTCGTGGTTTGCGCGCTGTTGAGGCCGATGACCCGGCCGCGAAGTATCCTTTCCGGCATCCGGTAACGGGTGAAACCCAGTGGGCTGCTTACAAGCGTCCTGGTGTCGATCCAGTCATCTGGCCATATACGCCATCACCGAACTACGGTAATGCAAATGTGGCCGCCTACGATGGCGGCGATAACGCCAAGCCTGAATTCAAGTCGTTAACCAATAACGAGGTTAATGAAATATTTGATCATAACTCAGCGAACATTGTTTTCGACTGGGACATCAACGATCGCGTGTCGCTGAAGTATCTGACGAACTATCAGAATTTTTTGTACTACTTTAATCGTGACAACGACTTCTCCGACAGTGAGTTCTCTAACTTGGGTGATACCGTAGACGAATCGGTATGGTCGCTTTCTCATGAGCTGCGGGTGTTCTGGAGCTTGGGTGATCGCTGGACTGCAACCTCTGGGTTGTACTATTTCAAGGAAGATCGAGACCAGTTGTACGGGATTCGTAACCGCATACCGATGATCAATCAAGCGACCAATTATGGAACGGATGCAATTCCCGACCACGTGATTTCGGCATTGGCTTTGGTGGGCTGGAATCTGCCAGCGTGCTTCGACTGGAAAACCGCGGAGGTCGGTGCTGCCGGCGGTTATGGGCGATACTGTGGCGACGACGGTCGCGCATTCAGCATCACTAATGACATTGGGGCGGTCTATGAGCACGACAACAACGTTAGGACTACCAACCAAGCGTTTTATACTCAAGGTGATTATCAAATCAGTGACACCCTGAGCGTTACCTTAGGTGTTCGTTATTCCGAAGATTCCCGGGATGCTAGGGAAGCGCGTGGTGGCTATTCTGAGCTAGCGGCAGACTCCTACCCATGGCTTAATGCAGTACTTGCAGGCGTTGCCGGGGCTGCCGGTGATGACGCGCTCGCGGCTGGGTTGATGGGTGAGGGTGTCACGCCATTGGCGGCGTTAAATGTTGCCATGGGTGCTGCAACACTTACGGGTGACCCGCTTAACCCGATTGCGCCTACCTGTGCTTTGGGTAGCACCGAATGTGCCAATCCACTGCGGTTAGGCGGTATTCCGATATCTTTCGGTAGCCGTATTGGTGGCAGTTACAGTACTAAAAACACCAGTTTCCGAGTGAACTTCAACTGGGAACCAAGCCCTGACCATCTAATTTATGCAGGATTGACGTCCAGCTACCGTGCCGGTGGCTTCAACATGGGTGGTTCTGATAACCGCGTGTATATAGATGGAACGGGTTCTTTAGTGTTCTACGGCGACGAGAAGCTAAAGGCTTACGAAATTGGCTTTAAGAGCGCATTCTTTGACGGTCGCGCTCAAGTGACAGGGGCAGTCTATTACTATGATTACAGGGACTACCAAGATCACGTAGAGACATGGGAAACCTCGAGCGGTGACTTTGATCTACCGGTGGGCATTGAACCGCCAGCGGGACGCGGCCCTGTAGAAATGACGGATAACATTCCGAAAGCTCACAACGCTGGTTTCGAAATCGATGGCGTAATGCTGTTGACCGACAATCTGAGTATTGGTGGTAACTACAGCTACACCGAGTCGGTATACGACACAGCCTATTCCGTGTTCAATGAAAATGATCCGCGTTACCCGCGCGAGATTTTTGGCGGTGACCTTAATCAAGACCCCTGCTTGGCAACGGATGCCACGAAGGATCTTTACTGCCTACAGGTAAATGGGGTTCAGTTGTCCGGCATACCAAAGCATAAGGCAACGGGCTGGGCGTCATACCAGTGGGTGTTGGATTCGGGCACCTTGACCTGGTACGGATCGGTTGCCTATACCGGCGAGTACTTCACCAATACGTTCGCGAGACCATGGGATGAAGTGCCTGAGCGTCATCGTGTCGATACTCGGTTGTCCTTTGACTCCGCAGATCAGCGTTGGAGCGCGTCTGTGTTCGTGGACAACGTATTGGACGATACGTTCTTGCGTTGGTCTGACATGGAAGGGCGTCGCTCTGGCCATGGCAGCAACTTCCCACAACGAGTTGTCGCTTTGGCACCTCGCTACATGGGTGTTGAGTTCGTTTACAACTTCTTGTAACCCCAGCTCGACGTGAACTAAAAAGGCGCACAATCGTGCGCCTTTTTTTTGCCTGCAACATGGGTCAAAAAGCGTGAGCTGCTGTTGAAAGACACCACATCCAGCGAATAAAACACACTGTAACCGCCGTGGATTGCAGCTGTTGATGCTTTGACAGACAAGTAATTGAAGCTCGTCCGCCTTGTTACGCGGACCGTAAAGGTGCTGAATGTTGTTACTTGGTTTGCCGCAACGCCAAAAAGTACCGCTAAACAGCCAGGGACGTGCTGAAATCCGGTACGCCTTCCCAGCGCCCTGGATTCGTTGAGCGTAAGACGGCGATCGTTTTAATAACCTCTGGGTTAGCGAGTCCCCACGGCGCCTTGCCTGTTAGGACGCGGATTATGTTTTCTGCTTGCCGAATAGGGCACTCTTCCAAGAACGTTGGCGAGAAACCGGCCAGATGTGGGGTAACGATCGCATTTGGTAGAGCCAGAAGTGGGTCGTGGGATTCCACGGGTTCAATTTCAGTAACGTCCAAACCAGCGGCCTCAATCGTTCCAGCTTGAAGTGCTGATGCCAGGGCATTGCCATCTATCACCGGTCCGCGCGCTGTGTTGACCAAAATAGCGGTGGGCTTCATGAGTTTTAAAGTGTCTTCGTTAATCAGGTGACGAGTCTCGTCTGTTAACGCTGTATGAATCGATACATAGTCCGATTCACCAAGGAGCGTCTCTAGCGAAACCAACTCCACACCATAAAGGTCTGCGGTGGTTTGGGGTACATAGGGGTCATGGGCAATGATTCGCGTCGGCCCAAAGCTTCGTATGCGCGTTGCGAAGGCTCGGCCGATATCGCCAAAGCCGATGATTCCCACCGTATGCCCAGCGATGCGGCGCACCGTTTTCATGTACTCAACGGTCAGTTTGCCGTTGCTTCGCCACGCGCCCTCTTTAGTGGAGCGCACACTGTCATAAAGTCTTCGGGTTAATCCCAGCATCATGGCAACTGCATGGTCAGCCACCTCTGCGGTGTTAACACCGGGTACGTTGCATGCCAGTACGCCGAGTTCTGTCGCCGCATCCAGATCAATTGAGTCCACGCCCACACCCATACGGCTAACAACTTTTAACTTAGGACAGGCCTGCAACACCTTGCGCGAGGTCAGCGGCATAACACCGACCTGTGCGGCGTCAGCGTCTTTCAACAGTTCGATCAAGTCGTCCTCTGACTTACATTTGCCTTCGACCACCTCAAAGCCCGCGGCCGCAAAGAGATCAACTCGATTAAAAGGGGTGGATTGAAGTGCTACTTTCATAAACAACGCTCTTGATTAAAAGTTAACGGTACTTGGGGCGGGAGTTTTCGCCGTGCGGGCTAATATTCATAAATCTACCTACGAAAGCCCCGGTGCGGTGGAGTCTGTGTCACGGGTTTACCAGACTTTCTCCCAGCGTCCTGATTCTATTGACCGATAGAGTGCCAGTGCCGTGCGAAGCTCTCCTAGTGCGTAGGCTGGCGTCGCGGCCATGGTCTTGGCATCAAGCACAACCTCAGAAAAATCCTTGAGCTCTGCACCATAAGAGTTGATTTTGCCCTCGACGGCATTCATCACTACACGTCCTTTAGGATGATCAGGATTAAACAGTATCAATTCACCGTTACGGCCGCCGGTAATTTGAATCTCGCCTTCGGTACCCGTAATGCGAAACATCTCTACTGGCCCAGGCGCATATAAAACGTTTTGACAGGCCAGGGTTGCAACGCTGCCGTTTTCGAACTTTAGCAACAGTCGGGACCAAGACTCGCCTTGCATTTGCGGAATATGACGTCCTGCGACACCAATGACTTCATCCACCTCGCCCATCATCATGCGAAGCGGTCGGATCCAGTGCGCGCCGCCGTCAATGGTGACCCCTCCACCTGCCTTAGCCAGATTGTACCGCCATGGCAAGGGCTCACGGACGTCATTCGCAACCCGATCATAAAAGTTGCCGCTGGCGCTAATAATGTCGCCGATTGCACCTGCGTCCATAAGTTCTCGAGCCTTGATTACATCGCTCCAGTACTGGGCCTGCTCTGCAACCATAAAAACCTTATCCACGCGATTGCTTGCCGCTAAAATGCGCTCCGCGCTCTGTAGGGTGTGTGCAATCGGTTTTTCTAGAAGCACATGCTTTGCCGCAGCAAAACATTGCAGCGCCGCGAACTCGTGAAGGTCATGAGGCAGCATGATGTCTACTGCGTCAAAGCTGCCTTTTTGTAGAGCCTCTTGTAAGTCGGTATACGCGTGAGCGCCAGTTTGCTCTGCCATCGCCTTGGCATTCGTTGAGTTAGTATCCACAACCGTTGTGACATCAATCCGAGTCGCGATTTGCTTGATCCCCTGCCAGTGGGCCTGGGCAATGCCACCGCAACCAATGAGCGCTAGTTTCAGCCTGCTCTGTGTCATACACCCCACTTAAAAGTGATCAGCAATACCGTGCTAAGCCTTTCGATTAAATAATGTCCATCGCCAAGCAGTGACTCCGGTTTACAATCCAGAAGAAACCTCAGTTTTAATATATTGGCCGTATTCCTCGGGCATCAGCCTCAGTACCTGAACTTTGCCAGACAAAGCTCTCCAATAACGATGCAGAAACTTTTTGCTGCGGAAAACATTCGAGGTCAACCAAGGTCATCAGAAAGCACCTTTCATAACGTGATTTATACACGATGCGGATTATAACCATAGGTCTGGCCTAGTGCCGGGAGCGTGCAGTGAAAGCCTGTCGCGAGCAAACACAGCTGGTGGTGCTTTTGAAAGTCCTCAGCGTTTCAAAAACTTTGACAAAGTCGTAAAAAAACATGCAACAGATAGATGCTGCGACGTATACGCAGGGCCCGGTCGGTCCTCATCTCGTAAAAATGACGGGTTTCATGGTTTTTGGCATGGTGGCCATTATGGCCGCCAACCTAATAGAAACGGTTTATATAAGTTTTTTAGGCACCCAGGAGTTGGCTGCGCTGGGTTTCTCATTCCCGATCATCATGCTTATCCAAAGTACTGCGATGGGGTTGTCCGTTGGCGCATCATCGGTGGTTTCGCGAAAAATCGGCGAGGGCAAACACGACTTGGGCAGGCTGGTTGCAACACACTGCCTGCTTTTTTCACTGTTGTTATCTTTAGTGCTAATTATTGTTGTCTCCCCCAATCTTGCTGGGATTTTTGAATTGCTTGGCGCCCAGGAGAACGTACGTAATCTGGCAACGTCATATGTTGATCTTTGGTTTATAGGTTTGCCTTTCTTCGCCTTTGCCATGGTCGGTTCCTCTTTGATGCGAGCTATGGGTGATATAGCCCGGCCGGGGTACCTAATGGCGCTGGCCGCGTTGTTGCAGATTGTTTTTGCGCCAGCACTTATTTTTGGGGTGAATGGGTTCTCGGGTTTCGGGCTTGCTGGCGCTGCACTGGCATTTGTAATAGCCAGAGTTATTGGTTTCGCTGTCTACATCTATCTATTTTATAAAGATAAATTTCTGATTCTCTCAACGAAGTCATTCTACGCCTCTCTTAAGGAAGTGCTGGGCGTGGGTTTGCCTGCTATCGCAGCAAACATTATTGGTCCTGTTACGATGACATTCGTTACGAAGATCGTTTCGACTTATGGTTCAGTTGCGGTTGCAGGGTTCACGCTGGCATCGCGAATTGAAACGATGTTTGCGATGGTGCTCTGGTCGCTATCTATGAGTCTAGCACCGTTCATAGGACAGAATTGGGGTGCTGGCGCGTTCTCAAGGGTTAAGTACTCTTTCTCCTTGGCTAATCGATTCTCCTTCGCTTGGGGTATCGCGGCCTATGTCTTTTTGATGGTGTGCTCGCCATTCTTCCTAGAAATGGTTTCTGAAGATGCGGCGGTGGTAGCCGTTGCTCTGCAATATATGATGATCGCGCCGTTAGGAATGGCGGTAATGGGTATCGGTTCAAATGTGGGGAGCAGCTTTAATGCGCTCGGTAAACCCATACCCCCCTTGCTGATCTCCAGTTGCCAGACGCTGTTGTTAACTGTGCCCCTATCATTGTTGGGCAATAATTTGTTTGGATTACCCGGCATTTTTTTAGGTGGCATCTTATCGATGTTTATTACCGCGATTGTAGGATGGTGTTGGTTTAACTCAGTGATAAATCCAAAGGCTCGTGCTGATCGAGCATTGGCTAAGACTACTTAAAAAAGGCAAAGCCAATAACTGTGCCGCAGGAAGGCCTTCCGCCTTCGTCTCGCTTTGCCGGTGGACTCGTTATCTTTGCTGCCCTCGATCTTTTCGTGGAGCCAAAAATCTCCTGGCTTGGACTAAATTTTTGAAAGCAGTCGCAGTAACGGCCAGGGATCCTCACCTCTGTGGCGAATCCAGCAAATGTGCAGTTCTTGGAATTTTGTTCCCAGCGGGACAGCAGAATGCACTTATGCCATTATTTGAGTCGAAGTTTAGGGGAGTGTACTCATGTCTAAACAAACAACGATAACGGAGAGCCGTGGAGCGTCTCACTCCAGACATTCCAGTCGCAGCCAAGTGATTGCAGATTTGGGTCTGGAACAGTACGTCATGCAGCTTGAAGTTGACGGGCTTTGCGTTGTGCCACCCGAGGTTCATGGCGTGCCAATTGCGGTCTTCGATGAAATGGTCGAATTTCTGCTAAAGCGGTCCGCCAGTCTTGTTGGTTGCACTTTTAGCCTAGAACGCGGTCCTCATGCTGAGGTTACGTTTAAGTCAGATCAACAACGCTCTGGCTTGGCGGAAGATCCGTCGAAAATTACTCAATTTTTGATCCAGCAGTTAGGCAGTCAGCATAGGATGTTTCGCGATTTGGCGGTAAATCCGGTCGCGGTGGCCTTAATTAAACATATGATTGGTTCAAAAGTTACTCGATTCTCAAGCAATAATTCGTTTGTAAAGTGGCAGGGAGAATTCGGCTATGGGCCAAATCTGGGCCTGCATGCGGATCAATCAGCGGTTCCCTTACCTTGGGGTCGGACAGCCCTCACAGCTAATACGAATTGGTGTTTAACTGATTACACGCTGGAGGGCGGAGCTTTTGCCTACGTACCTGGCTCTCATCGTTTTGCGAGCAGGCCCACGTTTCCCAGTGCGGTGGCGCAAGCAGTCCCGGTTGAGGCCGCAAAAGGTTCTGTCATCGTGTTTCATGGTGCAACCTGGCATGGTGCTTACCCCAGGAAAATTCCGGGCATGCGTATATCGATTGCTAATTATTATCGACACATGATGGTTAGCTCCCAAGAGGATTATCGCAACTCGTTTGACCGCGATTTAGCCAAGGACTGTGTCAATCCGGAGTTGTTTTGGGCCTTGTGTGGTTTTGACGATGAATTCCCATATTGTGAGCAATCCCAGCCTGTTCCGCGTATTTTAGATTGAACAGTGTTTACAACTTACGAGCGCACCACGCGCTTGCTGTGACTAAGCACTACGGCTGTCTGGCATCTAAGAGGTTCTGACGCGTCATAATCAATCTTGAGTCCTGCAGGGCCGCTCGCCTGTGTTCTCTGGCTGCTTGATATGCAGCTGTTGCCCTCATGGTCAGATACGCGCCCGTGTTGGGGTACCGCACTAAAGCCACCATGTCCCAAGTTTTCTCGGTCGGTCCAATCGGCATCTGTATGCCTTCGCCAGACCAGACCAATTCCGCCCCCACTTTTTTGCGTACCTCCGCAGATTCAGTGGTATACCGCGCGAATGCCTCAAGTCCCGTGCAATTGTTTAAAGAGGGATCAGCATAGTGTGCGCGCGGCCTGAGCTGCATGAGGTTGACCATAACGATGGGTTCATTGTTGGTCAGCGCAAATGATTTCATTGCATCTAAGTTGTCTTGCGAAATTTCTAGGTGGGGCTGCATAACGTCCTACATTTTTTACCGACGGATTGTCTTGCGATTTGCATACTCGATTCAACCGCCCAGAGCCAATACTTTTCCAGGGCCTCATGCTCAAGCTAACCGATAAAGCGTAACGATATAGTCAAAGTGGAGTGCCAAGCCCAGAAGGTGGATTTATTTAGAGCAAGATTATTGGGATCGTGGGTTGCGGATAACTAGATCTTCAATAATTTGTTTTCTTGGCTAAATTGATCGAACCAAGCGCAAACCCGCAGTTTAATTTGCTAACCTCAGCCCCAGCAAAGCTAAAAAGTTTATTGAGAGATTACCGTAATGAGAAACCTCAGGATCTGTCCACAAGTCACCAGCAAAGTAGCCGCTTACGTAGCCACTTTTGCTTTTATTTTCATCGCAGCTGCGAATGTGCAGGCGAACGATGTGCCGATATTGCAACCAGGACTGCCCGGTGAGGGTGCACGCCTGTTAACGGCGGAGGAGGCAGTGAAAATAACTGACACCAGTTATTCCCCTGACGACGTTGCGTTTATGCAGGGCATGATTCCCCATCACAAACAAGCTCTTGAGATGGCGGTGTTGGTTATCCAACGAACCAATCGACCAGAACTGGGTGATATCGCTGGCCGCATCAAAGCCTCGCAAAGTGATGAAATCGAATTCATGCAAAGCTGGTTAACAGATCGGGGCGAGGCAGCTGGCAGCATGGCCATGTCCGCTCAGCATTCATCTCATGGTACAGATGGAACCATGCATTCCACCATGAAGGGTATGGCCAGTCCCGAGCAGATGGCGCAGCTGGCTGCTTCTGAATCGACGGCATTCGATCGACTGTTTTTGCAGTTGATGATCGCTCACCACGAAGGCGCAGTTGAAATGGTAGAGCACTTGCTAGACCAGCCCGGCTCGGCCTACGACCCGGTGCTTTATGAATTCGTTGGCGATGTAAAAAATGATCAGCTGGTCGAAATTGAACGTATGCACGCGTTACTGGTAACACTCTCAGACGACCCCAGGGCCAACTTGACCGCAGGTTTGTACGACGCAGGTATTGCGATCAAGAACCTGCGTTTGATCAGCACACAGACAAAGCCGCCGGGATTTGTCGATCCAAACAACCCTGGAGAGGTGCCCAAAGCAAAACCTCCTGAGGACTCTGCAGAACAGGCAAGCGCGCAAATCGCCGATGGCTCTGAGAGCACCAATGCCGAGCCGGCAGAAAAGGCAAAGCCAACAGAGGGTCGGGGTGGTCGATATCCGATGTTGAGTTTCTCGAACACTGACATGGCGTTTTCCAAGAACACGCTCGTGGCGGGTAACTATCACGGTTTTAACATCTACGACATCTCATCTCAGGGCACTCCTGAGTTGATGAGTT
>CACFGV010000022.1 GCA_902565895.1 K189A clade bacterium
CAACTGTAGCTGAGTTTTGCCCAGGGTCAGGATGTCGGTAGATTGCACAGCCGTGTCGCTGACACTTTGTTTGCCGAGCTTACTGCCGTTTTCGGAACCTAGATCTTGATAGGTCCAATCCCCAGACGAAGACACCACCAGCTGGCCATGATGCGGATCCACATAGGGGTCGTCGAGAATGACGTCATTATCAAAAGCACGCCCGATGGCGAGCACGCAGTCTGTAGATTGCGCAAAAGTTTGCAGCCGGGTTACCCGTGTGTCGCCAGTGATCTCAATAACCGGGCCCACTACCAAGCCCCCGCTTCTATAAACCGTTGGGTAAATTTTTGTGCCATTTCCTTTGTTGTGCCCGCCAAAGTGAAGTGAATCATGTGGGCTTCACGGTCGCGGCTGACATTGCCTTGCAAAAACAACACATCGTACAACCCAGGCATGTTGTCGTAGCCCCGAGCGCATAGCACTGCTTTCGTGGTGTCTGCCCTGGCGGCCACAAAGGCGTTGTCACAAGACCAACGGCCTAGGTCTTCTTCAGTGCCGTCATTACCCGGCATAAAGCTTGAAAAGATCTGTTCATAGTGTTCGTAAAATTGCACCGAGTTCAGGGTGTCTGTTTCGAGCCAGTAAAACTGAATCTCGATCTTTCCCGTAACCAAGTTCGAGCTTACATAAATGTTGTGGTCCGTTTGGCAACTGCGCTGGGCCCAAAAAGGCATGTCGTCTAATTGCTGTTGTTGATTTTTTGAGTCCCCCCAACAGCGCAGAAAACTGGTGATCTCGTCCAAGGCTTGGGCGCGCCCCAGAGGGACAAGTTGCCAGTTACCGGCCAGCATCTGTTCAATCATGCGTTCGCTGTTGCGCATGAGTTGCTGGCGCATGGTGTCTCTCAACTCCAGAGGCTGATCGAGTGCGGTAGTGTCAAGGAGAGCTCTTAACCGCGCTGCGGGTACCAAAAAACTCACCTGATTACCGGCGGTGGCGACATTGATGCCAATGATCTGGCCCTCAGTATTAAATGCCGGACCGCCGCTCATGCCAGGATTCAGCGAGCCGGTAAAGTGCACCCGCTCGCTGGCGCTGTGGGGTGCTAAACCGTTGTAGGTGCCCGGAACGACGGTAACGCCAAGATCAAAGGGATAGCCAATGGCGTAAACGGTATCACCCTGGCGTGACCCTTCGTCGGCTAAGGCCAGGGCCGTGGTGCTTAGTGTGTCTACGGTCAACAACGCAAGATCGTTTACAACGTCGATATTCACCACCGTGGCCAAGTGCACCGTGGTCTCGTCCTCTTGCAGTATTTCAATACGATATTTGTCCGGTGTGTTTACAGCGCTTGAGACCACATGATAATTGGTGGCCACTAAGCCATTGGAGCTGACCACAAAGCCAGTGCCGGTGGAGGTTTTGTTGTTCGCTGCGGTGTCCATGACGCGAATCTGGTAGATCGCGTCATGGGTACGTTCGAAGGTGGTACGAGCCTCGGCCGCAGACAGAGCCAAACCATGAGGCGTACTACACAACAGCCAAAGCCAAATACACCGTCGTGTTAAGTCTCGTAGACCGCGCAAGGGGTTCGGGAAAGTAGGCGAGTTGAACAATTGCCAAGCCTTTAGTTACGAAGTCGGTAAGACTGAAAGATAGTATAGGCACTTGTCAAAGAAACGATAGATATAAGTGGCAGGGTTATAAACAGCGCGACCACTGGATTGCTGTGAGCTAGGCTCTGAACGATAATCTGGCGCAGTATCCAATGGAGGTCGTTATGAGTGAAGCGTCAGAAACCTTAAACCCTTATGAGGGTTTCAAATTGCTGCGCGATCATGCGCCGGTAACGCAATTAGAAGCCGACGGCGGATGGCAGGTAGCCCGGCATGCAGACGTTCACGCCGTCATGCGCGATCACGAAACCTTCTCCTCTGATGTGTCGCTACAGCCGCCAGAGGAGCGCGGCGCGCCCAGTATGTTGTTCAGCGATCCGCCCGAACACCATAGGTTGCGCAAGTTGGTAAGTGCTGCGTTTAAACCCAGCCAAATACAGAAACAAGAAGCGCAGATTCGCACCCGCTGTGGCGATATGCTGGACGAGCTTGCTACCGACACCGAAGTGGATTTAGTACAAGCCCTGGCGGCGCCGCTGCCGGTAATGGTGATCGCCGAGATGTTGGGGGTCGAAGACGGCGACATGGCCACGTTCAAAGCATGGTCAGACGAAATTTTTAGCAACATCGGTGAAATACTTTTTGGCACCGCGAGCCCAGAATCCGAGCGCGCTGCCGCAGAAATGAATGCCTACTTCCTAGCACGTATCAACGACATTCGGCGCCATCCGAAAAACCATTTATTAGGACAACTGGTGGCCATGGAGACCGAAGACGGCATGCTGGACGATGAGGAGCTGTTGAGTTTTTGTCGCTTGTTGTTGATCGCTGGCAATGAGACCACTACGGGTTTAATCACGGCCTCAGCCCGAATATTCCATGAGCAGCCAGAGACCTTGATCCAGCTCAAACAACAACCTCAATTAAGCGGGTCTTTTGTTGAGGAGGCGCTGCGCTATTACTCACCGTTTTCAGCCACTGTGCGACGCACCACCCGGGAAGTAGAGCTAGCCGGGCAGACCATTGCAGAAGGCGAACTCGTGGTGCCGTTGATAGCGTCAGCCAATCGCGACGAGCGGGTATTCGATGCACCCGACACCTATAACATTCATCGCAGTCCGAACCCACACCTGGCCTTGGGCTTTGGCATTCATGTGTGTTTGGGGGCTCACTTAGCCCGGCTCGAGGGTAGGATCGTGGCGGAGCAGCTGGCAGAGCGGTACAGCCAGGTGGCGCTGGTTCACCCTGATACCACCTCAGTAGGGGACTTAGGCGGGCCCAAAGAACTCGCCGTCATCGTCCGTTAGCCTGCATGCACGTGCGGCGCTAACTTCCAGGGATAAATAAGGGTGCACACCTAGCAAACTTTTTGGGGAGGAATCGACAGATGGCTATTCGCGCGGAAATACCGAGCTGCACAGTGGATGAAGCGCCAGACAAGATGTATACCACTCTGGCTGAAACCGGTTGTTTAGTGGTATCAGGAATGGCGTCCTCTGCCGAGTTAGACGCGGTTAAGTCCGAGCTGGATCCCTATCTGCAAGCGGCCAAGGTCGATCAAGACGACGCCGAAGACTTTTATCCTGGACATACACGCCGAGTGATCGCCCTGATGCATCGATCGCCTACCTTATGCAAGCTCATGACCCATCCAACCACAGAGCACTTGGGTGACCGTCATCTGTTGGAAAACTGTGTTAAGTGGCAGCTCAATGTCACCGCAGCGTTGCAAATCGGCCCCGGGGCCAGGGATCAGATTCTGCATCGAGAAGAAGATTTGTATCCGTATTGGACGCCACCGCGCCCTAATTTGATCCTCGCCTGCATGTGGGCGATATCTGAATTCACCGTAACGAATGGCGGTACGCAGATCGTGCCGGGAAGTCATCTATGGGAGGCTGATCGCTCAGCTGAACCGGAGGAAATTGTGCGTGCCGAAATGCCGCCCGGATCGGTGCTTTTTTGGTTGGGGGGAACGTTGCACGGTGGGGGTGCCAATGTGACTCGTGACGATTGGCGCTATGGCGTTATCTTCACCTATACCTTGGGTTGGCTGCGCACCGAAGAAAATCAACATCTGTCGATCCCCATTGCTGAAGCACTGGCGTTGCCGGAAAAGACCCGTACACGGCTCGGGTTTGATATGGATCACAACGGCCGAGGTCTGGGGTTCTATGATCCCAGGATATTGGCGCCGCGGTAGTCGGTTTTCACAATTACGCCTGTTAACGGCTGCCTCACAATTTAACTAGGACCAACGGTCAATGGCTTTAATGTCAGTCGCACACCAAAGCAAACAGCGTCACTTACTTGTAGGGCCACCATGACATCTCACTTTCTTGTGCCTGATTTGCGTTCCGCATTCACCGTCGATCTACGAGGGTTGGCGTTATTTCGCATTGCGCTTGGGTTCATTCTGCTGGCCGATCTTGTCATCAGAGTGCCGGAACTTGGCTTCTGGCTGAGTGATTCGGGAGTGGCACCGAGAGAGTGGATTATTCAATGGAATCATGACTGGCGCTTCTCGCTGTACTTTGCCCATGGTCATTGGTTGTGGGCGGCTTTTTTAAACGCAGTAGCGGCATTGAGTGCTTTGGCTCTGATGCTGGGATTACGTACACGTCTAAACACCATCATCAGTTTTTTGTTGCTGGTGTCGCTGCATTTTCGTGCGCCAATGCTGACTCAGGGCGGCGACATGTTATTGGTCGCCATGTTGTTCTGGAGCCTATTCTTACCCTTGGGTGCGCGTTACTCAGTAGACGCCACCCTAGTGCGTAACAGGGCTGCCCAGCCAACGTTGGCGAACCACTCGAATGGCTACCTTAGTGCGGCCACTGTGGCTATTTTGCTCCAAACCATGGCAGTGTATTTCTTCTCTGCGTGGCTAAAGACTGGGCCTGAATGGCAAACCGACGGTACAGCCATTTACTACGCACTGCATCTGGACGATATGAATACTTGGTTCGCTCAGCAATGGCGCGACTGGCACGCAGTGACGGTTCCGCTTACCCATTATGTTTGGTGGTTAGAGCTGTTGGGTCCGGTGCTGATTTTTTGCCCCTGGTTCAACTCAACATTCCGGTACGTTTTTTTCCTGGCCTTCGTCAGTTTAGAGGTGGGCTTTCTGCTTAACTTACAAATTGGTCTGTTTCCCCTTGTGTCTATTACGAGCCTGCTGTTGTTTTTGCCCACAAGTTTTTGGGATCGGCTGCAAACCGAGGTGTTTATACAGCGGCGGGCAAGAGCCCAGAAACTCACTATCTATTACGACCAACCCTGCTCGTTCTGTGAAAAAAGCTGCCATTTGCTGCGTACCTTTCTACTGTTAGATAAAGCCCACATATTGCCTGCCCAGAGCAAGGCCAACATTGCGCAGCTGTTAGAGCAAGAATTCAGTTGGGTGGTGGAAGATGGCCACGGTGTACTTGCGACCAAAACAGCAGCCTTGGTCACGCTGTTCAAAGCATCGCCGGTATTTTTTGTTTTTGCGCCGGTGATTCAGTTGGTGGTGCCCTTGGGTGATCGTGTGTACCGCTGGATTGGCACGCACCGGGAGGGTTTTGGACGCTTGTTTACCGTGGTGTTCCCTTGGCGCGATCAAGCCAAATTTCCAGGGCGGCTGTCACAATGGGTTGCAGCTGTCATGTTGGTGACCGTGCTGGCATGGAATGTTCAAACCATTCCAGCCTGGCGCACAGCGATAACTGAACAATTTGGTTGGGCACACAATGTGCGGTTACCAGCAGAGCCTGTGTTGCGGATGCTGGGCCTTACGCAGAACTGGAATATGTTTGCGCCCTATCCGCGGAAGAAAGATTCGTGGCTGCTCGTGCCGGGGCTGACCACACAGGGCGAATTGGTGTACTTAGAAACAGGATCGCCGGCGATGAGCGAAAAAGTAGAAACCGAGCTGAAGAACATTCAGGTGTTCGAAAACTACCGTTGGCGCAAGTATCTGCACCGCTTAATCGGTAAGGGTTATAAAAATTATCGTCAGCACTATGGGCGTTGGTTGTGCGAAAACTGGCGCCACCCTCAACAACCCAATATCCGCTTGGCGGGTTTCTTTATGTACAACAAAACCCAGCTCACACCGTTGCCGGGACAGCCAGAAAATCTGGCGTTAGCCCGGCGCGTGCGACGTCATGCCTGTTCGGGCCATGCGCAAGACGACGTAAACGCACAATTGACTCAATTGTTGGGGTTGAGTGGTTAGCGTCGGCGGTTACTAGCAAGAACCTATGACCCAGCACAGACCATGAGCGACTGGCAACAGAGCGACGTCTATTCAGATGGCGTAAGAGTCCACTTCTACCGAACAGGACAGGGTGACAAGCCGCCGTTGTTGCTGGCCCACGGCTTTAGTGACAATGGATTGTGTTGGACACCAACGGCGCAGGTGCTGATGGATGACTTTGACGTGGTCATGGTAGACGCCAGAAACCACGGCCAGTCTGGCGCTGGTGCTGCCGACATCAAGTCTTTGGCTGATGATCTGGCGGCGGTGGTGACGCAACTTAAGTTGGGTGCAGTAAGCGCTTTAGGTCATTCTGTGGGCGCCAGTGTGGTTACGGCTTTGGCGGCGGACTACCCGCACCTGGTAAATCGGCTGCTGTTAGAAGACCCACCCTGGCGGCAACCCCAGAGCAAAGACAGCATTCTGCGCAAAAAACGCAAATCAAACAAGGGCAGCGCGCGACCGCGTGATGCGGCGTTTCGCAAGCTTGTGGCGCAGATGGCGCAATTTAGCGAAGCAAAAATGCTGCAACATGGGCACACCCAACACCCTACCTGGCAGGACGCCGACTACGCGCCTTGGGGCCTGAGTAATCGCCAGGTGTCGGCAGATGCCATGGCGTTATTGGATATGAGCGGTTGGCAACAGTATCTACAGCGGGTGGCTTGCCCAAGTTTATTGATCTATGCCGATGCCCAGCGAGACGGCATTGTGACCCCAGCAACCGCCGCCTGGGTGCAGCAGATCAATCCGAACGTTGAAGCGACTCAGGTAAGCGACGCAGGGCACAATATACGACGAGAAAACTTCGTCGGCTTCATGTCTGTGGTCAAAGGTTTTCTAAGTGCGCCCTAACCACGGCCTAAGGTCACCAAGCGTAGGCCTCGGGAGCGGCCCCGCAAGGTGGAAAGATGTTATCGATGTTGTCCAAAGTTTCTGCATTCAGCATCAAGTCCGGCACGCTTAAGGTGTTGGTTAGTTGATCAACGGTACCGGGTCCAATAATAGTTGCGGTCACGCCAGGCTGGTGCAGTAACCACGCCAGCGCCACATTGCTGGGGGTTTCTCCAAGATCCGCGCACAAGGCTTCGAACCCCTGCAATTGTTCCGCGCGCGTTCGACGTGCCTCTTGCACAGCATCGGATTGGCGCCTGCCCGGGGCGTTACTGCCGCCCGCTAACAATCCCCCAGCCAATGGACTCCAGGGAATCAACCCAACTCCGTACTGCTGACACGCGGGTAACACTTCTAACTCGGCGCGGCGTTCAATGAGGTTGTATAAACCTTGTTCACAGACCAAGCCCATGCGTTGCTGATTCAAAGCGCGCTCGTTGGCTTGAGCGATCGCCCAGCCCGGAAAATTGCTAGAGCCGACGTAGGTAATTTTGCCCTGCTGGTACAGTCGGTCCATGGCCTGCCAGATCTCGTCGATGGGTGTGCTGCGGTCGATATGATGCATTTGGTACAGGTCAATATTTTCGATTTGTAGGCGTCTCAAGCTGGCTTCGCAGGCCTTTTGAATATGCCGTGCGGACAGACCGCGGTCATTTACTGCCTCAGACATGGGTTCGTGAACTTTGGTAGCAATCACCGCGTTGTGACGTCGGCTAGGGTCCTGGGCCAACCACTGACCCAGAATAGTCTCAGTGGTACCGACACCGGCGTCGCCACCGTATTGATCGGCGGTGTCGATAAAGTTAATGCCCGCCTCTGCCGCGCTGGACAAAATCGCAAAAGATTCTTCTGGCGAGGTACGTGAGCCAAAGTTCATGGTGCCCAAGCACAGAGCGCTGACCTTAAGACCGGAACGGCCCAATTGACGATATTGCATAAAGATTCTCTTGGTAGCGGATTAAGGTGCGTGCAGGGTGGCACCCGTGATTAATTCTTCGTTCGAGTCGGCAACGCAAAATCGCGCCAGTTTTTGCGCATGACCAGACAGCTTCTTATAGTCCTTATAACTTATACCCGGCACCATGGGCTCGCGAAACCACGGCGCATAAAACTCCAGGTTAGGTATAGAACGAGTGGCGTCAGACAAGTTAGGCGTACCGCCGTGCCAAGCGCGCACGTCGCGCAACAAAATGCCGCCAGCAGGTGCGGGGCACACCGTACTCAAGCGCATCCATTCGGGTTCCTCTTTGAGGCTTGGAATCGCCTGGCGTGCGTTTTGTGTGCCTGGGATTTGCCGGGTCGGACCATTTAATGGCGTGAGCTCCTGGGGCAGGAAATTGACACAAACATAAGGGCAGGGCAGATCCCTGATGGACATGGCGTTGGTTGGATCTATAAACGCGCTGAAAGGGGTCTGCTTGGCATCAACAAAGTCGCGAATGTCCGAATGCAATGGTTGATAGTACACCGCGCCGGGTAAGCAAAAGTCACCGCTGGCCGCGCGCAGGGAATAGTCTTCGGAACCAAAAATAGCGGCGACCAAGCGATGCACGACGGGTATATCTAACAACATCTGCCACTCGGGTCGGTGCAATTGGCTGCGCGTCAAGCTCGAGCCGCCAAAGGAATAACGATGGGTGCCACGGTTGCCGCCGTAGTCGTTATCTAAGGCAATAATCTCGGCAATCGCTTGATCGCATCCATGGGCTAAAAACTCGGTTTGCTCGTTGTTTAGAACATCTGCGACCACCACAAACCCATCGCGGCGAAACAGCGTGACGGCCTGTTCGATGTCCGATGGGCTGACCACGTCTAGACCCTTAATACCATTGTTGGCGATTAAGTGTTCGCGCAGCGCCAAGACCGAAGGATCGTCCTTAGGTTTAGTGGCCCAGCCGATGTCGTGTGCGGAATCGCTCATGCCAATCCTTATGTGCAAGCAGCCGAAGTGTAGGGATTTGGCATAGCAGAGGCCAGTTACGGCCAAGGCGATGACCGCTTAGGTTGTCGAGAGCAGCACAGCAGTCAGGTATTTCTCGTGACGTTGTCGTTGATCCTAGTCATTGGGAGCCAGTATGGTCTGTTGCAACAGAATAGATTGGGCAACATCGGGGGGTAAACAATATGGCTCAGCCAAACAAGCCATTGGCAGGACTGAAGGTCATAGACCTCACGCAGATATACCAAGGACCCTATGCGGCGTTTTTGTTTGCCATGGCCGGTGCTGAGGTCATTAAAGTAGAACCCGTGGCGGGGGAGCGGCTACGTGGCGCAGGTGGCGCCAAAACACCCCTTTCATTTGCCATGCTGAACTCGAATAAAAAGAGCATCACGCTGAATTTGCAGGACGAGCAAGGCAAAAACTTGCTGCGCGAGCTGGTGAAAGACGCCGACATTTTGCTAGAAAACTACGCGCCGGGGGTGATGGATCGCTTGGGTGTAGGCTGGGATGCGCTGCAACAAATCAACCCACGCCTGATCTACGGGTCGGGTACCGGTTACGGCTTGTCAGGCCCAGACATGGACTTGCTCGCCATGGATCACACCATACAGGCGGCATCCGGGGTAATGAGTGCTACCGGCGACGCCGACTCACCGCCCAGCCGATCAGGAGGCGCGCCCTGCGACATCATGGGTGGTATACACATATACGCAGGTGTTTTAGCTGCCCTACAAGGGCGCGAAAAAACCGGCCAAGGCACTCGGGTAGAAGTCTCCATGTTGGAGACCATGTACTTCACGCTATGCACCGAGTTGGCCATCCACCACGAAACCGGCGAACTGCCACCACGCAACAGCGCCCGGTCGCCGTCTAATGTATGCCCCTATGGCCGCTATCCCTGTAAGGACGGATGGATCGTCATTATCTGTGTAGCCGAAACCCACTGGCACAGCGTATTAAAAGTGGTGGGCCGTACAGACCAACTCGACAACCACGGCTTCCGCAATTCCAGAGCCCGTAAAAAACGTGAGCACCTGGTAGACGCCATGATCAATGCCTGGAGCGTTGAGCGCACCCGCGACGAAGCCTATAAAGAACTGCGCGAAAGCCGCGTCCCCGTGGCACCCATACGCACCGTTGACGAGGTCCGTAATGACCCGCACCTGCACGAGCGCGGCATGTTGCGATACCGCACCCACGAGCTATTGGGCGATATCGTACTGCCCACCAGCCCTATCCGCTTTTCCGACTACGACATGACCGAACCTGAGTTCTTTCCAGAAGTCGGTGCCCACAACGAAGAAGTGTACGGCACCCTAGACCTAAGCCCGGAAGATCTGGAACGTTTGAAGGCGGGAGGGGTGATTTAGGCGCCGTAGATTTTACCAATAGGACTCTTCGTTTATCTCATCGGAGCGATGTGTAAAGGCGTTGAGTCTTGCGATGATACGAGGAGGTTAGCCCAGCTCTTCTTGTCGCCTCGCCTCCAACCACTTCTGATCAATCGGCAGCCTGGCGCTGACTTTGTCGCCCGGGGCGACCACCCGCCAGAAAGGTGTGATGTCTGCGGTTTTTGCGCCTTGCTCCAAGTGTTCCAACGCTGCCTCGGCAACGACGCGCAGGAATATTGCGGTAGAGACCGGGCAGGTGGCGTCGCAGTCATACTCTATGGCCAGGTCGGCGCGCAGTTCGGGCATGGTGATAAATCGGCCGTAAGGCATTTTGTTAATGAACTCGTCAACAATTTTTGGCGTGGCCACAAACATGCTGCTACCGGCCCGAATGCCCGCAAAGTCTTTTTCTAGAATTACTACTTTGGGTGACTTGGCTTTGTTCAGTCGTTCGATTGCGGTTTGTGCCATGTGCGATCCTAATGCTTAAAAACGGTTTTTGGCTATTGAGCCAACGGTTGGCTGGTGTATGGCCAACATCATCTCTCCTGCAGCCCTTCTTTTTGCAAGCGCCACAGCAGTACGTCTAGCCGATCTTGACCGAAGAAGGGTTCGCCGTTGTAGGTGCACGTGGGCACACCCCAATGGCCTGACTGGTCGTGGTCGCGTTGGTTATTGTCGATCACGGCGTCCAAGCGCTCGGCTTCGGCAACAATGCGCTCATCCATTTCCGCCAGATTCAATCCAGCTCTTGCCGCAGCTTGGGCCAGGTGATCGCCCTGATCCCATCCCTTGGTGCCACCCCAAATAAGCGCCGACACCTCATCAGCAAACTCAATGCCCTTACCCAGTTCCTCTGCCAACGCGCCGAGTCGGGTCAGACGGTAGATGTAGGGCTGCTCGCTGTCCGTGTGTCGGCGGCCGTCCGCATCGACATGTTGTATCACCGGGTCTGGTCGCGCTGCTGCGAAGGGCAGCTCTAGAAACTCAGCCACACGCCTTACGTCGGTAGCAAAGTACGAGAACCACTGGGGTTGTACTTGATCGAAGAATTCCGGCAGTCGAACGGCGATGGGGTACACCGCACGAAAATTCACTAGCAGCTGATACTTTGTTTGCCAGTCGTGCAGGCGCTTGGTCGCCAGATATGACCACGGGCTGCGGAACGACCAGAACACGTCTATCTCCATGGGTGCGCTCATTATTGTTCTCCAAACCTGGTAGCAATGGGTGATTAGAAGGCTTCTTCGTTGCTCAGAGATTAACAGCAATGGCAGTGGTCAACACCGGGCAGTGCAGGTAAGTTTCGGCGTCAAAGATGTGCGTTAAGGAAGACCATGATTTGGATGAAAATGAACAGTCTGAGTGTTGTCCTAACCGTGTTGGGTTTGGTTTATCTGTCCAATGTTGCTGCGGAGACTGCGCAGTCCGTTGCGGCGGAGCAATCAGCGCGTCCGCTGTCGGCTTTCTTTGGGCTAGACAACAAACTGCCCTTTGGCGCCAATGTCCTGTGTTTAGGCGCGTCGGGTGAGGACGGTATGCCGGTGGTTTTGAGCCACACCGTTAACCCAGATTCATTGCAAGCTGAAGACTTCAGTGTGGTCAGGCAGTCGGGAGCCACCAGCACGCCTATGTGTGCAACTCTTCGTCCAGCGGGCGACGTAGATGAAAATCGCACGGTTCTGCTGATTGGTGAATTTGGTAATGCTGACGATGATCCGCCGGTTAAGGTGTTGATCGTAGATGATCTGTTCTCCGATGCTACCGACAGCCCCCAGGTGAACTTCCGTGGCACCCAAGTCTTGGTTATTCCTCTCAACGCCGGCCCAGAGATTATTTTAGCTGCGGCGGTGCCAAAGGAGATCTGGTCGCTGTCGGGTCGGGGAACGTCTTGCCCCAACGCCACCAAACAGGTGGTGCGGGTGACCTGGACCGGTGGTGTGAGATTGCCCAATCGAGACGAATTGGGTGATGCACAGAAATCCTTGTACCAGGTTACCGTGACCAGCGCAGACGGCTCCCAGTCTCAGGTGAGTCCGGCGGCATTGGCGGAGCTGGGGGATAACGATAACAATCACTTTCTGTGCCTTGATACGACCACCCCCGCCACTGCTGTGGCTTTTCCTGCCGGACATCTAGTTGATCCAAACGGTGATCTGAACGCAGCGTCCAAGGTGATGGTTCGCAGATAGCTGAAAAAGCCTAGGTTGGCGGTGCAAAGAGCCGCCAGCGCCTGTTCCTATTGGGTGACGGTTGACTCGGGAATGCCGTGTTTGTTGCCGTTTAGTCGACAAGACGACTATCCTCTGGAGACCAAGTACGGTTTTGAGGGGAGCAAGATGCAAAGCCGAGTCAAAAAGTTCAATGGTGCAGTAGCCGTTTGTTTACTGGCCACATTGCTTGCTGGCTGCGCTGAAACTGAGCGCACTGGAGCCGGTCAAGTCAGCGCCGCAGTTGAGCAACAAAACCCGCAATCGGTAACAGCCAAAACTGCGCAGGGCGAGGCAGGTAGTGCGCGAAACGCATACTTTGGTGACCTGCATGTGCATACCACCTATTCAATGGATGCATTTCAGTTTGGCACCCTGGCCACACCTGACGACGCCTACCGCTACGCTCAGGGCGAGGCCATCAAGCACCCGGCGGGATTTGCTGTGCAGCTAGACAGACCGCTGGATTTCTATGCGGTAACAGACCATGGCTTTTTCCTCGGGGTGGTTCGTGCTGGGGCCGATACCTTAACAGCCATATCTAAGTACGCAGCAATGGCGCCAATCCATAATTTAAATGCCGCGAACAACCTAACGCTAGAGAGCATCCCAACTCGAAGATTCCGCGAATGGATTAGCGGCTTCGTGTTCGCCATGGCACGTTCTGAACCCCTACAGGCCGAGGTGGATAGCATCATGCGCTCAACCTGGGCGGATGAAATTGAGGCTGCCGATCGCCACTATCAGCCGGGTAAGTTCACGACCTTTGCCGCCTATGAATTCTCAACAACTAAGCCTGACGGCGGCAGTTTGCATCGTAATGTCATTTTTCGTGACACCAACAACTTGCCAGCGGCGCCGTTCAGTCGGCTTGATTCACTTGATCCCGCCGACCTCTGGGATTGGATGGACAATTTACGAGAGAACGGCGTTGCGAGTCTTGCGATTCCTCACAACTCAAATAAGTCGAATGGCCAGATGTTTCAACTGACCACTTGGGCTGGTGATCCAATGACGCTGGATCATAATGAACAGCGCATTCGTAACGAACCGCTGGTTGAAATCACTCAGGTAAAAGGCACCTCGGAGACCCATCCGGCGTTGTCGTTAAACGACGAATGGGCGGGCTTCGAGATAGACCCCTACATTGCTGGTGGAGGCCCGTTAAGGTTAGCCAAGCCGTCGGGTGGTTATGTGCGTGATGCACTTAAGAATGGCTTGCAGTTAAGTGATCAGGGCTTGGGGAACCCCTTTAAGTTCGGTTTTATCGGATCGTCTGATACCCATACGGGCGCTGGATCTTTTGTTGAAGAAAGCTATTTTGCCAAGGTGGGCTTGCTAGACGCGACACCAGGGCTGCGTGGGTCGGTGCCTGTGAGCGACGCCGAGCTTGCTCGCTACGGCCTGGACAGTGAAACCGCGTCGCCCTTCTACGTAGCGCCGGATGGGCGACGCTACTTACAGCGCAGCTCGTCGGTTTATGGGGCTTCGGGTTTGGCTGCAGTATGGGCGGAGGAGAATACGCGCAATGGGATCTACGACGCCTTTCGTCGTAAGGAAACCTTTGCCACGTCAGGCCCACGAATACGCCTGCGTTTTTTTGCAGGCTATGGTTTTGAGCCGTCTATGCTGGAAAAGCAAGGCAGCTGGTCGCGCGCCTACACTCAGGGCGTAGCCATGGGTGGGGATCTAATAACCAGGGCTGAACAAGCACCGGAGTTTATCGTTTGGGCCGCTCGGGATGCGCTGTCGGCGCCGTTGCAGCGCGTGCAGATTGTTAAAGGTTGGGTTCAGGACGGCGAAACCCATGAGCGAGTCTTTGACGTGGCGTGTGCCGATGGTTTGCAAGTTGATCCGGCGACTCATCGTTGTCCGGACAACGGTGCAAAAGTGAATTTGGCGGATTGCGCGATTTCCGCCGACCGCGGCGCGGCGGAGTTGAAAACCCTTTGGCGCGACCCAGAGTTCGACGCCCAACAACAGGGCTTTTATTATGCGCGGGTACTGGAAAACCCCAGCTGCCGCTGGTCCACGTGGGATGCGCTGCGCGCTGGGGAACCGCCCCGACCCGACATGGCCGCAACCATTCAAGAGCGTGCCTGGTCCTCGCCCATCTGGTTTAACAGCCCATAACAAGCTCATAATGATCCGATTAATGGCGAGATAGCAGCGCGCTTTAACCCCCTGGGCAAACATTTAACTTGGTACGACGGCGAGCCGCGCTGATGGCGATGTTGTACGCCGTGTGCGGTGCCTGTGTTGGATCGTCGCCAACGAACTCAGATGGCTAGGCACTGCAAGGACCAATAAGAGCAAGAAATGATTGAGAAAAATTACCGTATTCCAAGTGCCTTGGAAGGCTACACGGTGCTATTGAGGAACAAGTACAGTGCGGAGGATTCCCAATATCAGTCCCGTGGCAGCGTTTTGTTTGTGCATGGCGCGACCTATGGTTCTACCTCCACGTTCGATTATCCAGTAGCAGGACAATCTTGGATGGATCACCTCGCGTCGAATCACTATGACGTTTGGTGTTTGGATCTTCTCGGCTATGGGTTGTCTGACCGGCCATCGGTGATGGATCAGCCGGCGAGGGATCATGCGCCCATTGTCGACACAGCTCACGCCAGAGTAGAAGTCGGGCATGCGGTAACCTTTATTCTTGAGCAGCGCCAAATCCCCAGGCTTAGTCTCATAGGCTACAGTTGGGGTACCGCAATTTGTGGCAGCTACAGCGCCCAATACCCTAACAACGTTTCTAAGTTAGTCTTGAGCGGTGCGTTGTGGTTGGAAGGTCTGCCACCCACCGAGGCGTTAAAAGACAACCTAGGTGCTTACCGCACGGTTGATGTGGAGTCGATGATGCAGCGCTGGGCTGCTGGTCTGACGCAACATGAACTGGACCAAATTGTAAGCGCCCAGGATCGGCTGAAGTGGTGTCAGCAAACCCTAGCCTGCGACCCCAAGTCCGCCGAGACGGGCGTGCTGCGTGCCCCAACTGGCGTGATTGAAGACTATATGCGGGTGCGAAACAGTGGTGAGGATTGGTATGACCCGGGTCAGATCACGGCGTCGGTATTAGTCGTTGTTGGTGAACTCGATGAAGAAACAACATCGGCCCAGGGTCAGCAATTGTTCACCCGCCTGACCGCAGCAGCAACCAAGGAGCTGTGTGTGATCGGACAAGGTACACACTCCATGTTACTTGAGAGGAGCCGGCATCAGCTGCATCGGGTGGTCGACGGATTCCTCGCCGACTGACATGCAGTGTGTGGGGCGCAGCTGAGTGCTTGGTGCCGGCAAATGCCGCAGTTTGCAAGCGCTGGTGTTTTTATCTGCGCTGCTGTGCAGTGCCATGGCCCTTGGGCACCCAGAGGATGAGCTGTGTGACCCAAGCCGTGATGCCATGGATCCACAGCTTTGCGCCATGCTCGCACAGCTGAACAGCGCCGACGGTGCACTCAACCCTCAATCGCTATTGGGCGATACGGAGTTTGCAGACCGGGGCGTTTTGTCCACCGTGGGTCGATTCGTCGGCATTGGTGTTGGGCACATCTTACCCGGGGGCTTGGATCACATTTTGTTTGTGCTTGCGATCTTTTTGGCAGCCCGCCGCGCCGCCAGTCTGATTTGGCAAATCTCGGCATTCACTGTGGCGCATACGATAACCCTAGCCCTTGCCGCAGTAGGCTTAGTGGACTTACCCAGTAGCTTGGTGGAGCCGGTGATAGCGTTCACCATCGCATTTGTTGCTATCGAAAACCTGGTGTTTAAAGAGACTTTTAAATGGCGCCCTGGCGTCGTGTTTCTTTTCGGCCTGATTCATGGGCTGGGTTTTGCGAGTTTCTTTGCCGACTTGGAACTGCCGACGAATTTGTTTTGGAGCGCGCTTATTGGTTTCAATATTGGCGTTGAGGTGGGCCAACTCAGCGTCGTCCTGGCGGCGGCGGTGTTGGTGCGTCTGTGTTTGCACAAGCCAACCCAAGAGGCCGCCTACCGCAAGTGGGTGGTGCGGCCAGGCTCGGGCCTTATTGGGCTCTGTGGCTTATGGTGGGGCGTCAGCGCAATGTTGCAGCTCTAGTTACGATTCGGGGTTAAAACCGCGACCCTCAAGCAGGGGTTCAATGCTTGGGTCTTTACCGCGGAAATTGCGATACAGCTCGTCAGCGGGCTTAAGACCACCGGCCTCGTAGACCCACTTTTGCAGTCGCGCAGCCAGTTCTGGGTCCCAAATATCTTCGGCCTGCTTAAAGGCGTCAAAGCCATCGGCATCTAGAATCTCTGACCACAAGTAAGCGTAGTATCCAGCCGAGTAGCCACCAGCAAAGATATGGCTGAAATATTGAGAGCGGTATCGCGGCTCAATTTCGGGGATCAGTCCATAGCCTTCGAGCACCTGTTTTTCATAGGCGCGGGCATCGGTAATTTTTGCCGCCTCGGTAGGCGTCAGCGAGTGCCACGCCAAATCCAATAATGATGCGGCCACATATTCTGTGGTGTAGAAACCTTGGTTGTGGTTTTTCGCTCGACGAATTTTTTCGACCAGCTCGGTGGGGATGACCTCACCGGTTTCGTAATGCGTTGCATACATCTCGAGCATTTCGGGCTGGCTCACCCAGTGTTCTAGAATTTGTGCTGGGAACTCGGTGTAGTCTCGCGGTCCGTCGACGCCCGAGAATGTGGGATAGTCGATTTTGGTCATCAAGCCATGCAGGCCGTGGCCGAATTCGTGGAACAAGGTTTCTACATCGGAAAAGCGCATCAAGGTGGGCTCACCCGCAGGCGGCAGTGGAAGATTCATATTGTTAGTAATGAGTGGGCGGATCGGATTGTCGTTTATATTTGAAGTGCCACGGTAACTGCTCATCCATGCGCCGCCTCGTTTTGAGTCCCGGGCGTACATGTCGGACATGAACAGCCCAAGATGTTGACCCTCTCGATCTCTAACATCGAATGAAACCACCACTGGATTCCAGCCTTCGATGTCAGCTTGCTCGAAGCTCAAGCCAAAAAGTCGATTTGCCATGGCAAAGGCGCCTTGTTGGACGTTCTCAAGTTGGAAATACGGTTTGGTGACATTTTCGTCCAGGTCGTACCTTGCCAGTCGCAATTTTTCCGCAAGGTGCCACCAGTCCCATGCGGCAAATTTGGTCTCACCCATTAACCCCTGCATATCAGCACGTTCGCGCTTTGCTTGAGCTAGACCAGGGCGCCAAACCCGTAGCAAGAAATCCTCAGCACCCTGTGGGGTTTTCGCCATGTTGTATTCAAGAACATAGTGAGCGTGAGATTGGTAACCCATCAAACTGGCGCGTTCGGCACGAAGCTGGGCAATTTCAATGGCAATAGGTCCGTTATCTCGTTCGCCTTGTGAAGCGCGTAGTCGATAACCGTTGAAAAGCTTTTGGCGCAGGGCACGGTTGGTGGACTGCACCATAAAACTCTCATAGGCCGACCGATTCAAACCGACAACCCAAGCGTCCTGCTCTGAATCGTATATCGCCGCCTTAAAGTCACGGCTTAGGCCAGCCGTTTCTTCTGGGGTTTTCAGTATTAGCTTAAAAGCCTTAGTTTCCAGCAACAGGTTTTGCGCAAACTGCGTGGTGAGTTTGGATATTTCTTCATTGATGGCGGCGATCTGCTGCTTAACCGCCGGCGCTAAAGCAGCGCCAGCGCGAACAAAACCGCGATGGGTCAGTTCCAGCAGACGTGCCTCTTGTTCGTCTAGGTCGAGTGTATCGCGGGCGTCGAAAACTGCTTTTACGCGCTGATAAAGAGCATCGCTTAACCTGATCGCATCGGACTCACGGGTCAGCAGTGGGTAAATTTGGGTCTGTAGCGCGCGTAACTCGTCATTGGTATCCGTACCGGTGATGTTGCGGAAGGTGTACGCCACTTTATCCAGACTGCCGCCGGACAGCTCTAAGGCCAATATGGTATTGGCAAAGGTTGGCGGCTCAGGATTGTTAACGATCACAGCAATGTCAGCACGCAGTTCCTGCAGCGCCTTCTTTACGGCAGGCAAATAATCAGCGGTTTCGATTTGCGCAAAAGGCGGCACCCCAAAAGGTGTCTGCCACGTCTCACGGAATGGATTGCCTGCCAGTTCGGCGTCGCTGACGGCCAGATCGTCTGGCGCAGCCTGGGCTAATTCAGAACCGCTTTTAGAGTCGGATTGACCGCAAGCCACGGTCAAGATGGCAAAACATGCAACAACGAATAAACGATGGGCGTTCACGGTGGGCCTCCACTTCATTTACGGGGTGCGCTGGTTCAGGGCGCTGTAGATTTCCCTGGAAGCTTATACACAGCCTTGGTGAAAGGCCACGAATAACCCGTTTTAGTGTACGGACCCGCGAGCGCAGGACTAACGACCCTGATATACCGGCGGTCGCTTTTCAATAAAGGCACGCATGCCTTCTTGAGCGTCCTTGGTGCGAGAGCACAGCACCTGATTTCTATTTTCAACAGCAATAGCCGCTTCTAAACCTGGGGCGTCGATGGCTACGTTTAAGCCTTCCTTGGTTAGGCGCAAGCCCATTGGTGAAGCGAGCAACATTTCTTCAGCATAACGTTTGCCGGTCTCCAGCAAGGCATCTTCGGGCACCACTTCCGATACTAAGTTGGTGCGTAAGCATCGGTCGGCGTGAATGAACTTGCCGGTCAGCATCAGTTCTGAGGCTATGGAGGTGCCCACCAAACGTGGTAGGAAATAGCTGGTGCCCATGTCACAGGCCGACAGCCCAAGCTTAATGAAAGCGGCGTTCATTTTTGCGGTGTCCGCCGCTATACGCACATCGCTGGCTAACGCAAAGGCAAAGCCGCCACCGCAAGCTGGCCCCTGAATCAGGCTGATAATTGGCTGGGGACAACGGCGCATTTTGATGTAGACCTCGGCCAAATAGCCTTGGAAGCCCATGCCGGCGCCGAAGGGCCGAGGCACCGAGGGATCGCTGGCCGATTTGATGTCCAAACCGGCGCAAAAGGCGCTACCTCGTCCGCCCAACAGCACCACTCGGGTCCGATCGTTTTCGTACAGATGATCAAAGTAGTGCCGCAGTTCTGTCACCATTTGCGTTGTGATGGCATTCAGAGCCTCAGGCCGGTTCAACCAAAGCTTATCCAGTGCTCCGTCTCGCTCCACCGACAAGGTCTCGTATTGATCCAGTTGCATGATGTTCTCCCCTTAGATCGCAAAATCTTAGGTAGCTGGCTTAGGAATTGCCAGCCCGATCAAGTGCAATGGTGGCGCTGGGCGAGGTAGATGAGGCTAAATATCAGGAATGCCGATTGACGGCAAACGAGCCAGTTTGCGGTGCTGGAGCCCTAGGGGGACAGCATGTCCTGTAGAAATGGCTTATGGGTGCGTAATTGGTCCTCGCTGATCCCGCGCATTTCGTACGGCAGCACCACCCATTGATTGACCTCGTGTAAAAAATAGTCGGGGTAGGGTGCCTTTGGGTTGGTGTGCTTCCACAGGGTAGCTACGCGTACTTGATGTGGCATGTTGCGGCGCAACCCGGTGCGCAATTGGTCTACCACGGCTCGGGTGTGGCGGCCGCTACGGTATACGTCATCGACAATCAGCAAGCGATCGTCGGCACTTAATGTCTGCAAAGCATAACTTTTGCCATGCACTCGAATGCCCTCTTTGGTTTCGCTTGAGCGCTCGTATTGAGGCAAACCCTCGTAGGAGGTCCGGATGGTGGTGTGGTCTGTTGCAACGCCCAGATAGGCCAAACACTCTTGAACCGCGAGGGCGACCGTGCTGCCGCCGCGCCACAAACCGACGATAAAGGTGGGCCGGTAACCGCTGGCGAAAATCCGAGCGCCTAGCCGGTAAGAGGCGGTAATATGATCTCGCTCTTTAACAAAGATTCTGTCGATGTGCGAAGTATTCATATTTAGCCTGCGCCTTATCTTTGTTTCTGCTCAGTTAGGCGTTGTCTTGTTTTGACAACGCTGGGGATAATAACGCCATGACAGACAAATACTACATTGACCCAGAGCAATTGCTCGCGGATTCCTTCAGGCTCGCCCAACAAGTGCATCGAAGCGGCTATGAACCCACGTTCATTATGGCGCTGTGGCGAGGCGGTGCGCCAATTGGTTTGGCTGTGCAGGAATACTTTGCCTATCACAATATAGAAACTGATCACATTTTGGTGCGCACCAGTTCGTATCACGGCATCGACCAGCAGTCTCGAGACGTTAATATTCACGGCCTGAGTTACCTTGTAAAAAACCTTTCCGCTGAGGATCGAGTGTTGATCGTTGACGACGTCTTCGACACCGGTCAAACAATCAATGCAATTATCCAAACCATGCGGGCGCAGTTAAAAAACAATTTGCCCCAAGATATTCGAGTGGCGGTGCCGTATTTCAAGCCCAGCCGCAACCAGACCGACCGACTACCAGAGTACTTTCTTCACGAAACCGAGGAGTGGCTTATATACCCGCACTCGGTAGAGGGGCTTACGCCAGAGGAGATTAAGACGCACAAGCCGCAGCTGTATGAGGTGCTGCACAAGTACATCGAGACGTAGGGTTGTTACGGCTGGAAAAAGCGAGCGGCAAAACGACTGAGCCGTGTCTCCAGTTCCCATTGCAAAGTGGCTTTTGGGCTTGCTGCTAAAAAGTCAGCGCAGCCTTTGTCGATCTCGCGCGAGCCCACAGACGTTGCCGCACAGGCGTCCACAACCGTTGCCGATAAGGTGGTGGAAAACAAGGATGCGCCGGGCAGGAAGCTGTATTGCAAGGAGTTGCGTGCAAAGTAAAGTAATTGTTGGTAATTCAAGTCATAGGTGGTCACAGCGCGCTGGTATTCGTGGGTCAAATCTATGCGCGAAACGCCTTCGTCATCCGTAGCAAGGGTAACGGGCACACCATATTCGAGGTAGGTAGGCAGCGGATGAGCGGCGTCCTTGATGCCCAAAATGACATCGTTACTGGTGAGATTGATTTCTACTAAAATATCCTTTAACGCCATCGACTTGAGCAGTTCATCCATATTGCTGTCGTAGGCAATGTCGATACCGTGGCCGATGCGGGTCGCCCCAGCTGTTTCAATAGCGTCGCGGATATGCCAACCCAGGTTCTCGGGTGGTACAAGCCCCAGCGTCAGTTCTCCCGCATGTAGGGTGATGCCAGCAGGTTCGGCGGGGAACGCGGCGCTCAGCTCTGCAACGAATTGCATATGTTGGTGATAGTCGCGTAGGGCGATGCGATGGTCCTCTGGGGCAACGAAATTTAGTGCCACCACACGAGCGTCGGCTTGCATAAGCTTGACCGCCAACAGCGTCTGGGCGTACACCTCGATTGGTGCAAACGTCCGCAGCACCTGGGCTTGGAATCTGACTGTAACGTCGCAACCTACGGCCGACGTTTGGCTTTGTTCGTTGCAGCCCAGCAGCCTTTGTTGGCGTGCTTCAATGGCATCGAATTGTGTTATGACCTGACTTACGATCTCATCGACTTTGGCGTGGTCAATGCGCTCGCCAAACGGCGCGTCCAGGCGTCCACTGCTTGCGGCCAATCGAATCACGTCCAACATGCCCAGGCTGATCATCAGCTCCAAATACAGCATATTTTGTCGGCCTGCACGCTGCCTTGCCTCTGCCACCATGTCGCCAAAGCGACCCAGTGCGGCGGTTTGAAAGCGGCTGAAAGTCGCAAAGAATTGATCATGACCCGACACCGATCGGCGCTCGAAATTGCGCACGGACAAGGCGTCAATAATCGGTTCCAGGGGCTGGGTTGAGCCGTCCGCCATGAGCTGTTTCAGCGAAATCGTTCCATCACAAGGCGGTGGCGTGATGACGTTTGTTTTTAGATCAATGCACTTGCCGTCTTCGCTGGCCCACTGCAAATACGATTCCGCATATACAGCGCCAGAAAGGTGGTTATGTAAGTCGCCGCCTTTGGGGAATTGTTGGAGAAACTGGCGTAGTTTAACGGGGTCCTGTTTGATTGATTCATAGTAGTCAGCGACAGCCGCAACGGACCCATGAGGGAGCACGATCAGCACAGTCATGACCAGCAGCCTTTTGACTAAAGGCCGCAAGCTGCTTAGCCGACGGATGTTGGAAGCGATTCTTTTGGGAGCTACAGCCCTGCGCAAGACAACCCCCGCTACCTGCTGTTGCCTGGAACAGTCTTGGCATACTGGTCCCAGTTGCTCAGTAACTCGTCGATTACAATAGACCCAGTAATGTAGATGTTCTCCAATGACGCTTCCATACCTGCGTAGCCATCGTTCTCTTTCAACAGATTTTCTGCCGCGGTGACGCCTGGTGGCTGCATGGTGTAATTGCTCCCGCCGCGCAGCACTAGGAATCGGTCAACGTCGACTTTGTTGATCTTGTCGAGGTAATACAGGGCTTGATAGGTGCCAGTATCCTCCATGGCAGAGGTCACAAAGTCAGTCTCGCCGTCAGACCAATAGCTCACCCAACGATTGGCCCAGTCGTTCATCAATTTGCCGTGCCAAAAGGTCATGGCGGCGATATGACCGCCGGTCAGTACGAAGGGTGGTTTGCGGGCATTGGGGTGTTCGGTATATAGCGCTCGGGTTGCCGCCAGCGCCTCAGGATCGACCAACGGTGCGTCTTTGGTCAGCTCAAAAGCCCAGTCGCGCAGCCCAGCGTTTGCCTTAAACATTTCGCCAGTAGGCTCGGGTCGTGCTGGGTCGTAAGGAAATTTTGTATAGCGCGCAAAAAAGCCAGTGTCCCAATCCTCGGGTATTTCACGCGCATCGATTTCGTGACCAAGGTCGCCGTCCACCAAATATGAGGACCAAGCGACCGAACCTATGGATGCGTCTTCTGGATCAATGCCGGCAATGCCGGCCACCATCCAATAAGCTTTGGATAGATCAAAGCGGGGGTCTAAACCCAAAGCCATGGTCGCGGTGGCAGACTTTGCAGTGCCCATACCGGTGACCATGCCGAGTATCTGCGATTCGCTGTTGTAGAAGAGATCATGATGGGATTGGGGAAAGGGAATTCGCTCGTTGAGGTTGCGGCGCTCCTTCCACAGTTGGAACTCGCCAGCAGTATCACCCTCGTCCTCGCCAATTTCGAACATGGTGACAATCACTGCCTTTACCGGCAGCGGTGCCGGTGTTTTTGCCTCTGCAGTCAGTTCCGAGTTGGGAGCGCAGGCAGTGGTTACGGCCAGCAGTAGCAGCACACCACACAGTTTGCACCAAAGCGGCAGATTCTCGTGACGTGCTATACGAAGGCGTAATTTGGATTCGAGCATTAGGGTTCCTTGTGTTGGCAAATCATGGAAAAGCACATGGCTGCAGTTTGTTTAGTTAGCCGCGCTTTTTCCAGCCCCAAACAGGGCTCAAGCAACAAAAATAGAAATTAGCCTCGCGCTTGGCGAAGCCTCTTTTGCATGGTGTTCAAACATGGTGCAGGTCCTGTGTTATTGCACAGCTGTGACTCATCAAAATATGCAATCTGTAGCGGATGCGTGTGAGTGCTGGCGGCACATTAATTGCACACAAATTGCACATACAGGGTGCTACAAGTTCTTGAGCAGAGACGGCGCAAAAGGGGCGGCCCTCGGACCGTTTAGACGGTACGCAAAAAATAGCAACAGAAACTTAAAACAGATTACTCAACACAAGGGGACGGTATGCTTTTTCTCAAGTCACATTCACTCAACGCCATTGGTACTTCAATCGCTCTTAGCATTGCTGCGATAACGCCATTTATGGCAGCACAAGCTGAGACTGCCCAGGCAGATGGAGATTTAATCGAAGAAGTCGTCGTTACCGGAGACTTGAACAGTTTGCCCGGTGAAAACGTTGAATCGATTTTCGGGTTTAACAAATCGATCTTGGAAACACCGCGCAGTGTATCCACCGTCAGTGAGGAACTGATGGATCGTATGAACATGCAGGACATCGACGAGTTGGTTACGGTATCGCCGGGCTCATTTACCCAATCCTTCTTTGGCGTGGCCGGCGGCCTAGACGTGCGTGGTACACCCGGCGAGACCTACTTCCGTGGCATTAGACGATTAGATAACCCCGGTAACTACCCAACGCCAATTGGCGCCTCGGATCGTGTAGATATTGTGCGGGGTCCAGCCTCGCCTATTTACGGACCCTCGAAAATCGGCGGCTACTTAAACTTCAATCCCAAGTCCGCTCGTATCGAAGAAACCGGTGCTTACATAGCTGAGAACATCGGTTCGATTGCCTACACCACGGGCAGCTGGAATAAAAGCATTCTTACCGCAGAAGTCGGTGGCCCTGCAGAGCTTGGTGGCAAGCCCATGGGTTTTTATTTGTATGGTGAGTTGGAGAATTCGGACAGCTATTACACCAACGCGCCGGGCGTTGAGCAGTCGTTGTTGCAGGCCAGTTTCGATCTGGATCTTAGCGACCGGGTGCAGCTCCAGTTTGGCGGTATGTATCACGATTACGCCGGCGCTCAGAATGCGGGCTGGAACCGCATTACCCAAGACTTGATAGACGACGGTACTTACATCACTGGAGCACCAACGCCACTGGACACCGATGGCGATGGCAAGATCTCCCATCAGGAATTTGATGTCACTGGTGATGGATTTACTGACCTCAATCCCTATGCGTTTTGGACTTTTGGGACCGGTGGCTTGACAGCGAACTCGCCACTCACCTATGACGACATTAGCGGTTTTTTTGACACGGATCTCATGGCGCTCACCGATGTGGGGACTACCAAACTGGACCCTGCTGTCACCTTGATTGCGGCGGATGATCAATTGACCAATGAGGTCATGACACTTTACTTCGACGTTATTGTTGATATCGACTCTGGTTGGGAGCTGACCAACCAAATGTTTTACGAGTCCTATGACAACCTTAATGAAAATGCCTACGGATTCTCGCAGTTCCACAAGACCTATGTATTTGAAGAAAAGCTGATCGTCGCAAAATCCTTTACCTTCGACAGCATGGTGGCCTCCTTTCAACTGTCACCCTCGCTGCGCTACACGAACTTTGAACACGCTGATGACTACACCAACGAGTACTTTCACCGGCGTGATCTGACTGGCCCGAGCACAGCGCTGGACGCGCGACTTCTGGCGACCCGCATAGACGACGACTACACCGAGTACTACATTGGTGAATACACTGACCTGGGGCTGGCGTTCTTAACTGATCTGGCGTGGGAAAACGGCTTGTCGTTGTTGCTGGGAGCACGCTACGACAGCATAGACATGGAGAGCCGCCAGCCGGTCGACAAGTTGCTGCTGGCGAGCTCGAACAACTTCTGCACCGACGGCAGTTGTATTGATGTTGCTGCGGATAACGAAGTGTCTGGTACCTCGTGGACCGTGAGCGTGTCCTACGACGTTGCGGGTTCTGGGATCATCCCGTACGTCACTCTCTCCGAGCAGGCGACAGTTATTGCGGGTCAGGGTGCCGAGTTGACGGTAAGCAACGTAGCATCGGGCGAGGCTTTTGATGCTTCGGAACTGACAGAATACGGGATTAAAGGCGAACTGCTCGAGGATGATCGGCTGTATTTTTCGTTGTCTCGGTATGAGCAAGAACGTACTGACTTCTCGGCCCAATCTATCGTAACTAACCAGGCCGTTCGTACCGAAGGTACTGAGTTTGAATTGCGCTGGGCGGTAAACGACGCGTTGTTCGTCGGTGCAACCTACACCAACGTAGAAGCGATCAATCTGAGCAGTGTTGCGGACGGCAATCGCTTCAGTTTCTACGGTGGCGATGACCTGCCGTTAGTGCCACCGCACTTAATCTTTGGTGGGCAAATTGGAGGACCTGTAAACGTTGCAGCTAGCGGCGGCCGTCGCGCGGGAATGCCAGAGAACATTTTATCAGCATACGGTACCTACTTATTTGATAACGGACTCACCATCAGTGCCAGCGTCACAGATGTAGAGTCGGCGCCCTCTGGTTTTTCTAACAGTGTAATTTTGCCGGCCTATACACTGTTGAATATGACCATCGGCTGGGAGTCAGAGTCCTGGAACGTGTCGTTAACCGGCAAGAACCTAACGGATGAGCGTTACTTCCGATCCAATTTCCCCAATCTGTTTGGCAGTAACATCGTGCTACCTGAGTTACCTCGGCACTTCTTAGCCAAGGTGCAATACACCTTCTAGGCTTGGAGCGGCAAAGCGTTATAGGAAAATAAACTTGGCGGCGAACACTAGGGCTACTAACAGCACTGCGACAGGTACATCCCTAATTCGTCCAGTCATGAGTTTAATGGCCACATAACTGATGAAACCGACACCGATGCCGTTGGCGACCGAAAAGCTCAGCGGCATTACCAGAGCCGTGATGATGGCAGGCGAAGACTCGGTGATGTCTTGCCAATCAAGATCGACCAGACTCTGAGCCATAGCGGCAGAAACGAATAGCAACGCAGCCGCCGCTGCGTAGCTGGGAATGCTCTGTGCCAGGGGTGCGAGGACCAGACACATCAAAAAAGCGATTCCGATAACCACAGCGCTAAGGCCTGTGCGCCCGCCGCTCTCCACCCCAGCGGCGCTTTCAATGAACGAAGTTGTAGATGACGTGCCCAGCAACGCGCCGACTGCTGTGGCGCTGGAGTCTGCGATCAAAGCGCGCCCCAAGCGTGGGAGTCGACCCTCCGCATCCATCATTTTTCCACGGGTAGCGACTCCAACCAATGTGCCAGCAGTATCAAACACATCCACCAGCAATAGCGTGAGCACCACGCTTAGCATGGAAATGTCTAGCGCCGCTGCAATGTCCAATTGCAACATTACGGGTGCTGGGGAGGGCGGCGCGGACACGACGCCGATAAAGTCGGCTTGGCCACTGATCCAGCCGATCAGCGAAATTAAGACAATACCCAGGATGACAGCGCTGCGATAACCCATCGCGGCCATTGCGGTAATGGCAAAAAATCCCACTAACGCCAGTAGCGGTCCGAAGCTAACTAGGTCGCCTAAGCCTACGAAAGTAGCCGAATTGGCTTGAACAATGCCAGCGTTCTTCATGGCGATAAAAGCGAGAAAAAAACCGATACCGGCGGCCATGCCTAGCTTCAGGTTTCTCGGTATCGAATTGATAAGCCAGGCGCGGATAGGCAGCAGACTGATCACTACAAATAAAATACCAGACAGGAATACTGCTCCCAGTGCAGTTTGCCAGGGGTGCCCTGACCCGACGACTACGGCGTAGGTAAAAAACGCGTTTTGACCCATCCCTGGGGCTAAGCCAATAGGATAATTGGCAACCAGCCCCATGACTAAAGAACCTAAAGCTGCCGCTAAACAGGTAGCAACGAAGACTGCTCCGAAATCCATACCCGCGTCAGACAGGATTAGCGGATTCACAACAGTAATGTAGGCCATGGCCAAAAATGTGGTGAGGCCGGCTGTGACCTCGCGAGACAGGTTGGTGCCATTCGCCGATAAGCCAAAGAAACGATCAACAGAACTGAGCATAAAAGTCCTTAGCGCTAGAGGCGGTAGTTTATTGCAACCTTGCAGGACACCGAAATTATTATCATTAGCTGCATCGTAGCAGCAGTCGATACCGCATCCCAAACGAGGGAAAGCCCCGATATTGGATCTACAGTTTCTTATAAGGGGTTAACTGATCACCTTCTAGGTTTCTTCGCCAACATCCGAATTGACGGCTTAGAGTCGTGAATCTAAATTTCGCACCTAATGCGACGTCTCGAAGAACGAACAATCCCGAGCTCACTTATGCACTTGTGAGTCCGCGATCTTCCTTTTCAGATATGTGCCTACCTGTACGGGAGCGAACCGACTGATGCGGTTGTTTTCAATACAGGTTGTCACGGGTTCGACGACTACTTTGTCGTCGGGATCCATAAAAAAAGCGATTGAATACCGGTCTGTTCCGTTTGTTCTGGGCAACACACGATGTCTTGTTGAAGGAAACAAGCCGTTGGACCATATTTCCAGCATGTCGCCAACGTTTACAATGGCGGCATCTTCTACTGCTGGGCAATCTCGCCATGTTTTGTTTGAGTCCAATATTTGTAAGCCGCCGACACCTTGTTGAAACAAAAAAGTAATTGATCCGTAATCGCTGTGCGCTCCAGCGCCCATCTGACCGAGACCTAGCCTCGGATTGATACATGGGTAATGCAGGATCCGAAGGGTGGCGTTCTCGCCGGAGTGTGTGTCGCTAAAAAAATTTTCTTTTTGTCCAATTGCAACAGCGCAGACCTTTAGCAACTCAGTTGCGGCAGCAAAGCAAGACCGAAACAATGCTGTACTGATATCGCGAAACTCATCGCTTGGCCAAACATCCTCATCGTCCACTCGACCCAATACATTACGCATGGTGAAGGCTTCTTTCAGGTCCGGCAAGCCATCAGGTGCAAGAGCTTCTGATTCTGCGGCCTGGTATCCAAAATTGGATTGGGGTCCAGAAAAGTTATATTGCCATTTCTTCTCAGAAGGGAGCGCAAATAAAGACTTACTACAGGCGAAGAGGTTATCTACAAGCGACGTTTGAAAACCCAAGTTTCTCGCCACCAAAAACCCACTGCTCTTAAAAGCAGCATCTAAGAGGCCTGACATCCGTCGTATTTCTCCAGCATCGAACGCCTCAAAGTGCGCGAAATCTATCGTCTCAAGCTTCATCTATCTTGTCCTTTGCCCTGGAATATTCGAAACTCCAGAGGTGTTAGAGCAGAATCGGCCGGCCATCTAAGCACCGCCTCACAATAGTTGATTAAAGAAAAACCGAGCGCAAACCATCAAATAGCTAGAGCATAACTATGTCCGTTTACGTAGTTGTTGACAATGAAGTACATCAACCCGAAGAGTACGCCAAGTACTTAGAACTTATTACGCCAACCGTTGCTGAATACGGTGGGGAATACGTTATTCGAGCCGGAGAGATTTTGTTAGCTGACTCTGATTGGCAGCCAGACCGTCTGGTGGTAATGGCTTTTCCGGATGCCAAAAGCGCTAAAGCTTGGGTTGAATCCGAAGAAGTGCGGCCGATCCACGAGATGAGGCGGAAATATGCGACATCGAAACTGATTGTCATCGAGGGCGTTAAAACCGCCAAAAGCTAAATCAGACTTCTTCGGTTCCCAAGGCGTAATCAATTATCGCGGTCATGAGAACTTCCATTGCAACTTCTACGTCCTGCACCATTATAGACTCGGCTGGATGGTGACTTATGCCGTCCTTGCACCGAACGAAAAGCATACCTAAGGGAGTTATATTCTCCATTGCCATAGCGTCATGCCCTGCGCCGCTCGGGAGAGAAAGAACTTCCAAGTTGCAATCGGCTATTGATTTTTCAAGTGTTCGTTGCCACTTGCTAGAGCATGCAACCGAGGGAGCCTTATGTATCTCTTGCCAACTCATTGCCAGATCTCTTGAATTGAGTATCGAATCGAAACGATCGGTTAACCAAGCAAATGCCGCATCCCTAGTTTTATCTCGCGCGCTTCTGATATCGAGCGAAAATTGCACGTTGCCGGGAACCACGTTTACCGCACCAGGATGACAATTGATATCGCCCACTGTTGCCACAACGTCGTAAAGGTTAGCTGCTTTCTCGACTTCCTGTACGCAAAGGCAAGCGCCAACCAATGCATCCTTCCGCATTTCCATCGGTACGGTTCCTGCGTGACCCGATTCACCCTCTATAACAAAGTTGAATCTGCGAGCGCCGGCGATTGCCGTGACCACTCCCACTGGCAAATTCGCACGATCTAGAACGGGCCCCTGTTCTATGTGGACCTCGAGATATCCAGCCAAATTTTCTCGGGGGATCGCAGCATCCGACACTTTGGTGCTGTCCAGGCCAAAAGAGGTCATGGCTTCCGCGATCGACACTCCATTAACGTCCGTGAGATCCAACCAATCGTCCTTCCACCTATCAGCTATGGCATAACTTCCTAGTAAGGTAGCACCAAAGCGAACCCCTTCCTCGTCACAAAAACCGACAACGTCGATGTTGAACGGAAGGGCTATCCTCTGCGACCTGAGGAGATGGAGCAGCTCAACCGCCATCAGAACGCCTAGAATGCCATCGTATTTACCAGCGTCGACAATGGTGTCCAGGTGAGATCCTAAGATAAGCGTTTTAGAGTCTGCATCCTGAGAGGGTAGGCGGCCCCAAACGTTACCTACTGCATCTTGCCAGTGCTCTGCTTTGGCCTCGGCGATCCAACCCTCAACGATAGCGTTAGCGCGTTTGTGTGAATCACTCAAATAGGTCCGCTCGATGTAATCGCGGCTTTCCGAAACTGCTGCTAAAGCTTCACAGCGGCGCATAACTCGCTCCGCTGAGGTTTTGAATAGTCGCTTGCGAACTGACTTCTCAATCTGAAATTGAGGCTTCATATCTGCAGCTGTCATTTCGCGATCAAGAAATGGTGGAGGCAGCATAGGTTCGCCGAGCTTCAGCAACAGCCGCGCCGGGCGGTAATTTGAATCCTTCGGACAATAGGCACTGTTCCAAGCATGCAAGCGTCTTGAGCACCGCATCCGGTCGGGCGTTGTAGCCCATGGTGCCGATGCGCCAAATTACTCCTTTCAGCGGACCAAAAGATGTACCTATTTCTATCCCGAATTCCAGCAACATTATGTGCCGTAGACGCTCCCCATCAATTCCTTCAGGGATATAAACCCCCACAACGTTGTGCATTCTATTATTTTGGTCACCGTAGAGCTTTAAGCCCATGCTAGTTAATCCACCAGCCAGCGCATGGCCATTTACACGATGCCGTTGGATTGATTCTGTGAGGCCCTCTTCCAACAAGATCCTTGCGCATTCGTGCGAGCCGTATAGCATTGACGTAGCCTCTGTATGATGATTTAGCCGCATTTCGCTCCAGTAATCCATGATCATGGCCAAATCAAAATAGTTAGACGCTATGCGGCTTCCAGGGCCATCCACAATATTTTCATCGCGTATTCCAGCTTCTACATGTCGCCGCTCTTCAATAATTGTTACCGCACGCTCACTGAGGGTGATGGGTGCACTACCTGATGGCCCGCACAAGCATTTTTGTAATCCCACCGTTACAGCATCTAAATGCCAGGCATCAGTTTTTAGCTCGTTACCAGCAATCGATGCAGTCGCATCGCAGTAAAACAATACCCCCTCTTCGCGGCAGATTTCTCCGATTTCCTTCAGAGGTTGCAACATGGTTGTAGAAGTATCGCCCTGAACAATGGCTAACATCTTTGGCCGTGTGGATTTTATTTCTCGTTGAATAACATCGGGGGAGAATACGCTGCCCCATTCCGTGTTGATGGCACTTACTAGAGCTCCGCAGCGATCAGCGATTTCACACAACAAATGGCCAAACCTGCCGAAAACGGGCACGAGCACTTTATCGCCAGGCTCCAGCAGGGACACCATTGCCGCTTCTATCGCGCCTCGAGACGTTGAGTCGATTAGGAATGTCCAGCGATTTTGAGTATCGAAAACCTGGCGATACAAAGCCATCGTCTCGTCCATACACTCGGTCATCTTGGGGTCGAATTGGCCTATTAGCTGGTTCGACATCGCCTTGAGAACGCGCGGGTCGGCATCGATCGGACCTGGTCCCATGAGCAGGCGAGCAGGAGGCAAAAAGGCGGGATAATTCATCGAACGTTTCCCGATGCGACAGCCCAGCCGTCGCTCCGTGGGTCTGAGGCGGCAACGGGCTCGTGGGCACCGATGAAGTCTCGCAACATACCGGCGTGACCCATAAGCTCATTCAGTGGGGCAACCGTACTAAAGGCTTGACCACGCTTTGACAGGTGCTCAGTGATGGTTTGGTCAATGTCCGCCTCAATCTTTAAGTCATTGGTGTCGTCGCCCCAGGTCCTACCCAAAAGCCAACGCGGTGCACGGACTGACTGTTCGATTGACTGATCGAGATATAAATAACGGGCGATTAGTGCAGCTTGGGTTTGAGGTTGTCCCTCGCCTCCCATTGTCCCGTAGCTTATTCGATCGCCGTTTTTCATTAACATCATTGCGGGGTTAAGCGTGTGAAATGGTTTCGTCATTGGTATTAAATATCTTCTGTCTTTCTCTAGAAGAGAAAAGCTAGAACCTCGGTTATTCCACACTAAGCCATACTCCGGGACAACGACTCCGGATCCGAACTCCCAGAAAATACTTTGAATAAAGCTCACCATCACACCGTTCTTATCAAGAGCGCCCATCCAGACGGTGTCGCCTGACTGTGCAGCGACTGGCCATGGCATAGAGGTTGAGAGATCGATCTCTGCAACACGGGCCTTCAGAGCATCTTTAGATAAAAGATTTTGCAGCGACTCCGGCACTCTAGTCGGGTCTGCTAGGAGCTTATCTCGCTCGATAAAAGCGATTTTTGTACATTCGATTAGCGCATGAATGACCTCGCTCTCACTCCAACTTGGCTTGTATAGGCTATCAAAACAACCCAGCAGCATGAGAGATGCGAATCCCTGCGTTGGAGCGGACAAATTATATGCAGTACCGAAGCGGGTTTCTGCCTCTAGCACCAGCATGTCGGTGGCGACATAAGCCTCGAAGTCCTCTGGCGTGAGGGGAGATCCGACCGCTTGCAAAAATTCGCCGATATTTCGGCCAGTCGGACCTCGATAAAAACTGTCGAGCCCATCAGCGATTAAACACTCTAGTAGATGAGCTAGCCCGGGATTCTTGAACTCTTCTCCACAAGCCAAGGGCTTGCCAGAGCGAGTAAAAATTCGCTGATAGTATGGTGAGTCTTTCAATTCTTTTGCAACCTTGATCGACGCCATCTCGAGACTTTTTGTTACCGGTATGCCTTTCCTGGCTCGTTCCACCGCTGGACCCAGCAATACTTCTAAGGGCAAATCTGGAGCTCTTCGAGACTCAGCAAGGGCATGCTCAGCGGCCCTTGATTT
>CACFGV010000023.1 GCA_902565895.1 K189A clade bacterium
CAAAGGTTTGGCGCAGCCGCAGCTTTATGCGGGTACCACTGGTCGCGTAAACTTCGCGCCGTTGTAGGGCTGCGAATATCGCTTGTCGAGTATTTGCTTCGGCCCAAACAGCGGTAAGACCTCCGGGGTTGTAAGCTGAGTAGATTTGCTGGTCTTTTAAGTCTAAGTCCCATTGGCCTAAGGAGCCGCGCCAGTTGTCTTCTTCGGTGCTGCCCGGTTGGGAGGAGTGGCTGTCGGTAGCACCGACAAAGCCGTATCGGAATGGATTGATGCCCTGTTCGGCTTCTAAGCGTAAGCCTTTTGCTAAAGTCGGTCGCACGTAGCCTTTGGCTATGTCCAACTTTTCTTGCGCGGTGAGTTCGCGTTCATTCAGACGTAAATCATCGCGTATCGGTATGGGTAGAGCGATCTCAAAGTTACAAGCTTCGTCGCTGTACAGGGAGCCGGGATAACATTCACTAGAGCCTTTGTGCTGGTGGATCTCCACCAGTCTTTCGAACTGCGCGCGTAGTCCTAACAGTTTCTCGCTGTGGCCATCGGTATTGAAGCTACCACCCAGTCCGATGTTGCTGTTATGGGGTATGGCTACCACATCGCAAGGCGGCTGGTCTTGGCATTGTTCCTGTAAGGCCTGCCACATAGTTTCTTGGGTGGGTTGGTCGAAGGAGTTTATGGCGCGCTTAGGTACGTTGGCATTGGCGTAGATGAGGTTGCGGTGCCAATGTAAGTTGTCTGGCGATGCGGTCCACTCGCTGGCAACAAAGGTTGTGAATTTACCGGGTTGATTAGCCGCCTCGGCGGCGTCAATGCTGCGTTGCCAAAGGTTTGCCTCTGAGTCGCTACAGCTGGCGGCGTCCACTAGACAATTGCGTTCACCGCTTACAATGAGCGGCAGAAAGATCTCAACAAAACCGCGACGGGATTTTTCGGCAGCAGCTTCGGCGAGCTCTTGGCAATAGGGGCGCTGCGGATCGCTGCGGCAAACGTTTATAAGACCAAAGTATTCGGCGTGATCGGTAACCGCAGCAAAGTCCAATGGGCGTTGCAATTTATGGGTGCTGCCGTCGGGTAGGGTGATAGGGCCTCCTTGAGCAAAACGGTAGGCGTCTTCCGGGGTGGTTTGGGTGTTCAACACATAAGCGTCCATCGAGAACGCGGTATGGGTGTGGAGGTCGCCCCAGTAAATAGTCTTTTCTTTTATAGGGTTGTCGTCGCTGATGGCTGCCGCTGCAAAGGTCACACACAACGCGGTACCTATCGTTCGGAGCGAGTAATTTAACAGTTTACCCAAGGCCGCCCTCCTCTTTGCTAGCCCGAGTATGCCACAGTGGTCGCAGGCGTTAGCCTGTTGCGGCACGCTCGCGCAATTTGCCCATGATTTCTTGATGACGGTCGCGGCTTAAATTGTAGCGGCTATAGATCAACAGTGAAAAGATTGCCGCGACACCCATGATCGGTCCAGCACTTACGCCTAGTCGCGTCAAAGTGTCGGCGCTAAGTTCACCTGGTATAGCTTGCAACGGCAATCTTACGTAGTACTCGAGCATAATGCCGGCGAAGAAATGGCCTACTGAATTTGACGCTTTGGCAAAGAATGCGCGGGCAGAAAAAAACAGACCCTCTTGGCGTTCACCGCAAAGCAGCTCGTTTTCATCCACGATGTCGCCAATCATAGACATGATCGCAACTGAGCCCATGCCAATGCTAAAGGTAAAGCCCGCTGCGTTGAGTAACAGCAAGGGTAATAAATAAGGGTCGCCGTTCTCTGGCATCAACCCAAAAAGCCTCAGCGTAACAACTAGTTGCGCACAAAGGATGGTGATGGCAAGGGATATTAACATGACTGGTTTGCGGTCAAATTTCTGCATACACAGCGGCGACAGAAGGGCACCAGCAGCTGCGGCGCCTAGACCCACGAGACTAAACCAGCGTATTTGGTTTGGTTTCAGTTCCCAGAAATAGGTATTGATGTGAATGGCCAGAGTGTCGTAAATGCCGCTGGCGATCATGAAAAAGAAGTAGCCTACCAAGATGACTAAATAGTTGCGGTTGTTAAAGGTGCTGACGATTTGTCCGAAGAAGGCCATTAGGGTAAGTCGATTTTCTTGGCGTTGGGCCTTGGATAAGTACTTAATTTCTTTGGCGGTACCTGCCGCGCAGGCCGAAATCGTGACGACTACGACGGCGCAGGCGGTGAGAATGAGCGGTCCGTAGGACTCGCCAGCCAACTGGCCCGGCACCACAGCACCGTCTGATGCTCGCACAACCTCGTCAGCAAAAAAGAATGTATAGGCAATAAATATGAAGCCAGGTCCAGATACCATGCCGAAAATGGTGTTGGCGCTGAACAGTTGGGAGCGTTCATGTTGGTCCTTGGAAAGTTCACCTCCCAACGCTAGGTGTGGGACGTTAAACAACGTCAATACACTACGACTGATAATGGTCCAGGTAGCGAGCCAGGCGAAAATGGCCGTTTCACTGGACAGGTCGAAAAGCCATTGTGGCGGATTAAAGACAAAGTATAAGGACAGCGCCAAGGGCAGCGGGGCGGCGATTAAAAAGGGATGCCTTCGGCCTAGTTGCGAGCGCCAACGATCGGAAACGATGCCAACCAACGGATCGCTTATGGCGTCGCCGATCATAGCGAGCATGATGGCGGTGCCAATTAGAGCATTATTTAAACCAATGACTTGGTTGTAAAAAATGACAATGAATGCGTTGGACAAGCTCAAATAAATGGCTTCGCCGGATGCGCCGATGCCAAACGCTAGTTTTGAGCTCAAAGGCAGTTTTCGCTCGCCTGTATAAGGAATATTAATTGAGGTAGAGATAGTGCCCCCGTTTCAGTCGCCGGAAGCCTAACTGGACATGCTCGCAAACGCTATCGCGAAGTTAGTAACGCCAGGCCTAGTGCCATCGCCATGAACTTCACCCGTAACTTTGATTTGGCGTTCTCCGAAACCATGCTGAAGATGGCAGGCATTGATGCGGCAACAGCACCCGGTGAACACTAAGCGCCAGAAACCTCAGACGCGCTGGCAAACAATATGCAGCAACTCGTGGGAAATCCTGAGCATGAAGCGAACGCCGTATCCTACGCGGCAACCCAGCCTATTCACGTTAATATCGCTGATATTGTCGTGCGGCCACCCGAATCCTTTGATGTGGCGCACTGATTTTGTGAGGTAATAGGATGAGGGATCAGTATGAGTAAACAACAGGGACCGATGGATTTGCGGCAGTTGCGCGGTACCGTGGCTGTGGTTACGGGTGCCGGAAATCATGGCATTGGCTGGGGCTTGTGCTGTCATGCCGCAGGAGCGTTGGGCATGCACGTGATCGTAATTGACCTACACGAAAAGCTCGTGCGTGAAGCCGAGTCGCGATTACGTGAGCTGTACCCGCAAGTGCTGTGCTATGGGCTGGCGTGTGATGTTACTGAGCCGCAGCAATTAGCTACAGTCACGGCTGCTATCGCCGAATTGCTGCCTGATAAGAGCATTGGTGCCGTGTTCGCGAACGCCGGGGTCATTTTTTCCCATACGGTTCTAAACAGTACCGTGCAGGAGTGGCAAACCACCCTACAGGTCAATGTAATGGGCGTCGTACACACCATGCAGGCATTCGTCCCGCTGTTGCAGGCACAGGAGGCCGAGTCGATCTTCGCAGCGACGGCGTCAATTGGCGGTTTGGTGCGTGGCGATAACGGCGGGGCCTCGTATCAAGCCAGCAAACATGCGGTGGTGGCTACTTCTGAGGCATTGTCTTTTGAGTTGGCACGTAAGTCACCCCACGTTCGAGTGCATGTGCTGTGCCCTTGTATTGTCGCGTCGGCTTTAGACAAAACCAGTGTGGTTAATCAACGCGTGCGTGATGGCGAATCCTCAGCAGATGAGGTGGAAGCCTTGGGGTCGGATAGCTTTCGCTTGGCTATGACACCCGAGCGACACGCTGAACAGGTGTTCGCGCACATTGAGGCTGGCAACTTTTATATGGTCACAGACAACGTACGACCTTACGTAGACCATGATCTGCCGTTTGATGGCGTTGGCATCATGCGCGAGCGCCACGCAAATATGCAGGCGTTAACGTTAGACAACAGTGATGCGTGGCAGCGCCGACCTGGCATGGCCCCAAGTGCAATCATGAAAGGGCCAATGTTTGGCGAGCCGGAGTCGATTTAGTCGTAACGTTGTTGGATTTCCTCCCATAGCATAACCGCAATTGCATTTCGGCTAAGCGGTTGCCCATGCAGCGGTGTAATCCAAAGCCGAAGGAAATATGGTTCGCGCGCGCTTACGGTCCACTAAGGACCTTTAAGAGTCTTTGATGCTGCGTTCGTCGCGGTTACCTTGGGCTAACCATATAGTGACTTTGTTGCCGGCCTTCATCTCTTGGCCTGTGAACTTAAAGTAATTGGTCAACGTACGTCGCATTCGTGCCAAGGGCGTCATCCAGCGAATGATCTCGGACACCAGATATGGGAAGAAGGCTGGATTGTCGCGCAGTTTTTGATATTCCTGGAGGTGTTGATTCAGAGTCAGTACGCCGTCGGATATTGAATTGCGAGTGGTGTCGTTGCCGCCCACGTTAAGTAAGCGAACGTTACCAAGGTATCCTTGGGGGGAGAGAATTCGTGTGGCTTCTCCGCTAATCATCATAGAAATAAAGTCGTGGCCCACTGGATTGTTCTCGCACTCCTTCCGCAAGCGAGAGAAGTAAGCTAAGCACTCCATAAGCTTCTCTAGGCGCTGTTCATGGCTGTTTATGATGCCCTCGCCTGGACGTGCACAGACAATGTCGGACCTGCGAGCGAGCTTGCCGCGATCTTCGAATGGAAAATCAAACAGTGTAGCGAGCATTTGTGTGGTTAATTCAACGGACACGTGATCTACCCAGTCAAATGTCTCTCCCAATGATAGGTTGTCGAGAATTTGCGCCGCGCGGCTGCGAATGGTGGCTACCAGCTCTTTCTGGTTTTGTGGCGCCACCACCTTTTGTACGGTTGTACGCTGTTCTTCGGCCATAACGTTAGTGGCGTACACTAGGGCGGCAGATTAAGAGGGACGGCGGATGCAACGACTGATTATCGCTGGCGGCGGTATTGGCGGGCTTACAGCAGCACTGTGTTTAGCCAAGTGCGATTGGTCCGTATTGGTATTAGAGCAAGGGCGCGAATTCACTACGGCAGGTGCTGGTATTCAGCTGTCACCTAACTGTTCGCGCGTGCTGCACGACTTGGGTCTTGAGTCAGCACTGCGGACGTCGGCTTTTTTGCCAGAGGGCACTCAGTTCCGGCATTGGCGTAACGGCCGGGTTATTACTGAGTCTTCCCTTGGGGCGTCGGTCGCCCAACGGTTCGGAGCGCCTTACTACCATATCCACCGGGGTGACTTGTTAAATGTCCTGTTAGCAGCGGCGCAGGCGCATTCAAACATTGAGTTACGTACTGAAGCGCAAGTGACCGGTTGTACCGCGCAGGCCGACGGCACCGTCCAGGTACACGTCAATAACGAACTGGAATTTGCTGCTGGCTTGATTGGCGCCGATGGTATTCATTCCCAGGTGCGCTGTGCTTTGTGGGGCGAGCACCAACCGACGTTTACCGGCAATGTGGCGTGGCGCATGTTGGTGCCGGCGTCAAAGTTGCCAAAGGATATGGTGCGTCCGATGTCGACGGTATGGTGGGGCCCGGGGAAGCATTTCGTACACTACTATGTGCGTGGCGGCGACTACGTGAATTGCGTTTGCGTGGTAGAGAAGTCCGGTTGGCAAGTTGAGTCTTGGACGGAACGAGGCGACCTTGTGGAACTTCAGCAGGACTTTGCTGGTTGGCACCCGCATGTTGTCGAGCTTATAAACCAAGCTGATGCGTCGGAATTGTTTAAGTGGGCACTATTCGACCGCCCTCCGATGACTCAATGGGGTAAAGGGTGCATCACGTTATTGGGCGACGCGTGTCACCCCACTCTGCCTTTTATGGCCCAAGGCGCTGCGATGGCCATCGAGGACGCGGCGGTGTTGGCAGGCTGTATGGCCCGGACCCCAGCCGTTGCAGAGGCGATGCAGCACTATGAAGATCTGCGTCGAAAGCGTACGGCTGGCATTCAACGTGGTTCGCGGCGCAACGCTAAAGTGTTTCACTTGTCTGGTATAGCAGCTTGGGCACGCAATCGTGCGGCTGGGCGCGCGCGGGCCAATACCATGGATGAACTGTTTCGCTACGACCCGTTAACTGTGGTGTCAGATAAGCGGTCGCGATCTCAAGATTAGTCTTTTCGATTTAGGTTTGTTGGCAGAGTTTGCAATCTGCGCAGACATGCCGCAGCGTGGAGACGTTAGCTAAAGGAGGAGGTTATGAACAAGGTAGCCGGTTTGCACCATTTGGCGATTTGTACTGCCAACATGAAAGAACAAATTGAATTTTTTACCGATAAGCTCGGGATGGAGCTGCAGGCTTTGTACTGGATGCACGGGGTAGAAAATACCTGGCACGGGTTTCTGCGGTTGAATGATGAAAGCTCTATCGCCTTTGTATGTAACCCAGATATTCAAAACATCCCTCGGGTGTTGGGTGAATCTCATGCGGGCAACCCTGGGGCTAACTGTGCCGGTGGCGCGATGCAGCACTTGGCGCTGAAGGTGAACGACCACGCAGAGTTGCTGGCCATGCGTGATCGCTTGCGCTCGAAAGGTGTGCCAGTGATGGGGCCGTTGGAACATGGTATGTGCTGCTCAATTTATTTTGCGGGACCAGAAAACCTCGCTTTGGAACTCAGTTACTCATTAGCGCCGATCAATCAAGAAGCGTGGATTGATCCCGAGGTGGTGGCGCTGGCTGGTATTTCAGAGGACGAGTTACAACGTTATAAACAGCCACCGTCCTTCGCTGATGAAGGCGGTCAGGTGCCCCAGCCGGATGTAGCGCATGCGCCCGGCCCGCATATGAGTAACTATCCTGACGGTGTTTATGAGCGGGTTATGCAGATTCCCGATGAGGTGATGCTGAATTCAGTGCCTAGTGAACCGCCAGTATCTATATGATCCGCAACACTAAGGTAGAGGACGGAGCGCTGATGTTGTGAGTGGGGTACAAAACAAAGTCGTACTAGTAACCGGCGCGGCTTCTGGGCTTGGCTTGGCGGATGCGCAGTTGCTTACCGAGGGTGGTGCAAAGGTAGTAATGACCGATGTAGATCAAGAGCGGGGTGCTGGGTTAGCGACGCAGTTAGGTGCCACTTTTTTGCAGCAAGATGTCGCCGATGAGAGTCGTTGGCTTGAGGTTATGGCGGTGATTGAGCAGCAGCATGGCCGCCTTGACGGGCTGGTGAATAACGCCGGCATAGCGCCTATTGCAGATATCGAGAAGTCTACTACTGAGACTTGGCGCAAAACCCTAGCAGTGCACTTGGATGGCACTTATTTCGGTTGTCAGGCGGGTATCAAGTTGATGAAGGCTTCGGGTGGCGGTTCGATCGTAAACATGTCGTCGACTGCTGCATTGATTGGGATACCGGATTACTTAGCTTATTCCGCAGCTAAGGGCGGTATTCGGTCCATGACCAAGGCTATAGCCGTGCACTGCCGACGTGAAAAACTAGGTATTCGCTGCAATTCAGTTCATCCCGGCAGCATTAACACGCCGATGGTGCAGAACGCGGTAAAGCAGCTCATGAACATTGATCTTGACGACAGCGCAGAAAAGAAACGCAAAGCCATGGGGATTGGCGAACCGCGGGATGTGGCCCACATGGTGGTGTATTTGTTGAGCGACGATTCTAAGCACGTGAATGGCACCGAGTTAGTCATTGATAACGCCGACACCGTGGTTTAACAGCGAAGGGGCACGCAGTATGAACATTACCGGAATGGTGCATATCAACATTAACTGTCGCGACTATGCGCGCTCGAGAGTTTTTTACGAAATGCTTGGGTTTGTCGAGGTCTGGAAGGTGCCTGCCACTAACAATGCAGAAGTAAATGCAGCGGTAGGCATGCAGGACTATCAGGTCAATGGTGCGATTTTGGCGCTCAAGGACGTAGAGCCGCCCATGCTCATCGACCTGCTGGAATGGCAGCAGCCAAGAGATGATTCGGAGCCCTACGCAAATTTATATCGTCCTGGTTTAGCACGGCTGGCCCTTCGTAGCAGCGACCTTCAGGCCGACTACAACTTTTTACTATCCCAAGGTGTTGAGGTGTTGTCTGAGCCTGCAACGGTGATGTCTAGTGCTGATCACGGCAGCCGGTTTTTCTGTTTCAAAGACCCAGATGGCACGTTCCTAGAATTAGTTCAAAGTTTCTGAGCACTAGCTTTGGACATCACCCATGGCCTGGTAGATGTCTATCTCCAAGCTTGTCATGTCGATGGCGTCGCTTAGATTCATCCAGGTGGCCTTGCTCAGATTTGCCAGGGTGCCGTCTACGTCATTGCTGTTGATTTGATAAATGGCCAGGTAAGTATGTGTGTGATTGGGCTGTACCTGGCGCGGGTGCAGTTTAAAACGCTGGGCGGTCTGAAAGCCGTCAATCCGCAGTACCTCGGGCAGATGCACGTCGCTATACCAACGGTTATACGCGTCTTCTTTGCCTGCTACTGGATTGCTCTTCACCATGTACAGCGTGGTCATGCCAAGGCACCTGTTGAGTGGGTTCTGGCAGCTAATGTATGCCAAGCGTCGCAGCCTGCGCTAGGAGTTAGCGCGAATAAATGCCGCAATTACTTGGCAAAGCTCCTTGGGATTATCTTCTTGTACAAAGTGCCCACCGCCTTTGATGGTGGTATGCGGTTGGCCTGCGGTGCCTGGGACTCTGTCTAAAAAGGGCAGGTCGCCGCCCTTGCTTACCGGGTCGTCGTCGCCAAAAGCGCACAGAAACGGTTTTTGGTACTGCGAGAAGAATTCCCAGGCCTTGGCCTGTGCTGCAAGAGATGGACTGGTTTTCATGGTTGGAACCTGGCTTGGCATTGCGCGCGGCCCCATTTTGTAGCTGTTGTCTGGGAATGGTGCGTCGTAGGCTTTGGCCAATGCGGTTCGTACCGGCGAAAGTTTGCGTAGGCCTAGACGGTAAAAAGCAAAGTCAATGGCCATGGCCAGCTTGCTACGTTGCTCTGTCATCATCGAAAGCAAGAAACCGGCGGGGAGGTCCTCGGTTTCCCAACAAAACTTCTGCCAATAGGCGAAGGCAATAGCTTGCGCGCGAGCACCACCACTTAGCGCTTGCATCATTTCAGGCAATGTTGGGGTGGGTTTATTGGCGCGGAAGTCCTCTACCTCGGCTACGACATCGTCGGGGGTGTCTGGGTTATAGGGCAGTCCGGTATTGGAAATCACCACACGCTCGAAGCGTTCTTCGTTGTCGGCGATCATACGTAGCCCAATAAGACCACCCCAGTCTTGGCCGAAGAATGTTATACCGCCAAGGTCATTGGCGCGTAACCAGGCGTTCATCCAGTCTACTTGCAGGTTGTAGCTGTAGTCTTCGCGGGTTGCTGGTTTGTCTGACTTACCATAGCCGGGTAGATCCGGCGCGATGACTCGAAAACCGTCGGCTACCAGCAGTGGAATCATTTTGCGATAAAGATAGCTCCATACGGGTTGGCCGTGCATGCACAATATAATAGGCGCGTCGGTATCGCCCTCGTCCAAATGGTGTATGCGCAAGTCACTGCCGTCGGCGGTTTTGATGGTGGTGTAATGAGGTGCAAACGGGTAGTCCGCTAAGCCTTCAAAGCAGGAATCTGGGGTGCGCAGGATCTTCATTGAACAGCCTCTCAGAATGGCTTGAATGCAGTTGGGCGAGAATAATGTAGTTCATTATTACCCAATGCAAGAAGCAACCCCGCAGCCGTTCCAAGTCGTTTGCGGACCCCGGGTGATTGCTACGAGTGGCCACTGCCGCGCTGAATTTCAAACACACTGGTGCCCAGATTGTCGATCTCATACTGCAACAACCCCCGCATTGACTCGCTGCCCCGTGAATTTTTGAGCGCCTGAATCAGTAAAATCAGGGTGGCTTCTTCTACGTCTGTTTTATCCAAGCCGTTGCTGTCGGCGTATTGGTGCAGCTGGTCGATCAGCTCTCGTGCAATCGCGTATTTCGTGGTCATTGCTGAATTAGGTAGTGAACATTGCTCGACCCTAAGGTAGTTGTTGGCTCTCGGAACTCGGTAGTTGTACGCACTTGCTGTGGTGGCCGTTACCATCTAAGCGCGACCAACAGTAGTCATTATTGGAAAAGTAATGCCTAAGATCGAGCTGTACGAACTAGCGCCGACCCGTTCTGCCCGGGTGCGTTGGGTATTGAAGGAAGCGCAACTCACCTATACCTCGTTGGGTAATCAAGTTGAAACCAGCGGCAGTGATGCGGTTAAGCAAATACACCCGCTGGGCAAATTGCCCGCTGCGCGAATCGATGGCAAGCCTTTGTTTGAATCTGCCGCCATAGCCACAGCAATTGCGGATTTGGTGCCGGAACAGAACTTGGTGGCCCGGCCAGGCACTTGGGGGCGGGCTTTACATGACCAATGGGTGAGCTTTGCGCTCAGCGAAATGGAATGCTGGGTATCAAGTACCGAAATCAACAGCATTGATTTTGTGCTGCCTCCAGACCAACACGTGCCGGCCATTATTGACCAGAATAACGCCATGTTCAGGCGTAGCGCGGCGGCGCTAGATGGGGTGTTGAGTGAAGTGGATTACCTGGTAGAGGGGCGCTTTAGCGTGACCGACATCATTGTGGGCTATACGCTGAATTTTGCTGAAGAGCAGGGTTTGCTGGCGCAGTATTCAAACTTGCGCGCCTATATGGAACGGTTGTACGCCCGGGAGCATTGCACGTTGGTGCGTCATGGCGACTGAGCGCTCGACTAACTTAAACCCAGTTCCTCAGCATACTGGTCGCGCATCACAAACTTTTGCATTTTGCCGGTAACGGTCATGGGGTATTCGTCTACCAGTTTGATGTATCGGGGTACTTTGAAGTGGGTGATTTGGCCAGCGCAATATTCGCGGATTTCTTCGGTTGTTAAAGGACTGTCGTCACGCACCTGCACCCAGGCTGCGACTTGTTCGCCATACTTGGCATCGGGCACGCCAAAGACCTGCACTTCTTGAATGTCCGGATGGCTGTATAAGAATTCTTCGATTTCTCGTGGATAGACGTTTTCGCCGCCGCGAATAATCATGTCTTTTATTCGGCCCGTTATTTTTACGTAACCCTCGGCATCCATTTCACCGAGATCGCCGGAATGTAGCCAACCCTCTGGGTCGATGGTTTGTTCGGTGCGTTCGGGATCTTCCCAATAGCCCAACATCACACCGTACCCGCGCGCGCATACCTCTCCGGTTTCGCCGATGTTTGCCAAGCTGCCGTCTTCGCGGCAGATTTTGATTTCCCAATTGGTATGCGGCCGCCCGACTGTGCTGACTCTGGCTTCAAAGGGGTCGTCCATTTCTGTCATGGTGTCTACCGGGCTGCACTCTGTTTGACCGTAGGCAATGACAATGCCATTCAAGTCCATGTCACTGATTAGCCGTTTCATGAGCTCTCGCGGACACGTGGAACCGGCAATGACGCCAGTGCGCAACGAACTGACGTCGTAGTTCGCAAAGTCTGGGTCGTCCAGTTCAGCAATGAACATAGTAGGTACGCCATGCAGCGCGGTGCATTGTTCGTCTTGTACCGCTTGCAAGACCGGCTGCGGTTCAAACGCTTCGCAGGGTAATACCATAGTGGCGCCATGGCTGATGCAACAAAGGGTGCCCATAACCATGCCGAAGCAGTGGTACAAGGGCACCGGAATGCACAACTTATCAGCAGAACTAAGTTGCATATTACGACCGACAAAATAGGCGTTATTTAAAATGTTGCGGTGGGTCAGGGTGGCACCCTTGGGGTTTCCGGTGGTGCCGCTGGTGAACTGAATGTTGATGGCGTCGTTGGCATCGAGCTGTGCCTCGATGGTGCTTAACTGGGCGTATTCGTTGGCGCCGCCAAGCTGGCAAACAGCGTCGAAGTTATGCATACCCGGCGTTGTAGCCGAGCCCATACGAATAACGTGTTTGAGGTGCGGTAATTTTTGCGCGCTGAGTTCTCCGGGCGCGCATGATTGCAGTTCAGGAGCCAGGGTTTGCAGCATCTCAAGGTAGTAACTGGTTTTGAACGACTCTGCACTGATGATGGCTTTGCAGCTGACTTTGTTCAGAGCGTATTCCAGTTCGTAGAGTCGATACGCGGGATTGATGCACACCATGATGGCGCCAATTTTGGCCGTGGCGAACTGGGTCAATACCCATTCGTATCGATTGGGTGACCAGATCGCGACGCGATCTCCCCTAAAAAGCCCGAGCTTCAGTAGTCCTGTGGCAAGTTTATCGACTTCAGCTAAAAACTCGGCGTAGCTCCAGCGAATGTTCTGATGCGGCATGATCAGCCCGGGGTGGTTAGGCTGAGCTGCGGCAATTTCATTTAGGCGTTGGCCAATGGTGGATTCAATTGGATCCGCGGTCTGACCTTGGGCGTAAGCTCGGGTGAGGGTCACAGCATGCTCCTTAGATAAGTAAACGAAACGGGCGCTTAGCGGTTATTCAGCTCGCGGCGACGCTGAGCATAGTAGTTTTCTCGCGCTTGAAAAGACGCCTCGTGTCCAAAGGTGGCTTCAACCCAGGCAAGGGCCTGGTCTTCTGACAGGTTGATGTCCCAGCGTTCGCCTTGAGGTTGGGCGACGTGCCAAGGAGTATCCCAAAATACTTCTAAGCCATTGCCTTCTGGGTCGTTAAAGTAAATCGACAAGGTATTGCCGTGGGACATTGGCCCGACCTTAATTCCGTCTATGGGCTGCAACGCGTCATACAAGGCTTTTAGGTCGGCAAACTCAGTAACGCGAAAAGCGAAGTGGTTCACCGAATTGGATGACTCCGCGTCCTGCCGCACCGGCAACATGGCCAATTGATGGTGCTCCTCAGGGTTCTGGCTTAGGAAAATGATGTCGGGCCCTTGTTCACCTAACGGGCCGCGGTCGGTGATTTCGAAACCAAGTACGCGGGTATAAAAGTCCAGCATCACTGCCTCGTCGCGGACATACATCACTGCATGAGACCAAGTTAACAACATGGTCTGAGCCTCCTCTCTTCTAGTACGTCGATAAAACCATTGTTGTGGTGATGTGACCAGTGTCTTCGACCAGGGTATCGCGCAGTTCCTGAACAGTTGGAGCAATTTCTCCGTCGCAAACGTGGTCTGTGATGGTTAGCCCGTGCTACATTTTATGGCCTGAGCCAACCGAGGAGTGAGTGATGGCAGATGCAGTGGACTACAAACAGATTGGCAGTCGCCCGGTACGGCCCGATGGACTCGACAAGGTGACGGGTCGAGCGCAGTTTGGTGCCGATACGGTGTTGCCGAATATGATCCATGGCAAAGTGCTGCGCAGTGCTCATGCCCACGCCAAAATCAAGGGCATTGATGTCAGCGGTGCATTGGCGTTGCCGGGTGTTTTCGCGGCGATCAGCGGAGCGGACTTCCCTGGTGGCGGCATTGAAGGCGAGGTGGGCGGTGAAGGCGGTGGCACACTGAGCGATGTGGCTAAAAACGTTATGGCCAGAGATAAGGTGCTTTATCACGGACACACTGTGGCGGCGGTAGCGGCGGCAACGCCAATGATCGCTGAGGCGGCACTTGCTGCCATTAAGGTGGAGTACGAACCGCTGTCACCGGTGCTGGATGTATTGCACGCTATGCAGTCAGATGCGCCCTTGGTAGATGAGAACAATTATACCAACCTGCCGGAAAAGCCTGAGAGTCCGAGCAATGTAGCGAATCTGGGTCGGTTGGAACGTGGCAACCTGGAAGAGGGTTTTGCGGCTGCTGATGTTGTGGTGGAGCGTGAGTTCGAGTGCCCGATGACGCATCAGGGTTATATTGAACCTCAAGCCTGTGTTGCCAGTATTGATGAAAACGGACGGGGTACGGTGTGGTGTTCCACCCAAGGGCATTTTGAGTTCCGTGCGGCTACCTCGAAGATTCTTGGCAAAGATCTCGCTGATTTGAAAATCGTTCCAATGGAAATTGGTGGCGGCTTTGGCGGTAAAACCGTGGTCTATTTAGAGCCACTGGCGGTTATGCTTTCTGAAAAGTCGGGTCGCCCAGTAAAGATGGCCATGAGTCGGGAAGAAGTATTTCGCGCGACGGGACCCGCCTCGGCGTCAGTAGCTCGGGTAAAAGTGGGAGCCAAACGCGATGGCACCATTACGGCGGCCCAGGCCTGGGTCGCTTACGAAGCAGGTGCCTTCGCTGGCGCACCTTATATGCCTGGCGCTATGGCGATTTTTGCCCCCTACGAGTTAGAAAATTTCCTTGTCGAAACCTTCGATGTGTTGGTGAATAAACCTAAAGTGGCTGCCTATCGCGCGCCCGGCGCGCCGCAGTCGATGCACGCCTTTGAATGCGCGTTAGATGAGATTGCGCAACTTATCGATATGGACCCCATCGATCTGCGTTTACACAACGCGGCGGACGAAGGTACCCAAGCTAGCTATGGGCCGAAATTTCCGCCCATTGGTTTCAAAGCCTGTTTGCAAGCGGCCAAGGACCACCCAAATTACCAGGCACCGGTGCCTGAAGGCGCAGGCCGTGGTGTGGCAGCAGGGTTCTGGTTCAACGTGGGTATGCAATCCAGTGCTGAGGTGCATATCAATGAAAACGGCACCGTTATGGTCATTGAAGGCAGTCCTGACATTGGAGGCTCCCGCGCCTCAATGTGTCTGATGGCGGCAGAGACCCTGGGCGTGGAGTACGACAAAGTTCGTGCCCAGGTGGCGGATACCGAAAGCACCGGTTTCTGCAATGTTACCGGCGGCAGCCGAACAACCTTTGCCACTGGTATGGCGGTGACCCGGGCGTGTGAAGACGTAATCGCTGAATGTAAAAAGCGTGCAGCCATGACTTGGGGCCTTGACGAAGACCAAGTGGAATGGGAAGACGGGCAGGCGATACCTGGGCCTGGGGTTAACGCAGACGTGAAGGCATTGAGCCTTGCAGATTTAGCGGGCAAAGCAGCCAAGACTGGCGGACCAATTCAGGGCCGTGCATCTCTTAATGCCCAGGGTGCAGGTGCGAGTTTCTCGGTGAACTTTGGCGATCTGCGAGTCGATCAAGAAACCGGCAAAGTAGACGTGTTGTCCTATACCGCGGTGCAGGATGCGGGCAAAGCGATTCATCCGTCTTACGTTGAGGGCCAGATGCAGGGCGGTGCCGCTCAGGGTTTAGGCTGGGCGCTGAATGAAGAATACATTTTCAGTGACGACGGCGTGTTGCAGAACGCAGGCTTTCTAGACTATCGCATTCCAGTGTGTTCCGACCTACCGATGATTGACACCAGCATTGTTGAAGTGGCCAACCCAAGTCACCCTTACGGGGTACGCGGTGTTGGCGAAACACCCATTGTTGCACCTCTCGCGGTAGCAGCGAACGCGGTGTCTCGATCCCTTGACATGCGCATATGTAAATTGCCGTTGTCGCCGCCGAACTTGTTAGAAGCTATTGATGGCGAATAGCTGATCCTAGCCGGGGTACCTCGTGGCGCAGATCACGTTGCCGGATGAATGTGCCGCCATTACTGGCGGCCAATGTTCGTTAACCCTTAGCGCTGAAAACTATCGAGATCTGCGAGCGATGTTGGTACAGCAATGGCCAGATCTGGATGTGTTGCTGGACCGCTACGCTGTGGCTATTGATGGTCAAATTTACCAAGACGCCTTTATGGAACCCTTGAACGAGGACAGCGAAGTATTTTTTATGCCGCGGATTGAGGGGGGCTAAATAGCTGCCACAGCCAGCGCAATAGCGGTGTCTGCGATGTCTTTGGGCCATACTTGAGTGTGTTGTTTGAACGTTTCCAGGTCCCGGGCATACAAAGCCCGCAGGGCTTCTTCATAACCTTGCAGATCTCCGGCCATGGCTTGGCAGAAGCGATAAGCTTTTTGTTGCGCTTGATGTTGTGCAAATTGCCGTTGTTGTTCTGGGTCTTTGCGGGCTGCAGAAACCAGTTTGCGCAAAGTCACCGATGCGCCGCCGGGTTGTTGTGCCAACCATTCCCAGTGGCGCGGCAATAGCGTCACTTCGCGGCCAATTACCCCCAGTTTTGGCCGGCCGCGCCTACGATTTGGTTTGCTGTTGCCTTGTTGCGGGTAACTGTCGATGCGCCAAGCCACGTCCTCGGCGCTGCCGCTCAGGTCAACATCCACAACGCTGAATGTGCTCTCATCGAAAATCACTACGCCGGCCTCGTGCAAGTGGTGCAAGTGTTCATGGGCCGCAAGTGCGGCCTCACGCAAGGACCCGCGGGCAATACGCCGGGTCAAGTTAAAAGTGCTGTACATATCTATCGGGGTAATAATTGGATTTTTGAAATATTACCCGGATAAAACTATTCAGCAACCTCTATTTCAATCTCTGCGTGCTTCCCAGGTGCCGTGAGTGTGTTCTCGACCACGAAGGGTAGGGTCAGTTTTTTACTTCTTTTACCTGGTTTTATTTGTAACTTTATCTGTCCGTGGGCAGGTACGGTGATGCGGTCGGCGTTATTCATAAACGTGTAATCGCCGGTGTAGCGCAAATTGAAGTCAGCGTCGGAAACATTGTTCAGGGTCACCTCGGCGATATAGGTTGTTGCCCTGTAGCTCAAAGGCGATGCGCTCAGGCTGGCGGCTAAGAGAGGCTGCAAATGCTGTTCGCGGCCAATCAGCAAATTGCGGAACCAAACCACCGTGCGACGCGCGAATAAGGCCTCTTTGATGGCGGCGGCTGTCTTCGCTTTGGCAAATACTAAGGTGACGGGTCGATGCCCGCCGTCGTGGGGTTTGTAGTCCCAGTCGATAAGATCGTGCACATCGGATACGCCAACTAAGGTGAGGTTGTAGTCCAATGCTAACTGGAAGGCCTCTTCGGAATAGGTGCTGCCGTTGGCAATTTCAATGCCGTGCAACACGCCGTTGCGAGCATTGGCGCTATGGAATTTGTTCATGCGTGCAATGCCGTCTGGGGCTTGACGAGTCCAGTAGGGGTGGTTCCAGAAGATAAAGGCGTTTTGCGCGTGTGCGGCCTCAACCGCCTTTTGTGCCGGCCATTCTTTGGCGGCACTGTAGTAGGCTAGAACATCACTGGTGTCCGCTGGCGGTTTATCTACTTTGATGAGTTTGTTGGCGTCGTCAATGAACACCGCATTGATGTGACCTGCCGGTGCATCCCGTGTGATCTCGCTGCCGCGGATTACGATGAGGTCGCTGTTTTTGGCGGCGTCTGCGGCGATGTCATAGGCGCGATTACGGTCTGGATGCAGAATGTCTGCCCGGTGGGGTTGGTATTCAAGATGTTCAGTTATGGCCAGGGCGTCTAATTGGTCCCGTAGGGCTTCTTCAACCCGAATTTTTGGCCAGACATGACCATCTGAAAACACACTGTGGGTGTGTAGATCTACGGTCAGGGTCTGATAGTCCGCTGTATCTGGGAATTCAATGGCGCGGACGTCATTAGATACTGTTGCTGCGCGGCCATGAGACTGGGCCACCGCAGAAATTAAAATGCCGCCCAGCAGCGTCACCGCCCGGATGCAATGGGAGAATTTGAAGTCTGAAAACAGCATAAACCACCTCGTTGTTAGTCGCTTTTCTAACGGTTAGTTTATGACAAATTTAGACGTTATCGGACTTTACTCTGTCGCGAGTTCTTAGCACAAAAACGATTAACGGCAGGTACAACGCAAAGGTAAACCAATAGGGTAGATCGGGTTGAATCTGGTAAAAGAAGCCACCCAGCAGCGGCCCAATCGTGAACCCCAACGGCCCGCAGGAGCCCGCGACACCAGCAACAGCCCCTTGCTCCTCTGCATTAACGGCCATTGATGCACCGGCCATAAAGGCCGGACCGGCAAGACCCATTCCAGCACCTTGCAACAGCATGGCGATGACCAGCATTGTCTGGGTATTCGCGATGGCTAAACAGGCAAAGGCCACTGCCAGAACCGGCATGGCAATACGCAGCCATTGGATGGGTCGCAGATTAATACGCTGCATCAGGCCTATTTGGCTGGCCAGTGACGCCGCCGCCGACAGGCCCATAGCCAGACCAAAGGTTTGGGCGGTCTCTACTGCGCTCAGTTGTAATACGTCCTGAAAACGAAAGGCCAGGGTCTGTTGCACCAGCGCCATGCCTATAAACATCATGGTGCCAACGATGATGTAGGGCAGAATGCGCCGATCAAAATAGCTTAACTTGGCACTGACTTGGTTGCGCTGGAGTTTTGGTTGTGGGCTATTGGGCAGTAGAAAAATTACTAACAGGGCGGTCGTAATAGCCAGCCCTGAGGCCACCCATAACGGGGTCAGTAGAGTGATGCCTGCCAGTAGCCCACCCAAAGCCGGTCCTAGGATACCGCCAAGATTGTTAGCTGCTCCGACGGCCCCCATACCCTTAGTGCGGGTCGCAAGGTCCGTTATGTCCGCCATATAAGCGCTGCTTGCTGGCATGATGGCGGACATCAGGCTGGCGTGGAGTACGCGGGTAAGCATTAGCAGTAAATAGGCGCTCAACGGCAGCAATGCACCAATAAGCGCGGCATGAAAGACGCTGGCGAAAAGGAAGTTACCGCAGGCATAACCCAGCAAGCCGAAGATCATTAACGGTTTGCGGCCCCATCGATCACTCAGTCGCCCCCAGCGTGGACTGGCCAGGAATACGGTCAGGGAAGAGGCTGCAATGATGGAACTGATTTGTAATTCACTGAGGCCCACCTCTCGGCCTAACGGACCCAGAATGGCAAACAGCACGCTAAAACCGAAGCCTACGCCGACCAAAGCAACCAACAAGATGGCGCGGGCGAATCGATAGTTGCGTAGCGGCGGGGTTGATATCGCGTCGGTCAATGGTGTGCGCTCGGTGCAGGTGGTTAAAATGCCAATCGAACATTGTAACGGAAACCACGCCTGCTTCGGCAGCCACAAGGAGAAAACCATTAGCTCGAAAGACCACAAGGTCTCGCGCCCAGAAGCTGGGCGTAGTCAGGCCGCACAAAGAGTGACGGTGCAACGCGGTCGCTGGCGGCGAATGGCGCGCACCATCTTGTTAGGCACAACCACTGCGCTCGCGGGCGTGGTGTGGGTGGCGCAACAATATGGGGTTGCGGTCGCCGACAGCCTGGCATTTCTTGGCAGCAGCGTGGTCTTTGTAGTCGCCCTAATAGGCGTCGGCTTGGTGGGCGCTTGTTTGTTGTGGTTGGTGCGTAAGCTGTTGGGGCGTTAGCCGATTCAGCTCCGTAAGGAGCGCATGAGGCGGTCGCCACGGGGTAGGTAGTAGTTGTCTACATCGAAACTAAAGGCTACGGAACTGGCTCGGCCCAGGATGGCGCTACGTGATACGAAACCGATCACGCGGTAGTCGCCACTATTGTCGCGATTGTCGCCGAGCATGAGATATTGATTCGGCGGGATGGTAACGGGGTCGAAACTGGATTGAATCCAAGCGGGTGTTCGCTTAAAGAGCATGATCGGTCTTTGATCGCCCAGGGTTGTTTCACGAACTACGCGGGTATGGCTCAACGGCTGTAGTAATTCAGCTGGCAATATCTGCTCGGTCTCGTCTGAGTACTGCGCTGCTTGGCCGTTAATAATCAGCTGATTGTTGCGCAGACTCACGGTGTCGCCGGGCAAACCAATGACCCGCTTGATCATTAGGCGGCCGTCTTTGGGTGATTCAAAGGTAACGATGTCTGAGCGCTCGGGGTCTGCCCATTGGGCAATTCGCGTGAAAGTGAAGGGGATGCGCAGATCATAGGCTAGCTTATTCACGATTACGCGATCGCCAATCAGAATAGACGGCAACATCGAGCTGGACGGCACGTGGTTCCAATCGGCGACCGCTGATCGAAAAACTAACATACAGAAGATGAAAGACAGGAACCCACGCCAATTGCGCCAAGTATCGGCTAACCGATCGAGCCAGTTGGGATTCGGGTTGAACATGGTTAGTCGTTCAGAGCTGCCATAGCCGCCAGCTGCTCTGGCGTAGCGTCCAGCTGATGCTCCGCTTTCCATTGCTCATAGGTCATCTTGTAAACCTTCTCTCTGGCATCATCCATGCTCACATCTAGGTCCCGCTCGTCGGCCGCGGCTTTATACCACTTAGACAAGCAATTGCGGCAGAATCCAGCGAGAATCATAAGGTCGATATTTTGTGCGTCTTTGCGCGAATCTAAGTGTTCTATAAGGCGCCTAAATGCTGCGGCCTCAAGCTCGGTTTGTTGCTCAGGGGTAAGACTACTCATGTATATGGGTTCCTGATTAGCGGGTAAAAATCCAATTGTCAGCATCGCTGAGCGTTTCGTTAAATGCGTAGTTTTCGACGTCGAATTGCTGCAGGTTAGATACCTGGGTAATGCGCTGGTCGATCATATAGCGGGCCATCAGGCCCCTGGCTTTTTTAGCGGAAAAAGAAACGAAGCGGTATTTGCCGTCGCGCAATTCCTTAAAGTTAATGTTCAGTATGCGGCCTTCAACTCGCTCAGGCTGAATTACCTGGTAGTACTCGTTCGACGCTAGGTTAATCAGCACTTTACTTGATTGCTGTGCCAGCGCCTGATTGATACTGTCAGTTACTTTAGTGCCCCAGAATTCGTACAGATTGCTGCCACGTTTGGTGACCAAACGGGTCCCCATTTCTAGGCGGTAGGGTTGAATCAAATCCAGTGGTCGCAGCAGTCCGTGCAGTCCTGACAATACGCGCAGATGTTTTTGCGCAAAGTTTATGTCTCTAGCAGTCATGCTACTGGCATCTAACCCTTGGTAGACGTCGCCTTTGAAGGCGAACAGTGCAGGGCGGGCATTGTCTTCGTCAGCCTGCGGACGCCACTCCGCATAACGGCGATGATTCAGCTCTGCGAGCTTGTCGCTGATCTTCATGAGGCTTGCAATATCGGCTGGTGCAAACTTACGCAGCGTTGACATGAGCTCCGATGATTCACGGTTGAAATCTGCTTGGGACGATTTTCTTGTTGTCAGCGGTGTTTGATAGTCCAGCGTTTTGGCTGGGGAAAGAATAGCCAGCATAACTTGTCCTGTTGGTTTCCTATTATATTGTCCGACCACCATTGAACTGTCGGGCTAACTGAGTTTAGCCAACCTAAGAGGCGGAAACGAGTGCATAAAGCCAAGTTCTGGGGGGTAGTGGCCTAAGTCTAGGTCAGGCGATAGAATTGCTTCTTCCCGAAATCGCAGCCGCGCTCATGATGACCCGTCTACAACGTATTGAAGAAACAATTGCCTCAGCATTGACGCTGTCCCATCTTGATGTTGCTGATGAAAGTGCTGGACACAATGTGCCGGCTGGGGCTGAAAGTCATTTCAAGGTCACCGCGGTCAGTGCGTCGTTTGCAGGTGAATCTCGGATCAATCGCCACCGTCGCATCAATGCGCTACTGCAAGCTGAGTTTGCGGCGGGCATGCATGCTTGCGCGCTACACCTATACAGTGATGAGGAATGGCAGCAACGCAACAACTTAGCACCCCAATCCCCGGGCTGTGCCGGAGCCAGCAAAGCAGCCTCAGACGGAGCGTGAGCGTGCGACGAGCCTTGGCCTTTTACAAATTTGTTGAAGTCATTGACCCAGAAAGCCTGGTCCTTGAGCTGCAAAGGTTGGGTGAGCGACATAATGTTGTGGGTACTATTCTGCTGGCGAACGAAGGGGTGAATGGCACCGTTATTGCCCAGGTCGAAGACTTGAAATCGATGGTGCACGCATTGCAACAAGTATTTGGTGAGATGACCTTTAAGTGGTCAGACTTAGATCAAAACGGCGTTGGTTTTCATCGCTTCAAAGTGCGCGTCAAGCCTGAGATCGTAAGTTTTGGGGTCGAGGACTTAGACCTTCAACAAACCGGTGAACACGTTGGCGTGGAGCGTTGGAACGAACTGCTCGATGATCCGGACGTATTAGTGATCGATACGCGCAACCACTACGAAATTGACATCGGCACTTTTGATAACGCCGTTTCGCCAGATACTGATAATTTTCGTCAGTTCCCACAGTGGGTAAAAGACAACATTGACCCCACCAAGCAGCGTAAGGTTGCGATGTTCTGTACGGGTGGTATTCGTTGTGAAAAAGCCACTGCCTATATGGCTCAGCATGGGGTGGAAGAGGTCTATCAGCTTAACGGCGGCATATTGCAATATCTAGAAGATGTGTCGGTCGAGCAAAGCCGCTGGCAGGGTGAATGCTTTGTTTTTGATCAGCGTGTTTCGGTGGATCACAATTTACGGCAGGGGCAGTATCGGCAGTGCTATGCGTGTCGGCACCCGCTGTCTGCTGAAGACGTGCAGGCACCAGAATTTGAACATGGCGTAAGCTGCCCGTATTGCCACAGCACGGTAGAGGAAGCTAGGCGACAACAGTTTCGTGAACGGCAGCGCCAGGTGCGCTTGGCGGCGGCCCGCGGCGAGTCACATATAGGGGTCAAGCAAAAGAGCAAACGATCGGTTGCCCAATAACAATTGCTCCAGCTCTGAATCACCTAGGTTGCTGATGCGCTGGGCTATGCAACAGATGCCACTGCCGCAGTAGCGGCTCTTACTGTCGGAGTAGCGGCAATAAGTACGGTAACACTGCATCTACGATTAACGGTTGTGCTGCGGCGGTCGGGTGAATGCCATCGTTTTGCATAAACTCGGGCTGCAACGCCACTTCCTCCAGCAAGAAAGGAATCAGTTCCGTATTTGCGGTGGTCGCAACGTCTTTGAAGCTTGCACGAAATGCCTCGGTGTAGCGTCGCCCATAATTAGGCGGAATTTGCATTTCTGCTAGTAAGGTTGAAGCGCCCTGGGCATGGGACAACTCAAGAATGCGCAGCAAATTGTCCTTCATTTTTTGCACCGGGTAACCGCGCAGGCCATCATTACCCCCCAGCTCCACGATGACGATTTTTGGCGCGACTGAATCTAAGACGCCGGGTAACCTGGCCAGTCCGCCTCCAGTTGTTTCGCCAGAAATACTGGCGTTAACCACCCGCCAACCGGGATGGTTGGCCGTCAGATATTGGTCCAGTAAGTGCACCCACCCCTGCTCGCGTTGAATACCATAGGCGGCGCTGATACTGTCGCCCAGCACAACAACCGTCCCAGAAGAAGCACTGGTCGACACGTTGCCCATGGCGGGTTGCGCCAGGGCAGACGTAAACAACAACGCAATTATCACAACCGCAGTAATAGGCTTCGGCAAACGAAGCCTGATTAGGGGCGAGAGGTTAAGAAATGACGGTGAAGAAGCCATGAGTCGAATCGTAGTCTCCGCTGCCGGTGTGACCAAAGTTGTGCCCACCGCAGCGGGTCAATTAGTGATCTTGGATGGCATTGATCTGGAAATCAATGCAGGCGAGTCGGTGGCTATTGTGGGTGCGTCAGGTTCTGGTAAGACCACCTTGCTGGGCATTTTGGCTGGTTTAGATGCGGCGACAGATGGTCTCGTAAGCCTGGTGGATGCGAACCTTTCTGAGCTGGACGAAGAGGCGCGCGCCTTGGTACGGGGCCAGCATATGGGCTTTGTATTTCAGTCCTTCCAGCTACTCGGCAGTTTAACTGCGCTAGAAAACGTGATGTTGCCGGTAGAGTTACGCGGTGATCGCATGGCAGAAGATCAAGCACGCCAACTGCTGACGAAGGTCGGCTTGCAAGACAGAGTGGATCATTATCCACGCCAGTTATCAGGTGGTGAGCAACAACGGGTCGCAATTGCCAGAGCGTTTGCCTCAAACCCTGAAGTGTTATTTGCCGACGAACCCACTGGAAATTTAGATACCCAAACGGGCGAGGTGATCTGTGAATTGCTGTTTGAACTGAATCAAGAATTTGGCACCACGCTGATCTTGGTGACCCATGACCACGGGTTAGCGCAGCGCTGCGACCGCACCATTGCCATTGCTGGGGGCAAGGTCGCGTCATGAATCTGGCCCTGGTTTCACGGATGGCCTGGCGTGATGTGCGCTCTGGCGAAATGGGTCTGCTGCTGGTAGCCCTGCTGGTGGCGGTAGGCACGGTCACCTCTATCAGTTTATTCGTCGACCGGCTTCAGGGTGCCCTGGTGCAAGAGTCCGCCAGCTTCCTGGCTGCAGATCGGCAGATTTCTAGCTCTAGAGAGATTCCCCCGAGCTTTTTTGCAAAAGCCCAAGAAAAGGGTCTGCAGACGGCTCAGGCACTGGTATTTCAGTCGATGATCTATGGCGGTGAATACAATCAGTTGGTTAGCGTAAAAGCCGTAGATGGTGGCTATCCGTTGCGTGGCGAGTTAATCGTCGCCGATCAGCCTTTTGGTGAAGGCTATGCCGTTAACAACATTCCTCAGCCAGGAGAAATCTGGCTTGATTCGCGCTTATTTCCTGCCCTTGGGGTAGGACTTGGTGATCTGGTAGAGGTTGGCATGGCCGAACTGCGAATAGGTGGCGTGTTGGTTGCAGAACCTGACCGCGGTGGTTCGATGTTCGACCTTGGTCCGCGACTTCTCATGAATCTGCAAAACGTACCGGAAACAGAAGTGGTGCAGCCTGGCAGCAGGTTGTCGTATCGAATGCTGCTGGCGGGCCCAGAGGATGAGTTGCAACTGTTAAAAGAAGATTTGCCTCTGGAGCCCAACTACCGCTGGTTAGATATCCGTGGGAGCAACGCCAGCATCGGTAACGCTTTAGACCGCGCGGAGAGTTTTTTGTTGCTGGGTGGACTACTTGGAGTGTTGTTGGCGGGCGTAGCTGTTGGGCTCAGCGCGCACCGTTATGCCCAGCGCCATTTCGACCATGTTGGAGTGCTTAAAACCCTGGGTGCAACGCCAGGGCAAATTCTGCGTGGATTTATGGGTTTGTTGCTGCTGGTTGGTGCGGCAGCCATTGGGCTGGGTTTAGCAGCTGGTGGGCTATTGCACATAGCCATAGTTGAACTGTTGGCGCAATTTCTGCCAGTGTCATTGCCTGCGCCTGGGCTGAGACCCTTTACCCTAGGGGCGGTAACCGGCCTGATCTGTGCGCTGGCCTTCGCTATGCCAGCCTTTGTACACCTCAAGAGTGTTGAGCCCATGCGCGTGATACGTCGTGATTTGGGTGTGGCGCCGTTAAGTCGTTGGGCATCTTATGGTGCGGCGGCAGCGGGCAGCCTGGCGTTGCTGGTTTGGTATACCAAGAACTTTATGCTTACTTTTTGGGCGCTTATCGGCGCCGTGGTTGTGATTACGGTGTTTGGGTTTGTGGCCTATGCGCTTTTGCGCGGTGGCCGGGTGGCCGGTATGCAGGCTAAGAGTGGCTGGCGCCTCGCGCTGTCTGCGCTGCAGCGCAGGCGACAGGAAAGCACAGCGCAGATTTTGATTTTTGGTCTAGCCATCATGTTGTTACTGGTGCTGGTCTTGATTCGTACTGCATTGATCGAGGAATGGCGGGCGCAGGTGCCAGACGATTCTGCCAATCATTTCGTCATGAATATTGGCCCGGAGGAGGTCGAAGGGGTTGGGGCGCTCATAGAGCAATCTGCGACCCAGGGTGAATTTTTATACCCTGTAGTACGTGGTCGTATTGTTGGTGTTAACGGCCTGGATGCGAGGGGCTGGCGCACACAGAATCCCCACGTACAAAGGCGTATTTCGTCTGAGCGCAATCTGACATGGATGGCTTCCCAGCCGTCCAATAATGTTGTGATAGAGGGTCAGTGGTGGGATCCAGACAGCACCGTGGTAGAGATTTCTTTGGAAGAAGAATACGCCGATGAAATGGGGCTCAGCCTGGGGGACAAGTTAGATTTCGACATTGGCGGACAGCAAGTCAGCGCGGTGGTGAGCAGTTTGCGAAGCTTGGAGTGGGAAAGTCTCAGTCCGAACTTCTACATTATTTTTTCGCCTCAGGCGCTCGCCGACTTTCCTGCAACATATATGACCAGTTTCTATCTTGAGCGACAGGACAAAACATTTCTTAATACGCTGTTAAGCTCCTACCCCACAATTACCGTGATCGAAATTGATGCGGTCATCGAGCAAGTGCAAACCATTGTTGATCAGGTCACTCAGGCGGTAGAACTGGTGCTGGTGTTGGTATTGTTCAGTGGATGCTTGGTGCTTATCGCGAGCATTCAATCGAGCCGTGACGCGCGCATGTCGGAACTGGCGTTGGTGCGCGCTCTGGGTGGTACGCGCCGCTTGATTGCAGGTTCGTTGACTGGAGAGTTTTTAATTCTCGGCGTCTTCGCTGGTTTGGTTGCGGTGCTGGGTGCCGAACTCACGGTGGCTGCGCTACAGACGCAAGTCTTTGAGTTGAGCGCACAGATCCATCCGTGGATTTGGTTGCTAGGGCCGTTAAGCGGTGCACTGATCATTACTGTGGTGGGCCTGATCGGCAGTCGTAGCTTGCTTGATTCTCCACCCATGCATGTGCTGAGGGGGTTGAACTGATGTCGGAGAGGGGGGCGGTTTCTTTGCCGAAGCGTGATCCGCGCAAAGGCCAATACGAGAAAAATAAATGTCATAAAAAGTTGCGGCGTTTAGTTGGCGAGGCGCTGACTGATTTCAATATGCTCAGCAATGGCGACAAGGTCATGGTGTGTCTGTCAGGAGGAAAGGACTCTTATACTTTGCTAGACATGATGCTCAGTTTTCAGCAGCACGCTCCCATTCAGTTTGACATTGTTGCGGTGAATCTGGATCAAAAGCAGCCGGGTTTTCCTGAACACGTGTTGCCGAAGTATCTGAGCGAGGTCGGGGTGCCCTTCGACATCATCGAGCAAGATACGTATTCCATCGTTAAAGAGCTTACGCCAGAAGGTAAGACCACTTGCCCAGTATGTTCCCGGCTGCGGCGGGGAATCCTGTATAACCATGCAGGACGCAACGCCAATCGCCGCAGTAGATTTAATCAAGCTCAGCCAAAGAAACGGTGCCGTACAACAACAAGTGCTACGTCTTGGAGACTATCCTACGGGCCAAGCCAGCAGTTGCATCACCTGGACAGATCGCGACTACAACAAGGGCGATGTGGCGTTATGGTACGTGCGGGTACTGGAACAACCCAGCCAGCGCTGGGATCAGAAAAATCAGGTGGTAGAGCGCGCTTGGTCGTCGCCGATCTGGTCATTAACTGCTCCAATGCCAGATCGGTCAGGACCCGAGCGCTAAATCATTGGAGCAAAAGATAGACAGGGTTTATTTTCCCATCAAAGACTGAGCAAATTGCCGCAACTCAGTCACCACCGTCTCTGTAGCCTCGCGAATCACAAAGTGCCCAGCCTCAGGGACATCCACTCGGCGCACATCGCTTAGCCGTCCTTGCAAATCATCAGCATTAGCTGGGGTACCGAACTGGTCTTGTTGGCCGTATATCAACAACGTTGGCACAGCACTTCGGCCCCAATAACTGCTACTGGGCGCTATCTTTGCGTCCCATCGAGCGCTGGGGCGTTTAGGTGGCCACAGCAAGTCAATCAGTTCGGCATAAGCGCTTGGCTGACGGCCTGCAAAACCTGGTGCGCAATAAGCCTGGACAAGGGCTTGAGCCCATGCGGTTTTGTCCCCCGCTCGTGCGCTGTTGCGCACGTGCGCCAGCACCTTATCCGGCAGGGTGCTGGGAAACTGTCCTCCGGTACCGCAAATCACCAAACCCTCGCATAAGTGTGGATAGTCCCTGGCAAACACCTGGGCCACTCGTCCACCCCAGGCATGACCCACCGCAATTACCCGGGACAGTTCTAACTGTGCCAGCACGGCAGCAGCATCTGCCGCTGTATCTAATAACGAAAACGCCCCCATGGCGTGGCTTGCCCCGGCGTTGCGTTGATCAAAACGCACTACTTTCTCTGTAGTAGCCAGCGCAACCGCAACTGGGTCCCAAAACGCTAAGGGCAGTGTGGCGCCATTGAACAGCAACCACGCGATATCGCCATCACCATCGACACGGTAGTTAATTTGTACGTCCTGTTGCCGCCTTAAAATAGCCACTCAACTTTCCCATGTTTGATGCCAGGCCACACAATACCCTAGCAGCCTGGGGTTCGGCCCACGTAAACTGTTCACGTTTCTTTATCAGCCAAAGATCTCGCGCCTATGAGTTCCAAACCGAATGCCGTGAACATTGTAGTGGATTGGGGCACCAGCAATTTTCGCGCCTACCTGGTGGCGGAAAACGGCAACTGTCTACGCCGCGTTGAAACGGCTGAAGGCTTAAACAATGTGCAGCAACCATTTAGCGAGGTGTTGCTAAAACATATCGATCCTTGGTTACAACAACACGGTGCGCTGGTGACTGTGCTATGCGGCATGGTGGGCAGTCCTGGCGGCTGGCATTTGGTACCGCATCTACCCGCCCCCGCATCGCTAATGCAACTGGCCGAGCATTGTCACCGACTGACCGAGTTCACCCATTGCCCAGCATGGATCGTTCCAGGCGTCTCTGGCGCGGGCCATGCGGGCAACTATGACGTAATGCGCGGTGAAGAGGTGCAGTTTTTTGGCGCACAACAACTGCTGCCCCGCTCTGAACATAAGGCTCCACAGTCACTGTGTTTCCCAGGCACCCACAACAAATGGATCGACGCCTCATCCAGCACACTGAATAATTTTTCCACCACCATGAGCGGTGAGCTATTTGGGCTACTCAGCCAACAATCCATATTGGCCAGTTCCGTAGACGATGACGCACTGTGGAATGACGACGCCTTTACTCAGGGTCTAGACCACGCCAAACAACCAGGCGGCCTATTGCATCATTTATTCGGTGTGCGCGCGCTAAACCTCAATGGCGAGCACAGCCAAGAGATCGGGCTGAGTTATTTGTCGGGATTGATCATTGGCCATGAACTGCAACATTTAGATGCGGATGCGGGTTGTTCCATTGCCATTGTCGGCGCCTCAGAATTGGCTCAAAGATATCAGTTTGCCCTCGCCCACTTCGGCTATGATGCTTTTTGTATCGACGGCGAAGCCGCCACTATTCTGGGCGCCTTGGCTATCGCTGAACAGTTACCGGCTTAGGACTATTTGGTGCGCGACCTGCTGATTTCTCACCTCAACAACATGCCGCTTATTGGCATTCTGCGTGGGGTCACGCCTGACGAAGCCGTGGACACAGTCGGCGCTCTTTATGCTGCGGGTTTTCGTATGGTTGAAGTGCCTTTGAACTCGCCGCAGCCACTGCACAGCATCGAGAAAATCACCACCACGTATGCTGATCAAATGCTAATCGGCGCGGGTACGGTGCTGACCACCCAACAAGTCGCAGACGTCCGCAGTGCTGGCGGACAGCTCATCGTATCCCCCAACACCAACCCAGACGTTATTCAAGCCAGTGTCGAGCAGAACCTGGTCAGTGTTCCAGGTGTCGCGACACCGAGCGAGGCCTTTTCCGCGATTGCAGCAGGAGCTCATGGCATTAAAGCGTTTCCGGCAGAAATGATCACCCCGGCGGTGATCAAGAGTTGGAAGTCAGTGCTACCCAAAGACTTCCCAGTGCTTGCAGTGGGCGGTATTGATACAGCTAACATCCCAGCGTATTGGCAGGCTGGCGCTAACGGCTTTGGTCTGGGAGGTTCTTTGTACAAGGCGGGCAAGTCTGTCGACGCCGTGTCAGCCGACGCCCAGCAGTTTGTTACAGCAATGCGGAACTTAATGCCCGCCTAGTCGACTGTTCTTTGGGCCAGCGCTTCGCGCCAGCTCAGCCCCAAGGCGATCAGAGTTAAAATCAGCGCCAGGACCAATCGCGGATCACCCAGCTGGAACCAAGGATCCAACGGAAACGCAATGGTTTTGTGCATCGCCGCTACTTTGAAGTCGTGGGACCCAGAAAATGCTGGATTGGTCGTAATTTCCATCATGTCGCGACGACTGCGATAGCGCATCAGTGCGCTCCGAGTCCATTGGTGCATTTCTGGCGCATTCATCAAGTCCAACGCAGAGGCTGCCGCGTCGCCTGCAAAAACCGGATGGCTGGCACGAGCGAACAGCGCGGGATACATGTATTGCATGTATTTACCCAATACATCATCGCTGCTTTCGCCGGGTTCCACGCCTGGCACTTGCAGCGGCGTTGCATACATATCTATGACATTGATCATGGCGAAGTCATCGCCAGTGTCGGACCGTAAAAACTGCTCTAGTACACGTTTCTGCTCTGGTTCGATACCGCGCTGCTCAAAAAACGCCATATACTTGTCAATTTCTTGCTCGGTAAGGGGGCCACCAAACGACGTGTACCAGCTAAAAAATGCTATGTACAGAACTGCAGCGGTCAGCCAGATCCAACGCGTACGTGTCATAAACCCTCCTATTTGGACTCAACTTAATGGAGGACATTAATCAGCGCAAGGCTCCCCCCGCCTGCGCAGGGGCAGTTAGCTTGCGTATTCCGGCGACGATGCTTTCATACAACGCGACTGCATCAGCAGCGTTGCAACCTTGGCACCTTGCGGATCAAAAGCTTGGGTTTCGTACCAAACGTATTCTGTTTGCGGACTTTGACCCACACACAACACCTTACTGGTCAGGTGGTAATCGTGGTTCATCAACAACGGGCCGCTGTCAAAGCCAATCTCCATGGCACCAAACAAACCCACCATTTCACCAAGGTAAGGACGCATGCCTTGCATCGGATAAGCCCATAAAAATTCCAGTACTGTGGCAGGCGCAGCCACAGGATCACCCCAGGGCGAGGCGTCGCGGTACCAATCTAATGGGTCACTGATTAAGTTCTGATCAAAACGCTCGAACTGTCGAGTTGGTGCGGTATGCACATCGTATTCTCCCAGCGACAGACCTTCGTGTAGACGGTGCAAAATACGCAGCTCGGACGGATCACATGGGCGGAAATCTCGGTTACGTAATTCTGTATCGACGTGTTCCCCAACAGATGCAGTGCCAGTGGCCACCAACATGCCGTCCTCGCGCTCCATCCATACTTTAATCGAGTCATTACCTGGCGTGCGTTGCTCAGCAAACACCTGGACTTGTTCTTTATCAACGGTTGCGTTCTTAAAATTCAGGGACAAATTTCCACGCTCAAACCATTCGTTGCCGAAAATCTGCAACAACACCGGCGGAAATTGGTTCATGTGAATATCGCCAGCTACGGTGCCGCCCCGAAAGCCGAGCTTCTCAGCCGTCGCATCATCGTGAATGCTGCCTGCGCCCTCGTCCGCGGACCAATTTCTTGCGGCCCACAGTGGACCACTAACTACTTCTGTCATTCCCTTCCTCCTCGCTGTATTCGCAACCTAATCAGGCAAGCCTAATACCCGTTTCGCAATAATATTCAGCTGCACTTCGTTCGAGCCGCCGGCAATCGAAATTGATTTCGCCTCAAGCCAAAGTCTACACATGGCGATTTCTTCTTCGCTGAATGTATCTCCCTGCCAACCCAAACCCTGGGTTCCTCGTACCTGCAACTGTGCTTCCAATTGCGCCTTCACGTAGTTGGCTTCCACGTACTTAAAGATCGATGTCGCCGCCCCAGGCGTGTCCGCTGCGGTTTCTTCAACCGCGCGCTGTTGGGTCAGCACGAAACTACGCCGCAACATTTCGATATCAATTAGATCAGAACGAAGTTTAGGGTCGCTGTGACTCGCCGCCTTGTCGTACTGCTGCACCATATCCGGCATCGGTACTGAGGGTTTAATACGTTGCATGGGGCCGGCTGTATCAGCGCTGGCAAGAGCCGCCAAACCAGAGCGTTCGTGTTGCAGCAAGCGTTTACCCACTGTCCAACCCTGATTCAGCTTGCCTACCAGATTGGCTTTGGGCACCCGCACGTTGTCAAAAAATGTTTGGCAAAAAGGCGAATGGCCGTTAATAAGTTCAATAGGTCGGGTACTCACGCCCTTGCTGTCCATAGAGAACAACACAAAACTGATGCCTTCGTGCTTTGGCACCTCGCGGTCAGTTCGCACCAAACAGAACATCCAGTCCGCGTAGTTCGCCCCCGAAGTCCAGATCTTTGCGCCGTTTAAAATAAAGTGGTCGCCTTGGTCTTCAGCGTAGCTTTGCAGCCCAGCTAAATCTGATCCCGCACCAGGTTCACTATAACCCTGGCACCAGGCCACCTCGCCCCGAGCTATGGGCGGTAGGTGCTGTAATTTTTGCTCTTCGGTTCCGTATTCCAAAAGCGTTGGTCCAAGCATAGAAACTCCCATGCCCCCTAACGGTGGTCGGGCTTTTATGTTTTGCAACTCCTCGAGCAACACCACGAACTCATCCTTGCTTAAACCGGCACCACCGTATTCTTTTGGCCAAGTGGGTACGGTCCAACCTTTTGCCGCCATGCGCTCTAGCCAAACGTAGGCCTCGGGATTTGTGCTGCGCCGTTTGTTGCCACCGCCAATGTCTTCGCCGGCCACCATACGCGTGCGCATGGTCGGTGGGCAGTTGGCCTCAAGCCACG
>CACFGV010000024.1 GCA_902565895.1 K189A clade bacterium
TTGGCATCCTGCCCCTCAGATCCTTCAGACGCGACATCGCAGAAACCATCCAGAGCAAGATCGGTTCCACGTGTTCCGGTGTACGTACATTTGTTGGTGACGCCGAAGCCGTTAATCACCAGACCGCCCCATTCGGACACCGCCTCAGGCGAAGAAATCGTACCGTTAACATCACTCAGCGATGTGATCGTTATGGGCTTTGCGGCCGTGCCCACAGCTTGTATTTGCGATCCTCGCATGATCACCATGAACTTGGTCTTATCCACGAACGCAACCGTAGCACCCGCTTCAATAGTCAATGTTGGGCCGTCGCCGCCCTTGGTGATGCCGGCCGCAGCCAGATCGCCCTTGGTATAGTCTTCTCCGATAAACAAGCTGCCACTGAATACGTGTGCTCCGTCATCGTCTAAGTCGACCAATGTCATATCAACGTCGATGTTGTTTCCGGAATCTGCGAATGCCGTTGAGTACATGCAGTGCGGAGCGTCGAAATCACCCTGGATCTGACCGTTAGACGCGCACGGGTTTGCCACTGGAGCCGCCACGTTGTTGCTGTTGTTAACCGAGTTATCTGTTGACGAATCGGTCGTTACCGGAGAAATGTTGATGTCTCCCGAACCTCCACAGCCGACCAACACGCCAGCCGCAACAAAACCGCCTAGGATCAGACGAGACAGTGATCCGTTAAATTTCATTTTCGAACCCTCAAATTTGACTTGTTTGTGAGACCAGATTCGATCTCGGGCACAACGGTAGGGTCAGAAAATGACTGATTGATGAACTAAGTATGTCTTTTGCGTTACGCGAACGATCAAGCGCCTAGTCGCGCCTTCGACTCACGAGAATTTGGCGGCTATACCTTGCTTTGTCACTGATTTTTAACATAAATGAAATCTTTGAAGCGTAGTACCCTGCTATGGGATACGTTCAATGAGTTATCGAAACCTTCTAAAGCGCTATATCACGCATGTGGTAGCGCATACCGGTACTCCATGGATCGACCTTGTTCGCCCAAGCGAGTTTTTGTCACGACAAGACCTACTGGAGCTGCGGGTGCTCTACACAGAGTCCTTGAGCGATCGCCAAACCAACGCAACAGCCTCAAAGGACTTCAATGTTTCAGCCAGGGAGGAGTGCGCCCAGAAGGGCTTGGACTCTAGCGAACTGGCCCTACACTTGGGGTGGCCTGAGCGAGTTGTGCGGCGCTGGCTGTTGGATCCAAATGACCCAGATTACAGAGCGATGAGTGAGCGGGATTACCAACACTTTTTATTTTGTTTATCCCAACTGCCAGCAAGCTCTGACGAAATAAACAACAAAAGCGGGCAGATATGAGTAAAACTGTAATCTCGTTGTCATAAGTAATGGTTACAACTTTGGCAAACCCAACACTACCTACCCAGAATGGCAAATAAACTCCTCATAATCGAAGACGAGCCAGATCTTCGCGAGCTTCTTTCCTTCACGCTTAGCCGCGAAGGCTACGATGTTATGGAGGCCGAAACAGCTGAAACCGCACTGCAGATGCTGGACTCTAAGCTGCCTGACTTAGCCATCGTGGATTGGATGCTTCCAGGAATGGACGGCATAGAGCTTGTGAAGCGGCTGCGCCGCGATGACGTTACTGAGGATTTGCCTATCATCATGTTGACCGCCCGTGGCGAGGAGCCCGATAAGCTAAAGAGTTTCGATGTAGGCATTGACGACTACATTACCAAGCCGTTTTCTCCGCGTGAGTTGCTCGCTCGCATTAAAGCACTTCTAAAAAGGAGCGGGACTCCAGAAAATAACGTATTAGAAAGTAACGGCATTCAACTCGACCTTAACAGTCACCGCGTTACCATCAACGGCCAGGAAATTCACACTGGGCCTACGGAATACCGGCTTTTGGAGTTGCTCGTGCGCAATCCAGATCGAGTGTTTAATCGCAATCAATTGTTGGATCGAGTATGGGGTCGCGGTGTGTACGTCGAGGAACGCACCGTAGATGTCCATATTTTACGGTTGCGGAAACTTTTGAAACCTTTTGGGTTAGACCGTGCTGTGCAGACTGTGCGCAGCGTTGGATACCGATTCTCTCCATCCGAATAAACTGATTACCCCTAGCACCCATCTTTTCCCGATCTGTGCCTTTTTGGGCGGAGCTAAGCGATAAATCTGTCATTCCCGAATCAACTGATCGTTAGTCCGCCAAAATTAAAATTGTCATATTTTTGTAACATTGAGACTGTAACGAGAGTGTAACTTTCTTGTCACAAGGAGAGAGAAATGCAAAAGATAACACTTGTGACAGCCTTAGCCCTCGCCACAGCAGCCTGCTCAGCCACTAGCACTGCACCCGTTACTCATGCTTGGAATGCTGAGGACAAAACAACAGCCGAGTACCGCCTAGATAATTTCAGCTGTCTGGACCGCGCAAATACAACCGAAAGCGACCTTGTGCTCAATGATTCCCGTTTTGACAGCTACAAAAACTGCATGTTGAAGCGTGGTTATGCTTTGCGCACCTATTGATTCGGTGCAATGTCAGCCGCCTTTTAGCAACCTACATCTAAACAAGCGCCTCACTATCGGCACTTGGGGAAGGTAAGTCAGGCATCAGTAGCGGCGTACCCCCCGCTGATTTGCAGTCTATCTGTGTGGTTTGTTTGAAGGGGTTGCTGATACGTTCGCTCTGTTCGATGAGTTTTCGATCTTCCAGACCGCCTGAGCAGTAGTTACCTAGCTTTTCACCAACGCCGATTTGCACCTCTATAGCGTTTATAGCGTTGGGAGAAGCAAACGCCTGGATCGGAGCCAGGACTAACGCAGCAAAAATAAGCGGTTTGTTAACTTTCATGGGACACATTATGTGCGCCCCGTATGACAGATAGATGACAGGCTCTGTTGTGCAGCTCAACGCGTTTAGTTGTTTCGTTCCGTTCTCAAAGCCAGCGAGTCTGGGCTAAAACTTATGTTTTATAACTCAGTCACAACGGGCTGGGCTTAGCTTACGGCCGCTAGGCTGCCGAGGCGGCGAGTTGCTCTAGCAGATCCGGCGGGAAACTGCCTTTAAACGGCTCTATGCCATGCCGCTTCCGGATGTCTTCGGTTTTTTGGTGCCACTCGCTTTCCCAGTCGATTTCCATCAGGGGCGGAGCACTACGGCCGTGCCGCCAGGCCTCACTGATGTTCTGCAACAACAGACCAAAGCCAACGGGTGTCTTGCAACAGCTCATAGTTACGACGGTAGCTAAAAACATCGACGAATAGTTATGGCCAAACTGAGCCAGTTGGAACGCAGAAATAGCAATTTCGTGCAGACTGGTAGTTTGGTAGCCCGCGGCTAAATGCCATACGTCATGCATTTGCAGAATCCGAGTATTGAGATAACGCAACGCCGGGCTCAAATTTGCCAGGCCTATGACTTCTCGATCTAGGACCTCAGCGTCGAAATTGTTGTCCACTAGCATGCGGTACAGTTCATTGCCGAGACTACCATCCGGTAGCTGTGCGAGCTTTGGCACGTCAATAAGTTCAGGAATCGTCTGGTTCGCCGCGTTATTGCCGCCTGGATGCTGTTGCGCAGCTGCCTCTGCCAGTGGACCAAACTCATCGGCAACACGGCCACCTAAGGCGGCTACAGCAACGGTGATGCTCGTAGCGTCATACCCTTCCTCTGGTCCCTCTAACGTCTCGGCGAAGGTGTCCCAAAAAGCCTCAGGAATCGAACACTGCTCAAGGTCGCTGGTCGTTGTAGAAGGTTGTTGGTTTTGGTTGCCCGCAGCAATGGCGTCATAAACCGCCGTTACCGCTGCGGGTGCCGCAAAGGCCGCCCACAACAGTGCACCGCTGACCTGTTGCTGGGCTTGAGCATTCCCTTGCATGGCCGGTTGTACTTGCGCTGCCAGGCTTAACAAATCAGGCTCAACAACCCAATCCTTGATCTGAGCCAACGTTTCTGAAACCGACATGCTATTGCTCCTTGTGTTCCAACCGGTGTATACCAAATATTTAAACAACAATTTACTGTAAAGCGCGCAATGAGCCAATCGTCCAGCATGAGAGACAGAATGATCAAGACCACAAAGATTCTGTGCAAAAGTATTGCGCTCATGTGTCTAGCAGCTTGTGGCTCTGGCTCGAGTGGCGGCGCTGATAACGCCGCTCCCTTGGTCAGCAACCCTGGTGATCTGTCGGTGGCGGAGGGAGAGACAGCGGTCACCACCATCAGCGCCAGTGACCGTAACGGCGACGCCTTGGCCTTTTCTTTGAGTGGCGAAGACGCCGCTGTTTTCAGCATCAGCAACAATGGTACGCTGGCGTTCTTGCGCGCACCAACTTTTGCTGACCCAGACGACAGCGATAACGACAATGAGTACAGGCTGACAGTTAATGTGACCGACGGCAGCGCCACTACATCTGTCGCCATAACGATAAGCGTATTGGAAAAGGTGAGCGACTTTGACCAAGGCGTTTTTCAAGACAGCGGCGTGTATGCCAACCTGTGTGGTGATCCCCGAACGGGCACGGATCCCTTCGACGGCTCGGCGTTTCCTGACCGGGCGGGCAGCTTTGAGGACGAGAACAATTGGCTACGCGCCAACAGCAACGACCTCTACTTATGGTACGACGAAATCGAGGACGTAGATCCCGAGGACTACGCCGACGACGCAGCGGGTGTTGCCGACTATTTTCAACTGATGAAAACCTTTGCCACTACGCCCTCAGGCGCTGCCAAGGACCGCTTCCATTTTTCCTACGACACCCTTGTTTGGAAGCAGCTTTCTCAAGCAGGTGTTTCTGCTGGCTATGGCGCTAAGTGGATATTAAAAAGCTCATCGCCACCACGGCAGATCCTGGTTGCCTTTACCGAACCAAATTCGCCAGCTGGCGTTGCCAATCTTGCCCGGGGTGCAGAGGTGATTACCGCGGATGGCGTTGATGTTGTGAATGGAACCGATGTCGATACGCTGAACGCGGCGTTCTTTCCAGAAACGACAGGCGAGACCCATACATTTGAAGTCAGAGACTTGGGCAGCTCGACAGTGCGGACTATTTCCATGACCTCAGCTTCTATCACCAAGGACCCGGTGCAAAATGTCGAAGTGCTCAGTACCGATTCTGGCTTTGTGGGGTACCTCACATTTAACGATCACATTGCTACTGCGGAAGCAGAGCTGGTTAACGCTATTGAGAGCCTCCGCGACAGCAATATCGAGGATCTTATTTTAGACCTACGCTATAACGGTGGCGGCTACTTAGACATCGCCAACGAGCTGGCTTACATGATTGCTGGACCCAACGCGACGTCTGGTCGCACCTTCGAAAGCCAGCAATTCAATGACAAACATCCTTCGGTGAATCCGGTAACAGGTGCGTCGTTAGTTCCGCGCAGTTTTCACAACCAAGCCCAGGGCTTTTCCGTAGACCGTGGCGTATTGTTGCCTTATCTCGATCTATCTCGGGTTTATGTACTTACCAGCGGTAATACCTGCTCAGCTTCCGAGGCCATTATTAATGGTTTACGTGGTATTGATGTCGAAGTAATACAGATCGGAACCACCACGTGTGGCAAACCCTACGGATTTTACGAAATGGCGAACTGCGGTACCTCTTACTTTTCGATTCAATTCAAGGGGGTTAATGCCAAGGGTTATGGCGACTATTCAGACGGCTTTTCGCCATCGAATTTGGCGACCATAGAGGGTGAACCAGTTCCTGGTTGCGCAGTGGCCGATGACCTTGGTAATCCGCTGGGCAACAGTAACGAGGCCATGCTCAAAGCTGCATTGGACTATCGAGCAAACCCAGGCAATTGCCCTGCTTTACCGGCAAGCGGTAATCAGGAGTTTTTACTTGGCTACGAAGGCTTGCGGCCATCGGCTGTTGGCGTGATATCTGAACCTAGGTTCCCTGGTCGCCTAGTGCGACAACCAACAGTCAAATAGCCAAGTAAGGTCTACTTAGTTAAGACATAGATTCGACATAATTGTGAGGGCTTAACTCACTTGTACAGAGTAACATTTGGCTTACCCAAAGCCATTGGCAAGGCATAAGGTTTGTGTCAATGTCAGCCATACACATCGTAAGTTGACTTTCCGAATGGCCAAAAATTCCACTAGGAGTGTATTGCTCGTCGAGGACCACCAAGAGCTGGCAGAGACCGTCGGCTCTTATCTCGAAGCTTCCGATTATATTGTCGACTATGCTGGCGACGGCCTCACCGCGATGCACCTTGGGGTCACTAACACCTACGACGCGATCGTATTGGACATCATGCTGCCTGGCGTGGATGGCCTGACGGTTTGCCAAAGGTTGAGAGACGACGCGGCCGTAACGACGCCGATTATCATGCTGACTGCCAGAGATCAACTCGACGACAAGCTCAAAGGTTTTGAGTCTGGCGCCGACGACTACCTCATCAAACCTTTTGATATGCCAGAGTTGGAGGCGCGCTTGGACGCCGTTATCCGCCGTAGCCAACACCTGGAAAAACAGTACGAAGTCAGCGGTCTTAAGCTGAACCTTGATACTATGGAGGTCAGCAGAGAAGGCCAAAACTTGTTGCTATCGCGAACCTTGTTCAACATATTACATGTGCTAATTCGCGAATCACCAAAAGTTGTCACTCGGGCTTCGTTAGAGAAAGAGCTGTGGGGCGACGAGCCACCTGACAGCGACACCCTACGCAGCCACATCTATAACCTGCGGCGTATCATTGACCGGCCCTTCGAGGTGCCTCTTTTACAAACACGCCAAGGCCAGGGGTATTGCTTGCGAGAGCCGACTCCAGAATAGCCGCACCCGACGCCTATGCATAATCTGGTTTGGCTCCGCAACGATCTGCGTATAAGCGACAACCCCGCGTTGCACGCGGCCTGCAAGCGCGGCAGCGTTACCTGCGTTTTCCTGCTCGACCATCGCCAATGGCAAGAACATGATATGTCGCCGTGGCGTATTGCCCTCATATTGCGCAGCATTGACTGCGTCAGCCAACAACTGGCCAAACTGGGCATAACGCTGTTGATCATGCACTGTGATGGTTTTACCAACGCCGCCAAGCTCGTGGTTGATTGCGCCCAGCAAGTACAAGCCGGGTGCGTTTACTTTAATGCGGAGATCGCGCTAAACGAGCAGCGCAGGGACAATGAGGTAGAAGCAGCCCTAAACAAAAGCGGTATCGGCTGCGAACGGCATCAGAATTTTACCCACTTGGCCCCCGGCAGCGTCACCAAGCCGGACGGCAGCGGCTATACTGTGTTTACCCCGTTTAAAAAGCGTTGGTTAGCGCACCCCCTAGCTGAACCCTCAAAGCCACTAGACCCGCCCGCACCTCAGGGACCGGCCATCACAGCACAAGTGGCACCAGAACTGCTGGGATCGGTACGTAAAGACCTTGGGGCAGCGTTGTGGCCGGCAGGCGAAACAGCCGCCCAGGCGTGCCTAAAAGATTTCGTCCATCATCGCGCAAGCGCCTACGACCAGCAAAGGGATTTGCCCTTGCAACCTGGTACCAGCAAGCTGTCGCCGCATCTCGCCGTCGGCACGGTTTCCGCCGGACAATGTCTGTATGCAGCCTACGGCGCTAACAATAACGTTTTAACAATGGGCAACGCTGGCCTGGATGCCTGGATCAGCGAATTGATTTGGCGCGAGTTTTATAACCATATTTTAGCCGCCCATCCGCGCCTGAGTATGGGCCAAGCCTTTCGTCGAGAGACAGAGCGTCTTGAGTGGAATCACAATGATGAATGGTTGGCCCGCTGGCAAGCAGGAGAGACGGGCTTACCGTTGGTTGATGCGGGCATGCGACAACTCAACACCACCGGTTGGATGCACAACCGGTTACGTATGGTGACGTCACAATTTTTAGCGAAACACTTGTTTATTAATTGGCGTGAAGGTGAGCGGTACTTTATGCGGAATTTGGTGGACGGTGATCTGGCAGCGAACAATGGCGGTTGGCAATGGAGCGCTTCAACGGGCACCGATGCCGTACCCTATTTCCGCATGTTCAACCCCATCCGTCAGGCGGAGCGTTTTGACCCCACCGGTGCATTTGTTCGTAGTCAAATTCCTGAGCTAGCCAAGTCTCAAGGCAAAAGCATATTCACCCCTTGGCAGTACGCTGAAAACAAGGCCTATCCCAAGCCGGTGATTGACTTAGCTCAAGCACGGGACGCGACGTTGGCAGCTTGGAAACGAATTCGCGACAACGCCTAACCAAAGTTGATGGTGACTTCTGTGCCCTCACCAACATTACTTTGTACGCTGATTTTCCACTCGAACTGATGCACTAATCGTCTAACGATCGACAGCCCTAAACCATGTCCCGGGCCATTGGTGCGGCCTCTTTCGCTGCGATAAAACGGCTCGAACGCTTGATTTAGCTCGCTTGATGTCATGCCGATGCCTGTGTCTTTAACCGTCACGGCGTTGTTCTTTATTTCGACCTGCACCTGACCCTGGGGCGTATAGTTAATGCCGTTGCGCAGCAGGTTGATGATGAGTATTTGCACGACCCGATCCGGCGCCTGCACCCATAGGTCAGCAGACTCGACCAGTACCAATTTGATTCCGCGATCCGTTGCTAGCGGTGTCACTTGATCAATCAGTTCAGGCACAAGATCGTTAAGGCGTAAGCGCACTCCAGGTTGCTCTACTTCTTCGCCGCGAGCCAGCAACAGCAGAGTCTGGATAAGGCCCTCCATATCCTCTACGGTGCGGCGCATCCGTGCCAGCGCACGAGCGTCTTCCTGGGGCCGTTCAGATTGGCGCTGCAATAAGTCTAATGAACCTTTGAACACCGCTATGGGCGTGCGTAGCTCGTGGCTGGCATCCCGGGTAAAGATCCTTTCGCGCTCGATAAAGGTATCCAAACGCTCGGTGAAACTGTCGATCGCATCGATCATTACATCCACTTCTGCATTCGCCAGCGAGCGCATCTGTTGCAGATCCTTGGTGGAGTGCGACGCTTTTTCGAAGGGAAATTGTTCCAAGTAATCAGCTAACTGCACGATTGGCGAGATGGCTCGGTGCGACAGTCGATAGGTGAGAAAGGACAGGCCATAGATTAAAACCAGTGCTAGTGATAGGGGTACGATGCCAAAAAAGAACGCGAGGTCAGAGACGTCTTCACTGGCGAAGATCAGATACAGGCGCGATTGATCCTTCTCACTTACATACAAAATCGGTGCCGAATCGCCCCCTTGAACCCGCCCTAAGAAGCCGCTGCCGTAGCTGCGATACTGCTCGGGTACACCTTGCATGTCTTCATCCACCGCAAGATAACCCAACATGTTGTTGGTATTTGGCAGTGCTTGTTGGGGGTTTTGCTCGTATAGCGACCAAAAGTGCGTGGCTTCGTTTTCCAGCGCCTCGTTTATCAACAAATCTTGTACGATAGTGTTGGTAACGTAAATCCCCGCAGCAACCGCTAGGCTGATCAGTCCGACTTGCAATGCCAGCACACGGCCTAACTTTGCGACCAAACCTTTGTTACGAATCATGCTGCCGCCTGTGGGTTGTTGTTTTCGCCAGCACCAGTCTGCTGAACACGCCGGGCAAGTTCAAACACAACACCAAATACAACCACCCACACCACCGCAATGATCAACAACGAGGTTGAAGAACTTATTGTGACTGCTCCAAATTGCGCGCCAGTGGAATAGGACAACGGCGCCGTGGCGCCAACGATAAGTGCACCGACCAATGGTCTTTTAACGAAGAATCCCAAAGCCTCGAACAGTGACAGGCCCACAGCGACCCAAAGCATAACGATCCATAGTGGCGCTAATTGTATGTTCGCTACATTGAGGCTGTCAGCGCCGAAGTCCAGAATGCCCAAATGAATCCAGGCGCTGTCCAAAATCAATCCCAGCACACTCAGTCCGAGGACGAAGGCCCGTTCCCGCTGCCAGCGCCCTTGAACGATACACATCAAAAGCATCAGCGAAACCACCGCCATTCCAGGCAGTGAGCCCCCTACTACACAGGCCACCCAAGCCACCTTGATCAATAGAAAGTTGAGCACCGATAGGACACGGTCGTTGATCCCATTGATCACGGCCTAACCTACCCGCCTGCCCTGTGAGTATCGATCTTAAAAAGCAGAGCGCTCATTGATTCTGTTTTTTAGCCGCAGCAATGATAGCGTCGATTTCGTCCATGGCGTCAGCACCACGCTCTTGTTCACTAAGCAGACTGGTTTGACCCTGCAATGCCGCCTGCACACGTTCTGCTGCACCAACGCCGCTGGTGAATCCATCTTCGTGCAAACCCCAACCCCAGTATGAGCCGCAGAAAAAGACGCCGCCTTCGCCATCTAAGTCTTTGAGCCGTGATTGCGCTTGCAGTGCTGCGTTGTCAAAAATCGGATGGGCATATTTGCGGTCAGCCCAAATTTGCCGCGGCATGGTTAGCGGATTCAAGGTCAAGAAAAAATCCTGACCACGGATCGACTGGATTCGATTCATCCAAAAACTCAGCGTTGCCGGCCCGTCCAGCTCATACATTTGCGCATTCCAGCTGGACCACAAACTCCTTCGTGCGGGCATGAACGACGGGTCACTGTGCAGCACCACGCGGCTAGTTTTATAACGCATCGCACCAAGCAATTGTTGTTCAAGGAGCGAGGGTTGTTCTAACAACGCTAATGCTTGATCGCTGTGACAAGCCAGAATCACCGCATCGAAGGCTGCGTCAGCATTGTCTGTTACCACTCGAACAAAGCCATCTACCCGTTGAATCTGGCGCACCGGTGTCTGCAGCTTGATCGTGCCTTTGAATTGGCGTTCAAAGGCTTCCAAGTATTGGGTAGCGCCGCTGCGAATAACCCGCCACTGGGGTTGATCGTCCATGCTTAATAGACCGTGCTGAGCTATGAAGGTCGCAACGTGACCCAGCGGTACTTGCAGCACATCAAACGCAGCTTTTGACCACAATGCCATGCACAGGGGTGCAATGTGGCAATTTATGAACCGCTGACTGAAATTGTTACGCGACAGATAGGCGCCAAGTGCCTCCTGTGGGTTCGCAGTCACCGCCTGGTTGATCGTGCGGTTGAAACGGCGGATGTCTGCAAGCAGTTGATATTGGGGGTATGAAAACACCGCACTCAAAGACGGAAAGAGGCTGGCCAGATCGCTGGTTGCATATTCGAAGTTACGCGGCGGGCATGACACGCTGAGCGACATGTGAGCTGGTTGGGATGTCACACCCAGCCGTTGCAGCCAAGCGGAAAACGACGGGTATTGCGCCTCGTTGAAGGCAACAAAACCAGTATCAACACTATACACCTGCTCACTCAGCAATACCGTATGACTGTCTGTATGGCCGCCGAGACGGGGGTCTGCTTCGAACAAGGTCACGGCTGCGATGGACGACATTGCGTCTGCTGCCGCGATGCCGCTTATGCCGGCTCCAACAATAGCGATCTTCATGCGCAACCCTCGGATCGAGGCGAAAGCTGGTGAGTCAACGCAATGAGCGGTGCTGCGAGCATGAGAACACCTGGTTTTAAGGACCGCCATGGTCAATGCCTGGGTGTGAATCACCTGTGAAAACCCCTATCCCGCAGCTTCACCCATCCTTCACAAAACCGTTACTACCCTGCGTATCGTTGTGTCCACGTCCCCTATAACACTCCTTTACCTAACTGTTAGCGCAGCGATGCTTAGCGCCTGTACATCTACTGCCCTCAATACAGCATCCCCTCCATCAGCGTATCCTGCGCAGTATCGACAAGCGCTTAGCGAGTTTCCTGGCACCTCAGAGGTATCGACCCGGTCCATTGATCGTTTTGTCGATTTTTTAGCCAATCTAGGTGCCGACAGCACCGGAGCCGTGGCGACAGAGCTGTATGCCGCAGATTTGCATTTTAGTGATGCGCTCATGGTGACCAGAGACAAGCAAACCGTCGTCGATCATTTCACCCGGTTGAGCAACGCAGGTACAACCGTGGATGTGGACATCCATCAAACACTGCGCCAGGGACCAGACGTTTACCTGATCTGGTCTATGCAGGCCCGGTTTACACCGGTCAGACGTGAGGTTGTGAGCGATACCTTGGGTGTTACCCATGTGCGCTTCAACCCTCAAGGCCAGGTGATACTGCATCAAGACTTTTGGGACAGCGGCTTGGGCTTTTATTCGCATATTCCGGTTCTGGGTGCCGGCGTTCGCGCCGTTGGGCGCCGATTTGCCGCAGAAGAGTGATCAGCGCCCTACTTAACGCAGCGCCATGGCTCGCTGGGGCCGCTGTTTTGCTATGGCTACACTCTCTGCGCAGCAACATCGTAAGCCACGTGGATATCTTGTGGCCGCTGCTTCACGTCATGGCGTGTTTAAGCCTGCTGCACGACTCGGCATCCGTAACCCTGCGGGGTGGTCTTGTATTGCTGATTGTCACCGCATGGGGTGTGCGGTTGGCTACCCATTTGGCTGTCCGTGCAGCAGGCCGTGGCGAGGATCGACGGTACGCCGAAATACGCGCACGCTACGGCGATTCTTTTCGCTACTCCAGTTTAGGCCTGATCTTCTTGCTGCAAGCGCTGATGGCGCTGCTCATCAGCAGCATCTTCTACCCCATAGTCAGCAGCCAAACTCCATGGCGTTTGATTGATACCATCCTGATCAATACCGCACTCTTAGGCTTATTGTATGAAGTAATCGCCGATCTACAGTTGAATGCGTTTGCACAACGTTTGCACCAAGCGGGCCAACACCAGACCCAGGTTTTGCGCAGCGGCCTGTGGAAATACTCACGTCATCCAAACTATTTTGGCGAATGGGTCTTTTGGCTGGCTCTTTCCCTATTAGCGTTAAGCCTGGGCAATTGGACTGGCCTGCTCAGCATTGCCTTGGTGAGCTGGTTGCTGTTGCGCTTCACCGGTGTTGCACGCATGGAACAACGCACGCCCTCACTACGCCCAGAGTACCGCGACTACCAGCGCCAGACACCGGCCTTTGTACCAAGTTTTCTGAATCCGCTACGCTTGTTTCGGGCCGCGTCTAAAACCCAGGCCCAACCGTTGTTGCTTGTAGCTTTATGCAGCGCCGCGGTGCTATGGCCACCACTCGTTGCGGCCGCACCAGTAAAAAACTTACCAGCATTCGAGCATTGGTACTTTGCCGCCTACATCGACGATACGGAGGTGGGATACCACCAGTTCGAGGTGCGCCGAGAGGGCCAATTAACTTTTCTCAACAGCCGAGCCAGCTTCGAATACCGATTATGGAAGGTGCCCCTGTTTTCCTACGCTCATGAAGTGCGCGAGACTTATGACGAAAACCTGTGCTTACAGTCCATCGACAGCAGCACAAAAACGCGCAACAGCAGTCTGACCGTAAAGGGTCGAAAGACTGAGCAGGGATTTGTCTTGGAGGGCACTGCACCGAACGAGCTGACAGAGCGCTGCCTTATTACCTTTGCCTATTGGACACAGAACATTCTAGGCAAAGAACAACTCTTGAATGGCCAGGATGGCAGTTTGATGTCGGTAGCAATCAGTTCTCTGGCATCCGCCAAGGAGAACTCCGAACAGCGGTATCGGCTGCAGGCCAAGGCGATTGATCTGACCTTGACCTACTCCGACGAAGGGCTTTGGCAGGGGTTAGAATCTGCTCTTCCCGCAGGCCGCACGCTTAACTACAGACTTGAGCGTTACCGCAACCAACCCTTCTAAAAGGTCTGGCGAAGCCATCAGACTGGTTCAGAGCGATGTTAATCTTTAGTTAACTATTAGTTGACCGGAAGACTTTTATTCTGACGCTAAGGTATTTGTTTCGAAATGTTTCAGCAACCAGACTGGCCTTGATCAACGCCAAACCCTAGAAGATCTGTGGCAAAAACCGCTGTATCTAGCCAATATTTACACCAAACACTGATTTCCACCAATGTGAATTTGACGTCAAAACGCTTGATTTTAGAAATATTTTCTAACATTCTCGCACCGTTAACTTTTGAGTGACAACCGTCCACGCCTGTCCTTGGCTGGATAATTGAGGGAGAACAATAATGTTTCGATTGACTATCGGCTTGATCGCCGTATGCGCGTTTGCGACCTCTGCTGTCGCAGATGATGAAGATTCAAAGCGACGAATTGAAGAAGTCGTCGTAACCGCTGAAAAGGTTGAATCGACAGTGTCGGATACTTCTATCTCTATAACCGCGATTGGCGCGGATATGATAGAAGACTTAGGGATACAGTCAGCCGACGAGTTCGTGAATTTCATCCCAGCAACAACTCGTGATAGCTACGACATTAGAATTCGAGGTGTGGGAAGAAACTTCCGCTCATTGGGCGGTGACCCAGGCGTAGCGACTTACTACAACGGGGTGTACTCAGAGGATGCTTTAATCGCGTTGACGGAAAACGCTCTTTTTGACGTTGAGCGGATCGAAGTTCTGCGTGGCCCCCAAGGAACGCTATACGGGCGCAACTCGGTTGGTGGCGCTATTAACTACATCACCAAGGGGCCAACCGAAGAACTTTCTGGATCGATCAGAGCACAGTTCGGAAGCCATCGTAATCGAGAATACTACGGAATCTTGTCAGGACCGCTGGACGTCAAAACTGGGTCTGCCGGTTACCGATTGGTCATTTCTGATCGTAATCGCGATGGCTGGATGAGTGGACAATACGGATCACCGGACACGGACAGCACAAACGATCAGAACGCTAGCTTGACCTTGGAGCTTGCACCCACCGACAAGCTGGAAATATCCACTCGCATCAATAAGCGTAATTCTTACAGGATTATCGGTAATGGCGTACTCATCGACCAAGGCTGGGGCGCTGATCGGGGTACTCGAAGAACCGACATTTACGCCTATGGAATGAGGGCAGTAACGGCTACAACTCCTGGTGCCACGATGTTCACTCATCCAACGACCGGCGTAGTTGCTTACGGAGCACCTGTTCGGCCGGGCGTAGACGTTGCTGCTAGCAGTGTTGTAAATCAAGCGTTTGGCAGCAATGCTTATATCAATGGCGCAGGTGACCTCGAAAGCGTTGACGCTGAAGCGCTTACAAATGGAATGACCGACGAGGGCTTTGATCAGCAAGGTGCGTCGCTCAACGTTACCTACGAGCTGAATGACAACATGACGCTGAAGTATATCTTCGGCTATGGCGACTTCGATTACACCTACACTGTTGACTACGACTACTCGAATAGCGAAATCGCGAATTCAGGCTTAACCGTGCTTGAGGACGTATGGAACGCATCCCATGAAATTCAATTGCTGTGGGACGTTTCCGAAAACCTATTCTTGACCAGTGGCTTGTACTACTTCGCAAGTGATCGCTTGCAGGATTACACGATATCCCACTTCAACTCCCAGGGCAGGATCGATCAGGCTGCTAACTATGGCGGCCTCGCCGGTATCATGGCGGCTTTCGGACTGTCTGACTACACGCCTATTGCGAACGCACCTATGGGCTTTCAAACGACCGGGCTATGGACAGGTGATCCAGATGGTCACGCCTACCATCACATCAATACCAACTACGTCGAACAAACAGCAGTGTTTACTCAGGGGACGTACACGTTTAATGATCAGTGGGCTCTAACCATCGGCGCGCGATATGCAGAAGACACCAAAGAGGTACTAGAGCGACGCGGCGGATACTTTGAATCCTTGTTCCCATTCGATTATGGAATCAGAGCAGGGTTATTAGCCGCCTTTGGTGTTGATGAGGCAACTGCCACGGCGTTGGGCTGGAGTAACCTGGCTTTGGCCAATGTAGCCATGGGTAACGCAGTTCCGACCATGGATCTTACGGGCCAGAACCCGATAGCACCGACTTGCGCATTCACTTCTGTTGAGTGTGCAACACCAATGCGTCTCACGGGCATACCTTTCGGATTCTCTAGCCTTGCTACAGAAACTAAAACTTGGAGTAAAGCGACGGGCCGAATCAATCTGGATTGGACCCCAAATGATGACACGCTTGTGTATCTGTCTTACACCACAGGCTATCGCGCTGGCGGCTACGGCCTTGGAACACTCGACGCCAGAGACCTTACGGGTGCAGTCTTCAACTCAATCTACTCGTATGACGAGGAGGAAGTGGCTCACACAGAGCTAGGGTTCAAGGGGACATTCGCAGATGGGACGCTTCAGCTGTTCAGCTCTTTGTACAGATACCAGTATGATGGCTATCAGGACAGCGTAACGGTATATGACGACGTTCAAGCAACCTTCTTGACGCTTCCTACTAACACCGGAAGCGCCGTTAACCAAGGCTGGGAGGTCGAAGGAACCTGGTTGGCGACTGACGAGTTGACGATTAATGCCAACTACAGCCTGACCCAGACTGAGTACCAAGACGACGTATATCTACTTGAGGACGACAATCCGCTGGCACCTGTGCCGCTATACGGCGAAGTGAGTCATTTATTGAAGGGAAGCTCTCTAAAAGGTATTCCAGAGCACAAATTCACAGCGTGGGCCAATTATCGTTTCGATCTTCCTAACAGCACGTTGGTCGCTGCCGCTTACTATTCATTTACAGGTGAATACAACAGTGAGTCGATCGATCGCGAATTCGATAAAATGCCTGCACGGCATCAAACAGACGCCTCCTTAATTTGGACCAGCGGCGACGGCCTTTTGACCGTTAGGGGATTCGTCGACAACTTGTTCGATGCTCGTAATTTCAGATCACTCAGTGCTGGAAGCCTCGGTAACAACTATATGTTGACTGGTACATTGCTTCGAACCAGAAGCTTTGGCATTGACATTACTCGACGCTTTGGCGCAGGGTAAATGCCCAACCAAAAAAGCCCCGCAAATGCGGGGCTTTTTTTTGCCTGTGCTTTTGGACTCAGCAGGTCATTGCTGAACAAAATCCTCATCGAATTGCAGCACCCCAGAACCGTGTAACGCTTGCACTTGGGCGGCACTTCTACCCAGCCAATCTTGTAGAACCTCAATATTGTGCTCACCTCGATGAGGTGCAGGACCACGTACGCCGCTGCGCGCAGCAGAAAATCGATACGGTGACTGAGTTATTGGGCGCGTGCCACCTGCGCGGTCGTCTACCTCGGTTATGGCGCCACGGGCCGCCAGGGTGGGTTGCTCATGCAGGGCTAGCGGCGCTCGCACCTGTCCCCAAGCCAAGTTCATTTGCGCCATGGCTTCCTCCACCGCCTCCCAACTGGCCAGATTAGCCAGATACTTGCCAACTATTTCCCTGCGGATACGAATTTTTTCCGGCAGCGGCATGTCTTTCGAGGTCGGGTCGTTAACCCCCATTTGATTGGTAAGCAAATGCCATAGGTATCGAAAATCAGCAGAGATGAGAATAGGTCCTGGACCCGTATCCCAGGTGTCGTTGCGCAGCGGCCCAGTATCTTCTGCATCCTCTAGGGCGTAGTGCACCTGGTCATCTGTCGCTAACGTTGCATCCACCATAGCGATGTCTATGTGTTGGCCGGCCCCGGTTTGCTGACGCATGATAACGGCTGAAAGCAGGCCCACGAGCCCATGCAAAGAGGCGTTAGTGTCTGCCACGGAAAGCGGCAGGTCACTGAAAGGTAGGTCATTGCGCTCTGCCTGACGGTGCATCAACCCAACTTCAGCGTGCACGATAGGTGCGTAGGCAGGCCGATGAGACTCCGGACCGCCATGACCAAAGCCCGATATAGACAACATGATTAGACGCGGATTGACCTTACTGAGTTCATCAAACCCCAGGCCGAGTCGGGGCATCACATCAGGTCGGTAGTTCTCAATCAGGATGTCCGCCTCGGCCACTAGATCCAACACCAACTGCTTGGATTGTGCATTGCGCAGATCAATACATACGTTGCGCTTGCCTGCATTCTGCTGGTGGTAATAACCCGGCAGTCCCGCCACTACATGGCCCCACAACCGCGTCACATCACCGTCTGGCGGCTCGATCTTGACAACGTCAGCACCTAAATCCGACAGCATACGGCCCGCGAACGGTCCCGCCAGCACCCGCGAAAAGTCCAAGACTTTTAATCCATTCAGTGGATATTGTTGTTCCATGTGTTTCCCCCCGTGTCTCCTTGAAGTATAACTTTAGGTTTAGCAAATGGTACGGGCACGAAAAAAGCCCGGTTGCGAGCTTATGAAACAGTCGAACCGTTCGGCAGCAAAAACGCTTGAGGCAGATGCCCAAGCGGCCACCACAGCACTCAATGATTTAGGCTGGCGCGATGCCGACGCTAGGCTTTACCAAGACCAGCGGGACTATTTAAGCAAACACAACGGCATACGTGGCTTAGATTTAGTTGCATCAACTGAGATAGAGCGAGCACGCGATCTGTTCTATCGCGACGGTTTTGTTGTGGTAGTGGATGCCCTAACAAGTCAACAACTCGAACGCTTGCGCGCAGCGTGTGATCGCGCAATTCACAACATCATGGCCTTAGACAAACAGCGTATAGGCAACCGAGGATCGCATCGATACTCTTTTGGCGCCGCCAGCAAAACCGGCCACATGATGCATGACTCAGCCTGGGCTATGTTGTTGGATCTCCCCACCGTTACGCCCATATTGACTGCGATCTTTGATTCTGCGAACTACATCGCACGCGGCGGCGGTGGTGACTTTTGTTTACCCGGTGCTACTAAATACCAACGCTTGCACTACGATATCCATGACCGCATGGCCTTTGGCAACGAAACATTCGGCGCATTCCACGACCCGTCTGGGCGCATCAGCCTGCGCGATCTGCCCTGCCCCTATGTATGCTGCAACTTCCTGATGGTCGACTTCACTGCCATCAATGGGCCAACACGACAAATTCCTGGCACCCAGAACAGTCATACACCGCTGCCGCGGTTAGCCGACGAACCAGAATGGATGAAACTGAGTACGGTGTGTCCGGCGCCCGCCGGCAGCGTTCTGATTCGTGATCCACGCGCCTGGCATGGCGGCACACCCAACTTATCTAACGAGGTAAGGGCCATTCCCAACGCTGAGTTTTATGCGCCTTGGTTTCGACAAGATATGCCGCTGAATCTACCCAGATCGTTGTTCGAGCAGTTGTCTGCCCATGGCCAATCCATCTCACGCTACATCGTCGCTGATGACGATGCCTTGAGCACCGGCTTTCGAGATGATCTAGGAAGAATTCCCGCGACCACAAAAGCGTTCGAATAAACGCTAGTGTATTTCTGCGGCATCACCCTGGGCTTTACGGAACTTGTCAATGTTGAAGCCCGGCTGTTGAGCGGCCTCTATCAACACCCGTTCGCGCCGTGCAATCTGCTCAGCCGCAGCCTTCACCTGAGTCGCAACGTCGTGGGGAATAACCACCGCGCCATGCTGATCGGCATGAATTAAGTCACCATCACGCACGCGCATGCCTGCTACCTCTACTGGCCGGGCGAAATCAACGACGTGAATGAATGCATGGGAGGGCAATACCGACGCCGCTAACATCACAAATCCTTCGGCAATGTCAGGCAGATCGCGTACACAACCGTCCGTTACCAGACCGACACTGCCAAAGCCTTTGTGCACGTTGGAATTCACTTCACCCCAAAAGCTGCCATAACCACCATCTCCATCCAGATCCTGCATTACCACGATACTTGGTTTAGGCCCTTCGTCTATGTACGCATAGTACGCATCGGACAATGCCCGAGCCGCCTCACCGTTCAGATCACCCGGATGTGCAGCTCGAATGCTCGCAGTACGTGCCAAACCCACTATGGGAGGTAACTGAGGACGCGTGCAGTGCAGGTGTTTGGTGGTGTAGCCGTAACCACGGCGCTTGGGCACCAATACCTCCAGCGCGTTACACACCGTTGGCGTATCCATGGTTTGAAGCTCTGCGATAAGCGCATCGGTTAACTGAAACGTGTCACCTGCGGTCATAAGGTCTCCTCCTCTTATGTTCGTCTTGTGCGCCGAGTGTACCTAGACCTGACGCTCTCACCTATGCTTCGGCGCTGCGCAATATTAGGGGGCCGCTGTGGCAGCAAGGACTTCTGGCAAGGAATGCTTAGTTTTTGTTAGATCCGCCAGAATGTTGTAGAGCGCAGGGACTAATACCAGTGTAATGATCGTAGAGAACAAGATGCCGAAACCTAACGATACCGCCATGGGTAAGATCATTTGCGCTTGGGTTGACGACTCGAACATGATCGGCAGTAGGCCAAAAAACGTGGTTAACGAGGTGAGCACAATCGCACGAAAGCGCTCTGCGCCAGCCTCCACCGAGGCCAAAGCGTAATCCAGCCCCTCTCGCGTCTTACGATTCACAAAGTCCACCATAATCAAACTGTCATTGACCACGACTCCGGCAAGAGAAATGCAGCCGATGATAGAGACCATGCTTATTGTCGTATCAAGCACCGCATGTCCAACCACGGCCCCGATGAGACCGAAAGGAATGACCGACATGATAATGAGCGGTTGCAGATAAGAACGCAGCGGGATTGCCAACAGTGCATACAGACTGCCCAGTACCAAAAACGCTACCAGCAGTAACAGACCCAGGGCTTCTTCTTCCTCTTTCGAACTGCCATCCAGCTCCATATTTACGCCAGGGTAGCGGGACAACATAGACGGCAAATAGTCCATGCGTATTTTGCGTACCGCAGATCGCGGTTCGAGCACTTGTTGGTCAACGTTGGCCATGACACGAATTGTTCGCTGTTTATCAAGTCGTTGAATCTGACTGCGTCCCTGCCCAAGGTCATACTCGGCTACTGAGCTGAACGGCGCTTCTGCGCCAGCAGGCAGTTGTACCCACATTTCTTCAAGATCACCGATCGAGCGACGCTCTTCTCTTGGGTACCTAACCATTACCCGGATCTCGTCATTGCCGCGCTGAAATCTTTGAGCCTCTGCCCCAAAGAACGCTTCTCTTACCTGCCTTGCGAGATCGCTTAGCGTTAGTCCAGTGGGTTCTGCGGATTCTTTCACTCTGAGCTTTAGCTCCTGAGGGCCCTCGTTATAGGAGCTTGAAACCTCATAAACGCCCTCCATGCTACGCAAGTAATCTGCCAGCTCTTCTGCGGCTTGCTGGAGCATTTGCGGATTTTTGCCCACCATACGGAACCCGATATCGGTCTCACCGCCCATCCGCTGCTTACTGAAGAACTTGATCTCCTTAACACCAGCGATGTCACCGAATTTCGCACGCCAACGGTTTTCTATTTCTGCCGGCGTAACCGCAAGGGTTTCGTTAGGCTTGAGCTCTACCATGTAGCGAGTGCCCTCAGGCCAGACCCAGCTAAAGGCGTTTTCTACAAAGTCTGCCTCGGCACCAAGCTCTGTGCGCACCTCTTGGCGCAGTTCGCCCAGTGATGCGGCGAGTTGCTCAGAAATGCGCCCGGTAAGGTCTTCGGGGCTGCCCTCGGTGACCTCTACGTTGACCGCAAGCATGGGATTTTCAACATCGGGGAAAAAACCATACTTAACAAAGCCACCCGCAAAAAAACCGGCAACCAACAGGATCATCGAAACGAAGACGGCCACCGTGGTGTACCGGTAATCAATGGCTTTAGCGAGAAAAGGTTTGTACTTGTTCTCGATGAAGGCCTTCAACGACCGATCCACGGCCTCCGTAATGCGACCCTTGTTCGACCGTGGGGGCGGTAACAACGCCAGGTGCGACGGCAAAATGAGTTTGCTCTCCACCAGCGAAAACAGCAGACAGAACACAACGACGTAGGCTAGTGCATGGATCATCGCCGACGGCGGCCCGGTAACCAGCAACAGCGGCAAGAATGCCGCGACCGTGGTCAACACACCAAAGGTAGCAGGCAGTGCTACTTTTTTCGTGCCTACAACAATGCTCTTGAGGCTGTAGCCGCTCTTTTCAGTTTCCGCATGAGCACTTTCCGCCACGATGATTGCATCATCAACAACGATTCCCAGCACCAAAATGAACGCGAACAAACTCATGATGTTTATGGTCACGCCGACTGTCGGCAGTAACATGAAGGCCCCTAGAAAAGCGACCGGCAAACCCACCACGACCCACACAGCGAGTCTGAGCCGAAGAAAAACCGCCAGCACCACAAATACTAGGGCGAACCCCATCGCCATGTTTTTCAACAGCATAGTTAACTGACTGGACAAAAAACGCGTCGAATCGCCCCAAACATCTAACGCTACGCTATCGGGCAGTGTTTTTTCTCGCGCCGCAATGTAGCGCTTCACCGCCTCGCTTATTTTTAACTCGCTTTCATTAGCGGTAGATTTGACCTCGATCATCATCGCCCGTTCACCATTGAAGTAGGCGTATCCAGGTTGTTCAACGAAACCATCTCTGATTTCAGCAACGTCTTTGAGCAGCAGTTTTGAGCCATCAGGGTTCGTGAGTAAAACGATGTTTGCAAATTCTTCGCCCGTGTATGCCTGACCATTAGCGCGCAGACGAATGTTGCCGCCATCGGTGCGTATAGAGCCACCCGGTAGATCAACGGACCAGCGACTGATCACACCGGCTACTTGGCTTAGGCTCAAGCCATATTCACGCAGTCGCTGTTCGGATATATCGATTGAAATCTCAAAGTCTTTGCGGCCCTGAATATCAGCAAATGTCACTTCCGGTAGCGCAATAATCTCTTCACGGATTTGCGTCACCAGATTGGCCATAGTGAACTCGTCAATGCTGCCGCTCACTGCAACCATCAGCGCCTGTACCTTTTCCTCGCGCTGGGTGATGTAAGGACGTTCAGCATCTATCGGGAAGGTAACAATGCGGTCTACCGCAAGCTTGACCTGATCTGTTACTTCACCTAGCTCATAGCCCTGATCCACTGACGCATATACCTGCCCAGAGCCTTCTCGAGCAATGGCCCTAAGTTCTTCTATGCCTTGAATGGAGGTGAGCGCTTCCTCGATCTTAATTAGAATGCCCTTTTCGACCTCTTCAGGGCCGGCTCCCGGGTAGGACACACCGATCTCGATCATGTCCAAGGAAAAACTTGGAAACGTCTCTTTCTTAAGCACCGAAATGGCGTAGAAGCCCAACACACAAATAAAAACAAGCAGCAGGTTTGCCGCCACATGATTACGCGCAAACCAGGCAATAAGACCCCGATTGTGGTCGTTATCGTCTGACGTATTAACAGCCTCTGATGTATCCACTTGCGTGCTTAACTACTTATTCTGACTTTCATACCGGGCAATGGCTGCTCTACGGCTGTTGCACAATATCGATCGCCTTCTGCTATGCCCGAAGAAATATAGAAGAATTTTTCGTCGGCTCGAACCACGTCCACCTGCGACGGTCTTATGGTCGAGTCTTCATCTACCAACCAGATGGTTTCGCCACGGTAGATGGACTGCCTTGGTATGACGAATAAGTCACCGCCTGAGCGTCCAGCGATTTGGGCCGACACAAATGTACCCATCATGAGGGGGACTTGAGTCGCGGCAGATTGCAATCCATAGGGATCGAGCACTTGGGCCACCAAGTACAAGACTCTGGTGTCCGCATCAAATACACCTTCCGAACGCGTAATCGATGCAGGCCAAGTGATCCTCTCGCCACCCATCTCAGCACTCAGCTCAACCGCAAGCGGCACGCCTGCACGCAGGCGCGCCACATCCAGAAATTGCAGATCGTTTTGGGTTACCGGCAACCGGACTTCGGCGATATCTATAGCGAAGGTCGTGGCCAATTGTGAACCGACATTTACGAATTGACCCACGTCCGCAATTTTTTGCCGCACTAGACCGTCATAAGGAGCGCGGATCACTGTTCGGTCCAGATCACCCTCGGCTTTTTCTAAATCCGCCTGGGCTGATTGCAATTCGGCCATCGCCGCGGACAATTGCGGCTTGCGCAGGGCTAATGCCGATGGCGGCGCGGTATTCGGATTCAAGCGTTGCAACCGCGCGTAGTCCTCTTTGGCGTAACTTGCCGTGGCTGTCTCCGTTGCTAATTGTGTCTCAGCGCGTGCCACCGCAGCACGTGCTCGCTTTACGGCACTTTCGTAATTTCGCGGATCTATGCGCACCAAAACGTCGTCTTTTCTAAAAAAGCCACCACTGACGAAGGCTGGAGACACCTCGACGATCTGCCCCGATGCTTCGGCCACCAATGTAGTTTGGGTTCTGGGTGCAACCGAACCTTGAGATTCAACACTAAAATTCACGGGGTTACGTTTTGCTTCAACGACATCTACCAATAGGGCGGGGGGCGCAACGGATGCCGTCGCAATCTCGGGCCGTGCATTGAACAGCGCCCACGCAGCGCCAGAGGCAACCAGTATGATTAGCGTCGGCAATATTTTTTTTATTTTCATATACAACCCCAATCGCAGCAGTACGACTTACTGCTTAGCCCATCGCTGTTCGGCTCTGTCGTTTGTCTCGGTTTTATGTTTGCGGCGCGTAACTAGTTTCCGATGCGTGAACCCGGGCAGACGCTTTGTACCTACAAGCAAGGTACTACCGCCCCCGATCAATGCTACTTTAGGTAACACTTACTAAACAAGCATCATTTCGCTGCAATTCTTCACCACTCGGCGTAGTGGCGGCATGAAATTACGATCAAAGTGATCGGCACTACGACCTACGGCTTACTATTCCATCCAGCCTTCGGTTAATATTTTGCGCTCGGGAATTTGGAGGGGAATTTCATGGGTGAGAAGACACGCGCTGAAGTTATTGCGCAACTGACTGCTGCAGGACAGCCTTTCGAACTGGTGCCTGGCCAAGTATTTGGTCGAAATTGTTTACTTTTTAAGAACGCGCCTGGGACGTTGCGAACGCTGTTTGCAGACACGCGCAGTGATGCGCCCTTTATCGTTTACGATAAAGAGCGCATGAGCTTTGCCGAGACCTACGCCGCCGCCGCACGCGTTGCTACCGTTTTGGTGCGCGACTATGGCATAGAACGCGGCGACCGGGTGGCGATCTCCATGCGCAATTACCCAGAATGGATCTTAAGTTTTATGGCGGTAACGGCAATTGGCGGTATCGCTGTGGCTATGAACGCGTTGTGGCGCCCGGACGAAATGGCGTTTGGTTTGTCCGACAGTGGCGCTAAGGTGCTTATTGCCGACCAAGAACGGTTAGATCGTTTTGCTGCCATTGAGCAGCCGCTGGATATTCAAGTCATTGCTGTACGGCCAGAAGCAACAGAGCATCCAAATTTGGCGGATTTAGCCAGCGCATACGCGGACATTGTCGACATGCCCGAGCAGCAACCAGATCCCGAGGACGACGCAACCTTGATGTATACCTCGGGCTCTACAGGTAACCCCAAGGGTGTTGCGTCTTGTCATACTAATATCGTTAGCGCGCTAATGAGTTGGGAACTGGATCAAACGACCGCCATTGCGCTGCTGGACGAGCCACCGCCAGAACCTGAACATCCACCAGCAACGCTATTGGCCGTTCCATTGTTTCATGCCACGGGTTCGTTGGCGGTCTACCTCGCCAGTTATCGACATCAGCGTAAACTGGTGTCCATGTACAAGTGGGATGCAACAGAAGCGGCCGAACTCATTGAACAAGAAAAGATCACCGGCTTTATCGCGCCTGCGGCCATGACCGGCGACCTTGTTATTGAGGCCAACCGCAGCAACCGGGATTTGTCGTCTCTGCTTACAGTCGGCGGTGGCGGCGCGCCCAGAGCACCCGACCAAGTGCGCAACATCGAAAAGTCCTTCAGTAAAGCCATGCCCGGTACCGGCTGGGGTATGACAGAGACCAATGCCATCGGCACCGGCATTGGCGGTCAAGACTATTTGCAACGACCCGCTAGCTCTGGTCGTTGCAGTGCAGTGTTAGAACTAAAAGTCGTAGATGAAGACGGTAACGAATGCCCAACCCTGACCTCCGGCGAGTTGCTAGTCCGAGGCACCAGCATTTTTCGTGGGTACTGGAATCGTCCGGATGCCAACGCCGAAACCTTCGTAGACGCCGATTGGATGCGCACAGGAGACGTGGCGTACCTAGATGAGGAAGGTTTCCTATTTATTGTTGACCGCATCAAAGATCTAGTGATTCGGGGCGGCGAAAACATCGGCTGTGGCGAGGTAGAAGCTGCCTTGTTGGAACATCCCTTGGTTCACGAAGCATCGGTATACGCAGTACCAGATGAGCGCCTAGGAGAGGAAGTCGGGGCGACACTGTATACCGAACGTGATCTGAGCGATGAGGAACTGCGCGACTTTTTGAGCGAGCGCTTGGCCAAGTTCAAAATTCCGACCTATGTATGGCAGCATCGCGAACCATTGCCCCGCACCGCTTCCGGAAAAATCTTCAAACGCGAATTACGGCAACAAGCGGTTGCTCGGGCTGGCGCCTAATCTATGACTCGCTGGGGCTTTGTGATCGGATTGATGCTGCTCGGCGCGTGCTCCGAGTCCGGCCCGCAACAATCGAAGGATGCGACCATGGCGAACCCTCTTCAGGTCAGGACGCTGTTTGGCGAATTACAAGGCGATTGGGCCGATACCAAACAACACATCCGGGTCTTTAAAGGCGTTCCCTACGCCCGCCCACCGGTGGGCGAATTGCGCTTCAAACCGCCCCAAGCACCACACAACTGGCAGGGAATGCGTGACGCTACACGCTTTTCTGCCGCCTGCTGGCAACAGTACAGTCGTAATGCCTTTGTCTGGAGTCGAGGTGAGTTTCCGCGCAGCGAAGATTGTTTGTACCTGAACATCTGGGCGCCTAGTGATCACGCAAAACCATTGCCCGTAATGGTTTGGTTCCACGGCGGTGCTCACACTGGCGGGTTTGGCCACGTTGATTTGTTCAACGGCACCCGCCTGGCCGAACAGGGTGTGGTGTTGATTACGCTTAACTATCGGCTTGGCCCTTGGGGCTTTCTGGCTCATCCAGCGCTCAGCGCCGAGTCCAGCCATAACAGCTCCGGCAACTACGGCCTACTGGACAAAATCGCGGCTTTGAATTGGATACGGGACAATATCAGCGCATTCGGCGGCGATGCGGACAATGTCACCATTTTTGGTCAGTCCGCTGGCTCCAGCAGCGTTTGCGCGCTGATGGCGTCGCCGTTGAGCCAAGGGCTTTTCCATAAGGCGATCGGTCAATCTGCAGCCTGTCTAAATCCGCCAGGTAGAGATGCTAATGGCGAGCGAAGGGGCCGCGCCTTAGTAGACGCTGTGTTCGCCGAGCAAGCAACCGACACACTCAGCGCTGAGGATCTGCGCAAGATCGACAATCAAACCTTGCTCGATGCTGTGGATGCCAGCGGTTGGGCAAGTCAATCACGCATTGTAATTGACGGCTGGGTGTTGCCTGAGTCGCCTGCACAAACCTTCAGCGCTGGGCGCCAGGCGAACGTGCCTGTGTTGTTGGGCTCTACCGCTAACGAAGGGCATTTGTTGTTCCCTGTTAATGAACAACTCAGCCGCGCCGACTTCGACGCTTACGTCAGCAATACCTTTGGCGAACTGGGCAACCAAGTTACTGCGGCCTACGCAGATGAATTGGCTATTTCCCCAGGATTAGCACAAAGAGAAATCGCTACAGACCTCTTTATGGCCTATGGCATGCGCGATTGGGCGGGCTATATGCGGCGTCAAAACGTATCCACCTACCTGTATATGATGGAGCACGTGCCGCCAGCGTTTCAGATTTACTTGGCTGATGAGCCCGCACTAGATTTGCCCGATGGCCCCCGCAGCGCTGGCGCTTATCACTCTGGGGACTTAGTTTATGTGTTCAATAACTTGGACCGGTTCGCCGTGGACTGGACTGCTGAGGATCGCAAGATTGCCGGCGCGATGACCGGCTATTGGACCGAATTTGCCAAAACCGGCAACCCAAATCGTGCAGATTTACCGACTTGGCCACTCTATGACCTGCAACAACACCAAACCCTAAGGATTGGCACACAAATGGAACCGATCTTAGGCGCGCGACGGCAAAAGCTCGACCTTATGCAGCGACGTTTCGCCACTAAGCCGGAGTAATCCGCTCGAGCAATAGGTAATATGCGGCCTGAACCGCAATACCACTGAAGTTATGACAAACAAAACACCCGCTGACGAAGACCTGAGTTTCGAAGCCGCCATGCTTGAGCTTGAGCAACTTGTTGAACAAATGGAGGCCGGGGACCTGAGCTTGGACCAGTCCTTGAAAGCCTTTGAACGTGGCGTGGTGCTAACGCGGTTATGTCAAAACGAATTGAAGCAAGCTGAGCTCAAGGTGCAGCAACTTAATAGCGACGGCGAACTTGAAGACCTCAACGTTACCGACGCCAACGATGCTTGAGTTAAACACCCTACGCGGACAAGTAGAGACGCATCTAAATAAGCTCTTACCCGCACAATCCTCCATTGCCCAGCCCATGCTGGACGCCATGCGCCATGCCGTTCTTGGGGGCGGCAAACGTATGCGGCCGATGTTCGCCTGCGCCAGTTGCGAGGCCTTTGGTGGGGATTTGCAAGCAGCACTGGTGAGCGGCTGCGCGCTTGAGTTTATTCATTCCTATTCCCTGATCCATGACGATCTACCGGCCATGGACGATGACGACATTCGCCACGGTCAACCCTCTACCCACATCGCTTTCGGCGAGGCCAACGCTATTCTTGCCGGCGACAGTTTGCATTCACTGGCCTTTCAAGCCGTGGTTGACAGTGATGAACTGGTAGACGCCAGCAAGTTGCGCATTATTCAGCTGCTGTCTGACGCTGCAGGTTGGGCGGGCATGGCGGGCGGTCAGTGTTTGGATATTGAAGCAGAAGGGCGCGAACTCAACCTAACCGAACTCAAAGCACTGCATGCAGCAAAGACCGGTGCGCTGATCCGGGCCTCGTTACAAATCGGCGCATTCAGCGCTACACCAACGCCAGAACCCCCTCGCTATCAGGCGTTATCGGATGCAGGGGATCTTATTGGTTTGGCGTTTCAAATTATGGACGATGTGCTTGATGTTACCCAATCAACCGAAGTGCTCGGCAAACCCGCAGGTTCTGACGAAGCACAAAACAAAAATACCTTCCCTAAATTGATGGGTCTGGAAGCCTCCAAGACTGAAGCGGAGCGCTTGTTGAGCGAGGCCAATGAACGCCTATATGCCAATGACCTGGCGACACCGGCACTTTTGGAGTTGCTAACACAAGCAGTGCGCAGAAGGTTCTGAGCATTGCTCTTAACCTAGGCTTAAGCCAGTCCAGCTAAAGCTGCAACAATTAAACCTGCGGCCAAACCCGCCGCTAGATCATCAGCCATAACGCCAAGGCCGCCCTTGGTATTGCGATCTAACCATCCGATAAGGCTTGGTTTAGCAATGTCAAACAAACGAAACAAAGCTAACGCCAGCAAGCCCGCCCACCAGGTTACAGGCACGAATAACAACGCCAGCCACAAACCAGCCACCTCATCCGCAACAATCTGCGGCTCGTCGTGCAAACCGGTGCGGTACAGAAATTTTGCACAAACCCACCAGCTGACCAGGGTATAAACCACCACAACCAAACCTTGGGTCAGCACGGGCCATTCGCTTAAGCCCCACCACCAAACGGCCAACGCAACTATAGAACCCCAAGTACCCGGCGCAGGCCGCAGCAACCCAGCGCCAAAAAACGTCAGCCACAGCACTGACGGTTTCGCGAGCTGATTCAGGCTAAGCGCTGAAGTGTTGGTACCCATCCGCTGGAATGTCCTTACCGTCTAATCGAATGCCCGGCTGATGGGTCAATTTGCCAATGCAAATACCTGTGGCCGGCGGGCGGGCACTGCTGAACAACAGCTGATAGTCATCCCCCCCTGCCAGAGCATCCGCTAATTCTGCGCCTGGCCCAAGCGGAATGTCGTAAGCGTGTAACTCGGCTCCACAACCGCTGGCCTCCAATACATGGGCTAGGTCCTGCAACAAACCATCCGATATATCAATTGCACTGGTGGCAGCGAGAATGTCTGCGCGACAGTCAAAGCGGGCAGCGGGCCGATAGTAGGCGTGCTGCTGCGCTGTCAGGGCATCCGCTGTGACCGGCAGCAATTGGTTGGTGCGCACACAGGCCGCAGCACTGCCTAAGGGTCCACTGACATATACGCGCTCCCCAGCAGCAGCGGTACTGCGCAATCGTGCCTGGCCTGCTTCTACCTCACCGTGCACGCTGACACTGATAGCCAATGGGCCACGACTTAAATTGCCGCCGCATAACGCCGTATTTGTCTGTTGAGCCGCTACCGCCATGCCGCTGGCCAAGCGCTGCACCCATTGTTGGCATGTAGCGCCCCCAACTTCGGGCAGAGTAAGGGCAACCAGAGCATAGCGAGGTGCTGCTGCCATGGCCGCCAGATCAGACAAGCTCACCATTAAGGCGCGATAACCAATGAGTTCAGGCGGAGCGTTCGTGGGAAAGTGCACATCCGCGACCAAGGTATCGATGGAGGCCACCTGGTCAAATCCGTCTCGAGCACGCATTACCGCAGCATCGTCTCCAATCCCTACCCGTATCCAAGGTGCAGTAGCACTGTCCCCAAGGGCAGAAGCGATGGTGTCGATCACCGCAAATTCATTCACGTCTATACTCCCGATGAGCATTGACCTCCAAGTGCCGTTGCTGCGCCGACAATTTGTCTAACACACCGTTAACGAATTTATGGGCGTCTTCCGAGCCAAATAATTTAGTGAGCTCAACATATTCATCAATGACCACTCGATAAGGCACATCGATGCGTTCAGATAACTCCACAGCAGCTAACCGCAACACCCCGCGTTCTACCAAATCGAGTTGCTCAATGGGGCGGTCGAGCAACGGCGCCAACATGGCATCTAATTCGTCACTGTGATTGATCATGCGCGCCAAGATGTCGGCAAAAAATTCGTCATCCGCCTTGTCCAGTGCGCGTTCGGCAAACTCTGTTTGCAGTTGCGCTAAATCGCTGTTTGCAAACTGCCATTGATAAGCCGCCTGGACCAGCGCACGACGCGCCTTGCGCCGCGCCCAAATGTTCGGCTTAGACTTGGTTTGTGACATTAAAGATCTCGTGGTCGCAGCGTTAGTCGCAGATCGTCGCCGATCTGGGTCGTTTCCACCAGCCGTGCTTGCGGCGCATCTGGCAGCCGAGCGAGTGCCAAATCCGTCACTAGGTAGCTGTCGGCTCCAAGGAGCTTTGGCGCGATATAAGCAATCCACTCATCCCATAATCCCGCTCGCACAAAACTGCCAATGACCTTAGGTCCAGCCTCAACCAGGACGTCGTTACAGCCGCGTTCGGCAAGATCACGTAATACCGAAGATAAATCGTTAGGACCGTGAGCTAGAGCCAATTGCTGCACATGCCCAGCTTTGGGCAACGATAAGTCAACATCGCCAACCTTATGCACCAACAAGGTCGGCGCTTGTTCATCTAATACTTTCGCATCTGGCGGGGTACGACCACGACTGTCCAACACCACCCTGAGCGGCGCATGAGCATGTTTGAAAGCGGAATCGCGCACGGTCAATTGACAATCATCAGCTAGCACCGAACCGATACCCGTGACAATGGCATCACTGTGGGCGCGCCAATACTGAACATCTGAGCGAGCCGCGTCACCGGTGATCCACTGGCTGTCGCCATTGCTCAGCGCCACAGCACCGTCCAAACTCGTCGCCGTCTTTAAGCGCACAAACGGCCGACCACGGGTGATGCGACTGACAAAACCCTGGATACAGGCTTTGGCGCTCGCCAGCTCTACAACCTCGACCTCAACACCCGCCGCCTCCAGCATGGCAATACCCTGACCTGACACCTGCGGATTGGGATCTACCGCAGCAACCACCACGCGGGCGACACCCGCATCGATTAGGGTTTGCGCGCAGGCCGGCGTACGACCAACAAAGGAACAAGGCTCTAGCGACACGAATACAGTTGCGCCACGCACATCGCTACCGGCTTGTTGCAGCGCGTTAACCTCGGCATGGCCGGATCCAGCCTGTTTATGAAAACCCCGGCCCAGCACTTTGCCGTCGCGCCAAATGATGCAGCCTACCGGCGGGTTTGGCGCGCAAGTGGCACGGCCCTGTGCGGCGAGTTCGACACACGCTTGCAGAAAAACTCGATCAGCTGCTGACATAAACGAGGGCTTAGACCGTG
>CACFGV010000025.1 GCA_902565895.1 K189A clade bacterium
AAGCATTAAAAAAAGCTAACAGAGCGTTAAGAGAGAGTTCATGGAACAGTTTCACGGTACAACTATTATCAGCGTTCGCGATACGAACTATGTTGCCTTAGGTGGCGACGGCCAAGTCTCACTGGGTGATACGGTCATGAAAGGTAACGCTGTTAAGGTGCGAAAGCTGTACCAGGATAAAGTATTGGCCGGTTTCGCAGGCAGTACCGCCGATGCCTTTACCTTGTTTGAAAAATTTGAAGCAGCCTTAGAAAAGTATCAAGGCCAACTGACTCGCGCGGCCGTAGAACTGGCAAAGGAATGGCGCTCGGATCGCGCGCTGCGCAAACTCGAAGCCATGCTGATTGTGGCAAATACCGAAGCCACGTTGCTTATCAGCGGCAACGGCGATGTCATAGAACCAGAGCATGGGGTATTGGCTATTGGTTCGGGCGGACACTATGCTCACGCTGCGGCTACAGCCTTAGTTGAAAATACCGAGTTGAGTGCACCAGAGGTAGTTAATAAGGCGCTTATGATTGCTGCGAGCATCTGCGTTTACACCAACAATTCGCTCACCATAGAAACTCTAGATCTGTAGGTGGTTGGAGCACCAGTATCCATGTCTGAACAAACGCCATCGGGGCTGGAACAACTGACCCCAAAACAAATCGTAAGTGAACTTGATCGCCACATCATAGGCCAGGACGGCGCGAAACGTTCTGTGGCTATTGCGTTGCGCAATCGCTGGCGGCGCATGCAATTGAGTGAGGAACTGCGCGACGAGGTCAGCCCAAAGAACATTCTTATGATCGGGCCTACCGGTGTGGGCAAGACAGAAATCGCACGCCGTTTGGCGAAACTGGCGCGGGCGCCTTTTATAAAAATAGAAGCCACAAAATTTACCGAAGTGGGCTACGTCGGACGCGATGTCGACTCAATAGTGCGCGACCTGGTAGATGTTGCCATCAACATGCTGCGCGAGGAGCAATTGCAAGACGTTGCGCAACAGGCCGAGGACCGGGCTGAAGAACGCATTCTCGATGCGCTGTTACCCGCGCCCCGAGACAGCGACGACGACAGTAAAGAGTCCAGTACCCGACAAATGTTTCGTAAGAAGCTGCGCGAGGGCGAACTGGACGACAAAGAGATCGACATTGATTTAGAGCAGATCAGCGTAGGTGTTGAGATCATGGCGCCTCCGGGCATGGAAGAAATGACCAGCCAACTGCAAAACATGTTCAGCAACTTAAATCAGGGCAAACGTGATCAACAACGCCTGACCATTCGCGAGGCTTATCGTCGAGCCCGGGACGAAGAAGCGGCCAAGCTGGTTAACGAAGACGAAATTCGCAGCGCCGCGGTCGATGCCGTAGAACAGACCGGCATTGTCTTTCTCGACGAGCTAGACAAAGTAGCGAAACGCACCGAAGGCAGCGGGGCCGACGTTTCGCGAGAAGGCGTGCAACGGGACCTCTTACCCTTAATAGAGGGCTGTACGGTATCCACCAAATACGGTGCCGTGCGCACCGACCATATCTTGTTCATTGCTTCCGGTGCGTTCCATTTGGCCAAGCCATCGGATCTAATTCCTGAATTGCAGGGGCGGCTGCCAATTCGCGTTGAATTGCGCGCCCTGACACCCGGCGATTTCAAACGTATTTTAAGCGAGCCCAAGGCGAGCCTCTGCGAACAATATCAAGCGCTACTGAATATCGAAGGCGTTGAGCTTACGTTCACCGACTGTGGTATCGAACAAATCGCTGAGTTGGCCTGGCAGGTTAACGAAGGTACCGAAAACATCGGCGCCCGCCGACTGCACACAGTAATGGAACGACTACTGGAAGAATTGTCTTTTACAGCCAGCGACCTTGAGCAAAAGAGCATCAGTGTCGACCGCGCCTACGTCGATGAACACCTGGCAGGACTGGTCAGCAACAATGACCTGTCGCGTTTTATCTTGTGAGCTAGTAATGAGTAAAAGCGCCCCTACCGATATCGTCTATCATAAAATTGGCCATAGCCTTGAGATCAGTTGGCAAACCGAACGATTTGACTTGCCCGCTGAGCTATTGCGGGTCTATTCACCTTCCGCCGAAGTCAGGGGCCACTCGGAGCAGGAGCGGGTGTTGCAGACCGGCAAAAAGAATGTCGGCATTAAAGCCATCGAACCTGTGGGTAACTACGCCATTCGCATTACCTTTGACGATGGTCACGACAGCGGCATTTACGCCTGGGACTACCTGTATGACCTGGGCAATCGTCAAGAACAACACTGGCAGAGCTATCTAGGCGAACTGAAACAAGCCAACGCATCAAGGTTACCGACTATTCCAGTCGGTCAGTGGCAACCGAAACAAACCTAGGGGCGATAAGCCGCAAACAGCGAGAGCACACATGTCCGTAAGCGACTCAAAATCAACCGACTCCGAACAAGTGAACTTCGGCTATCAAAAAGTGTCCGCAACGGAAAAGACCGAGCGGGTTGGTGAAGTGTTCCGCGCCGTGGCAGACCGTTACGATGTGATGAATGACATCATGTCTTTGGGCAGTCACCGCATATTTAAACGCATGGTTTTACACATGTCGGGGGTACGTGAGGGTGGTCAGGTCCTCGATCTCGCTGGAGGTACAGGCGATATGGCGGCTCTCTTTGCGGACGCTGTAGGAACCAACGGTCACGTCGTCTTAGCTGATCTGAATGAAGACATGATGCGAGTCGGCCGCGACCGACTGCTGAATCGAGGTTTGACGCAAATCGAGTTTTGCCGCACTCCGGCAGAGGCACTGCCCTTTGCCGATGAGCAGTTTGACTGCGCGTGTGTCAGCTTCGGCTTGCGTAACTTCACCGACAAAGATCAAGCGTTACGGGAACTGCTGCGGGTACTCAAGCCCGATGCTGCGTTGTTAGTGCTGGAGTTTTCAAAACCGGTAGATCCTTTGCTCGATGGCGCCTACAAAGCTTTTCAGGCCCTATGGCCGCCAATCGGTCGCGCCTTGGTTGGCGATGCACAGCCTTATCAATACTTGGTTGACTCTATTCGCGTACATCCAGACCAAAAGGCTCTGGGACAAATGTTCGCGGACGCCGGTTTCGTAAACGTTGAGTACCACAACTTACTTGGCGGCATCGCCGCCATTCATCGAGGCTGTAAGCCAACACCAGACAATAGCGCGAACTCGCAACCGTGAACCCTGAAGGCGTTATTGAACAACTGCAGGACTGGGCCAACCTGTTGTCGCAACAATTGTTGGCGTCTGACCCAATCTGCAGCCAACGCCTGGCGAAACTTGCAGGACAAAGCGTAGAGGTTGAGTGCATCCAACCAAAGTTCACATGCTACGCAGACATTACCGACCAAGGCATCCAAGTACGTGCGGGCTCGGCGGTAGCACCCAATGTACAACTGCGAGGGCATGCATCGGAACTACTGAAACGGGCTTTGGCTAACGACAGCCAAGCTGCAGTAGAGGTGAACGGCGACGAAACCCTGCTACTGGAACTGGTGAATATACTCACTAACTTTCGCCCAGACCCAGCTCCTGCGTTGGCTAAGGTTGTCGGTGACGACCGCGCCCAGAGCCTGACTGCGTTATTCGAACTAGGGGCTGATACCGCAATGAAATTTGCACGCAAGCAAGTTTGGGATATTAAACAAACCGGCAAAGACACTATGCGCGCAAACTTCACCGGTACTTCTGATCTAAATCAGTTACAAGATCAGCTCGATCAGATGCGGCTGCAAATCGACCGAGTCAGTGCACGATTAGAGCGTCTCGAACACACTGGCCGGAACGGCGGGTAGATCATGAAGCTCGCTCAGTGGCTGGCCCTGGCTAAATTGGCGCGCCACGCACTCAAACTGGGACTGCACCACTTTATAAATGTGCAGGCGTTACCTCCTGGCGGTGTACAACGTTTGATGGCTGTGCTGCAAAAGATCTTCGCCGCACCCTCGGATGATCAAGCCAAACGGCTTTGCGCTACGGTAGAATCGTTAGGCCCTGTTTATATAAAACTCGGCCAGTTGTTTTCGACCCGCCGAGATCTGCTGCCGGGCCCCATTGTCGATGCCCTATGCAAGCTGCAAGATCAAGTCGACCCCATTGATGCGTTTGCCGTCAGCGACGCTGTGAGCGAACACCTAGGGCAACCCACCTGTGAGGTGTTTCGCCATATTGAAGCGCAACCGTTAGCCAGCGCCTCCATCGCTCAGGTTCATGCCGCCACACTGCTTGACGACTCGGAAGTTGTGATCAAATTGGTCCGTCCAGGGATTAGCCAGCGCATTCATGAAGATATGCACACGCTGGAGGTAATGGCTGAGTTCCTATGTCGCAATAGTGCTTTAGCGCGACGCCTGCATCTTGATCAGGTTATGCGCGACCACCACGCGGTGCTAACGCGCGAGCTGGACATGTTTGCCGAAGGACGCAATCAGATTCAGCTGCGACGTAACTTCGCCGACTCACCGCTGCTGTATGTACCGAAGGTCTACAGCCAACTCAGTCGCCGCCACATGCTGGTAATGGAACGGGTTTACGGCGTACCCATTGGGCAAATTGATACTCTACGTGCCGCTGGTGTGGACTTTCAGGTGTTGGCGCACAAAGGCGTTGAGACGTTCTTCACCCAGGTGTTTGACCACAATTTCTTTCATGCCGACATGCACCCCGGCAACATTCAAGTGGACATCAGCAACCCAGCAGATCCCAGCTACATCGCACTGGATTGCGCCATCGTAGGGAGCTTGGAACAACAGGACATTGATTACTTAGCGCAGAACATCTTGGCGTTTTTTCGGCGCGACTATCGCGCCGTGGTAGATTTGCATCTGCGCTCCGGATGGATTCCAGCAACCACTGACGCTGAGAATTTTGAACGAGTCATCGCCGAGGTATGTGACCCCATTTTCAACAAACCATTGTCAGAGATTTCTTTCGCTGACTTTATGACCCAACTACTGCGCACTGCCGCCGACTTCAATATGGAGATACAACCGAAACTGGTACTGCTGCAAAAAACCCTACTTTATATCGAGGGCTTGGGCCGTCAGTTGTATCCGCAGCTCGATCTTTGGGAAACCGCTCAACCCTTTATGCAACGTTGGGCGGCGCGCAACCTCGGGCCGCTGGCGGTGTTAACAAAACTACTGGAGCAAGCGCCAAAGCTAGCAGACAATCTGCATCGACTGCCCGAGCTGCTGCGCCAAGATACCCTACCGTTGCGCATAGAGCTGGCCCAGCAACAGCAGACAGTAGACGCCCTAAGCCAGCAAGTGCAGCACCTGCAACGCCGCCAACAAATAGGCAAAATCGCTATCATGCTGGCCGCAATAGCTGCGCTGGCGCTAGTCGTGCTGATGTAACACTGGCAGTTTGCCACTAAAAGGAAGCCAAATGGACACACTAGAACACCTCAATGAGACTCTGGTTGCACGCAAGGGTAATGACCCAAGTACATCCTATGTCGCGAGCCTTTATCAGGGCGGGGTGAACAAAATCGCGCAGAAGGTCGGCGAAGAAGCTACCGAGGTCGTTTTGGCAGCCAAAGACGCGGCCAGTGACGCTGACCATAAACCCGCATTGGTCGCAGAAGTCGCAGATTTATGGTTTCACTCGCTGGTGCTGCTGAATCATCTCGGCCTCGGTGCCCATGACGTACTAGAAGAGTTGCAAAAACGCACCGGCGTTAGCGGTCATGTCGAAAAAGCTAATCGCGCCGCCGACTAAAACGCCGCTATAATGCGAGCCTTATAACCGCCTAAACTAGGAATGGAGAATTGATATGGTCGGAGGATTCGGCATGACCGAACTGTTGGTCATCCTCGCTATTGTGCTATTGATCTTCGGTCCCAAACGCATAAAAAGTATTGGTTCTGACTTAGGCAATGCCATTAAAGGATTTCGCAAAGCGGTGTCCGATGACGAGCAAGCCAAACCTGCAGACCACACAGCAAAAGTAATTAACAGCGAAGGCGACGAAGCAGCCAACTCGACAAAGAGCGAGGAGCATAAAGTTTAATTCGTCCTGGTAATAGCGTACGCCACCACAGCGCTCGAGAAACCAATGTTTCCTGATTTTGGCAGCCTAGAAATTCTATTAATCGTGGTCGTGACACTTCTTGTTATTGGCCCGGAGAAACTTCCAGAAACCCTGCGCACCTTGGGCCTCTGGTTTGGGCGCTTGAGCCGATCCTTTCACAGCGTTAAGTCAGAGATCGAAAAAGAGATCGGTATGGACGACGTTCGTCGTCAGCTGCACAACGAAGCGGTCATGCAAGAGATGAAGCGCATTGAAGACGAGGTGAAAAGTGCTGTTGACCCGGTTACCCAGTCCATGAGTATTAGCGATCATTCTACGCCTGAGTCGACACCCGACTCGGACCCAGCGCCCTCGGCGCCGCGACCCACTAGCGAGGCTGAACTAGAAGCCCAGCATGCGAGCAAACTCAAGCAAGCAGCCGCCGATGCAAAAGACGACCCTTAATCAATAAGACCGATGACAAAAGCGCCTGACGATCAAGCTGTCGACGAAAGCCAACAACCTTTTTTAGAACATATTGTTGAATTGCGCTCACGCATTTTACGTAGCTTAAGTTTTGTGGGTTTGTTGTTCTTACCGATCTATTACTTTGCCGAGCCATTATTTACCTGGGTCGCTGAGCCATTAATGAGTCGTCTACCCGAAGGCGCCGGCATGATCGCCACCCAGGTTGCTTCGCCCTTCTTAGCGCCCTTCAAACTGGCAATCTACGCAGCAATTTTTGTTGGCGTGCCGTTCTTGCTGCATCAACTTTGGTCGTTTGTTTCACCCGGTCTCTATCGTCACGAAAAACAATTCGCTCTGCCGCTACTCACATCCAGCGTGGTTCTTTTCTATTGCGGCATGGCCTTTAGCTACTTCTTGGTCTTTCCCATCGTGTTCACCTTTTTTATCGAGATCAGCCCCACCGGTATTAGCATGATGACCGACATTAATCAGTACCTCGACTTTGTAATGAAGATGTTCTTGGCTTTTGGGTTGGCCTTTGAAATACCTGTGGCCACGCTGCTTATGGTTTGGTCCGGGCTCACCACCGCTGATGCCATGGCGGCAAAACGTCCTTACATCATTATTGGTTGTTTCGTAGTAGGCATGTTCCTTACCCCACCAGATGTGGTGTCGCAATTGCTGCTCGCCATACCCATGTGGCTATTGTTTGAGGTAGGAGTCATGTTGGCACGAGTCTTTAATAACCAAGACGCCGAGGAAACAACGGACTAGAAACTACTGAGCACTACGTTCCAGTGAAAGCGTGAACGGTCCATCGTTTATTAGACTCACTTGCATGTCTGCACCGAAGCGACCAGTTTGCACTGGCACCATCGCGGCAAAACCCAGGGCAACCGTGTTGTAGATCCGTTCAGCATGGTCAGGGGATGCCGCCCCACTAAACGACGGTCGACGGCCTCGTTGGGTATCGGCCAGCAGCGTAAACTGTGACACTAGCAACACCGAGCCACCAATCTGACGCAGGTTGTAATCTAATTTGCCTTGCTCGTTAGCAAATACCCGCAGACCTAAAACCTTGTCCACCAGCCACTCGATTTGTGCATGCCCATCGTCCGGCGCAACCCCTAACAACACCACATAACCACGATCGATTGCGCCGACCACTTCACCCTCCACGGCTACCGAAGCACTGAGGACTCTCTGTAAAAGCGCCTTCATAACAGCCTTGGTAAATGTTAAGCGCGCTTGCGTTCGTGCTCTTTCAACAACTGCTTGCGCAGGCGAATACCTCGAGGTGTCACTTCTACCAACTCGTCGTCATCAATAAACTCTAACGCTTGCTCTAAGGTGTACTGCAATGCGTTAGTCAAAATTATGGCTTCGTCTGAACCAGAGGCGCGAATATTGGTCAGCTTCTTTTCTTTTAACGGATTCACCGTGAGATCGTTAGCACGACTGTGAATACCCACGATCATGCCCTCGTAAACCACATCGTTCGGTTTAACCATCATGCGGCCACGATTTTGCAAATTAAATAACGCAAACGACACCGCCTTTCCTTGAGCGTTAGAGATCAGTACGCCATTTTTGCGGCTGCCGATGTCATCAGTAAGCTTGGGGCCGAAGCCTGCTGAAGCAAAAGACATAATGCCGGTACCAGAGGTTTGAGATAAAAACACCGGCCGGTAGCCCATGACACCACGGCTGGGGATACGGAATTGCAATCGCGTTCGACCTTTGCCGTCTGGCTGCATTTCTTGCAACTCGCCGCGTCGATCGCCCAGGCTCTCCATAACCTTACCTTGGTGTTCGTCTTCAATATCCAGAATTAACGTTTCGTACGGCTCCTGCATAATGCCGTCGACTTCACGAAAAATAACTTGGGGTCGCGACACCGCTAGCTCGAAACCTTCGCGACGCATGGTTTCAATCAAGACCGATAGATGCAGCTCGCCACGACCAGATACACGGAAACGGTCCGGATCAGGGGTGTCTTCTACCGACAATGCAACATTGTGCAAGCTTTCAGTGAACAGCCGCTCGCGGATTTGCCGACTGGTCAAATACTTACCGTCCTTACCAGCCAAGGGCGAATTGTTAACGCAGAACATCATGGTCAAGGTGGGTTCGTCCACCGACAAGGCCGGCATAGCTTCGACTTGATCCAGCGCGCAAAGGGTGTCGGATATGTTGATCTTATCGACCCCGGTTAAACAAATGATGTCACCTGCGTATGCGGATGCTGCTTCAATACGCTCGAGGCCTCGATGGGTGTATAGATTCGCCACCTTAGCCTTACGCTCATTGCCTTCGCGGTCGACCACGATAATCTGCTGATTGCGCGCCACCTGTCCACGGGTGATACGCCCAATGCCAATCACACCTTCATAGGTAGAGTAATCTAACGAACTGATCTGCATCTGGAACGCGCCGCTGGCGTCGACTTCGGGGGGAGGCACTTGATCCACGATCATGTCCAGTAAAGGCGTCATGTCATCCCCAATGGCATCCAGCTCTAACCCAGCCACACCATTAATGGCCGACGCGTACACGGTAGAAAAATCTAATTGCTCGTCGGACCCGCCCAGGCTGTCAAAAAGGTCAAATACCTCGTCAATGACTCGGTATGGATCACTGCCGTCACGGTCTATTTTATTCACGACGACAATTGGTTTAAGGCCATAGCTAAATGCCTTTTGCGTTACAAACCGCGTCTGTGGCATAGGACCATCAACCGCATCAACTAATAACAGCACCGCATCGACCATGGACAAAATGCGTTCGACCTCACCACCGAAGTCAGCGTGGCCTGGGGTGTCAACGATGTTGATGTGAATATCGCGATACTCAATGGCGGTATTTTTCGCCAAAATGGTTATGCCACGCTCTTTTTCCAAGTCGTTGCTGTCCATAACCCGCTCGACAGAGTTGCCGGACAACAGTCCCGTCTGTTGCAACAAACAGTCCACCAAGGTGGTCTTGCCATGGTCAACGTGGGCAATGATCGCAACATTACGGACGGTCGGATTCGACACAGCGGTGGTTCCTTTATTCAGTATTGAGGTCAAAGATTGAGGCCAATGATCAGCAGTCAAAACGCTTGAAGGGACTGCTGCGGCCAGCGACGCGCGATTATGGCGGAAGCATAAGGTGCTGTCGCGCAGTTATCACCGCCTAGAGTCGCAATCAGCTAACGGTCCAATCTCCCAAACTTCCTTGAATTACCCCACCTGGCTGGCGCCTGATGGATTGGTGCGTTGTTGCCTATCCAAGAGCCGAAAGGGTGCGCGAACAAATTGTCCAGCAACACCCTAGTGTCCGAGATAACTGATCATTAAATCGCGCATTTTGCACCAAAATAGTGCTAAAATCTGCCGCTCTCAGCGACAACGCCCGGATTAGTGGCAAAAAGCCCAAGAGTGGTGCACCGACACTTCTGGAAGGTACTTAAAACAAGGGCTTAGCGGTGGGGCACCGTGGCATATTTCTTGCTGCCCTATCGTGGCTCACTTTTTTCAGGTGACGCGCTGATGCTCAACATGCGCTCTTGTGCTGCGAGCGCTGGTAGGTCCAGGTGTGTGGAATTGTTTGCACGGTGGTCCAGATCTAAGGAAATGTCCAATGCGGACTAACAAGGAGACATAAATGAAATCTAAACTAGAGTACATCTGGCTGGACGGCAGTGAGCCAACCCAGGGTCTACGGAGCAAGACCCAAATTCGTGCGAACTTCGGCGGCACCTTGGAAGAGTGCCCAATGTGGTCTTTCGACGGCAGTTCTACTGCACAGGCAGAAGGCAATTCATCAGACTGCTTATTGAAGCCTGTGGCTATATTCCCCGATCCAGATCGGCAAAACGCCTACCTTGTTATGACCGAGGTCTTGAACGCTGACGGTACACCCCACGCAACAAATGGCCGCGCTACCATTGACGACGACGATGACGATTTCTGGTTCGGCTTCGAACAAGAATACTTCCTATGGGATACCGATACGCAACTGCCTCCTGGCTTTCCTCCCGGCGGTTTTCCAGCACCTCAGGGTCCATACTACTGTTCAGTCGGCGCAGCGAATGCATTTGGTCGAGAATGTATCGAAGAACATTTCGATTTGTGCCTTGAAGCAGGCATTAACGTAGAAGGCATAAACGCCGAAGTAGCAGCGGGTCAATGGGAGTTTCAAGTGTTTGCCAAAGGCGCCAAGCGCGCTGGCGATGAAACCTGGGTTGCACGTTATCTGCTAGAACGGACTGGCGAAAAATACGGCTACGCCATCAACTATCATCCAAAGCCTTTCGGCGAACTGGATTGGAACGGTTCAGGCATGCACGCCAACTTCTCCAATGGCATCATGCGGGACGGCGGCGATGAGGCTGTTTTCACCAAGATTTGCGAAAACTTCGGCAAGAACATTGATCGCCACATGAGCGTATATGGTGCAGACAACGACCAGCGCCTTACCGGAAAGCATGAAACTCAATCCATTGATGAGTTCAGCTACGGCGTGTCTGATCGTGGTGCATCTATCCGCATCCCGATCGGCACCGTCGAAGACGGCTGGAAAGGTCGATTGGAAGATCGTCGCACAGCATCAAACGCCGACCCCTATAAAGTAGCGGCTGCAATTATTAAAACGACCAAAGAAGGTCTCGCCTAAAGGCGGTTGCTTCAGTTTCAGAAAGGCGGGCTTTATGCCCGCCTTTTTGGTCTCGCTGATGATAAGACGTTGTAACTGAACTTAGTCATGGTATTTGGACCAAGACAATGCGCGCACTATTTTAGTGCGTTAGACTGCGTTGTGAGGGCAGCCAAGGGCAGCCTGAGACAGCCTTCAGCGGTGGTTAGAAGCCATGAACATCCGTCCACTGCCCATCGAAGTCCCTATGTATTCGACAAATATTCACCCACGCAAATTTCTGTGTAGGGTAAAAAATCAGGCGCGATATTTGCTTTAGCGATGATATGAACCACAGTGTTAACACCAAAACTAATCCGTTACGCAGTGCAATAAGCGCTGACGCCATCCTCGATCATCTGGTCACTGCGACCATGGTGTTAGATGATGATCTTGAAGTCGTTTTTGTTAACTCCGCAGCAGAGAGCCTATTGCATTGCTCAGCTGCTCAGATACGCGGCACCCCGCTCAATCATGTCTTGCTTAGCGCCGAAGCTTTACAGACGAATCTGCGCAAGGCACTGCGCGAATACCAGCCATTCACCGCCAGAGAGACGATTTTGCAGCTGCCGGACAATGTGCAGGAAGAGGTCGATCTTTCGGTATCGATTTTGGAAAACGGTCAGTATCTCGTATTGGAGATGTATCCGACCACCCGTCTGACACGTATTAATCAAAGTAATGCTTCATCCGATCGCCAAACCACCACCCGCGGTTTGATCCGTGGCCTAGCCCATGAAGTAAAGAATCCGCTGGGCGGTATTCGCGGCGCTGCACAACTATTAGAGCGTGCCTTACCAAGCGAAGCATTAACAGAATATACCGGTGTCATCATCGCTGAGGCAGATCGCTTAAAAGATCTGGTCGATCGGATGCTTGGACCGAACCATCGACCAACCTACGAGCAAGTCTATCTGCCGGAAATCTGCGAACACGTAATTGCCCTCGCAGCGTCAGAGTTCACCGGTCAGATCGAGTGGATCCGAGACTACGACCCTAGCCTGCCAGATATAGAAGCAGATCGTGACCAGATCGTGCAGTCCATCCTCAATGTAGTGCGTAACGCCTGCGAAGCATTGAGCAACACAACGGCACCGAAAATAACGCTCCAAACGCGCATTTCACGCCAGTTCACTATTGGCAAAATACGCCACCGCCAAGTGATGTGCATAAACATTATCGACAACGGCCCAGGCATAGACCCACGTGATCTGGAGCGGATCTTTTATCCCATGATCAGCGGCCGCTCAAACGGCAGCGGTTTAGGTCTTTCGATCACACAAAACATCATCAGCGAGCACCACGGCGTCATTCAGGTGAACAGCGCGTTTGGCCACACGGTGTTTTCTATCTTTTTACCCTTTGAACAGCCGTCTGCTGACGGTAGCCTATAGGAGCGCACATGAGCAAACATGTCTGGGTCATAGACGATGACGATGCCATACGTTGGGTCTTGGACAGAGCATTGGCGCAGGCAGGTATTCCCATCAAAGCATTCAACAGCGCCGACGAGGCTATGCACTACCTGCCTAAAGAATTGCCCTTGGCGATCATTACCGACATCCGTATGCAAGGCACTTCTGGGTTAGATTTTTTAGAAGAATTTAATACCCAATATTCGAACATCCCTGTCATCGTGATGACCGCTCACTCAGATTTGCAAAGTGCGGTAACCAGTTTCGAACGTGGCGCATTTGAGTATCTGCCCAAACCGTTCGACGTTGACGAGGCGGTCGCGGTTGTGCAAAGAGCCATTGCGCACAGCGAAGAACAGGATCCGGTGGTGCTTGAGCAAATGGCACCCGCCACGGAAATCATCGGCCAGGCTCCAGCAATGCAGGAAGTTTTCCGAGCTATTGGCCGCCTATCCTTTTCTAACGTCAGCGTACTCATCAATGGTCCCTCGGGTTCTGGGAAAGAACTGGTCGCTCGCGCTCTGCATCGACATAGCCCTCGAGCACAAAGTCCGTTTATCGCTTTAAACGTAGCGGCTATTCCTAACGAATTAATCGAGAGCGAGCTATTTGGCCACGAGAAAGGTTCTTTCACTGGAGCAGCAACCCAGCGTTTGGGACGTTTCGAGCAGGCTAACGGTGGCACACTGTTTCTTGACGAGATCGGCGACATGCCCGCTTCGGCGCAGACACGCTTACTGCGCGTCTTAGCAGAAAATGAGTTCTACCGAGTTGGCGGGCACCAGTCGGTGCAGGTCGATGTTCGTATCATAGCCGCCACTCACCAAGATCTTGAAAAACTGGTGGAACAGGGCCGTTTTCGCGAAGACCTTTTTCACAGGCTCAATGTTATTCGTGTACACGTACCTTCTTTGGCGCAACGTCGCGAAGACATACCTCTGTTGGCGCAGTACTTTTTGGACAATGTCGCTAAAGAGCTGGGCGACGAGCCCAAGCGCCTCGATTCGGATACTGCTGATTACCTGATGGCGCTAAACTGGCCAGGTAACGTGCGGCAGCTGGAAAATACTTGCCGCTGGTTACAAGTTATGGCGAGTTCGAGGACCATTTTGATCGAAGACTTGCCGCCAGAACTGCGGGAGGGCGAGGAGTCCAGCGGCGGTTCAGACTGGGAAGGCAGTCTAGCTCGATGGGCGAATCAGTTTCTTGAGAAACCCGAAACGTTACCGCTACTTGATACTGCGGTACCTAAATTTGAACGCATTATGATTGACGCGGCGCTGCGTAAGACCGGCGGCCGTAAGAAGGACGCAGCCGAGCTACTCGGTTGGGGGCGCAATACCCTGACCCGCAAAATGCAGGAGCTACAGTGCTGAGCAATGCACATTGTCCTGTATGAGCCGGAGATCCCGCAAAATACCGGCAACATTATCAGGCTGTGTGCCAATGTTGGTGCGGCGCTGCATCTGATTGAACCGCTGGGTTTCGCCTGGGACGACAAGCGACTTCGGCGCGCCGGTTTGGACTACCATGAGTTCGCTTCTGTAACACGCCACCAAGATTTAGCAGCCTGCCAACAACGCTTACGCGACGGTCGATGGCTGGCTTTAACAACCAAGGCCCATAACAACTATACCGCCATTCAATACCAACAAGACGACGTGTTCGTTTTCGGCCCCGAGACCCGAGGCTTGCCTGACGATCTGCTTGCCGCTTGGACTCCTGAGCACAAACTTAGGGTGCCCATGCAACCCTCTTCTCGTAGTCTTAACTTATCTAATGCCGTGGCGATTGTTGTCTATGAAGCCTGGCGCCAGCTAGGCTTCATTGGCGCGCGCTAGCGCCAAACCAATTAATGGGTAACCGGATCAGTACCGCCAGCAGAGGTACTCTCTTCCGTCGCCTGATTTTGTTGCGCTTGGTTTCGCATGGCTTGTACATACAGCGCTTCGAAATTTACCTGGGCTAGTTGCAGTGGTGGAAACCCCCCCTTCACGACCAGGCCATCTACAGATTCCCGCAAATAAGGAAACAGAGTAGTAGGGCAGGCGATGCCGAGAATCTGCGCAAGTTGGTTTGCTTCTACACCCTCAATGTGAAAAATGCCGCCCTGCTGCACCTCTACGATAAAACCCACCATGTCGCCTTCCAATCGTGCGGTCACGGTAATGGTCAAAATAACCTGGTGTTGGGTCTCACTTATGCGGTTGGTTTGAGTGTTGATGTCGAGCTTCAGCTCTGGGCGCCATTGGCGTAGAAAAACTTCAGGCGCAGACGGCGACTCGAACGAAGCGTCCTTTAAGAATATACGTTCGATTCGCAGTTGTGGTGGCACCCCTTGTTCTGATTGTGCCGCAGCACCATCATCATTCGATTCATTTGTGTCGCTGTCGCTTTGATCACTCATGCTTTAACTACCGGTAAGTTTTGGCCACGCCATTCCGCCATACCCCCGGTCAGCCGCAGCACGTTGGTAAAGCCCTTTTTTCGCAAGATCGTACCTGCCGAGCCAGAGTGCTGACCCATTTTGCAAGTAATGATGAGCGGTTGTTCTTTGTGTTTGTTTAATTCGTCGCTGCGCGATTCAAAGCTTGAAAAAGGTATGTTGATAGCGCCAACGATGTGCCCCTCAGAATATTCGTTGGCGTCTCGAACATCAACCACGACAGCGCTTTCACTATTTACCAGTTTTACAAGCTGCTGCGAGTTGATGGTGGCGCCGCCTCGAACCATTTCGTTACGAATAAACAACAACAACAGCACCACAAACGCCCCAACTAAGAATGGGTGGTTGCCGATGAAAGTGAACAGTTGTTCCATACTCGCGCCCTTTAAATTGCGCGCGTAGTATACACACCAATCCAGCAAATATTGCCGGCGCACCGCTGCCTTTTGCTCATTTGCCGGTCAAATATAAAACACACATCGGTTCAGCAAGGAAAATTTGCTACCATTGTTGCCTTGCAATTATTGACCCTGGAGTGCACATGTCTGCTGTCAGTTTGCTGGTCATTCTGGACGGTTTCGGTTACCGAGAAGACAGCACCGATAACGCCATCGCCCAAGCCAATACCCCAACCTGGGATCAATTGTGGGCAACCAGGCCGCGTACCCTCATTTCCGGCTCCGGTGAAGACGTTGGACTTCCGGCGGGACAAATGGGCAACTCCGAGGTGGGTCATATGAACCTGGGCGCTGGGCGGGTGATTTATCAAGACTTTACCCGCATCAATCAGTCCATAGAAAAAGGCGAGTTCGCAGAAAACCCCGCAATTAACCACACCATCAACACAGTAAAAAGCACCAGCGGTGCCTTGCATGTGCTGGGTCTGTTATCTCCTGGTGGCGTGCACAGCCACGAACAACAAATTTTTGCCTTGATCAGACACGCCGCTCAACAGGGCCTGTCAAAGGTCTATCTGCACGCCTTTTTAGACGGTCGCGACACGCCACCTCGCAGCGCCAAAGAATCTTTACAACAAGCCGACGATTTATTTGCAGCGCTGAACTGTGGTCAGGTCGTCAGCGTCACAGGGCGCTATTTCGCCATGGATAGAGATCGCCGCTGGGATCGACAAGAACGCGCCTATAACGCAATCACCCGAGGCGAAGCGCCGTTTCATGCGGCAAGCCCAGTGGCCGCACTTGAGGCGGCTTACGCGCGGGATGAAGACGATGAATTTGTGCAGCCCACAGCCATCCACAATGGCGACCAACGGCCTGTAGTGATGACAGAGGCCGATGCCGCGATCTTCATGAACTTTCGCGCCGATCGCGCCCGACAGCTGACTCGTGCTATGACAGAGGCCGACTTCGACGGCTTCCAACGTCGTTCCTTTGTTCAGCTCGCTAATTTTACCACCCTGACCCAGTACGCTGACGATATTGATCTACCCTGTGCTTTTGCCCCGGAAACGCCCAGTAATACGCTAGGGGAATATCTTTCTAGACTCGACAAAACCCAGCTACGCATAGCCGAAACCGAGAAATACGCTCACGTCACATTCTTCTTTTCTGGTGGTAGGGAAGAGCCCTTTCCAGGAGAACATCGCATCCTCATTCCATCACCCAATGTCGCCACCTATGATTTGCAACCACAAATGAGCGCTGCAGCGGTAACCAAGGAATTGGTGCAAGCCATTCACAGCGGCGAGTACGACACTATTGTCTGCAACTACGCCAACGGCGACATGGTGGGCCACAGTGGCAACCTCGCCGCGGCTATAACGGCGGTCGAAACTCTGGATCAGTCCTTGGCAAAACTTGTCAGCGCAATTTCTGAGGTTGGCGGCCAAATGCTGATCACCGCGGACCATGGCAACGTCGAGAAAATGCGAAATCCTGACACTCAGCAAGCCCATACCGCACATACCGAGAACCCAGTGCCACTCGTCTATGTAGGTCAGCAGTCCGTAGAGTTCGCAGACCAGGGCACGCTGGCAGACGTGGCTCCCACGTTGCTCGTACTGAAGGATCTGCCGATTCCAAAAGAGATGAGCGGGCGCTCTTTAGTCTTGAGCGACATCCAGCAAACCGCCTAAGACTTTGAGGCCAAATTACCGCCAAATGCTTCGCCTTTTATTGGCTGCCAGCATCTTGTCGGTGAGCCACCAATTTGCCTTTTCTGCGACCAAGGATAACGACGCCGCCGCTACCGCAGCCGCATTAGAACAAACCCTCGAAGAGCTAAACGCTTTAGACCAATGGTTCACCGAGGCAGAAAAAACGCGCAACGACCTGCAAACACAAATCCGCAACATCGACCGCGACATTGGCGCACTCAATACAGCGATACGAGCTGGTGACTCACTGGCCCAGCAACAACAACAAGACATTGAAACCACCCGAAAAGAAATCAACGACCTGTCTGAGCAAGTAGAGGAACAAACAGAGGGAATCGCCGCGCACTTACAGGCAGCCTATAGACTCGGTGGAGACAGCTTTGCCAAGAGTCTCATTCAGAGCCGAAGCCCCGCAGAAGTCGACCGTATGATTCGCTACCACGGTTACTTTAGTGCCCAACGCATTGATCTAGTCGAACAATACAGCGCCACCTTGAGCGCATTGGAAGACGCCGAACGAACATTAGTCCAGCAACGTCAGCGCCTGCAGCGGCAAACCGATACAGTGCGCGAACAACGCCGCGAACTCGACAAGAGCAGACAGCAACGCAATACCAACATCGCCAACTTACAGAAGCAAAGCATCGATAAAGAAGCGCTGCGAACGCGGCTGTTGGCAGATAGCGAGCGCTTGCAGCAGCTTCTGCAACAATTGCGCGACCGCCTTGGCACTCTGGATGGCAGTGCATTCGCAGCCGCCAAGGGCGGCCTTATTCGGCCTGTACGTGGTAAACAGCGCAACGCCTTTGGCAGTAAGCGCTCAGCCGGTCGGCTCACTTGGCATGGCATCAACATAAGTGCTGAGGCTGGTACGCCCGTTATGTCGGTCTATCAAGGGCGCGTTGTCTTTGCCGATTGGTTGAGAGGCTTTGGTTTAATGATTATCGTCGATCACGGCAGTGGCTATATGACCCTATACGGTAACGCCGAAACCTTGCTCAAGGCTCCAGGAGATTGGGTCGAAGGCGGTGAGCCAGTGGCGCTGGCAGGGAATAGCGGCGGCCAAAGCCAGACCGGAATCTACTTTGAGGTGCGTGAACAAGGCGAAGCTAAGGATCCTGCCTCGTGGTTGAGACGCTAAAATACTGATTTATGCCGGACCGTTTACACATCACCCAACTGTCACCGATTACTCAGGTGTGTTTATTGTTGAGCATGCTCAGTGGCGTAATTTTGGGTGTCGTTGCGTTCCGTCACTCGCATCCTGTTGAGACCGCAGCAGACGTCCATATCGCCCAGGCCTTACAGCAAATTCGTCGTCACTACGTTGAAGACATCGACGAAACCACCCTCGCTAGAGGTGCCATCGACGGCATTCTCGGGCAATTAGATCACTATTCAACATTGCTAGATCCAGCCCAATTTGAGCAATTGCAAAAAGATGCCGAGGGCTCTTTTACCGGCATTGGTATTGAGGTCGACAGCCAGGATGGGCGGTTCACAGTAATTGCACCCATGGACGACAGTCCGGCTTATCACGCGGGTATTAAAGCAGGGGACCGGCTGACCAATGTTGACGGCGCTGCAACCGAAGGCATCGACATCAACCAATTGTTGAACCTCATAAAGGGTGAAGCCGGTACTACCGTGGCGGTTACGGTAAACAGAGCGCCCAATGAGCAATTAACCTTTGAAATCGAGCGGGCACGGCTGTCCATCGACAGCGTCAGAGTCCGACCCCTTGAGCAGGGCCTGGTCTACGCGCGCATCACTCGGTTTAACCAAAACACCGCCGCAGAGCTGGCTAATGCATTGACTGAGTCAGCACAAACCCAGCCAGTTAAGGGTCTGATTCTAGATGTGCGCAACAATCCGGGGGGGTTGCTCAGTTCGGCCATAGCTGTTGCCGACCTATTTTTAGCCCGCGGAGTGATTGTTACCACGCGCAAACAGCGCGGAGAACAGGCCCAGCAGGCATTCCGCGCAACTCTGGAAGATATCTTGCCGAACAAACCCATCGCAGTGCTAATAAATGCCGGCTCCGCTTCGGCGTCTGAAGTGGTTGCTGCGGCATTGCGTGATCATCAACGTGCGGTACTCGTGGGCACTCGCAGTTATGGCAAGGGCTCGGTGCAAACCATCATGCCGTCATTGGGGCTCAACCAGGCCATCAAGCTCACCACTGCGGAATACTTTTCGCCCGATGGTAACGCCATCAACCAAATCGGCATCGAAGCGGACATTCCCATCGATCCCGAAACAGAACCCGTCGACACCGAAGATCCATGGATTGCTGCCGCCATCACAGCATTAAGTAAAGAAATTTAGGCGTCGAAAAGTGCCTGGCCTTCAGCAATGGAGAGGCCGCCTTCGTAAATCGCGCGGCCGGTAATGGCTCCCAGGAACAGTTCTGGGCATTTAACGAACCCGTCTTTTAGTCGCTGCACGTCATCCAAGTGCGCGATGCCCCCAGATGCAATTACACCAACGCCAGCACCCTGGGCCAATGCCACTGTGGCTTCAACATTCACCCCAGACATCATGCCGTCACGTTCAATGTCGGTATAAACGATACCTGCAATGGGCAACTGTGCCGCCTGACAAGCCAAATCTATGGCGCTGATACCAGAATCCGCATCCCAACCGTGGGTGGCCACCGCGCCATCTCGAGCGTCTAAGCCCAGGACGATATGGTTTGGAAACCGCTCTGCGGCTTGCACTAAAAACTCTGGCTCCTCAATGGCCTTGGTGCCGACAATGACTCGATCGACGCCAGCCTGTAGGTAAGCATCAATGGTTTCTATATTGCGCACACCGCCACCAACCTGTACCGGCATATCACCCACAGCCGTCACCATGCGTTGAATCAATTGGCTATTTTTCGGCAAGCCTGCAAAAGCACCATCCAAATCAACAATGTGCAGGCGTCTACCGCCTTGGGCTCGCCAATGTTCAGCCATGGCAACCGGGTCATCTGAAAACACCGTCGCATCATCCATACGGCCTTGTCGCAGGCGCACACAAGCGCCCTCTTTTAGATCTATCGCCGGGATCAGTTGCACGACTTATAAACTGCCCTTGGTGGACGGCACGGTGTTGCCCATACGCGCGTCTACGGACACCGCCACGCGCAGCGCGCGACCAAACGCTTTGAACAAGGTTTCGGCTTGATGATGGGCGTTTTCGCCTTTGAGGTTATCCAAGTGCACCGTCAGCATGCCATGGTTAACTAAGCCCTGGAAAAATTCCCGCAGCAAATCCACATCGAAATCGCCGACTCGACTACGCGTATAGTCAACGCAATAAAACAACCCCGGGCGTCCAGACAAGTCCACCACAACTCTAGAGAGGGCTTCATCCAATGGCACATAGGCATGCCCGTAGCGGGTTAGACCGCTCTTATCACCAGCAGCTTCATTGAGGGCCTGGCCAAGCACAATACCGACATCCTCAACCATGTGGTGAGCATCAACCTCCAAGTCCCCTGTGGCTTGAATGTGTATATCAATCAAGCCGTGTCGCGCAATTTGCGTCAGCATATGCTCAAAAAAAGGCAGACCCGTCGACAACTCAGCTTGACCCGTGCCATCTAAGTTTATTGTCAGTTCAATTTGGGTCTCGCTAGTATTGCGAACCACACTTGCTGTTCGAGCTTGTGTCATTGGAATTCACCTGTTCATTGCCAACTGCACCTTGGCTATGTTGTACCTCTATGCCTTGCAGTGATCATAAAAATGAGGGCGCGCAGTGTAGCGGACTTACCGCAGAATTCCTCCATTCCCAGGCTACAGAAGGGCCGACAAATCACCGTGGGGCAAAAATCGATTGGTGGTATTGGCCTTAATCCAGCGCCCCAGTTCCACGTCAAAAACACCACGCTTTTTAAGCAGCTTAACCAGCGGCACCACCGGCGATTTCGCGCCAGTCTGCCAATTGGCATGCTGCATTTCACCCAATGTAAATAAGCGAATGAGTTTTATCAGGGCGGTATTATCGAGCTCACCGCAGGTATTGTCCCAGCCCGGCAAAAATAGGCTTGCGACCAAACCATGGTCGACCTGTTCGATAGCGACCGCATCACCACCAACGCCACACCGTTCAGCCACAGCCAACCATTGCACTACCTGTGCATCGGTCACCGCACCACTCATGGCTTTCGGATCAAAACTATCAACCGTCATAAAAAGTCTTCATTGGTCGGGGAAATGCCACCCTTCGTCGGCTAAGGCGCTGAGTATACTATCGCTGTCGGGCAGAGTGAGAAGGTCATTGTTAACTGGACTCAAGAGCCGGGAGAACCCGCTATGTTTAAGAGAATCTTCGCGCTACTGCTTGTTGTTGTATTAGTCGCACTCGCCGTAGCCGCCTATTATCTGCGCGACCCGAACCAATTTAAGCAAGACCTACAAGACCTCGCCGCGGAGCAAAGCGGCTATAAAGTAACGATAAACGGCGACATCCACTGGCGTTGGGCGTTGCCCTTTGGTGTAAGTGCCGAAGACATTGCGGCAACAGCCGACAACGAAACCATTAGTGTAGATCGACTCACCCTGGGCATCAGCTTCGGCTCGGTATTTGCCGCCTTCGATGACTGGAGGATCAACACCTTACGTCTGCAAGATGTTTATTGGGAAGACTCCGAGAGCATCATTCGCGTCAGCGATTTTCATTTGCAAGATTTTCGTACCGGCGCGTCGAGCCCCTTTGCCATGCAGTTAGGCTATGAGGGCACTGACCCTGACCCAATCATTGTTACCGCAGACATCGCAGGCCGCTTGAATTACGGCGACAACGAGGTGCTGCGCTTTGCAGACACCAAGGTCAGCAGCAACCTGGCTGTAGGCACCTGCCAAGGCGCCGTAAACGAAGCCCAGCGAGCCACCGGGCCACGGCAAGAGCGCCCAGAGGACCTGCTGCCATTAAACGACCTTTTAGATTACGACCTGACCTTATCCTGCGACTTAGCCGACATTCCGGAGTCGCCCGTACCCCTGGCACCGGCATCGCTGAAAATCGCCAACCAACAAGGGAACACTCATATCCAGTTGAGCACCAACAATTTTTGGGCCGGTGCCTTGACCCTGGAAACGCAGATCGACCTTGCTGCACAACCGCTACGCTGGACGGTAAAGACCGATGCCGCTGGGATCGACAGCGCCGAGTTTGCTGATTGGGCCAAAGTGAAACAAAACTGGCAGGCAAAGCTTGATATCGACAGCACTCTGACATTGCGCGGTAACTCCGAGGATGAGTTACTGTCATCAATCGCGGGGACTGCGAATTTAGACGGTGGCACCGGCAGCATAGACATCAGCGCGTTGCGCAGTGTTTTGAATGCCGCCGCATTGATAAGCGGCAAGGACAACCCGGTAAAAGGCTGGCCTGAGGAATTAGGTTATCAAGAATTCACCGCTCAGTGGCGCGCACAGGGCAAAGCCAGCGAGGTGGAATTCACCTTGGACAACATCCAGGGCGAGGCGAGCGGCGCAGTCGACTTTGTGGAACAAACCATCGATGTGGACGGCTGGCTTCGGGTTTATGAACCGACCAACCGAGTGGGGCTGCGTCTACCCGAAGAATTGATGAACACTAAATTGCCCATGAATTGCCAGGGGCTCTTAGTCGAGCCCAAATGCCGACCCGACAAAAGCGGACTGCTTAACTTTTTGCGCCGTACCTTAACCAGCGAAAAGGCTGAAACTCTGCGTAACACCGTAGAAAAAACAATTGAAGAGAAAGTACCTGATAAACTGAAAGACTCATTGCGCGGCCTACTAGGACAGTTCGGCAAAAAAGACGACTAGCGCTCAAATACCTAAAGGACAACGGCCTACATTGGATTGGTTTGCTGAAAAATTAATTGCTTGGCAGCTACAACACGGACGCCACGACTTGCCATGGCAGCAGCAGGTCAATCCATATCGAGTTTGGGTCAGCGAGATCATGCTGCAACAAACCCAGGTGGCCACGGTGATAGGTTATTACCAACGCTTTATGCAGCGCTTTCCAGACATCGCACACCTAGCTAAGGCACCAGTGGACGATGTGTTGCACCATTGGACAGGACTGGGCTACTACGCTCGGGCGCGCAATTTACACCGCGCAGCACAAACCATTGAGCAACAGCACGCAGGGCTCATGCCCAGAACCCAAGAGCAGCTAGAGGCCTTACCAGGTATAGGACGCTCTACAGCAGGCGCGATCCGCGCCCTGGCAATGAACCAACACGCGAGCATTCTAGACGGCAATGTAAAACGCGTACTGGCACGCTTTCATGGCATCAGCGGATATCCAGGAGAAACCAAAGTCGCCAAGGCGTTATGGCAGGTAGCTGAGGCCCACACACCGAAACAACAAACCGCCATCTACACCCAGGGCATCATGGATTTAGGGGCAACCCTCTGCGTGCGGCGCCAGCCCAACTGCACCGAGTGCCCGATGCACAGCCGCTGCGAAGCACGACGCAACGATACCGTGGATCAACTGCCCAGCCCAAAACCGAAGAAAATCAAACTCGTAAAAACAGCGCGCTTTTTTATTGTGAGCTTGCCGAATCAAGCAACCTTGCTAGAGCAACGACCCACGCAAGGACTCTGGGGCGGCCTTTGGACACCACCCGAGCGCCATGCAGAGACGACTGTAGAAGACTTTCTGCAAGAACTCGCACTGACACCGGAACATGTGCAGGAACAAAAGCAGGGACAAGGTTTTCGTCATACGTTTAGCCACTTCCATCTGGATATCGAGCCAATCTACTTACGCCTTAACATCGAACCTACACATATCGCAGAAGATAATAGTCGTTGGGTTCAGCCAGAAAAAATAGACGCCGAGAACGAACCCCTTGGGCTTTCCGCCGTCGCCGTTAAACTATTGGCCGAGCAACGCCATCTACAAAAGACCATCAAGCTATGAGCCGAACCGTACATTGCAGTCGCTACAAACAAGACCTACCAGGCCTGGAAAAGCCCCCTCTGCCGGGACCATCGGGTGAAAAAATCTACAACGAGGTGTCACAACGCGCGTGGGACGAGTGGCAAGAACTGCAAACCATGCTGATTAACGAAAAACACTTAAGCCTGATCGACCCAGATGCGCGCAGTTATTTAAGCGACCAGCGCCGCCGCTTTTTCAACAATGAGCCTGTCGATCGCGCTGAGGGATTCGTACCCAGCGGTGACGGTTGACGACGCCCCATCACCCCGCTTTAATACGCCGCTCTGCGCCGATACGTCGGCAACCCCAGAAACGGCCAGATAGCTCAGTTGGTAGAGCAGAGGACTGAAAATCCTCGTGTCGACAGTTCGATTCTGTCTCTGGCCACCACTTACTGGCTCGGCTCTTCGGCTCGCTCTCCTTTGCTCTGCCCACTTACGCCCCATGGCTCTACCCACTACTGAACAAGGATGCGCAAAACATTTCTGCTCTTGGCGAGAGCCGCATCAAAAAAACGCCTATTTGAATGCCGCCGCGAACTGCAAAAGGATGGTCACTAGTGCCAACGCGGCTACCTTTAGGCAGCCATCAATACTAACAGGCCCAGCCCAACGTTAAGAATTAGGAAAAAAGCGATAATCCATATCAGCGCTTGTTTGTTTCGTGGTTCCATTTCTATAACCCTTTCGACTTCGGGCAGCCATGATTGCAATCTTTTTGTGTCGTTACCAAAGGTGTCCAGGCAACGACTTGGCAAAGCGGTGATCAAACATTGGGTACCTTAACTGATAGATCTCTCGCGTATTGCAGGTGTTGTAAACCAGTCTGAAAACCAAGTGTTCGACTTTCCAAACATCTGGCTCCATTAAGAAAATGTTGAAGGTAATCGTTTTCCGCTATAAACCAAAGAGCGTGGGTCTGATTTTATTTTAACCAGCGATAGTCATCTGTAACGGGCCAGGGCTCGGTAGAATATCCGCCCCAATGTCACGTCGATCCCTTGGTGCAAGCATTGCTTTACCCAGGAGGCAAAAAGAAAGAGGAAAAAGAGAATAAGGAGCAAGAAGTAGTTAGTGCATCTAAAAAGTAAGGAGCAACGATATGTTCACTCTATGCGGACTTGCTTTCCATTGCGTCAACACAGCTTCCTGTCTGCCGCTTTATAGTTGCCGCTCATATTGCCTCTAAATTTTTGTTGCGATTCGACAACTGGTTAACTCCTCTGTTTGAGGAAGATAGTGTCTTCTTTGGCTACCTTGTGAGAATTGCGGATGCTGTTTGAGGCTTTGAATACGGAGTTTCGTCGAGGTTAGATGTTTAGTGTGAATCGTCTGGGAACCCTCAAAGCCGTAAAACAAACAAATAGTATTAGTGGCTAACCGAGCGAAAAAGTGGAGACGTACGACGAGAAAGCTGTTTAAAGATTATCGAACCATGTCGCTTTTAGCCGCAGCCTTAAAGCGATCTGGGCACGCTTACGTTGTTTTACCATCTCTAAACTAAGCGCCTCTGAGCTGGCGGAAATTTACGAGAATAGTAATGAGGTGCTCGTGGTCGACTGAAAGAGCAACTGGTCTGAAGCTAGAGACACTGGACAAAAACCACCAAGTTTTTGTCAAAAAAACTCTAAGATAGCGTTCGATTTGATTAGTCGTTTTGAGATGCTCAGATTTAGAGAGGCAATGAACAGAAAATTCCTTGATCTACAAAATGCTCTACCTAATGCGTGAGAAACCTAGCAGATAATGCTATGAGAAACGTCCTCTTAGTCTTGCTACTTGCAGCCAGCGTCCACACGGCAGGTTGTGCTTCCCATAATTTAGAAGTGGAGCGTGCCGATGAATCCAAAACTTCAGTTGGTAAAAACTGCGGTCGTAATATGACTCAACGATCGAAATGCAAAAAATCTTGAACCCTTGTACTCGGCCTGGCCAGAAAAATAGGGTTACCTCATAGAGACCCAGTCGAGGAGATTGATATGGTCCCCAACGAAGCAGAACGCGATTTGCTGTTTAAGCAATTCGGGCGCGCTTTTTTCAAGCAGGATATGGACGCTCTATACGCGGTCGTAACCGAAAATTTTACCTACTCAATTCTTGTCAACGATGAGTCTCGGGTCATGCGCAGCCGAGACGCAGTGGCTGCTTTTTTCAAAGAGCGTAATGGCACACAAAAAGACGTTCGTTTTGAAGACGTTGTATTTCATCATGCTCAGGAAGCCACGTTTATGACTTATCGCGTTACTGGAATTGATCTGGCTACCAACGAGCGGTTCGAAAGAATTGGCGTTGAAAGATATACTTTCGACGACGGACGAATAGCAGAAAAGGATGTCTACAGCAAGCCAGTGTGAGCACCTTCAACGGTAATGCTGGCCAAAAACACTGATCACTTCAGTGCGGTTTGGTTCCAAATTTCTAGATTCCCCATCAGTCTCTTCTATTTTGTTACACCGACTTAGGCAGGGTGCTGGATGACAGCCGGCACAACACAATCCGCGATGTTTATTACCCACCACTACGGCTAGACCTGACGCACTAAGAGCACCATTGCCACGCGCCGTTTGATGACAACGGAGCGAACGGACCTCCAATATTGTTAACAAACAGTGGCTGCCTGATTTTGGGACATTCTTTTGTCAAGTTTCTGCAAAAGTAGAGGTTCTCTGTAGTTTTATTTCTTGCGTCTTTTAATGATTTAACCGAGCATTGAGACGCTAATTTTCTGTGCTTCCAGTACGGAAGCTATCAACGAACCAGCTAGCGTCTGTTACAAAGTAGTAGGGCCTAATGCTGTTTAACGAGCCATTAGGGATAGGCATGGCCAACACATTTCATCTCGCTGTACCTGCCGGAGATCTTGCTGAAACAAAAAAGTTTTACTGCGAGGTTCTGGGCTGCGAAGAGGGCAATCAAGAAGCTGGGCGCTGGGTTGATATTAACTTTTGGGGCAACGAACTGACCTTACATCAAAGCGACGAGCAACTGGTTGGCGTGCGTCATGATGTCGACATGGGTAACGTCAGCGTGCCTCATTTCGGCGCGCATCTCAGCGAGGTTGAGTTCCAGGCTTTGAAGGCACGAATTGAGGCGAGCAATGTTGAATATCTTGATCCCCCGTACCGCCGTTTTGTCGGTGACAAATTCGAGCAAGAAACTTTTTTTATTAGGGATCCTAATGGCAACGTACTGGAAATGAAGACCATGGTTCATCCAGAGGTTCTCTTCGAGGCTTAGTGTATTTCGCTCTTTCACATTGCAGGCAAAGATAAACCTAGTACAAGCCAGCTATGAACCAAAGTAATTCGCTGACTTAACGACGAATGTTGGTTTGGTTCATCGTTTCTTCCCCGCGCTCTGACAGCTTGGGCACATGGAAGTTGCCGTCGTAAATCTCTTTCTCAACCCGGTCTACGAAAACCGCATCGCGGTTGTGTCGCCACACATCCCACACGCGACGCGCAAGGGTTGTTTTCATGACGCCCAGCTTTAGTGTGCGCATGCGAGTGTCTAAATGACTGCGATCCACTAAACCGGAGTGATACTTGTCATATACGTCGAACAAATCGACGAGATAGGTCAGCAGAGCCATTTGTATGCGCCAAACATCCACTTTTGAGAGGTCATCGGAATTCCAATCCAATGCGATGAACTCTGCGTATTCAGCATCTTTTGACGTTTGGAAATAGCGGTCATATAGCCGCTGGGTTAGCGAGTTGCCGAATTGCGCTTTGGCAATTTTATTTTGCTGTCTGATCTGAATCGCCAGATACACCAGCGAAAAGATCACGCCAACCGCTCCTATCGCCTCACCTTAATTACCTAATTCCTCTAACGTCATGTTCCCCCGTATCACCCGTTGTTAGATAAATGCTGTCAGTGCACCAAGCCACTCCTTGAACTTTTTACTTTGCCTGCCTATACATCATCAAGAACCCACCAACTCTAATTGTGCTAGTTCACCCACTGCGTGATAGCCAGCACTGATGTCGCTCAATTGGCGCAAATACATGTTGGCGTAGAAAGAACCCTGGGACAACAGACCAAAGAAGTCGTTAGACATGTAGTAATCGTAGTTGAACTCCAGACCCTCGATCTTTCTACTTCCATAAAAAACACCGTCATCAGAGTCATAACTGAACCTGATACGAAAATTGGTTAGTACCGCATTGCGGAAAGTAATGTTGAAAGAGTCAATCTCAGTTGAAGTGGCGTAGTTTCGATCTTTAAGGTGGGTGAAGACTTCAAGTAGCTGAGTTTTCAGCTCGTTGTTGTCGATAAGTTCCAGCGCCCCGGTAGCTACCATCTGCTCATAGACACCATCCTGAGGGAAAAAAGAATGCCCTACCTCTACGCACAACAGAGTTTCCAGCGCACTAAGGTCGCCTAAATTCTCATGCCGGGCAGCGATGTCGTCTTGCAACGTTGCGATACAAGACAAAGAAGACTCTAGGGTCGCGCGCAGAGCCTCAATCTGGCGCAAGTCCTCACTTACAACAATGGCCAAATCTTGCACCAGCTCGTCTTTTTTCTCTATTTCCTCGTTTTCCTGTCGCAGGTCTTCGAGAAAAAAAGACAACAAAATACTGGTAATAATAGCCGCTAGTTCTAGCGCTCTTCGGCGCCAACTTACTGGCCCAAAGCGGGCAGCGTTTTCAGACATCATGCTAAAACGTTAATAAAAGAACCTACCGAATGCACATGTAATTGCACATTTGCCCAGTACTGAATCTTTTAATACTTTGAAATTCATCAGCGAAGCGCGTTAACAGAGAGACCCTCCACCGCGTGGTAAATTCTCCAAGCAAAGCCAAAGTCGCGCAGCTAACTTTGGTAGCGCAACATCCGTTAAACGTCGGCAATCAAAAAGGCCACAGTAAAGATCAGAACGTAGGATACGGCGTAGTAAATAAGAATGGTTTTAGTTGACATGGCTTACACCTTGATCTCAATAAACCAAACCATACAGCAGCGACTCAAAAGTTACGACGGCGATTAGAAGTCACCGGATAAATTATAGATATGTGCAACAACACCCTAATCGAAAAGTTAATCTCGTGCGGGGTAAGTAAAGACGTGGCTTTTATAGCACCTTCTTAGGCTTCGATAGCGGGCGCAGCCCGCACTTGCAGTTTTTAACAGAGCACACCGACATTTTACTCGACCGTTCTTACCCTCTCAGGCTTCATTTACAGCTTTGCCACTCCTGTAATCTCGCCTCGGCCTGGTCACCAAACAGGATCTGGCAGGCCTCTAGTAACCCTGGCGAATTCTCAATGGTTTCGCGCCGCACCACTTGAGAGATTTTCGATCGGCGGCGTAAAAAATCTTCCAGTTTGGTGACTATTTCTTTCTCGGCAACGTAGTGCAGCTCGCAGCGTAAGTACTCTGAATGCTGGATCAAAATTTCTGCCTGGCGAGGATCCTGGCGGATTTGATCTAGTAACTCGATGGCGTTCAGTCCGTAGCGTCGCCACAGTCTTTGAGACAGCGGCTCTGACGCCCGCTCGTCGGTCATTGCGTCTAGCTGCATCAGCTCTGCTTGATGAAAAAACCCGTCGCGCACGGCGTCCGGCGGCTCGCCATACCAGGGCTGCTGAAGATGCGGCAAGTCAATGCCGCAGTCTTGTAACGCCGCCGCCACTTCTTCACCTACGTTCAGACAATCGGTGAGCTTGCCGCCGTATATGCTGAGGTAAGCGTCTTCTGTGTTTTGGTCGATAGCGTGTTTACGCGATAACGCCAGCCAATCTGCCGTGCCACTGTCACCTTTTACCGCCAGCGGTCGCACGCCACAGCGCTCGGCAATGATGTCACTGGCGGTGAGGGGTTGCGGCAAGTCCATCAGTGCATTGATGTTGTCCAATACAAACTGTCGATCCTCATCGGTGATGTCAGCGTGGGGTGTACTTACCCGCGTGTCCGTTGTGCCGATGCAAGTTTTTGCCCCCATCGGAATGACAAAGAATAAGCGCCCGTCGCTGGCAAAAAACGCCAGTATGCGTTTGCTGCTAACCAGTTTGTCGACAATTAAGTGCACGCCCTTGGAAAATACGTGCCTGTACTCAGAGGTTTGTCCAACTGATTGATTGAGTTGGTCAGCATAGGCCCCCGCAGCATTCACCATGGCGCGTGCGCGGATCACAATCTGACGGCCATCTACTTCATCTTTTGCCGTGACTGCCCATTGGCCGTCGCGTCTTTCGGCTTGGGTAAGTCCGACATAGTTCGCAGCAATAGCGCCGT
>CACFGV010000026.1 GCA_902565895.1 K189A clade bacterium
TCTGCATGGCTGTGGCACTCCTGAGTGAATGTGGGTGTCGTCTATTGCTGCAACCTTAAGCTGCGTAGTTGTGGATCGCTGGCAATGGCTTGTTCAGTAAAGGGCAAGTCAATCCACTTGCCAGCGGCATACAGCTCGGTCAAATCTTTGTAATGCGGCGAATCCGGCTCGGGTGATTGGCTGTAGGTGAGCATACCTTGGGCGTCGACACTACCATCTGCATTCCAACCAATAGTTTGAATGTAGCTGTTGCCATGGAAAATTGGCGCATAGCCTTTATCCGCCTGTAAATTCGTGCGGATCATGCTGAACATGCCGGCCCAACCTTCACCACCGGGTATGGGGATTTTGGCGTCATTGCGCTGGGCGTACTGGATCTCTCCCAATGTTGCATCTAGGGCAATATTGGCGTCATCAAGGCGTTGTTCCGCCGCCAATAACGCTCGGCGCAGTTGTGGTCGCACCGCTGGGTCTTCGATGTTTAAGCCCGCCGGCGTAGCGACCGGGTTAGTGGCATCAAAGTCCTGGGTAAATAGCTTGTGGATGCTACGAGCGTCGCGCCAGAACTCACGCCACACATGACCACCCCGAGAACCTACGTTCATTGTTCGATCCCAATTCTTCAATGCGTTGCAGGACTCTTGCAGCTCATCATCATTAGCACACAACACCAGCAAGTCGTCGAGCAATAACTCGGCAGCGTAATTGCGCTGGTTGTAGAGCATGTCGCGCAAGTCCTGAGGACTGACCTTACCCTTGCCCTGTTGCAGTTCTGTCAACTGACTCAGACCTGCGCGGGTGCGCAAGCTTCGCGCGGCGCCCTCATCACCTATGACCGGCGAATACCCTTCTAGGGGTGCCGCGGGATTGCTCAACCAATAGCTGTCATTAGAGTTACTGACGTAATCGCTGCGCGTCAGCCTCGGCATATTATCCGGCGCCAGAGTCCCAGGTACCCGGCTTGCGGGGTCTTCGTACCACTCGCACTGAGAATCATCGCCCTGTAGCAGGATCAGATAGCTCATAGAATCTGGTAGATCAATCTGACAACGCTCAAGTAACTCCTGATCGATGTTCGGCGTACCACTGATGTCGGCGTAAAACGCATTACCCTGACGATCCGCAGCTACGGTGTTGGTCCAATACACCCCTTGCTGGCTGATGGCTGCTTCTACTTCTGCGGTAGATGTCGCCTTGGCCAAGGCATCATAAGTTTCGGCGGTAAAATAGTTATCCACCACCGCATCGCGAAGGGCAAACGCCATCTGACCATTCCAGGGCAACGCCTTTGATTCCACCACAGGGCCAAAGTGCGTGAAGTAGGTGGTATGGGATTGTTCGCTAGTGGTACCCGCCTCATCGTCCGGCACCGGCACCGTCACCGTGCGTTTCTGCATGGCTCGGTATTCACCGTCGTATAGGTATTCGTAGGGGTTCTCGGGGTTCAAGGTCAATTGATAAAGGGTAAAACGCTTGGCGGTAGAGACGGTATGGGTCCAGGCCATGTCTTTGTTGAAACCAATCGCGACCCGATTGGTGGTTAACAGACTGGCCCCCATGACATCGAGTTCACCAGGCAGTGTTAGATGAATTATGTGGAAGCGTGATGCGCCATGCCACGGATAATGCGGATTACCCAACAAAATGCCACGACCGTTAGCGCTCAGATCTCGCCCGATGGCAATGGCATTACTGCCAATACCCGTTGGTAGTTTCCACTCCGCTTGGGCCAGCTCTGTCTGTTGCGGTTCAGGTGACGCTTGGGCGATTTGCTTTTGAAAACGACCGAGACCGTAGCGAATGCCCACACCAATGCCTAAGCGAATAAGATCCGTTTCTGTAATGGGGCGTACCCAATCGGCTCCAGCACAGCTCTTGGGCATTGTGTCTTTGTGGTCTTCGAGAAAGCGGTTATAGCCTGCGGCATAACCCACATTCATTGCCTTAGCGCGGGCACTTTGTTGCTGATCGTAGTCCGCCAGTTTCGCGACGGTAAGTATGGCCTTATGAAAAATATCGCTCGGCAAGTTACCGCCCTCTGGGCCAAAGTGCGCGGATAAATTGCCATTAACCATTTGTACATCTTTGGCGATTACACATACCGCATCTGTAGCGGTGGCGTAGGCAAAGCCATACCCAAGGCTCCCCCAGTCGTTGGCTTTAACGTGCGGAATGCCATAGCTGGTCCAGCGCAAATCGACATCATATTGGTAGTCGGCTTTTTCGGTATCCGCACAACCCAATAAGCCCAACAACGCCAGCGCGCTTGCCCCTCTTAGCCACATAAGTCCCCCCAGTTAATACGGCGCCACGAATTTGCAGCACTTATTATTAAGCAACGACACCCTGTTCGGTCATTTGCTGAATTCGCTCTGGTGTAATGGCGAACTCCCGCAGTACTTCTTCGGTGTGTTCACCATGATCTGGGCTTGGTCGCGAAGGCTCTAGACGCTCGCCACCAAACCGCGCGGGCGATTTCACCACCCGCATCTGTCCCATGATGGGGTGATTGATCTCGGTCACTGTATCGTTCGCCGCAAGTTGTTCTTGCGCCAACACCTCGTCGCAGTCGAGACACCGCGCACAGGGTACGTCGGCGGCCTTGAGCTTTTCGATGATTTCATCTGTGGTGAATTGTAAATACGCCTCAGCCACTAACTCCTTAAATACCTCTAAATTGGCGACTAGCTTTTCAAAAGAATTAAAGCGTTCGTCAGCGAGTAAGTGCTCCATACCCACCGCGATCAGCGAGCGCATTTGCATTTCGTCAGTACCGGCAGAGATCGTTACCGCGCCATCCTTAGTGGCCGTCAACTCGTACAGCAGGTCGATTAACAGCGGTCCAGGCTCGTGATCGGCATCCAGCAATGTGTGATTCTGAAAGCCGTCAGGGAAAATAAAGAACAACCCCGCATCCAGCATCGACAGGTCAATGTGTTGACCCACCGCAGTTTTTTCTCGCACGTACAATGCACAAGTGACAGCCTGACAAGCGGTATACGCGGTAATTTTGTCGCAGATTAACGTCCGAAAAAACGCAGCCTCAGGGCCTTTCCCCTGGGTGGCGGTAAATCCAGCATGGGCTTGAATTATGGGGTCATAAGCCGGTGCCTTGCCCAGGGGCCCTTCTTTACCGAACCCAGATATGGCGGCGTAAATCAGCCGCGGATTTAACTCTCGCAAGGCCTCACTACCAAGATTGAGTTTGTCCATTACGCCAGGCCGGAAGTTGTGAATGAACACATCCACCTCAGGCACCATCTCACGAATCAGCGCCTGACCAGCTTCTTCTTTTAAGTTCACTCGAATAGATTGTTTGCCGCGATTGCAATTTGCAAACAGCGATGAGATGCCGCCTTTGTTCGCGCCGATATAGCGCATTGGATCACCCACATTCATGGGCTCTACCTTGATCACCTTGGCACCTTGTTCCGCCATCATCATGGCCGCAAAGGACGCGGTAATCATGGTAGAAAATTCCAGTACTGTAATTCCTTCTAATGGCTTCATCTTCCCCTCCCTATGGTGCGATTAAGGCACTGCTCGGACTTTACCCCTATTTATCTCATTTCACACACCGCCGCTGCCCGCGCGTTAGACAAAACAATCCGGATTGCCAAAGTCAAAAGCCGTTACCAGCCGGTTTTCTGCTCCAGCGAAGGACCGTGTGCCGTGCCAGAAATAGCTTGGAAACAACACCAGTTTGCCCACTTCGGGCAACACGTCGCCATCTGCTTCTAGTTTATCTTTGGTCACAAAGGGCGGCTCGCCGAATACCAATTTGCCTGCCGAGCTGTCCTCATTAAGAACCGTTGGCACCTCAACGTAGCAGGTACCGCTGTACCAACCTTTTGGGTGCACATGGGATTCGTGATAAGTCTCGGCCTGGGCTTTAATAGACCAACTGGCATGCAACATCGGTGCTTTCGGTCGAAACAAATTTAACGGGTGTTCCTGGGGCAGACCCATGTTGGCTACACTAGCAAAGTGCAGTTGCGCGGCCGCATTAATGCGTTGGGCCAATTGCTTAAGCTGCGGATGTTGCGCTGCGGTAAACAAGTTACCCGGCGTTTGAGTACCCGCCCGAACCGATTGCAGCGGTGGCGACTTGTGCATGACATGCATTGCTCGAAGCTGTCGCGCCAGTGTCTGCCAGTCAATGTGTGCACTCTGTTCAGATGGCGGCTTGGTCAAATCGACGGTAGCGACCATGGTCGAGTAGTTCACCAATTGTTGATAACGCGGATCAGCTAAACAGCGCAAAGCTGTCACCAACATGGCGATAAAGTACTGATTAGCCGGGAACTGTTTATTCAGCGTCATAGCCTGGGCCAGGGCACGGTCGTATTGACCCAGGGCAAAATGCGCCAGACACATCGCTTCGGCATGTTCGCCCCGGACATCGGAAGCGGTAGCAAGCTCCAATACCTGTCGGTGCTCGCCATTGTGCCTTAACCAACTCATTTGACCCCATTCCCACAGGCCATCCTGACGATAGCGCCCAGCGTACTCATCCAGCAGCTTGCGGGCTGCGCTAGGATTATTGGCAACCAGCAATCTCGTCAGGTAGGCACGAAACACGCCAGGATTATGATTGTGAGCCCAGGCACGTTGCCAAAATTCAAATACATCATCCAGTTGCATCTCGTGCAGATAGTCCGCCGCAATGGTGATCGTCTCGACATCGTTATTTTGTTCCGCAAGCCCCTGAATTATTTCGCTAGCACTTTCCGCTTCTCCGGCATAGATGTGGCACAACAACAAAGCTTGCTTGGGTGCTGTGACCTGAGGATGTTTTCGCATGTAGGCCTGCAATAGCGTCTGGGCCTTGGTTAAATCACCGCAGTGCAATGCCAACCGAGCCAACCGATATTGGGCGGTGTCGTCGAGATCTTTATTTTTAAGCAACTTTTCGAGTTGCGTGCGCGCCTGAGAGTAGTCACCCAGTGCCGCAGCGCAGCGGGCTCTTAACAATTTAGCCTGGGCGCGAATCTGGGCAGTCTTTACCCGCAGCGCTGGTTCCAGCGCGTCTATCGCCGCGCTTACCGCGCCTGCATTGAATAGGCTGTGGGCGTACTTGTAGTGCAGGGCGTCTTCTGCGTGACCACGCTTTAACAACTCGCCGTAAATCGCTGCGGCATCGCGATCGCGGCCCATTTGCGCACAAATGTCAGCGCGCAAGTTCAATGACTCGGCCCTCGGCTCAGCGCCGGCATCAAGGCGCTGCAGCATTCCCAAGGCCTCTGCAAAACGAGCTCCCGACGCAAAAGCCACCGCCGCTGCAAACAGCGACTTGGGGTCACGTATGCGCGGTGCTGCCTGGGAAAATAACCCACAGGCTTCCGCGATGCGCCCCTGCTCGAGGGCTTGTACCGCTTGTCTTTCTATCGGGCTACTCATAGACAAAACCAATTATCTTATAATCCAAAAGTTTACTCGTTTATTGCCAGCAGCGGCACCATAAGCCAGCTCAAGGAGCTCTGCTTTTTTGGGCCGGTTCCTGGCTATACTGCAAATACGGAATGCAATTATTCATAGCGGGGGAGTGATATGGCGCCTATACCAAGAGGCAGTACTGTGGCGGTAACCGGCAGCGCAGGATTTATCGGCGGCTGGGTTGTACGCGGACTATTAGACAAAGGCTATCGAGTACGTGCCTGTGTGCGGGACGTGAACGATGTCGCAAAAACCGACTTTCTACGGGCCATGCCGGGTTATGCATCAGGACGTCTGACCTTACATTCAGCTGACCTGGACCAAGCCGGCTGCTTCGACGAAGTTTTTGCTGGCTGCCAAGGGGTCTGTCATGTCTCCCACGTCAGCGACTACGATGACGACGACTATATGCGTGGGGTGTGTGCTCATGTAATTAACAGCATCAACCAGTCCAATTCGGTAAATCGAGTGGTTGTGACGTCCAGTATCGCGGCTATTTTGTCCGAGGCCGATTTACAGGAGTTAGTCCGCCGTCCGGTAATTTACGAGGACCGGTATCCAGATGAGGCCAGCCCTAAACGTACACCCGAGCGTGGCCAAGGTTATTCCATTGGCAAGGTAACGCTAGAGCGTATGTTCACTGAAGCGGCGGAGGCTAGCGGCCGCTGGGACTGCATTCGCGTCTGTCCCGCAGACAATGTTGGCCCCATTTTATCCGCGCATCAGAAGGACAAAGGGCCATGGCAACACAACATCGAGATGATGTTATTAGGAGAGTATTTTCAGACGCCGGCCTATCGCCCGTGGATGACTGTGGATGTGAGGGACGACGCCGAGTGCCACATTCGACTGCTGGAAAACGTCAGCGTGCAAAACGGTGATCGCTACATTGCTTGGTCAACAGACACCCGCAACGTAGAGGACATTTGCGCGTCGATTGATCGTCTATTACCGGAGTTAGGTTATGCGACCCCCGAGGTCACAGACCCATTCCCCGAGCGCATTCAAGCCCGCGAACAAGAGTTGCGAGACATTTGGGCTCAGTGCGAGCTGCGCAATGATCGTATCCGCGGGGTCACCGGAATGACCTTTAGATCCTTGGACGAATCAATCCGAGATTGCGTGGAATCATTGTTGCAAGTGGCGAAGATCAAACCAGTAGTGCGCGACGGCTTTGGTGAGCGCATCTGACCACCAATGCGGGCGCCTATCCGGTCTTGGGCAATCTCAGTGCAGCGAAAAAGCCCACCAAACTGGTGGCCGCCGAAAGCAAAAATACGAACAGGAAGGTGCCGCTCTGATCCGCTATGACGCCGCCAATAGGCGGCGCTACAGTTTGCGCGATCCCAAACGCCAGGGTAGCAGCAGCAAAGCTGGGGCCATAGTCAGCGGCTGTGGTGTTTTCTACAACATACAGCGTGATAAGGATTGGCAAGCCAGAAAACAACAGTCCTAAGATCACACAAGCGGGTACTACTAAGGCAAACACCCCGCTGAGGACGACCCCCAACATCAGAGGCCACAGTCCAAAAGCGATGGCCAGAGTCTTGCGTACTCCAAGTCGCTGAGCGATGGTGGTGAAAATGGGGCCGCCAAAGATCATCGCAAATCCCATGACAGAAAAAGCCAGGGAGGCATCTGCTGAATACCAGCCGTTGTCGTCCTCTAAGCGAGTGGTTAAAAAACCCATCACCAACAAATACATGAAGCCAAAAGCAGAGTACGCCACCAAGAGCGGCAACCAACCGCTCATGTGCTGTAGCGCGCCAAATCCCCCTAAACCACCACTACCCGACGGCAGGTCTTGTTGATGACGTACCAGCAGCAAGGCCAGTACCAATACCACCAATGCAATCGCGCATTGGGTTTGATAAACGCTGGACCAAGCACTGTCGCCCAAGCTTGATCGCAACCCACCACTCAACACACTGGCGAACATCACGCCAAGACCTATGCCGGAACTCATCAAGCCCACTGCGATAGAACGCCGACTCTCGGGCATGGCATCGGCAGCAATGACCGGTGCAGGGATCCACAAAAAGGCGCCACCAACACCCATTACGAATAGGCTAAACGCCAGCATCGCAGCAGAGTCGGCTACACTTGCGACCAATAAGCCCAGTGTTGCGAGCACCAGGCCCAAGCGCATCACTTTTATCAATCGGTAGCGACTGGTGGCCCAAGCAACCGCTAAGGTGCCCAACAGATAAGCGCCCATGTTAGCAGCACCTAACATGCCGACTAAGGTATTACTGATGCCCAAGTCGTCGCGAATGGCGGGCAACAAGATGCCAAAACTGAACCGCCCAAAGGATTGGCCAACCGCCGCCGTCAGGGCCACTAAGATGACGATGATCCAGCCGATCCCCAGCGCTGTAGGACCATTGCCGCCGCCTGTTCGTTTATTCATCCGCCGCTGGGTCCACCAAAAATTGTCGAAGTGTGAGATTGCATCGTACCGGTCGCGCTGCATCATACGGTACAAAACGAGATTTGACCGCGCATCGTGATATTCAATTTGCCGATCTATTGGGCTAACGTTGTTGGGGATTTTTGCTGTGGGGGTTACATGAAAGTCGCTAAATGGCTGAGCGTTATATTCGGCGTCTATGTCGGTTTTGTGGTTTTGTTTGAATCCGTTTACCTGGGCTATTTTCAGCCCTCTTTCGAAGAGTCAGGTATTCCAATGCTGTTGCTCACCACCACCGATGCTGACGGCGAAACCAGTAACCGCATGCTCGCACGCTTCGAAACCGACGGAAAAATCTACCTGTCTGCACATCATTGGCCACGGGGTTGGTACCATCGAGCGCGTAACAACCCAGCGGTACAGGCACAAGTGGACGGGATTACCGCAGCCTACACAGCGGTGCCCATAAGCGGCGCAGAATTCGAGCGGGTCGCTGCCGATCATCCACTGCCACTGCCGGTACGATTCTTAATGGGTTTTCCACCCCCCAGGGACATCCTGCGGTTAGACCCAACGCTTGAGTAAGCAGAACAACACACCGCTGAGCGACCGCCTTAAAACGTATACCGTTTGTTGACGCTTACGTGCTAACTTAGCCCACACAGCAACGGCAAATGCGAGACCACTATGCAGCCGGAGATGGAAACCCAGGCCACCCAGGCCAAAAACGGTTGGCGGGATCAAGATGGTTTTATAGGACCCGCTAAACCAGGAAACGGCCCCCGCAGGGACCCGCGTGGTGCATTTCCAACGGGTCCCGAAATAGGCGACGTGATGCCTAACGTTCGTTGCAATACCGCCGACCAAGCAATCTTTGACCTCTACCAAAACCGAGGACAACGGCCTGCTATTTTTATCTTCTACCGCTCTGCGGTTTGGTGACCCCCTTGTCGTTCCCAGCTGGTCGAGCTGCAAAAATTTATGCCTCACTTCGAGGCAGCTGGAATTGCCGTATATGCATTGAGCTACGACGAACCAGACGCACTGCGCGACTTTCGTGACGCGCACCAGATAACTTATTCGTTATTGTCTGATCCGGACTCAAAGGTGATATCAGATTTTGGCATCCTCAACACCCTGATCGACCCGAACGATCATCCTTGGTACGGCATACCCTACCCAGGCACCTACGTGATCAATGGCAATGGCGTCATTACCCACAAGTTTTTCGACAACAACCTTGCGGTTCGCGTTGGGCCAGAGCAGTTATTACGAGCTGCAAACGGCGACAGCGTAACCGTTACGCAAACGAGCTCAGCCAAACCCAACAGCAGCACTTTTGCGGTGAGCTTTGCTGGTGAAAGCCTCGTACCCACGGTGCAAAGAGATGTGGTTGTGCGCTTCAACGTCCCGGACGGACGTCACGTTTACGCCGACCCTGCACCGGCAGGTTCCGTGGCTGTCACTGTTCAGCTGGATGCAAACGACCATCTCGTCCAGCGCCCCCTGGTTAGACCCAAGCCTTCACCAAATACCCTAGGCAGCACCGGTGAGCAATTTAACGTTCATACTGGCGACTTTGAGCTACGGTTGCCCATTACCGTAAATACCCCTGACATTGATGGAGTGCCTGAGATCACCATCAGCGGCGAAGTACTGTGGCAAACCTGCGACGACGATGTGTGCGACCTACCTCAGCGCGAAGGATTTACCCTGACCTTGCCTATCGCGCAACCACCAGCACCGGCACTGGGTGGCCCCGGCGCCGAGCTGGAACCGAAGGCCATGCAGCACTTTCAGCAAATGACGCAGCGACGTAAGGTCAAAGACTGACTCAGCCTGAGCAAAGCGCTACGGACGCTCCTGTTGGTATATGGACTCGAACAGCTCGTAGCTGTCCTGCATGAGTCCCACGCCAGGTTTTGCGCCATCGGTAGCAAATTCCAAATACGCCTTTGCCTCATTCGAGTAGCGCGACCAAGTGCCAGGTGATGCACCGTTGGGATTGCCATAAGTCGCAAAGTTCACCCAGTAGTCAGAAATTTGCTCCGCAAGTTTTATATTTTGGGCCGAGTCAAAATTCGGCGAGTGCCGAACATTGTTGAAGGCATAGACAATTTCAGCGGCATGAAACGCCCCCAGTTCTGGTCCAAGGGGCTGATGGGTGAAGTAGTAGAGGTAGGCGTCCACGGCGTGTTGCGTTGATTTGCTGGCCCAATAATGCATGTTCCAACCAAAGCCGGTATCCGACGACAACGCCAACACCGAACTGCGAATGTCCTTGTCGGGGTATAGGGCGAGTACGTCATTTGCGTATTGCCCAAAACGCTGCTGCAACATGCCTTTGTAACCCGCTGCGCTGTCTGGTATCGCCCGCAATGCGCCAAGCGTAGTGCCCTCCTCTGCGTTGTACCCAAGCATCACAGGCACCCGATTAAAGCGTCCTTCATCGAACAATTGATACAACTGAGCAGGAATGATCTTGCCGTCAACAATGGCTCGATACGAACGACCATCATCCGCAGCCAATAACGCCTGGGCGTCGAGCTGCCGCATCGACGCTATGGACTCCACGCCAAGCTTCTCTTGCAGGGCAATGCCCCGCGATTCGGCGGAGTCTGTACCACCGCGCAGCGCCGGAAGCTTGCGAAAATTACCACCGCTCTGGCCAATCGCCCTGTGAAACAGGCCTTTCGCCTCAGGAGAGCTGACCAGATGATTTACGCTCCAAGAACCAGCCGATTCACCAAAAATTGTGACATTGTTGGGATCACCACCAAACGCCGCTATGTTGGCTTGTACCCAGCGCAGAGCCTGAATCTGATCTGAAGTGCCATAGTTGCCGGAATGATTCCCCTCGGTTTCAGCGCTGAGTTCGGGGTGAGCCAAGTAGCCGAACATGCCCAAACGATAATTAATGGTGACCAACACCACGCCTTTATTCGCCAATTCCGCGCCGTCGTAAGTCGCTGTTGAACCCGATCCCCGGGTGAGTGCGCCGCCATGAATCCACACCATCACCGGCAGAGGTTTAGTCTTTGACATAGGCGACCAAACGTTGAGGTACAAGCAATCTTCGCTGGTAGGATCAGACGACCTGGCGAAGAACGAGCCCTCTGGATAAGGGTGCTGTATACAGGCCGGACTGAAACGTGTGGCGTTGCGCACGCCTTGCCAACCAGGGTGCGCTTCGGCATGGGTCCAGCGCCGCGCACCAGTGGGCACCAAGGCATATGGAATACCTTTGAACACCGATATCGAATCCCCGTATTCAGATACGCTGCCTACTAGCTTGCCGCTGGGTGTTTCCACCTGCTGGGCGAACGCAGAATGCGCTAAGCCCAAAACTAAGACCAACAGTACTCGCATGATCCCCATTCTCCTCTCTGATTCACGCTATGCGGGTGCGGAGCCTGATGCACTTATCCGTGTCATCAAATACTCCAGGCCAGTATGCCTTAGCTGCGCTCAACGCGTAATAACTCCGAGATCACCGGAAGATCTATGTCACACTGGCCGTTTAGTCTATTAACCATCAAGAATTCAGGAAATTACGAATGATCAAATTGCACGGCTTTTCTGCGAGCAACTATTACAACGTGCCTAAGCTTGCGCTGTTAGAAAAAGGCGTCGAATTCGAAGAAGTGCTGTCGTATACCGGTGTGGGTCCCAAGTACAAACCCGAATACTTGGATAAAAGCCCGTTAGGAAAGGTGCCCGCATTGGAAACACCCGAGGGCTATATCAGCGAATCTCGCGCCATTCTCGATTACATTGAACGACTGCACCCAAGCCCTGCACTGCTGCCCGACAACCCCTTTGGCGCCGCGAAGGTGCAAGAGCTGGCGCAGTTTATTGAACTGTACTTTGAGCTGGCAGCAAGGCGCATGATTCCAAATCTGATTGGAGGCACCGAGCCCGATCCAGCGGTTTTAAAAGAATTCGAGACCAATATCACCAAAGCCACCACTGCGCTCGGCAAGCTCTCAAGCTTTGACTCCTTCGCTTACGGCGATCAATTCACCCTGGCAGACATTGCTGCGATTTTGAATCTGCCGGTGGTGCGCAGTGTTGGTAAACGCTTTCTTGGTAACGACCCTCTGGCCAGCGTGCCGGGGTTAGACGCCTACTGCGAGCGGATGGAACAACGCCCTCATGTGAAAACCATTCGTGCCGACGCGGCGGCCGATCAAGCCGGATTTATGGCGCATTTGAAAACGTTGTACGGGATTTAATCGCTCCACTAGGAAAAGCAACAACGCCCATGACAGACACCCCCAACAACACCGCCTTATCACCCGCCACTGAGGCGTATATCTGGGGCTTTCCACTGGTGTCCGTACATCGCACGCGGTTGCTGCTGTGCTCCAGAACCGACACCGCCACTATGAACCATGTGGACAATCTGGCGACACCAGATGACCGCGCCATAGTGGCGCCGAACAATGACACGTTGTACTCCTCGGCTTGGTACGACCTGCGCCATGGTGATCTGATCATTAACGTGCCGGCTATGGATCATCCCCAACGCTATTCGAACGTCATGATTTGTGACGGCTACACCCACGTAACGTATGTGTGCCGTCGGCATCATGGGATCAACGGCGCTCAGGTACAGGTAACCTGGGATCCTACGAAACCGCCCCGCAACGACGACAGCAAGGTAGTGACTGTCGGAACCCCAACCGCCTGGGTGATTATTCGGGTATTGGTAGAGTCCCCAGAAGACATCGACAGCGCCCGCGCGCTGCAGCGAGCAATCACGGTAGAGGCCCCTGCCGGGCATCCAAAAGCACGAACCGAGCGCGCAGGGCGGGCCACCACCATTGCCCAAGCCGGTGCGGATTTCTTTAGCGAATTACAAAGATATATCGAGATCGATCCGCCTGCTGACTGGCACCCTAAGTTGTCTGCCGAGGCACAGGCCATTGTCAGCAATCCTAACAGCGTAGACTCCGAAGAACTCAGCAGAGGGGTTGCCGAAGGTGAAAAGCTGATTCTTAGCGGCAACCTGTCTGATGCGGTAAAACAAAACGGCTGGCGTACTGGCCGCGCCGCCACGGATTCTGGTGCCGACATCTTAAAACGCGCTGTGGGTGCTAAATTCGGTCTCGGTGGCCATCAAGCGATAGAGAACCGCTCGTACATTGCTCAAGGAGACGCGGCAGGCCAACCACTGAATGGCAATCAAGTATTAATGCTGCGGTTTGCTGCCGATGAGATGCCGCCCTGCAACGCCTTTTGGTCACTCACCGCCTACGGCACCGACGTTTATCTGGTTGCCAATGAAATTGATCGCTGGTCCATTAGCGACCGTACCCCGGGATTGCTTTACGCCCCAGACGGTAGCCTAACTATTACCCTTAGTGCCAAACGTCCCCAGGACATCGCTAATTGGTTACCCGTGCCAGACGGTCCTTATCTGCTCGGTTTACGCGTTTATGAGGGCCAGGACGCGGTAGTGGACTGCACTTGGTTTCCACCAGCACTTATACCCCAGAGCTAATCATTTATAGCGCCGTAGATGATGTTCTTCAATTGCCCTCTGAAATTGAACGTCGCCGACGGCATCAACTGCGTCATGAAGACTACGTATAGATCTTCTACCGGATCTACCCAGAAAATGGTGGAAGCAGCACCGCCCCAATAGTAGTCCCCAGCACCAACGGTGCCAGACGCCACCTCGCCCAACGTCGAGGCGAAACCAAGACCGAAACCCACGCCTTCATATGCGGTTTCTGAAAATGCACCCATAGCCGCCTGACTTAAATCCGCACCCCCTGCGATATGATTCTTGGTCATCAGGGCCAGGGTTCGACTACCAATAATTTCCACGCCATTCACAGTGCCCCGCAATCGCAGCATTTCGCAAAACTTCGCGTAATCTGCGGTGGTGCTGACCAGACCACCACCGCCCGACGGGAAACTGGGTGCCTGCAAATACTTACTGGCCTGTGGATCGTCTATCAGGCGCAGTGACTTGTCCCGCGCGCGTTCGTAATTCGCCGCAAACCGCTCGACTTTTTCTTCCGGCACCCAAAAGGCGGTGTCTTGCATCCCCAAGGGTTCAAAGATGCGCTGCTGCAAAAAGTCCTCAAACTTCTTTCCAGAGATCGCCTCTACTAAACAACCGCATACATCCGTCGCTAAGGAATAGAGCCATTTAGTGCCAGGGTCGTAACGCAGGGGAACTTGGGCCATTTTGTCGGCAAACGTCTGGATGGTTTCACCCTCGCCACGATTCACACCCAATTGCTGGTACACCGCGTCAACAGGATGGGGGTCTATGGGAAGTAAAGCACCGTAGGTCAGTCCAGCGGTATGGGAAAGGATATGTCGCATGGTCATGGGTGAAGCTGGTGTCCGGGTCTCCATGTCCTCGCCCGTACCTTGAACCCAAACTTGCTGGCCGCGCCAGGCGGGTAAGAATCGATACACCGGATCGTTCAGCTGAAAACGCCCCTCTTCGAACAACATCATCAGCGCAATCGAGGTGATTGGCTTGGTCATAGAATAAATGCGGAAAATCGTATCATCCGCCACTGGTTTGCCGCGTTCACGATCCATTTCGCCCAGAGACTGAAAGTAAGCAGGGGTACCGTGCCGGGACACCATGGCCTGACAGCCGGCGATTTTGCCGGGCTGAATATAGTTTTCCTGTAAATGCGCGCTAATGCGCTGCAGTTTGCTGGCAGAAAAACCCGCCGCCGCTGGATTGGTGTCCATATGTGCTCCCCTTTTTTAATGTTGCTCCGCTTGGTGAAAGATAACAGGAACTAGGCTCTGGTCTACGACGTTTGCAACGCACCCTAAATTAGAACAAAGCTAACCATTGAGGCTGCTGACCAGGGAATCATCGTGCGCAATGAGAGAAAGCTTTACTATAGCTTGACTTCTACTGCCCAGAGATCACATCCATGACCAGCAGCAACCTGTCCGCTTTTGAAACCGAGGTTCATAACTTTATTGACGAGCACCTTACACCGGATCTTAATAAGGCAGCGTCTCTGGGCTTTGGCATCAGCCGCGCTGACGGTGAACGCTGGCATAAGGCCGTTTATAACCAGGGCTGGATCGCACCAGACTGGCCCGTCGAACACGGCGGCACCGGTTGGAGCCTGCGACAAAAACAAATTTTTTCTAATGCGACCGCCCTTGCTGGGGCACCGATGATCATGCCCTTTGGCCTAGATATGGTAGGGCCAGTGATCTACACCTTTGGCACCGACGAGCAGAAAACTACTCACTTGCCAAAAATATTGGATGGCAGTGTGTGGTGGTGCCAGGGCTATTCAGAACCAGGCAGCGGTTCTGATTTAGCGTCATTAAAGACCGCCGCAGTGCGTGACGGCGACGACTATGTGGTTAATGGGCAAAAGATTTGGACCACTAATGCTCATAAGGCTGATTGGATCTTTGCCCTTGTGCGTACTGACACCAAAGCGAAGCCCCAGAGCGGCATCAGCTTTTTGCTAATCGATATGAAAACACCGGGGGTCGAGGTCAAACCGATTGTTTCCATTGATGGTATGCACCACCTTAACCAAGTGTTCTTCTCCGACGTGCGCGTGCCCGTCAGCAACCGCGTTGGCGACGAAAACATGGGCTGGACCTATGCAAAGTTCTTGCTCGCTAACGAGCGAGCAGGCATTGCCAACGTGGCTCACTCCGAGCGACTGGTCAGCGCACTCATGGAGATCAGCCAGGCCGAGCAAGACGGCTTTGGCGGTGCCCTTGCAGATAACAAGGCGTTTATGGCGGAGGTCGCCAACATAGAAGTACAGTTACAAGCACTCAAAGCTTTGGAAGCTCGGGTGGTCGCTGCAGTTGAACAAACCGGCAATCCTGGCGACGAAGCGTCTATGTTGAAAATAGTGGGTTCCCAGGTGCAGCAAACTTTGGAAGCACTGCGGGTAGAAGCAGTAGCAAATTACAGCCTGCCCTTTGATACCGATCTGATTCGCGGCGAGAGCAATCTTCCTGCACCTGGCCCAGACTACGCCGTCAGTGCGGTATCCGATATGAACTTTGGCCGCGCCTCGTCTATTTACGGCGGCTCGAACGAAATCCAACGCAACGTCATTGCGAAAGCTGTGCTGGGGCTTTAGGCGGCGTCTCCTGCTTGAAGTGCCTACTTTTTAGTCCCGACCTTCTTCTCGGCAATTTGACGAACTCTGCACTATTATTGTGTGCCCTCGTTTTGACTCCATAGTTTGTGTATGCAGCGGTTGCCGCTTGCTATGAACAGTCTACAGGTGCCTATGTGGATGCAGCCCAATTGATATCCAAACCGGCAGCTCTCAGCGATTGTTACTACCCCCAATCCGCATAGGACTCCGCAAAGATACCGGGTTGGCGAAAAGCGCATGATCGGTATTGCGAATCGTTCTTATTTACGTCAGGCTTACTCGAAAATCACCTCATACCTCATATGACCCTTCACGTTGATTATTTGGTGGGCGGCGCAGGTGCAATGGGCATGGCCTTCGCTGACGTCATTCTTCATGAAAGTGACAAAACTTTTGCAATTGTTGATAAACGTCCGGCGCCCGGAGGGCATTGGAACGACGCTTACCCCTTTGTCAGGCTACATCAGCCGAGCGCATTTTATGGGGTTAACTCTCGAGCGCTGGGCGACGACCTAATTGACAAAGTTGGCTGGAACAGGGGCCTTTATGAACTGGCGTCTAAGGGCGAGGTTTGTGCCTACTACGACCGCGTGATGCGTGAACAGTTTTTACCCAGTGGCCGAGTTCACTACTTTCCGAACTGTGAGGTTAATGCACAAGGCGAAGTAGTATCTCTGGTCACTGGCTCAAGCATCGAAATCACCCCCGACAAATATGTCGATGCGAGCTACATGCAGGTGCAAGTGCCCGCTACCAGGGATCCAGATTACGCTATTGACGAAGGTGCTCTCTGCGTCCCAATCAATGCCCTGCCAAAGGTTGCAGGCCCTAACCTTACCTATACGATAATTGGCGGCGGCAAGACTGCGATGGATGCGGTTTTATGGCTTCTGGCCAACGACGCAGATCCGCAGAAGATTCACTGGGTGCGGCCTCGTGACAGCTGGATTCTAAACCGGGCAAACATCCAACCCGGCGAATTAGCGCTTAAAAGCCAGGAATCATTTTTACGCCAGATGACTGAAATCTCAGAGTCAGGGACTCCTGAGGAAATGTTTGCACGCCTAAATAGCGCCGGCATCCTGTGGCGCTTAGACCCGGAGATTTGGCCGTCAATGTACCGCTGTGCGACAGTCACACCAGCGGAGTTTACCCAGCTAAAGCGAGTCAGAAACGTTGTTCGTATGGGCCATGTTGAACGCATCCATACAAACGGTCTAGAGCTGACCGGCGGTGAATATGCATTACCTGAGGACACCGTATACATCGATTGTTCTGCAGACGGTTTAGCAAAGCGCCCGGCGCAAGCCATTTTCCAAAGTCAACGCATCACACTACAAACCGTAAGATTCTGCCAACAGGTATTCAGTGCGGCCTTTATCGCTCATGCAGAAGTGACCTATAAAGACGATGCCAAGAAAAACGAGATATGCAACGTCGTGCCGCATCCGGATACAGACGAAGACTTTATTCGGGTAACCCTTGCCAATACGCTAAATAGCATTGTCTGGAATCAGGATGAAGAGCTGATGCAATGGCTCGTCGACGCTCGGCTCGACGGCTTTAGCGTAATTCGACGCACGGCAGATGAGTCTGTAGTCGAAATCGGGGCGCGGGCAGTTGCTAATATGCAACGGTTTTTAGCCAGCTAATACCAGCGTCGGCAGCCCTTCAGCATGGGATATAAATCAGAGCGATATTCTGCGGGCTTTACTGGCCTTCAACTTTGACGAACCGCTGGAATAATTGGTCAACGAATTGCTCGACTTCCTCATCAGCCACGTCGGCGCGAGATACACGATCGCCCTCCAGCAAAACACTCATCAAAAATGACTGACCTTGATATTTCTCCAGTCGATAGCCCTTGTTGTCGCCTAGTATTCGTCGCCATCGAGCATTAATCGCATCCCAAAATCGTTGGGTGCTGGCCCAATAAGCCTTGGCTGGGGAAAAGTCGAAGTCAACAATCTTTTCATATCTATTGAGACCCGCCTCGCGCGCCAGCACCACCTCTGGATCACCACCCTTCGTTGCATTCTCCAACAGCTGCACCTTGAGGTTGTCTTCTTCTTGGGTCCAACCACTCGGTGTAATAGTGTGGCGGTTAGTACCGAGCAGATAGTCGTAGTCTTTTCGTACACTGGTTTCACGCCTGGGTACTGGGCGCCGAGTCTGACCACTCTGCCAAAAAGATGTCCCTGCTTTATGCACCCACTTGCCGAAAGATTCATACCGCGGCGAATCGTCTACCTGATATACCGCCTGAGTCCACGTACCTGCGGCCGAGGTTGCTGGAATGGATTTCGGCTCCCAGGTGTCATTGCCAACGAAGACATTCATTTCGGTGTCTTCAAAGGTCCAGTCCTGGCGCCAGTGTTTCATAGTCATGGGCTCCGACAGTGAGCCATCTGGCATTTGCACGATCATGACCAGGATGTGTTGAAGGCTTATGAATGACCCGCGATCTTCAACTACGAAAATATACTCAGTGCCCCATGACTGGTACGGCGCTTTCGGCACGTAGCCATCCTCAAAACCAATGGTTTCGATAAAGTCGAAGGACGCTTGATACTCGCCAGCCATTGCCAAGATTGCCAGGCGGTCGCGCTCAAAAGCATTCAAACCGTCTTCGGTAAGGCTTAGCCAAGCCGCATTCGGCTGCGGCGCCCTTGTTACCTCAGCACCCCTGGTGGTACCGCCACGCGGTGCTAACTCACTGTCTGAGTGAAACTGCCAGGAATAGGTAAAACGTCTCGTATCCTGATGCTGATATGATTCGTTAGCACCGGCACTGGCGGCCATAGACAACGCGCTGAAAAACACCAGCGCGAGCGCCATGATCCGTCGTACGTCGACCCTAAGCGCCACCGGCTCGCATGGTGTTCTTTTCATCGATCTATTCCATCCTGCATTCAATTTTCACACTGATCTGGCCGTTGCTGGGCGAAGCGGCAGACCTGCCCAGCACTACCCGTGAGTTGTTGCGCAGGTTATTGGCCTCGGGCCGGTTACCCCTTCAGAGCGAATGTGCCTTTCATAACCACGGAGTTACTCATCACAGTACAAAAAAAGCTGTAAGCATCTCCAGCGCGACATATCAATAGTCAGAAGAGTGAATTGTTGCGACACCGGTCCTCCAGGAAGATCAACCATGAGTGCGCTAAAAACCCAGCAGCCTAGTTTCTAACATCTTGCTCAGCCTCCACGGGCCGTAATATCCTAAATGCAAATAGTTATCATTTGCAAGAAAAAGGCACGTTGGCAGATTCATCAGCATTAAAGTTAGCAAATCAAATAGTCGAAGCGAAAACTTCTTTGGTGATTTTGGGTCGACGAGTTTTTCGTATTTCTTCGGAATTAAGCAGTCTGGATGCGAGTCAACGGGCGCTCGTGCGAAACTCTCTGAGAACCACAAGCTGTTTGAGAATCCGCAGATCATATGCGCGAAGAGGGGTGAGTTTTATAAGGCTCGAGCAGGGTATGTCGAATTGCTGAAAGATTTGAAATTCCACTTACTTGAACTGTTAAGCCAGCATTATCAAACCTCTGCAGAGGATCTTCCCCTTTAAGCAACAAACGTTCGCGGTCTTTGCCGTATGTCCATAGCTGCCCGGCCTGCATCTCTGCAAATAGCGCTAACTAACGGTCCGGTCCCATATTCGCTATCGCGAAGGCAAACACGTCGGCGTACTGATCAATAATCTTCTCGGTAGGCGTGCCAGCTCCGTGGCCAGCGTCTTTCTCTATGCGAATCATCACCGGTGCCGCGCCACTCTGCTTGGCCTGCAAATGCGCTGCAAACTTAAACGAATGCGCGGGTACTACTCGGTCATCGTGATCACCGGTGGTCACTAAGGTCGCCGGATACGCGGTGCCTGACTCAACGTTGTGCACTGGTGAATAACCCAGCAAGTACTCGAACATTTCTTGGGACTGCTCCGCTGTGCCATAGTCATAGGCCCATCCCGCACCGGCGGTGAAGGTGTGATAGCGCAGCATATCCAACACGCCTACCGCCGGTAGCGCCACAGCCATTAGATCGGGTCGCTGGGTCATTACCGCACCCACCAACAAGCCGCCGTTACTGCCACCTCGCAGGGCTAGGTGTTTGGCATCAGTTGTACCGCTGGCGATCAGGTATTCTGCAGCGCTGATAAAGTCGTCGAATACATTTTGTTTGTTCGTTTGGGTACCGGCGTCATGCCATGCCTTACCGTATTCTCCACCGCCACGGATATTCGGCACCGCATACACGCCACCGGCTTCTAACCAGGCGGCCATGGCCGATGAAAAGCTCGGGGTCAGGCTGATGTTGAATCCGCCGTAGCCGTACAAAATCGTTGGGTGGGGCTGATCTTTTGCCAAGTCCGCTCGATGGGTAATGATCATCGGTATGCGGGTGCCGTCTTTGGAGGTATAAAAAATCTGGTTAGACACATAGGCGTCGCTGTCAAAAGGTGCTTTAGACGCGCGATAGATCGTCGACTCACCGGTAGCAATGTCTAGCTGAAACAGCGTGCTGGGGGTTTTGTAGTTATCAAAGCTGTAATACACCGTGGTGTCGTCGGCCTTGCCGCGAAAGCCTGCTGCATCACCAGGTCCAGGCAGCTGTATTTCTCGCACAACTTCGCCTTGCAGGGAAACCTGCTGCACCTGAGAAATGGCGTCCACCATGTATTGGGCGAAAAAGTGTTGGCCTGCCGCGCTTACGTTCAACACGTGTTCGGTTTCTGCTATGACATCCCGCCACTGCTGGGGCTGATCCAAAGTGAACTTAACCAGGCGGCTGTTTGGCGCTGCGCGATTGGTCTCAGCGAAAATCTCGCCAGCTTTACTGAAGATCACATTCACGTCGGCGTTTTCATCTGCGGCCACCACCACCAGTTCAGCATCGGCTGCGGTGAGATCCTGTACAAACAAGCGATTTCCCGACGTGGTGTTGCTGGCGTAGACCACCAAGAACTGCTGATCCTCGGTTACATAACCTGATACGTAGCGAAACTTTTGGCCTGGCGCGTTTCCAAAAACTACCGTGTCTGTGGCCTGGTCGGTGCCTAGCGCGTGAAAATACAATCGATGATGATCGGTCTTGGCGGTTAACTCGTTACCCTCTGGCGAGTCATAGCGCGAATAATAAAAACCGCGTTCACCCTGCCACGCCAAGCCGCTGAACTTAACGTCTTCAATTCGGTCTATGACCTCTAACGTTTCGGTGTCGATCACCTCAACACTGCGCCAATCGGCGCCGCCTTCACTCTTTTGGTAAGCCGCCAGCGCCCCTGAAGGTGAAAACGACAAGGCTGCGATTGACGTGGTGCCGTCTTCTGAAAAGGTGTTCGGATCAATAAATACACTTTCCTCGCCGGCTTCGTTCAAGCGATAGATCACCGCTTGGTTTTGCAGACCCGAGTTGCGACTGAAGTAGGTGTACTTGCCCTCTTTGAAGGGCGCACTCTCTCGCTCGTAATCCAACAGGCGAGACAGACTTGCTACGAACGCCTGCTTTTGCGGCAGTTTGCCCAAGTACTCAAAGGTTACGCCGTTTTGCGCATCGACCCAGGCACCAGTCTCGTCGCTCATATCGTCTTCTAACCAGCGATACGGGTCCACCACCTCGGTGCCAAAATAAACATCGGTTACAGGCCGCTGCTGAGTTTCTGGGTAGGTAAAGGTCGGACCCGCAGTCTGGGTTTGCGGCTCACAGCCCGCCATCAGCAAACTGCATAGCATTACGATTAAGGTTCGGCGCACCATTGCTCACTCCTACTGTCCTAACGTCATCAAGCTGGGTTCGATAGTTTAGCCGAGTCCAATGGCCTTGGTCGCTCTTAGCGCAATGTCGTAGGCCGTAGATAGCAGGCTAATCAAAAAAAGTAGGCAGCGATCTACTCAAAAACGTAAGGGTCTAGCGATTCTTGAGCGCGGATACGGTATTTATGCCAAGCACCCCCGCCGTAGTAGGCAAGGCTGCCGGGTTCGGCTTCACCATGGCCATTGTAGTAGGTGATGCAGTCGCGCAGCGGGCGGGTCAACTCGTCGGCGGCCCGGCAGTGTTCCGCATAGTCATCTTCGTGTTCGGCTTTGACATCTACAAGGTCTTTGCCAACCTTTCGCAAGGTGTCGAGCATCCACACCACATAGTCGCCGTGTTCTTCAATGGCGTTGGTGAAGTTAAAACTGCCACCGCCCCCTTGGGGACCGGATACGATAAACAAGTTAGGAAAGCCCTTGCTGTGCAGGCCTAGGAAAGTTTTTGTGCCTTCTTCCTGCCACTTGTCACGTAGGGTACGACCCTCGCGACCCACGATCATGTTAAACGTGGACGTCGCCATCCATTGAAAGCCGGTGGCGTAAATCAGTACGTCTACCGGGTATTCGGTACCGTCATGTACCACACCGCGTTCGTTGATCTCGCTGACTCCGCGGGGTGCCGTATCCACCAAATGCACGTGGGGCAGGTTAAACGTTGGCAGATACTCGTCGTGAAAGGTTGGTCGTTTACAACCATAGGGATAGTAGGGTTTTAGCGCTGCCGCCGTGACCGGATCTTCTACTATGGCGTCTACTCTGGCGCGAATCTGCTCCATGATGCGGAAATTGCTGTCCAACTGCCGCTGCACTAACTCTTCTGGGCTGATCTGCTCGGCATGCTGCTTACGCTCTCGGTAATCCGCAACCTTGCCCGCTAAATAGTCGTCATTGGCTTTTAAGGCTGTGCGGCCTTGGGAAATTTTGGCAAAACGCGCGCGTCGCGCCTTCGCCCAACCAGGCTCTTTCGCCCACTCCTCGAATTCCTCGACTGAAGTTTCACGTTGGTCACGAACATCAATAGACGAAGGGGTACGCTGGAATACATACAGTTCTTTTACTATTTTCGCCAGCTCAGGTACGGCTTGTACGGCGGTCGCGCCCGTGCCAATAATGCCAACGCGCTTGCCCTTAAGGTCGATGCTGTAATCCCAGCGAGAGGTGTGAAACGAATCGCCCTTGAAAGATGACATGCCATCAATGCGCGCCAACTTCGGCGTGGTCAAAATGCCATTGGCCAGCACCACAAATTTGGCTTTCATCGCATCACCCCGGTCTGTGCTCACCGTCCACCGGGCAGTGCTTTCGTCCCACTGGGTTTTCTCTACAGTGGTGTGAAACAAACACTTATCGTAGAAACCGAATTTCTCTGCCATTTTCTGGCAGTACTCCATAATCTCGAATCCTGCGGCGAACTTCATAGACGGGATGTAATTCATCTCTTCGAGCAGGGGCAAGTAGCTGTAGGACTCTACGTCACAGGCAATACCGGGATAGCGGTTCCAATACCAGGTACCGCCTACATCACCACCCTTTTCGCAGAAACGTACATTTTCGAAACCGGCTTCGCGCAGTTTGTACCACAGCAACAAACCAGCAAAGCCCGCGCCAACGACCAACACATCACATTCGTCTGTTAACGCCTCTCGCGGCACAGGCTCAGCGGAATAGACGTCTTGTAAATAACGGCTGAATTCGCCTTTCATTTCGATGTAGTCAGCGGCCCCGGCACGGGCCTCTTTAAAGGCTTTGTATTTCGCTTGTTCCTCAGCGTCGAATACCGCGCCAGCAGGCACCGGCGGCAACGTTTTTAACGCGACATCGTCGATGGTCGAATAACCCTTGCCGGCAATCTTTTCTGTGGCTTTTGCCGCCCGCGTATTGAAAATCTTTAAACCCGTATCAGGATCAACCTTAACTGCCATGGTATTTTCCTTTTTCCCCAATGAATTCGTCACTGTCTGAATGTTTCGGCCATTACAACGGGTGAGTCAAATTCTTCGCTCTGAAGAACACCAGACAAAACCCAACAGGCCAGCACTCGACCACCCAGTACTGCAACTACTTTTTATCAAAAGCTTGTAGCCGCTCGGCCATATCAGGGCCTCGGCCCGGACTGTTCGCTCGTTCCCAGGCCAAACCCTCTTTAAGTGTATTGTCTAAGCCGCCGTTGATAAGCATTTTGTCGGCACGCAGAGTAAACCAAGAATTGGCTAGAAAGCTCTGGGCCATGGCCAATGTTTCCTCCAGCAACGCATTTTCAGCAACACACTTGTTGGCCAAACCCATGGCCACCGCTTCTTCGCCGCCTATGACCCGGCCAGAGAACATCATCTCTTTGGCCGCCAACAAACCGACCCGGCGTGGCAGTCGCTGACTCATGCCCCAGGTGGGCGACATACCCCACTTGCCATGGGTGTCACTGAACTTGGCAGTATCCGCTGCCACCAACAAGTCGCAGGCAATGGCTAACTCCAAAGCGCCGGTATAGCAATGGCCTTGAACCGCTGCGATCACGGGCTGAGGCAAGCGTTCGATGGCGTCCAAAGTTTCCGCCTGGAAATGCGGTGATGGTGGTTTTTCGCCTGCCTGTATGGCCTTGAGATCATTGCCCGCAGAAAAAGATCGGCCCTCGCCGCGTAAAATCACACAGCCCACTGTATCGGTAGCAGCGGCGATGTCGTCAATATGCGCGCGCAATTCGTTAAACAGACTAGGACTGAGCGCATTTAAAGTCTCTGGCCGATTGAGGGTCAGAACCGCCACACCTGAGTCATCTACACGGGTTACTAATTGCATCGTTTGCTTTCCTATATGTCTTTCTGGGTGTTAGCAGAATTTCTCTGGGCCCTGCCATTGCGCTGGCCCATAACGGTCACCATGACACCAGCCAACAGGCAGAACCGCCTCTATGGCTGCCAAATCCGTGGCCGTCAGCGACAACTCAACCCCAGCCGCCAACTCGTTCAGGTGCGCAACCGAACGTGTGCCGGGAATGGGCACAACGTGATCGCCTTGAGCCAGCAACCAGGCAATGGCCAGCCCAGAGGTTGCAAGGCCCATGTCGGCAGCCAGTTGCCTAAAGCCATCTGTTTTGGCCATGTTGCGGGGGTAGGTATCCGCTTGAAAACGCGGATTGACCTGTAAAAACATCAACTGCTGACACACCTCATAAGCTAATGGATGATCGGTCAGCAGCGAGCGTCCGACCGGGCTGAATGCCACCAGAGTTGCATCCAATTCAGCGCACTTTTGTACCAACCCCAGCTCTGGTGCACGGGTGGCCAGAGAATACTCCGACTGCACAGCAGCGACGGGGTGTACCTGATGGGCAATCTCTAACGAGGTTGGCGCAATTTCCGAAAAACCAATCTGCTTGGTTTTACCCGACTTAACCAGAGTGGCTAAAGACTCGGCCACCTCTTCAATCGGCACCTTAGCGTCGCGACGATGCACGTAAAATAATTCAACCTGTTCTACGCCCAATCGCTGCAAAGATTTATCCAGCTGCGCTTCCAAATGCTGCAAGCTGTTGTCAAAGTAACGAGTACCGTCGGGCTTACTGGCAATAGCAGCCTTAGTGGCAATGGTAAAAAAGTCTTGGGCCTGTTTACCCTGCTTGGCTAAATACGCACCAATGCGTTTTTCCGACATACCCATGCCATACACATTAGAAGTATCGATGTGGGTAATTCCAAGATCTCGACACCGATCAAGAATGGCATTGGACTTGTCGTCGTCGGTGGGACCATAAAAGTCGCTGAAGGACATAGCCCCATAACCCAATGCCGAGATCGGAGTTTTAGCTTGCCCCAGTGTTCTTTGTTGCATCCTGCCTCCCTTTGCTTATGCCCAGACCATAAGTGCACTGAGGACTGAGGGCAACAACCTGAGCAAGACGGGCAGTGGTGAAGATGCTACTTCCTAGGGGTTTCTCGCCAAATCGGCACCATGGCGTTCCAGATGCCATCACGCTGATTGCGATGCCATAGCGCGGCGCTAACGTGACCTGCGATCAAAACATAGCTGCCATATACCGCGATCTCATGCACGGTTACCGCAATATCCATAGCCAATCCAGTTTTTGTGCCGGTCCAATACAGCCCACCAATGCACAATCCCGAAGCGGCAATCAGCGCCACACTTGCGTACATCGCCAGATGCACGGCGCAGGCCCAGTGCTTGGTACGCTGGGCACTCTGGTCCGTGCTGCTGGGTAACGCAGTTGGTCGCGTGCCGCGCATATAGGCGAACCTGGCGAGAAAAACGATGAGAAAGACCGAGGCAAAAATCATTTCATTTTGCAGCAACCCGAAGTCTTCCAGCTCTTCCACATCGTCTAGTTGCTTAGCCAGGCCATAAGCAAAACCAGAATAAAGCCCCAATGTAGAATTTTCGCAGTACGGCTATGGGGCGTAATTGGTTGTTCGACGGTCTTTGTAGGTGCACGGTTTGAAGCTGGGTTCATGCAAAACCTCTGCGGTCAGGTTGTATAGGCGACGCCGATGACCGACTGGTTTAACGACTCCAGCAGACTAGCATTCGCCGCAGCCTCAATTCAACGAACTTTAGTCGTTGGAGCTTTCAGACATACTTATTAAGTCCCAACCCGCCACTTGACCAACCATCCCTGCAATAACCGGTATCCGAGATCTAAAACGCCTTGGCCCAGAGGGCGCTACGCGATCACTTCTTCCGCGATCTTAGTCAATCGTTCCATAGGGTCCCCGGCACCCATCATCGGTACGACTACTCGACCCACACCTACATCGGTTAGCTGCTGCAAAAACTCTTTACCGCCAACCCCTGGCCACATGCAGGAAATTTCAATTTCTGTCATGTCTCGACCGATGGCGTCGCACTCTTTCTTGAGGTTTTCCATGTGGCCTTTTAGTTCCGCTGGGTCGCCTGTTGGCGCAAACCAACCATTGCCAAGCTTCGCCGTGCGCTCGAAGATCTTACCTTTGACACCACCCATGACCACCGGAAATGGATTTTGAATTGGCAGCGGGTAACTCTTAAAGCCACTCCATGAAATAAAATCGCTCTGGTGCTCTACCACGTCTCCCGACCAGATCTTACGCATGCCCGCCACATAGTCGTCGAAACGCGCACCGCGTCGCTCAAAGGGCACACCCAAGGCGTCGAATTCTTCGCGCAGCCAGCCAATGCCTACACCCAACATAAATCGACCGTTAGAAATAAAGTCCAAACTAGCGGCCTGCTTTGCCATATAAATTGGATTTACCTGTGAAAGAATGTTTACGCCAGTGGCCAAACGTATTGTCTTGGTCGAGGCCGCAACCGCCGAGAGCGCAATCAAAGGATCAACAAAGTTGGTCTCTGGGGCGGCGCCCATGTTGCCCGACTTGTTGTAGGGGTATTTCGACTCGTAATTCACCGGCACGATCACATGCTCGAATGTCCAGACAGACTCATAGCCCAAGGACTCTACAAACTGCGCCGTTTGTACGACCTGTTGTGCATTTTGCACACCTATGTTGACCGGAATGATGCCCACCTTCATTTACGCTCCCCCCTTTATCTTTAGTTCGTCAACGTTACGCCGACGCTGTTTGATTCGCCTCGATAACGCTGGATGTGCTCTACGATCGGTTCGATCGCTTGTTGCTGTTTCTCTGCGATTAACCAATGTCCGGCGTCCAGCTCAATAACGGAGTAGGGTCCCGACATATAGGCTGCCATATTCTCGACGCCGCGCCGGCCAACCGCATCGTCCTGATTACCCCATACAAATAGCGTTGGTACAGATACTTGCATGTTTTGCGGTTCAGCACTGGTTGGCATCAATTCAGCCATGGCACGGTACCAGTTCAATGCTGCGGTCAGCGCACCGGGCTCACCCAAAACCGCAATGTACTCTGCGACATTGGCCTCGGGCATACCGGCGTAGAGCCCTTTGAGCACTTGAAAATCACCAAGACTGAACAAAGTCTCTGGCACGCGTGGAGTCTGAAATACCTTGAAGTACGCGCTTTTGGATTGCTGATCGGGGTCGTTCTCTAAGGCGGCCTGGAACGCCGCCGGGTGAGCAATGGACATGGCCGTCCAACTGCTTATGCGTTCTGGTGAGGTCAATACCACCGACCAGCCTACCGCAGCCCCCCAATCATGACCCACCAAGTGAAAACGTTCGTCGCCGAAGGCCGCCACTACCGCAAAAACATCAGCCACCAATTCCGGCACCACGTAGTCGGCAACCTCAATGGGGCGTACGGCTGGGCTATAGCCGCGCTGGTCAAAAGCCACGACCCGATAACCGGCCTGCGCCAGTGGCGTAATGAGATCAATCCACATCGCCGAGGTTACGGGAAAGCCGTGCAGCAGTACGACGAGTGGCCCCTGGTCATTCTCCAGACCCGCTACACGTGCACGAAACTCACCGCGATCGGTAGAGATGCGTACCAGTCCGGCTGCTGAAACCTCGTTACGCAAGGGCAGTTGCTGTGTTGCCTGGGTATGGCGAAAACTGTCGTCTAGTGACGAGTTAGCACTGAACAACAGTGCCAGCACGGCCACTGTAAGCACAGCAACAATACCGGCAAGGGTGAATCCAACGTATTTCATATTCCCCCCATGTATATCCGCTGGCGTTTGGAGCTAATCCATATTGAAGCGGGTACGCTATTCGGCTGCCGTAAAGGTGGCAATAGGATGGGCGCGCAAGTGCTTTAGCATATCCTCCACCATTGTCGGAACGATTTCGTCAGGCAAATTATGTCCCATGTTTTCGTAGACTTTAAACTGCGCCCCTGGGATGGTTTC
>CACFGV010000027.1 GCA_902565895.1 K189A clade bacterium
GAAGCTAAATTCGGACTCTTTGTAACGGGTGGCAGTTGGTCGGTTTGGCAAAACTTTGATTTGCTAAGCCGTGCCGGAGCGGCTGGGCGCGCCTCGTTAATAGAAGAGGGCGCAAAGTTGTTGGGAGAAGACCCCAGCGATTGTGTTGCGGAAAACAGCTTTGTCGTATGCAAGGGAAAACGTATCAGTTTTGGCGACATTGTTGCCAAAGGTGATTTAAGTCGGGCCTATACGGACGATCAATTGGCCGCATTACCGATTAAAGCGCGTAAAGACCGCAAGCTGGTTGGTGTGCAAACTGCGGCCATAGACATTCCTGCCAAAGTCGATGGCAGCACGGTTTATGGCATAGATGCGACCTATCCTGGCATGGTCTATGCCAAGCCAATGATGCCGCCGACTCGTCATGGTTCGGTGGTGAAGTCGGTTGACGACAGAGCAGCCAAGGCTGTTGCGGGTTATCAGCAAACTCTGGTGCTAGATGATCCCTCGGACACAGTGCCTGGTTGGGCGTTGGTCATTGCCGATTCGTACCATGCGGCGCTGCGTGCAGCTCGAGTTGTCAAGATTGATTGGCAAGCGGGTCCAGGTGCTGATGTTTCCGAGGCGGATTTGTTGCAGCGTGGCGCTGAGTTGCTCGCTGGCGATACTGGCTCATTGGTGGTCGACAACGAGCACGTGGATCACATGTTCGAAGCGGCTGATTCAGTGCTTGAGGCCAGCTATGTGACCAATACCGTGCTGCATTTTCAGTTGGAACCGGTAAACGCGATTGGTCTACAGAGAGACGGCCGCTGGGAGCTACACACGGGCAATCAATGGCAGTCGTTGATTTTACCTACTCTGGGCCAGGCCCTTGGTGTAGCACCGGAAAAAGTGGTCATGCGTACGTACATGTTGGGCGGTGGTTTCGGTCGCCGACTTAATGGTGATTATGGTGTGCCGGCATTGCTTGCAGCGAAAGCCCTCGGCAAGCCAGTTAAAGTCGTGTTCAGCCGCGAAGACGATTCACGTTTTGACTCGCCGCGCTCAGCTTCGGTACAGAAGGTTAGTATGGCGTTTGACGCTGACAATAAAGTGACCGCGATGCAGCATGCTGCCACTGCGGGTTGGCCCACGGCAGCTATGGCGCCGTTCTTCCTGGGGCCAGGTGCCAACGGTGAAAAGTTTGATCCGTTTTCGATCAATGGCGCGAATCACTGGTACGACGTGGGCGCCCATCGGGTTCGCGCGGTTATGAATGATCTAGCGAATGAAACGTTTCGACCGGGTTGGTTACGGTCGGTCGGCCCAGGATGGACCAATTGGGCAGTCGAAAGCTTTATGGACGAGGCTGCTCACAAGATTGGTGAAGATCCTGTTGCGTTTCGATTGCAGCACTTAACTGCTCAAGGCGCTAATAGTGGTAGCGCACCAAACTCGGTAGGCGGTGCCAAGCGTATGGCAGGGGTGTTGCAGCGAGTTGCTGATAAAGCCGGTTGGGGTAAAAAGCTGCCCGCAAACGAAGGTTTAGGTGTGGCAGTGACCTTTGGTCAAGAGCGAGATATGCCAACCTGGACCGGCGTGGTCGCCCATGTGCATGTCGATCCTGCCAGCGGCAAGGTGACGTTGAAGAAGCTCAATGTTGTGATCGATGCAGGAACCATCGTGCATCCCGACGGCGCATTGGCGCAGACAGAGGGTGCGGCACTATGGGGTGCAAGCATGGCGCTGCACGAAGGCACCGAGTTCGTGAACGGTCAAGTGCGGGATGTAAACCTAAACAGCTACCAACCCATGCGCATGGCAGATGTACCGGACATGGACATCGAATTTGTCGACAGTGACCATCAAGCCGTTGGCTTGGGTGAACCTGCAACCACCGCAGTGGCCCCGGCGATTGGTAACGCCATATTCAATGCGGTTGGGGCGCGGGTTCGGCAGCTGCCGATTACCGCCGATGCGGTTAAGACGGCCATGGCGTAGCTGCGCTAGCGCCCCTGGAACTCTGGGGTGCGCTTTTCTGCGAAGGCGCGTCGACCCTCGGCGCCGTCTTCGCTGGTGCGAACGCTCAGCAGTTGATCTCGAGCAATTGCTCCGGCTTCTGCAGGGCTCTTGTTCAAGGTTTCCATAGCGAAACGTTTAATTGTGTCGACCACCAGTGGGGCGGAATTCGCAAGAATCTTCGCCCATGCTGTGGCAGCGGCCAGTTCTTCGCCAGCTGGAACAATTTTATTCACCATGCCAGCACTCAGTGCTCGTTCGGCGTCGAAGTCTTCGCCCAATAGCATAAATTCCATGGCTATTTTATGCGGGATACGCGCTACCGCACTGCTGATCAAACCGCCGGTGAAGCCAAGCTGGGCCTCTGGGTATTTGAATTTGGTGTTGTCTGCAGCAATCACCATGTCGCACATCTGTACGATCACGTAGGCCCCGCCAATACACCAACCGTGTACCGCCGCGATGATGGGTTTGTTGGTGGTTACGCCAATGCTTGGGACGCCTTGCCACATCTCCTGTGGCGGCGCTTTAACGTCCGCACCAACAGAAAAGGCGCGATCGCCTGCGGCGTGCAAAATCGCAACTCGGTCATCACTTTGTTGTAAGTGCTGCCAGGCTTGTTGCAAGCCGACAATGATCTCCTCGTTTAGCGCGTTCATGCGCTCCGGGCGATTGATAGTGATGGTGGCAATGTGGTCGGTAGAATCGTAGCTGACCAGATCGTTAATATGTACGTTCATAGTTTCCCCTCTCCGAACGGTTGAGGCGTTAGCCGCCCATAATGGTTTTCCAAGTGTCCAGATCGTTGATGCGCAAATAGGTATTCATTTGCTTGGTCTCCCCCATGGTGGCGTTGGGCACGTGGCCATAGTTATGGCCCGGCAACAGCAAGGTATCGTCCGGGAGCGTGCACAATTTGCACATGCTGTGGTACATGTCTTCGGAGTTCGAGCCGGGTAGATCAACCCGCCCACACCCATTAATAAACAGCGTATCGCCACTCACTAAGGTGTTTTTTACCCGAAAACACTGGCTCCCTGGGGTATGCCCAGGCGTGTGTAAAAACTCAATTTCGATATCGCCAACTCGCAAGGTATCGCCAGAATCAACCTTAACAATGTCCGAGTCCGACAGTTCTGTGACTTTCTTCAGGCCGGGCACCTCAAGTTTATGGGCATAAACTTTGACTGGGTTCAGTTCCATAAGTTTGGCCACACCCTCTACCTCGTTGCCACCGAATGAGCCACCCACATGATCGGGATGATAGTGCGTGGCCAGGGCACCTTTGAGCGTATAACCCTTGTTGTTGATGTGTGCCAGTAAGTTTGTAACGTCCCAAGCCGGATCGACTACGACAACTTCCCGGCTACTGCGACAACCAATCAAATAGGTGAAATTTTGCATTGGCCCGATTTCGATCTGCTCAACAATCAGCTCATTGGGTTCTGTCCAATTTTCTTCTGTCATAGGGTCTCCTGTTTCAGATTAGGTTACATGAGCGTGCCGAGGGGCACCATGCAAGGTGCGATAGCAAATTTTTTACAATGTCCGATTATGCGCAGAATTCTGTTCAAGCATTAGCTATAGTCTGGCCATGACGCGGAATCAAGTTGTTAGCAATAAAGCGCAGAGAGGCATTAGGCGCGACCAGAAAGTATCGAATACGCCAGAGCAGGTGCCGTGGTCTGATGCGCTACCAGCTGCCGCAGTCTGTAAGAGTGCACGCCAGAGCCGTGATCCCAGATTTGATGGCCGATTTTATGTGGCCGTGCTCAGCACCGGAATTTTTTGTCGTCCTACCTGTCCTGCGCGCATACCGGCCGAGCACAATGTGCGCTACTTTGCGAATGCAGCGGCTGCGGCAGATGCGGGTTACCGCCCGTGTCGGCGCTGTCGCCCAGAGCATGCGTTACCTATGCCTGAATGGGCGTTAGGCAATCAGCACATTGTTCGAGCTCTGCGGCTGGTTGATGAAGGCTTCTTAAACCAGCATCCGGTCAGCGCGTTGGCACAACGCTTGGGCATCAGTGAGCGGCATCTGGATCGAGTGTTTATGCAAGTGCTTGGGGCGACGCCGCTGGCGATCGCGCGCTTTAAACGCGCCCAGTTGGCGCGCCAGTTGCTGACGACGAACTTACCTCTGGCTCAGATCGCAGAACACGCAGGTTATTGCAGCATCAGTCAATTTAGTCGTGAACTAAAGCGATTTTTCCAGTTTAGCCCTAGTCAGCTGCGCAAGGGTCGAGGCCGCGTTGGGGCGCCTTTAACGCTGAATTTATTGCTACCAGTGCGCCAACCTTATGATTTCGAATGGATTTTTAATTACCTACGCATTCGCGCATTGGCTGGCATTGAGACCGTGCAAGGGTATTGCTACCGCCGCAAGCTCCCAGAAGGGCAGGGCTCTGTGGTGGTGCGGCGTGAGGGACAGAACTTGCGCGTGCACTTGCCGTTGGGGGGTGAATCGACGCATAGGTTGTTGCGGCGGGTCGTGCGGTTATTCGACCTGGATGCAGACGGCGACGCGATTCATCGACATTTGCTGCAACACAGAGGTTTAGCGCCATGGCTTGAACGGGCCCCTGGGTTACGGGTGCCTGGCGCTTGGGACGGTTTTGAAACTGCGGTGCGTGCTGTATTGGGGCAGCAAGTGAGCGTGGCCCGGGGCACTGATCTCGCCAATGCCCTGATTGAGCGCTATGGCCAGGGTGGTTTTCCGACGCCAGAGCAATTGTGTGACGCAGAAATTGCTGAGATTGGCATGCCTGGGCGGCGGGGTCGCGCAATTAGTGCCCTTGCACAAAGGGTAATAGATCGCGGTCTAGACTTTTCCGATCACTGCGACAGCGACCAGTTGCACAGTGCTCTTGAAGCCGTTCCGGGTATAGGCCCTTGGACCATTAACTACATTAAGTTGCGTGTGGTGAAAGACCCAGACGCTTTCCCACACAACGACTGGGTGGTGCTAAAACAATTGCAAGCCACCCCTGCAAAAGCCGCGAGCCAAGCTGAGAGTTGGCGACCCTGGCGGGCCTACGCACTTATGTACATCTGGTATGCGGCCATGACGCGCCGACAACAAGGGAGTAACAAATGACCTATTTCGCAACCATGCCCAGTCCTATTGGCGAATTAACCTTGTGCAGTAATGGTGAGGCTTTAACCGGTCTGTATTTCTCGACCGGCAGCAAAGCACGGGGTGCGGACCCGGCGTGGCGGCGCGATGATGCTTGCTTGGCGCCAGCTGTTGCCCAATTACAGGAGTACTTTGCGGGCCAACGCAGCGCGTTTGATCTTGCGTTGGCGCCACAAACGACAGAGTTCCAACACAAGGTTTTGAATGCACTGCTCGACATTCCTTACGGTCAGATGCGCAGCTACAAAGACATTGCCTATGCCATTGGCAACCCCAAAGCGGTTCGAGCAGTAGGTACTGCCAACGGCAACAACCCCATAGCCGTCATCATTCCTTGTCATCGCGTGGTAGGCAGCAATGGCGCGCTCACCGGCTTTGGTGGAGGGTTGCCGGCAAAGCGCTGGTTGCTGGATTTGGAGTCGCAGCATGCGCAGTTCACGCTCAGTAACTAAGTAGTTACAAATAACAGGCTGTAGCTCTCTATTTGGTTGAGTATGGACTTTGGTGGGTGTTTTAAGTAACTATAAGGTTACTTTAGTCAGTTTTTGAGGTGTGCTGATGCCTCGTAACCCAGAAGTTACCCAGCAACGACTCATCGACACCGCCGCGGAGATCATGGCCACGGTTGGTATTGCGGGATTGCGTGTGGATCAGCTCGCTGAGCGCACGAGGGTGAACAAGCGCATGATCTATCACTACTTTGCCAACAAAGAAGGCTTGGCCAGGCGAGTATTGGCCGAACAGGTGCATTGCTTGTGTATCGGTTTGCCAAACTTAGAGGAGGATCTGGCGAGTTTTTTGCGTCGCGAATTGATGGCTGATGTTGGGATAAGCGAAAGGTCTGCGGTGCCTGGGACTGAACAAATGCGCCTTGCCGCAAAGGTCGTACTGCGAGGGTTTATGGACGGCTATGGTTCCGGCAGACGTTTACCAGAGGCCCAATGGCGCACATTATTTCCGCCGTTATTACGTTTGGCTGTGCATGAGACCCTAGATCTAGACGCTGAAAGTAAGCGTTCATTTACACCCAAGAGCACAGAACAAAAGCCAAGATATCAGTTGCGACCGGGATTTAGGCGCGAATAGCTGGCTTATGTGCACGCTTAAGTCGTGCTCATAGGCGGATCTATTGCGGTGCTGGCGGCTCCTCATCGCGATGTTGTGGCTCGTGCCATGACGGGGGTTGTCGCCACTGTTCTTTGGGTTTTTCATCCGGCGGATGATGTCGAGGCCCCTTCGGACGACGTAACTGTTGGGCCAGGTCCTGCCGTTCCTTGGCAGTTAAGGCGCTTACAAAATTTACAAAATCGTCGTGGCTTGTTCGCTGGCTGTCACCTAGACGCGCTCGCAATTCAATAAGACTAGTGGCTAGTTCAGCTTGGTCGAAATCCTCGGCGGCTACTGCCTGTTGTATAGCCTTGTGGGCTTTACGAATCGCGCGCATTTGTGTTCTTGCGTCCTGGCGTTGTTGTCTGAGCATAGGCAGCAAGGCCCGCCGGCGCTCCAGCTCTAGACTGAGCGCCCACCGTGGCATGTGGTGTATTGGATTCGCCGTTACCGCAAAGCCATGTTGGTAGATGCGCTGTCCGACTAAGAACCCCACCAAGGTGAGATTTAACGCGAGGGAAATGACGAGCAGCACTAAAAGAAGTTTGTTGGTTTTCACGGTGTTTGGTCCTCGGCGATCACACTGCTCGGTGGTGACGTATCAAAGGTTGCTTGCTCTAGCTTGTCGGCGAAGATCCAAAGGTAATAATCCTCTTGATCGTCGGCGGCAAAACTTGCGTTGTTCAGCCCCAACACAAACCCTAAAAGCAGAGGCACTAAGGCGCTGGCTGCAGGTATCCACGCTCGATCTTTAGGAAACAAGGACAACAACTCACGCCACAATAGCGTGGGAGGCTTAGGTTGATCTGGCAGGTTGCTGAGAATCTGCGCTGCCAAAGTGGCGGGTGCTTGGGTGGCTCTGGTGGCAAGTTCTTGTTCGATCGTAAGGGCTAGAGCGAGTTCTTCGCGTACCTTAGGCTCGCGCTCAAAAAACTCCTGTGCAGCCTCGGGGTCTGGCCAGGATTGGATGTCGGCGCCATGGGCGTCCAATAAATTTTTGAATGTTTCGATATTCACGACACTTACTCCTTGTCGTCAATTTGCTCTTTGTAAGACTGCCGCAAAGCCCGACGTGCCCGGGCCAATAACGACTCTGCCGCGCGCTCACCCAAACCTAAAATCGCCGCGACCTCGCGAGTGCTAAACCCTTGCTGATTGAACAGCAGAAGCGCGGCGCGTTGATTGTCTGGCAATTGCCAAAGCAACTTATCAACTTGGGATTTGGTCTGGCGTTGTGCGTAAAGGTCATACACGTCGTCTCGCCTAACGGCTTCTGTATCCTCCGGTACTGACCTTTGTTGGCGCCGGTGTTGATCGACGAACAAGTTATGCAGCACCCGATGCAGCCAGGTCGAGAATGCGACTGTGCCTTGTTTATATTTTTTGGCATTCGCCCATACGCGTAACAAGGTTTCCTGCACCAAGTCCTCAGCGTTACTGGGTTCTTGGGTGAGCCGGAGTGCGTAACCGTAAAGACTGTCCAGATGTCGCGCCATAAGCGATGCAAAGGCGTCTTTGTCCTGCCTTTGCATGGCACTCATAAGCTCGTCGTCCGTCACAGGTTGGCCGTTGGTTTGGCTATTTCTGAGCTTTTCGTAAGGCGGCCATACCTTTGCGCATTTCACGTCTGCTGACAGTGCCATCGCCGTTTTTGTCCAGCTGTCCAAGTCGTTCCGCTGGATTGGGTATCTCATCAAGGGACAAAAAACCATCGTCGTTGCTGTCGAACACAACAAAGGCCGCGGCCTTGTGTGCTTGGGCTCGCAGTGTGCGCTTATCCGCCTGGCTCAGTTCCTCGGGATCAACTTGACCGTCGGCGTTGGTGTCCATCAATTTAAACAGTTCGGCTTCCATGGCGGCGCGCATCTGTTCGCGCTGCGCTGCTTGTTCTGGGTTCGCTTCAGCAAAGCGCTCACGTCTGCTCTCTAACTGGGCCTCGCGTTCTTCCAGGGTCGCGTCAGCGTGCTGCTTACGCTGTTTTTTCCCATTACCCCGCCATCCAGAGCGAGCCGGTTGCATGGGTAGATCGGCCTCAGCGAACTCCGTTTTTGACAATAGACCATCGCCGTCTAGATCTGCTTCGTTGAAGCGGGCACTGGCTTGCTCCTCCAGTTGGGCAAGGTTGATGGGTGGTTTTAAGCCTTTACCGTGATGCATGGCGCCTGCATTGGCGCTCATAAAAAGGCTTGGGATCAGAATAACGATTCGGTTGTGTGTTAGGTAACTCATGGCGACCTCCATAAGATGAATGCCTAGGTTATACGCATCACCCCAACAAATCCGTCGCGAGACGGTTATACCTATGCCCATTGGCATGGCCGCTTTAGTACAATTCAGTGCAATTATCGCGAGGGCGAAGCATGGGTGACTTAAGTTTGCAGCGAGCTGCTGGGGCATTGGGTGCCTGGGTCAGTGGTGTTGGACTTGTTGATGTAGCGGAATCAGATCGTGTTTATGCTCGGGTACGACAAGCGCTTGTTGAACACGAAGTATTGTTCTTCCGCGACCAAGATGTAGCGCCTCAAGTCTTCGCAGCTTTTGCCCAGTGTTTCGGCGAGGTGTTGGATCATCCAGCGTACGCCACTACCGAGCAGAGCGACGCGGTACAGATTTTAGAAAGCACACCGGAGAACCCCTCAAAAATAGAGCTTTGGCATTCAGATATGACCTTTATGGCAGAGCCGCCCAACTTTACCTTGTTGCAAGGCAAAATAATTCCTGCGGTTGGGGGCGACACCCTTTGGGCTAGTGCCACCGCAGCGTATGCCAGTTTGTCTCCTGGGTTACAGGAACTGTTGCAGCCCCTGACTGCGATACATGACTTTGCCCATGGCTTTGCAGAATCCTTGGCAGAGCCCGGCGGCCCTGAGCGTCTGGCCCCGGCTATTGAACAGAATCCGCCCGTAGAGCACCCGTTAGTGCGCACACACCCAGAGACCGGCGCAAAGAGCATTTACGTGAACCGCTTATTCACGACCCGAATTAAACAGTTGTCGCCCCTCGAAAGTTGTCACTTACTGGAACTGTTGTATAACCACGTGGTCGCTGATGAGCACACTGTGCGATTGTCATGGCAACCCGGCACAGTAGCGATATGGGACAATCGCTCTACTCAGCACAAGCCGGTAAATGACTTTTTTCCTCAGCACCGAAAAATGCACCGAGTAACATTGCAAGGTGATCGGCCTTGTTAGCCGTGCCTGCGCTAGTTTTGCCCTAGACGCCTTGAGCTAAACGCCATTCGATAAAGGCTGTTTCAGCTTCTGTTAGTTGGTCTTCTAGTAATTCACCCTCAAGCAGCGTGGCTTCGGGTAAAGAGTTTTCGGGCTGTGCAATCCAGTCATCAATGGCGGCCATAAGTTCTGCGGCCATGGCTGGCTCATTACGTGCCAGCACGAGGTAGGACATTTTCACATCGTTCAACATACCCATTGCCAACAACACGCTGGCCCGGGCGAGCCAGGCGGGGTAATACTTGGGATTAATTTGCAGGACGAAGTTAAACGCACCAATGGCTTTGCGAGGCTGTTCGCTAAGCGCTAAAACTTCACCCAGCAAGTTGAGGGCGCGAAGGTTGCTGCGGTTTTTTTCAGCCGCTTGGCGGAACAGGTTCTCGGCGTTGTTTAGTTCGTTTTGTGCAGCCAGATCACCCTCGGGTGTTTCAAAGCTCGCGTACAATAGGGCTCGCTGGTAGCTGCTGTAGCCTTTGTCGGTGAGCTGTGCAGAATTTTCTGCGGGCTCTAGCGCTTCACTAAGTGGCTGGGTTGAAGGTGCAGGATCGGTTTGCGCTGCCAAGCAAGCAGGATTGAACAGCATCATGCCTAACAGCAGGGCGCTGAGTTTTGATATAGCTTGCTGGTTCACACGTCTCCCCTAATAATTCTGCGCAGTCGGGTTCAAGTACCCATGCGCTTAATTCGTTAACTAAAAGGTTACAAGGAGTTCAAAACGATGCATAGGAAAGAGATGCTAAGCGCAGCACTCGTGTGTTTGCTCATGTGGCCGAGCCTGGTCTGGTCTGACTCTGAGGCCGTTAACCCAGTTACCATGAAAGTCAGTGCGCAAATTGGTGCGCTCGGCCCGGCAGAGACCCAGGCGATTGCGGCGGCGACCGAGGTCATGCACGAGTATATGGCTGCTTTTAACTCGCGAGACCCAGCACGCTGGGCCGATACCCTGCTGTTTCCCCATGTGCGCATCAGCAGCGGCGGAGTGGTGGTGCATCCAGCGCGGGATGAATTTGTTGCGCAGATGGACTTTGCGGCGTTCGCGCAACGTAATAGTTGGCAGCGCAGCGCGTGGGACCATTTGGAGGTGGTTCAAGTAGGCGCTGGCAAGGTCCATATTGCGGTGCGATTCACCCGCTACGATCCCCAACAACAACCAACGGCGAGTTTTGACTCGCTGTATGTCTTACAACCAAACGATGCCGGCGTTTGGGGAATTCGTGCGCGCTCGAGTTTTGCGCCTTGATGCAGCACGCCAGTGTTGATGACTATCTGCCGTATGCAAGTGATTTAACTCAGGCCTGTATTCCGCTGGGTTTCTTTACGGCGTTTTGTCTGCAGCATCATCTGCTTAATCCAGAGGTGGAGCAGGTGCATGCGGATCTCGTGACGCAGTGTCGTTATCAAGAGGGCCCGGTAAGCGCCTTATTCGTTGCCTTGGGTGCGCAGCTGCAAGAGCAGCACCTCAGCCCGAAGGGCCAAAGGTTTGCGGATCTAGTGTTGCCTGGGTACCGCGAGCGTTTTTGCGATGTCTTCGGTGAAGACAGTTGGCAAATAAAAGACGAATGGTCCCACTATCAGCGTATTGCGGCGTTGCTGGTGCGCGATCTGTATGGTCGGCCTCCCGCAGACGCAAGTTCTTGGGTTGGGCGCGTGTTTGGCACGCTCACTCGATTGTTTCGCTGAATCACTACACCGAGTAGGTGGTATGACACTAAGTTTTCGACAAATAGAAGTGTTTAGAGCCGACCCCAATGATCTGCCGGAATTTTTATTAACGCTGCATCATCAGTTTGGTCAGCAGTCGGATCTGCTGCGAGTAGCGAAGATCGGCACTCAGACCGTGGCGGGTTATGGGTTGACCAGCGCAACTGAAGCGCGGGGCAACTTTTGCCTGGACTGGATTGCGGTCGTGCCTGAATTGCGACGCCAGGGCGTTGGCCGTTGGGTAATGGGCCACGCGATGGGCGTGGCCGAAAGTAAAAGTGGCGGCGGCATAGTAACGCCCATGTTAGAGCCCGCAGAGTTCTTCCAACGACTTCACTTTACTGCTAGGGACGACGGCGGCTGGCAGTCGGTATTTCTGCCGGAGTAAAGCTAACCGCTGCGTGCGGCTTTACCCAGGTAGCCGCCATGATGTCGCAAGCCATAGTCCTCTCGCGTCACGCCTTTCTGCTCTAACAAGGCCAGTGCCAGTGCATCGCTGATGGCCAACATCACCGCCATTGAAGCACTGGGTGTTAAACCCAGTGGACATGGTTCAGTGATCACCCCCATGTCTAGAACCAGATCCGAATGATCCCGCAGTTCTGAATCTGGATGAGAGGTCACGCCAATAATGGTGGTGACGCCAAGGTGTCGAGACATTTCAAGTATTTCGATGACTTCGCGGCTTTTTCCGCTGGTTGAAAAGGCAATCATCACATCATTTTCCCCAACCAAACCAAGGTCGCCATGAGCCGCTTCCGCCGGATGGATAAAATCTGCTGGGGTGGCGGTAGAGCATAGAGTGGCTGCAAATTTTTTCGCAATATGGCCAGCTTTGCCGATGCCCGTGGTTAAAATTTTGCCCTCACAGGCCTGCATCACCTCCACTGCGGTAACAAAGTCCTGACTCACATCAACTGCGTTAATCGCTTCCGCTTCGGCGCGAAGAACCGCTTGCATGCGTTGTTTAATGTCCAAGGTATTTGTCCTAGTTGTTGTCGATGGCACGAGCGCGACGGTCGTCCTCGGAGGACTGAAGTTTACGTGACTGCTTACCTTGGGGATATGCCCAGGCAGGGTTGCATATAAGGTACTGAAGCCCGCGAGTGGGTAGGGTAAATTGGTAGCCTACGCATAAATTAAGGCTAACCATGAGCCATGCCCAAGACGTTACCGCCGGTCTATTGCCATTGCCCCAGCAAATACGGTCAGCGAAGCACGAGTCTGGCCGCACCGCGCGGGGCGCTACCCGGGTGCAATGGACGAATGAGCAAGACCCACTTGTTCAAGCCTATCTAGAGCGGGCCTTTGGGACCTTGGATTGTGGCGAGATTCTGATCACAGTGGATCAGGTGGCCATAGACTCGCTGCCTCAAGCGGACATGTTGGAAGGCTACGAGCTTGAACTGTCGCCGCAACAAATTCACCTCAAAGCAGACAGCACCTGGGGTGCGATACATGGCCTAACTACTCTAAAACAGCTGATTTATGAAAACACGCTGCCGCGACAGGTGCATATTGTCGACCAGCCCAGATTCCCTTGGCGTGGGTTGATGTTGGATGTGACCCGGCACTTTATCCCCTTGCCACAGCTGTTGGAGGTGGTAGACGGGTTGCAGTTGCTAAAGCTCAATGTGCTGCATCTGCATCTGTCTGATGACCAGGGTTTTCGTTTCGGCAGCGAGGCGTTTCCAAAACTGGTAAGCGACGAACACTATGCCAAAGACGAGTTGTGTCACTTAGTGGCTTATGCCGCAGATCGTGGTATCCGAGTGATTCCAGAAATTGATGTGCCAGGGCATGTGAATCACTGGCTACTGGCTTATCCAGAGTGGGGTAGCGAACAGGCCAAACCCAGCCAACGTTTTGGCGTGCATCCTGGGTGCCTTGATCCTACCCAGGAGTCTGTTTATCAAGCCTTAGAGACATTGTTTGCTGAGGTGGCTGAGGTCTTTCCTGATCGATTTGTCCATGTAGGTGGTGATGAGGTCAATCCCAAGTGGTGGCAGCGGGCCGAACATGTTCAGGCCTTTATCGCAGAACACGACTTAAAGGATGCTCGTGGGCTGCAAAACTATTTTTTGTGTCGCCTGCAGATAAGTTTAGCGGCGCTAAATAAACAGATCATTGGTTGGGATGAAGTGCTGCATGAACAGATGCCCGATTGCTTAGTGCAGAATTGGCGCGGTGCCACAACGCGGGATCGCGCCTTGGCCGTACCGCGGCCGTGTATCGTGTCAGCACCGTACTACCTTGATCTGCACTTTCCCGCCGATATTCACTATCGATTTGATCCAACGGCCACTCAGCAAGACTGGTTACGTATGGAGGATGACTTGGCAACTGACCTGCGCCTAGAGCACACTGCCGAAGCCCTCAGTTGGACGCATCAATGGCGGCGTGGAGCCATTGCTCTTGACGACTCAGAACCAGGTGCCCCGGTCCTTGGTGGCGAGGCGTGCCAATGGGCTGAATTGGTGGATGGCCCAACCTTGCCGATGCGCTTGTGGAGCCGCTTGCCCGCCGTCGCTGAGCGGTTGTGGTCCAATGCGAACTGTCGAGATGTGACGGATTTTTACCGACGTCTGGCGGGTGTTTTAGCCCATCCAGAGTTGTGTAGTGATGGGCATCAGCACACGTGTTTGCAACAGTTAGGGTTGACTGATCAGCAGATACAAGCGGTGCAATATCTTGAACCGACAAAATGGTATAGCCGCCTGCTTGGAGCACAAGCCTTGCAGGCACGTATGCAAGGTAGCGAAATGCCCCAGGTACGACCGTATACCGTAGCCACACCCTTGAATAAGGTGGTGGATTACTTGATGCCCGAAAGCTTCGCTTCGCGGGGGCTTAAAGATGCGTTGACAGGGGAGCACTTAGACGAGTTAGCGCTCTTGTGCGAAGGCGCTGTTGCCGAGCCCTGGCCAACGGGAGACGACGATGTGGTTGAGGGTTTAAAGGCAAACTTGGCTGCCATCCGCTTGTATCAGCAAACCCTTGCTGGCGCTACGGCCTTAGACGAGGCGCTCGCCGGATTGCGCACGCACTATCGGCCTTATGGTGAATATATGCCCGCATTGATCCCTTTTTTACTGGATCATTTGCAAACGAGTCGATGACGGCTGTCGATCAGGAACAGCTCGCACGGCAAGCGTTCAGCGCTTGGTGGCCACATGCCCATTTGTCGGCACTGGGTAATGGTCACATCCACCGCACTTACTTAGTAGAGGTGAATAAGCCCAACAAGGATCGATTTGTTTTGCAGGCTGCAAACAGCGAGGTCTTTGCTGACCCTGTAACCTTAACTGAGCAAATGCTGCCGTTGCTGGAACATCTCAGCGCGGACGCGGATTACAGCAAAAACTTAAAAGTGCCCGAGTTGGTGCCCACCGCTCGGGGTCATCTCGTACACCGCCATGGCGAAAAAATATGGCGTGTATGGCGCTACTTTGATCGCAGCCGTGTGATTGATCCCTTTACAAATACCCAGCAAATAGAATCGGCGGCGCGAGCCTTTGGTGCGTTTCAACGCAGCTTAATCACTTTTCGCCCCCAAAGCTGGGTACCGCCAATTCCAGGATTTCTTGAACTTGGCGGTTATTTGCGTCGTTATCGACAGTGCCGCGAGATGGCGCCCGATGAGCTACCAACGGATCTAACGCGGTGCGTAGACAATTATCAAACCCTTGCAGATGAGTTGGGGCAGGAGCGCACCTTCATTCATGGTGACTGCAAGATCAATAACTTGTTGTTCCAAGCGCGACAGGATCAGGTGCTCGGGGTGATTGATCTGGATACTGTTGGGCCAGGGCATTGGGCTTGGGATTTTGGTGATCTGGTGCGGTCTGTGGCCTTCAGCCATGGTGGTGTGGATATGGATCAATTTCGAGCTTGTGTGCGCGGCTTTTCCCAGGGCCGCCGTGACCTGGATCAGGCGCTAGACGTCACTGCCACTCAGATGAGCCTTGCCCCTGCCTACATCGCGTTGACCCTAGGCGTGCGATTTCTCACGGATCACCTTCAGGGTGATCGCTACTTTCGTGTCTCAGACCGAGGAGAGAATATTGATCGCGCACAACAGCAGTTGGGGTTGCTGGAGCGTTTTAGCGCCTTGCGTAAGGCGTTATACCGTACAGCATTGGCTGGCCTGAGTGATCGTGCCGATTAGCTGAGTTGGCCTAGCACCAGTTGCACAATCATCACCATGACGATGACGAATACCACGGTAAAACCAACGCCCATTAGTATGAAGTGACTGGCTTTGCCGCGGCTGAAGTCACGCTCGCGATTATCTTGTGACTGCACGCCAACGGCTGCGGCCAAGGTGCTGCTGAGCATTTGTCGGAAGGTGAGTGGTGGTAATGCCTCTTCGGCCCCCTCTTCAGTGTCAGATGTTTGAGAGTTTGGATCGTCCACAGAGGTCATGATAAGGCCTTATGAGGGTTATTGAGCAATTGCCTTGTTCCACGCCCCAGTGTCATGCTTACGCCATGAAGTTGCACCCATTAAATGAAGATTTTTCCTGGCAGCCGCCAACAGGCGCACTGAATTATTTAAACCCTCAACAGGTGCGTGCTTACAACGAGCAAGGCGGCTTTGTGTTGCCCGATGTGTTCAGTGCCACTGAAGTGGCTGATCTGCTGCGCGAATTGGATCCTTTGGAAGCCGAAAGTAACGCAGCTTTGCAGGGCATTGATCCGAGCCAGCCAACGATCGCGCGACCTAATGAAATTGTGTTCAGCGCTCACGCGGTTTTAGTTTCGAACCAAGCACGCAAGTTGGCGCGACACCCGTCAATGCAGAAACTGGTGCGTGAGCTGATAGGCCCACAGGTGCGTCTGTATTGGGATCAATTAGTTTACAAACGCCCTGGTACCAAGGATGACTTCCCTTGGCATCAAGACAATGGCTACAACTTCGTGCAGCCTCAGCAATATCTAACCTGCTGGATCGCACTCACTGATGCGACCACAGAGAACGGCTGTCCGTGGATTGCGCCAGAGCTGCACTTGCAGGGCACATTGGCGCACGAATGGACGTCAACGGGATTTGAATGTCTGTCCGAGGCACCAACGAACGCTCAAGCATTAGAAGTTAAAGCCGGTTCTGTGGCGGTTTTTTCAAGCCTAACGCCGCACCGAACCGGACCCAATCTGACCCAAGGCATCCGCAAGACGTACATCCTGCAATACGCTCCCGATGGCGCAATGATTTATCCACGCGGAGGGCAACCGCACCCTGCCAATGACCCCAAGCGGCAATTTCTGGTGACTTGAATGGTCAGGGCGCTCGGGCTGGTCTTACTATGGCTTGGTTTGCTTGGGTGTGCAACAGCTCACCGTCCAGCTCAATTAATCAGCGGCGAAGGCCCCGTTTATCCGGAATCTGCGCGCGTTCAGCAGATTGAGGGTTACGTTACTGTGGTTTATGACCTTACGGTGGCGGGTGACGTGGTTAACCTGCGCATTGTCGACGCCGAGCCCGCCGGAGTTTTCGAGGCAGCTGCATTACGCGCAGTGCAGGGCTGGCGATTTCTGCCTAAGCGGCTTAATGGCAAAGCAGTGGAAGTCTTGGCGCAGCGCAGCACGTTAACCTTTAAATGGGATGGGGCTGCAAACCGAGATGACGAACAATCAAGAAAGGATACAGCTGACTGAGACAGCGCTCGCGGGCGGATGGTGGATAGTTATTGGAGCGGCGCTTTGCATGGCTCTGCTCCTAGGTTTAACGCCAGAGGGCAGTCTGCGTGAGGAACTGGGCTACGGCTTGGGTGTGAGTGCACGCTTGGATTGCGACGCTGTTAATTGCCTATATTGCGCGCCCCTGGCGACAGCTTACTGGCGGCGGTCGTTGGTTACTGCGACATCGGCGCTACTTCGGTCTGGCAGCTGCGCTAACTCACACGAAGCATTTTGGCTACATTGTCGCGTTATTCATGCTTACTGACGAAGTGCTGGAAGTAACTACGACTATTTTTGGTGGCCTGGCATATGTGCTCATCTGGATTATGGCGTTAACCAGTAACCGCGCATCCCAGCGGCGTCTCGGTGCAAATTGGGCGCGTCTGCATCGATTTGCAATGCACTATCTTTGGCTGATTTTTATGCAAGCCTTTGCAGGGGTCGCTATTGCTGAGGGCGATTCCCTTTATATTGCCATCGCGGCTGCGGGGCTGGTGGCGCTGATGCTTAGAATTGCGGCGTCGTTGCGTTATCGGTTCAGTCGTACAGCATAAAGTCCGCTGAATCCGCCGGCACTGGAACCGTCGTTCAGCAATACGTTACAAGCCAGCTGGAAGCGGGCTTTACCGGTAGTTTTTAATCCCTCCATGGTTGCTTTGTGCTCACCAAAAGCGCACTGCACAACAATGTCCTCGGCAACTGGGTTGGCGTAGTCAATGTTGCCGTTGGCGATAACAATAGATGCGTCCAATGCATGCAATTGCAGTTGTAAGTGCATCATGCCCCAGCCAGTTAGCGCTTGAACGGCATACAGACTGCCTGCGAAAGCGGTGCCGTGAACATTAACATTTGGCCCTAAGCTGGCCCGACAGGTGAGGACATGGTCGGCAAAAGATTCGATCCGCATATCCATGGCCTTGGATAGGGGTATCTGCTCATGCCAGATGGTTTGCAGATTTGTGCAAAGGTCGCCCAGTTCGGTCATAGTCATAGTCCGCAAGCAGTAGCAAAGGTTCTAATGATCAGTGTGAATATGGTTGCCGCGGATGTCTACGAGGTGGTGATTGGCCAGCGCGTCGGCACCGAACTGCAACAAGGTGAGATCGCGATTACACAGGAAACAGAGCACCGTGTGCACATGTCTCAGGCGTACTATCGAAAGCTTTGTGGAGCGACTACAACCCACGAATGGGTATTGTTAAATGCTTTTCAGTTCTTGTTGGAACGAGAGCCCAACACTGCCATTTTAAAGAGCTTTGATTTGCCTGACATTGCGCGCTACTTCCCTGAGTTCGAGGCCGAGATGCAACAGCGGTTGGGCTATACCCCCGAGGGATAGCGTCCCGGGCGTCGGATGGTGCGTATTGCGGTGGCGAGCGCTGCTGTTAAGCTCCAGAGCGTTATCGATTGAATGAGTCTGTCGAGATGATGCCTCAACAACTAAAGATCTTTGCTGCTCTGATGGCGCTCGGGCTGCCAACCTTCGGGCTCAATGCAGCGCCCATTGAAAAACAAGTAGACGCAGTAATCGACGATGTGATCAGTTGGCGCCGCGACTTTCATCAGTACGCCGAATTGTCGAATCGTGAGTTTCGCACCGCACGAATCATCGCGGAGCATCTGCGCTCGTTAGACATGGACGTTACAACCGGTGTCGCCAAGACCGGTGTGGTGGGGGTGCTCAAAGGCGGTTTACCGGGTCCGGTGCTGGCCTTGCGTGCAGATATGGATGGCTTGCCTGTCGTTGAAAAAACCGGTTTGCCTTATGCGTCCACTCAGCGTAGCGAATACGAGGGCCGGGAAGTGGGTGTTATGCACGCCTGCGGCCACGACAACCATATGGCGATTCTTATGGGTGCTGCTGAAATCCTTGCCGGTATGCGCAAGCAACTGCCGGGCACCATCAAGTTTATTTTTCAACCTGCCGAAGAAGGCGCACCAAAAGGCGAAGAAGGTGGCGCAAAGCTTATGATTGACGAGGGGGTGCTGGACAACCCGAGTGTTGACGCAATTATTGGCCTGCATATTTCCCAGGGTAGCAAAGTAGGTACTGCCAGTTACCGCGCACTAGGATTTATGGCCAGTGCCCAGCGCTTTGATATCCACATTCAAGGTAAACAAACCCACGGTGCACGACCCTGGGCTGGGGTCGATCCTATTGTTGTTGGTGCGCAAATCATCAACGGGCTGCAAACCATTGTCAGCCGTCAAATTGACATCACCCAACATCCGGCTGTGGTCACGGTGGGTTCTTTCACGGCCGGAGTGCGCAACAACATCGTGCCGGCAAGCGCGCAGTTGACGGGCACGATTCGCACCTTTGATGCCAATGTACGTCAGTCGATTCACCAGAAAATACGCGCCATAGCAGAACAGACCGCGGCGTCTATGGGCGCGGTGGCAACGGTTGAAATCGATCCGGGTGTGCCGGTCACGTTTAATGATGCCCAGCTCACCAAACAAATGGTGCCGACGTTAGAAAGGGTCTACGGCGAGCGGGCAGTCTTTGAATCGCCTCGGGTAACTGGAGCAGAAGACTTTTCGTTTTTCCAAGAACAGGTGCCTGGATTCTTTTTCTTTATCGGTGCGCGACCAGCGGAGTTGTCCCCGGCACAGGCCATTCCCAATCACTCGCCGTATTTTTATGTCGATGAAGGCGCATTGGCACCGGCGGTTCGAGCGATGACGGAGCTAGCGGTGGACTATTTGAGCAGTACCACTGCCTCGCGCTAGAGGCCCCAACATTCGCCATCGTTGGCAAAGAGCACGCTGCCTTTATAAAAATTTTCGATGGACCCACGGCTGAGGCTTTCGCGTCCTCGGGTGCGGCTAGCGCGCTGGGCCAGTATAAGCATACGTGCGTCGGCCGCTGCGGCGACTTTGCCCAACTCAGACGGCAACGCAAACGCATCTCGTAACGCGCCACGGCTGGCTTCAGCAATGGCATGACTGGCAACTAGAGCATCGGCGTCCTTGGCAAAAGAGCGAATGATGTCTTTGTCGTTGTTGAAGCCGCCAGCAAACACAACGACGTAGTCATCAATTTCGACTCGCCAGGCAATGGCGGGGGTTTCGCCATGGGCTACTGGCACGGCCAGCAAGCGTAGGTTCGGGCTTCGGTACCGTGCCCATTTGCGCGATCCGGTGGCGGGCACATTGGTCAGTTTAAGGCGAAAGCCCAGGGGTTTAGATGGCTTAAGCAGAACGGCAAGTTGTGGGTAAACACCTGTGGGACCTATAAGGCGGCGGACCATTGTCTGTGTATCAATGTAGGGTGCTTGGTTACTGTCTGGTCCTAGAATCTCAAGTGGGGTGGAGCGTTCTGCGGCGATGGCGCCGCTCAAATAGGCGGCTAAATCAGCACTGTTGTCTGGGTGCAGTTGGGTCAGCGCGATAGCCTCTACGTCGTTGATATCAGCACCAGAACGATCAAATCCAACCGATGAGCCTGAGCCAGTATCGACAATTAGGCGCGCAACATTGTCTTGCCATAGCAGAAAACTAGGCGGCCCTTGTCCATCTTCAAGCTCGCCGCTGCCGGCGCCGAGAATTTCAATCCATACCCCTTCGGTCCCGCAGTGGGCGCTGTCAGCAATCGCTGTAGGTAGTGCCGTGAGACAGGCAAGAATGAGTATCAGTTTGGTTTTCATAGGGGCATCTAGTTGGTTTGCAGTTGGGCGATTTCGTCGAGCAGCGCCTTGGCTGTGGCTTCGTCCGGCATCCGCCAATCACCTCGAGGCGATAAGCTTACACTGCCGACCTTCGGTCCCGGTGGCAGAGTGGTGCGCTTAAATTGCTGGCTGATAAAGCGCTGAAAAAATTGTCCTAACCAGTGAGCGATCTCTGATGCTGAATAGACGCTTTCAAAGCTTCGGCAAGCCAGCTGATAAATTTTGTTTGGGCGGCTACCGTGACGTAAAAAATGGTACAAAAAGTAGTCGTGTAGCTCATAAGGACCGACTAAGGACTCGGTCAGCTGACTGATTTCGTCGTTTTGCGGGGGTATCAGCTCAGGGCTGATTGGGGTGTCAAGAACTCGCCGCAGCACATCGCCTAGTTGCGGATGGGTGCCAGCGCGGTGCTGGGCATACCAACGCACAAGGTAGGCGATCAGCGTTTTCGGCACACTCGCATTAACGTTGTAGTTGGCCATATGGTCTGCGTTAAAGGTGCACCAACCTAACGCCAGCTCGCTTAGGTCACCCGTGCCGACCACTATGCCGCCTACCTTATTTGCGTAGTTGAACAAGATCTGGGTGCGCTCGCGCGCCTGGGCGTTTTCAAACACGACGTCAAAGTCACCGCCGTGCTTTAAATCAGCCAGGTGTTGTTCAACTGCTGTGTCTATTGGGATCTCTTCCAGGTGTGCCTGCACCGCAGTGGCCAATGCATGAGCATTACTGTGAGTCCCGGAACTGGTGCCCGGTCCGGGCATAGTTATGGCGTGTAATTGATGTGGTGCCAGATCCAGTTTCTGTAACGCGTCGAAGGCCACCAAAAATGCCAATGTCGAGTCTAGGCCACCAGAAAGCCCAATTACCATGGCTTGACTGTGAGCGGCTTGCATCCTGCGGGCGAGGCCTGTGGCCTGTATTTGCAGGATTTCAGCGGCCCTAGCGTCTAGTTCGTGTTCGTCAGTAGGCACGAAAGGTTGTCTTGCATGATCCCGCAGCAAGTCGCCAAGGGGCGTCGGATCGTTCACGTTTTTTACAATCCGATAGGGCGTGGGTCTTGGGGCCTGGGCGAAGGTGGTGTTTTGGCTGCGGTCATGCTGCAGCCATTGGGTGTCTAAGTCGGCAACCAGGTGACTGCCCGGGGCGGCAAAGCGCTGGTTTTCAGCGATAAGAACGCCCGCCTCAGCGATTATTTGGTGGCCGCCGAAGACCACGTCTTTACTGGACTCACTGATGCCAGCGCCAGCGTAAACGTAGCCGCACAAATTTTTAGCACTGGTCATACAAACCAGATCGCGGCGATAGTCTGCTTTGCTAATGAGTTCGTTACTGGCGGACAAATTCAACAGCACATTGGCCCCGGCGAGGGCGGCGGTGGTGCCAGGATTTATTGGTGCCCATAAGTCTTCGCAGATCTCTACGCCCGCTAAGTGGCCGTTAACCTCGAATAGCTGATCGCAACGAATATTAAAGCTACCTAAGTCTTCTGTGACAGCAGTTTCGTTTATGTTGGTGCCAGATACGAACCACCGCTGATCGTAGAATTCGCCGTAATTGGGCTGCACGGACTTCGGCACCATCCCCAGCAACTTGCCGCCACCGAGCAAGGCTGCGCAATTTAAGAGGCGGCCATCGGGCAACCGCCAGGGTAGGCCTACAGCGCATAGCGGCAGGGTTTGTTGTTGCGCTAGGGTGGCTAAAGCGAGGCGACAATCGGCCAATAATTTATCGGTAAAAAACAAGTCCTCGGCCGAGTAGCCGCTTAAGCTCAATTCGGGAAGAACCGCCACCGCAACTTGTTGCTCGGCGAGCAGCTTGATTTGCGACAACATGTTTTCGGCGTTGCTATGGGGGTCGCCAATACTCACCTGTGGGGTCACAGCGGCGACGCGCAAAAAGCCATGTGCGCTGAAGTCTTTCATTTGCATGGCGGGATTCTAGAGGTATTGGCAGCAGATAAAAACGCCAACCAACTCGGCGAAACTGCCTGACCCTTGCGTAATCTGTGATGTAAATGAGACAGCCTCGGGTGAGGAGTGGTGATCATGGTCAAAACTCTTTTCGCTCTGCTATATTGCAGGGCTCGCTGGGTCGACTTGGGCTTGCCAAAGTCGGTGGAAATAACAAGGGGAAGGCGATTATGGATTTTGAATTTTCTGACGAACAAGAACTGTTGCGCGAACAGGCGCGAGGGTTCTTAGCGGACAACTGTCCGCCAACCGTGGTGCGTAAAGTGCTTGATGGCGATGCCGAATACGACGCTGAGCTGTGGCAAAAGGTCGCGGAGATGGGTTGGACTGCAACTGTGATCCCCGAGGAGTTTGGCGGCTTAGGTTTGTCCTATTTGGAATTGGTAGTGATTGCCGAAGAACTTGGCCGCGCTGCAGCGCCGATCCCGTTTAGCTCGTCGGTCTACTTGGCGACAGAAGCGCTGTTGGCAGTGGGCAGTCAGGAACAAAAAGAAAAGTGGCTGCCTTTATTGGCTAGCGGTGAGGCGATAGGGACTTTTGCGCTGGCTGAAGGAAATGGTCGTCCTTCGGTCAGTAATCTAACTACAACCGCGGCGGGCGGGCTGGTGAACGGCCGTAAAATTCCCGTTGCGGATGGCGGTATTGCCACATTCGCTGTGGTGGTTGCTGCCAGCGATCAGGGTGATAGTGCTAGTCTGCAACTGGTCGAGCTGGATCAGTCTGGAGTGAGTCGAGAAGCGGTGCGTACCCTGGACTTTTCTCGTGGCCATGCAGCGATTAATTTCAATAACGCCAAGGCAGAACTGCTGGGCGGCGAAGGTGCCGGTTGGGCTGCCATGGAGGGCCTGCTGGATCGCGCTGCGGTGCTGTTTGCATGGGAACAAGTCGGGTTGGCTGATGCCGCTCTGAATCAAGCGCGAGACTACGCCATGGGCCGTTATGCGTTTGGTCGATCCATTGCCTCGTACCAAGCGATAAAACACAAGTTAGCTGGTATGTATGTCAAGAACACGCTGGCGCGCAGCAACTGTTATTACGGTGCCTGGGCTTTGGACAGCGACAGCTCAGAACTTGCCCTGGCAGCAGCAACCGCTCGGGTTGGGTCTATTCAGGCGTCGGTGCATGCCGCTGAAGAAAATGTTCAAACCCATGGGGGCATGGGCTTTACCTGGGAATTTGATTGTCAATTTTATTATCGGCGCGCGAAGCTGCTGAGCGTAAACATTGGCAGTGAGGGTTACTGGCAAGACCGTCTGATCACCGCATACGAACAAACCAACGCAGCCTAGGCCGTCACGGTAAAGAGAAACAAGATCTAAGGAAAAAGACTATGGATTTTAACGACAACAAAGAAGAAGCAGCGTTTCGTGCCGAAGCGGCAGCATGGTTGAAAGCGAACGCTCCCTCGGAAGAAGAACTGGCGGGCATGGACGAACTGGCTGCAGCGAAAATGTGGCAAAAGCGCAAGTACGACGCAGGTTGGGCGTGTATTCGTTGGGACAAAGAATTTGGTGGCCGTGGTGCGAACGCTATTCAACAAGTGATTTGGAATCAGGAAGAAGCCAAGTACAAAGTGCCAGCAGGGTTCTTTGTGATCGGTCAGGGTATGGCGGCGCCCACGCTGATGACTTGGGGCAAGCCAGAGCATCATGAACGCTATCTGCCTAAGCTAGCCAGCGGTGAAGAAATCTGGTGCCAGTTGTTTTCTGAACCTGCGGGTGGATCGGACTTAGCAGCGCTACGCACAAAGGCAGAGCGAGACGGCGATGATTGGATCATCAATGGCCAGAAAATATGGACCTCAGGTGCGCATTATTCTGACTATGGAATCTTGGTCGTGCGTACTGACCCCAACGTTCCCAAGCATAAAGGGCTCAGCTACTTCTTTTTGGATATGAAGTCGCCTGGGGTCGAAATCAAACCGATCAAGCAGCTAACCGGTGGCGCCAATTTCAACGAAGTCTATTTTACTGATGTGCGTATTCCAGACAGCCAGCGTTTGGGTGAAGTGGGCCAAGGTTGGCAGGTTGCATTGACCACCCTGATGAATGAGCGAGCGGCCATTGGCGGCGGCGGCGCCGGCGTCAACGTGGAGATGGCTTATCGCATCGCGAATGAAGTCATGATCGACGATAAACCAGCGATAGCTGACAGCGCAGTGCGCGCCAAGTTAGCGAACTGGTACGTACAGGAGTCAGGTTTGCGATTCACCGGCTATCGCTCAATGACGGCCATGTCGCGTGGTGAAATTCCTGGGCCAGAGAACTCAATTGGAAAGCTGGTGGGTGCGCCCAAAACCCAAGAGATGGCGTCATTCTGTATGGACCTGCTGGAGATGAGCGGCGCCATTTGGGACGAAAACTTGTCTAAAGAAGCGGGCCTGGTCCAACTCACCTATATGGGTGCGCCTGGGGGTCGAATTGCTGGCGGCACCGACGAGATCATGGCAAACATTATTGCTGAGCGAGTATTGGGAATGCCTCAAGAACCGCGTATGGATAAAGGCATGCCGTTCTCAGAGGTACCAACAGGCAGTAACTGAGTGCAGTAACCCGCAAGGGTGATGGATAACAAAAAGGGGCGCCTAGCGCCCCTTTTTTATCCAGTTATTTTCTTATTCGGGCAGATAGCCATTCCACCGCATCACCCGTCTTGATCCGCCCAGGAGTGGTGACGCTGGCATAGACCCCAAGATTACCGTCGTTGTGCTTCACCAAATGGCGCATGACTTTGGGATCTTTAGGTAAGTCGGCAAAACCATGGGTGGTCATGACACAACGCGGGCAGATGGCCTCAATAGTCAACACCGCGTCACCGAGTTGCATACGTCTTCCAACCCAATTGTTCTCAACAAACCCCTGCTCTTGGGTGTCCAACACAATGTTGGGGCGGAATCGTTGAACGTCGAATACGCTGTCGCTGTCGGTCGCTTGTAGCGCTTCTAAACTGGCGTTGGTCATGAGCAGCAATGGATAGGCATCAAAGTAGGTGCCGGGTGATGATTCGTAAATAAACAGCTCAGCAGGAAAGCCAGAGAGATCGGGTAGCGGTTCGTCCTCGGTACGTGCAAAGACCTCGCGGAAATACGCCTTCTGGTCGAAATTCTCTGGGTTGGGTGGGCGTTTGTAGTGCTCTAATTGATCCGCTGGGAGCAATGGCCATAGGCTCACGGGCGCACCGACGGCGTCGGATAACAGTTGATTTATGCGGTTGTCTTGGGAGCGACCCTGTTGTCCATCGGGGAGTCGAATAGTGACCGGCGGGGAAGGGGTCTGCTCGTCAGGTTCTTGCTCTAGCGTCGCGTGCATGCTCATTAGGTGCGGGAACCGTTTACCGCCTTTAATGCCGCCGCGCTCTTCGTCTTTGAGCGTCCAGCAGCGGTCGCCGGGAATACCGTTAGTGGTTAAGTTGGTTTGTTGCAGGGTATCGCCACCCATGCTTTTTACGGGGTAGCGATAAATTGTACTGATGGTCGCAGTCATGAAGTTTTAATGTTTGGGTTGATCGAGGCCGTTGAGTTGTCGAATAAGTCTTTGCGACTTCAGCAAAATGCGTTCGACGAGCACGTCGGCGGAACTGGAAAATTGAAAACCCATAGCGTCGGCGGCAGATAGATCGATGATGGGTGTCGCCAGTTCCCAGTCATGGTTGGCGCAATTTAGACGGCGCCTGATGCGTGTGAAGTGCGCGCGATAAGTCAAATTGCCCTCGCGCTCAAGTTGCATGATCAGTCTGTCCAGCAGCGGCCCTAGCTCATTCCTAACCAGAGTTACGGTTTCCATATCGCAATCTCCGTAGTGTTGTGAAGCTAGTGTGCCTTGGGAATACGGTAATGCCAAACACCTAAAAGAGACTTTTATGCAAGTTTAGGCAGTCATCAAAGATCTCCGAGGCGCCCGCTTGTAACAAGGCGGGTCCGTCATTGCTGCCGGTGAGCACGCCAATGCAATGCATGTTCAACTCTCGCCCTGCGCGCATGTCCAATGCGCCGTCACCCACCATGACACTGTTGGTTGCTTGGGCGCCCAGTGCCACGAGGTTGTCTTGTAGATGCCGCGGGTCAGGTTTTAAGTGGCGGACATCGTCCCGTGCATGCAGAGCATCTACGTAGCGCGGATGCTGTGGAAATACCACATCAATAGCGGCGCGGCAGTTGCGGGTCACAATGCCGAGCTTAATTTGCTGTTCACGTAAACCGCTGAGCATCTCTTTAACGCCTGCAAATATCGTGGTTTTTGCGGCTGCAGCCAGTTCGATGTCGATAATCAATTGATCCGCCTGCCGCTTATAGTGGGCCGCTAACTCGGCGTCTTGCTGGGTGAGCCATTGATGGCCGGCGACTATGATTTCGACAATGTACAGATCCGCGAAAATCTCTTCGGGCACGCCGACTTTGACGGTTAAGTCGGCGACCTGACGACGCATGTCGGGCAAATCAAGATTAGGTGCTAAGGTGCCGTCGAAATCGAAAAGTACCGCCTCGATCACTGTAAGTTAGTCCTGTTGGCGTTCTTGTCTTCGCGCCCAGCGCTCGTCGTGAGTGGCTTTAATGCGTTTGCGAAAACGCTGGATCAGGGTCATAGCGATGACGGTTAAACAGGCAAATACAATGCTTGGGTAAGCAATGGACTCTACCCAGAATGGCGATGCGCTATTGATGTGAGTAAAGGCCAAAGTGCCGCAGGCGATGGCCACGGCCATGATGGACTGGGTCATTAGATACGCCCCTGCAGCCAGCATGAGCGGTAGCCACAGTTGGTGTAAGGGATTGATTTGATTTAAATCAATCATAAAAACGGAGCCTAACGTCAACACGACCCCCGCGAGTCTTTGGGGCAACGCAGTCATGACAAAATATCCAATTGGCCGCCGTCGATGCGAATATTTTGACCGTGAATCGCGTTGCTCTGAGCGCTGCACAAAAAGGCCACCAGTGCAGCAACCTCGCTGCGTCGGGTAATGCGGCGGGTAGGAATGTCTGCGGCAACTTTGGCTTCAATTTCTTCCCAGGTCTCACCCCAGCCCTTGGCC
>CACFGV010000028.1 GCA_902565895.1 K189A clade bacterium
CATTGGTAATGGCCCGGCCAGCACCAAAGCCATGAGCGCGCTTCAACAACAGCGTGGGCAAGTCAACGACATGGTCGACGAACACATTGTTTGGGCGCTGGAAAAACTAACTCGGCGAACTAAATAGGTGCTCGCGGTAGTAACGCAGCTCTTCAATAGATTCACGAATGTCTGCGAGCGCCGTGTGTTCGCCTTTCTTCTTAAAACCCGACGCCACTTGCGGATGCCAGCGCTTGGCCAGTTCTTTAACGCTACTGACATCAATCATCCGATAGTGCAAATAGGCCTCTAGGGTTGGCATATACCGCGACAAGAAACGCCGATCCTGCCAAATACTGTTACCGCATAGGGGCGCCTCATTAGGCGTGACATGTTGCTCAATGAAGGCCAGCGAGACCGCTTCCGCCTCACGTTCTGATACCCCTTCGGCGGCTATGCGCTCTAACAATCCCGAAGCCAAATGATGGCTTTGGTTCCAATCGTCCATGCCATCAAGCAACGACTGGGGCTGCTGGATAGCCAACACAGGCCCTTCTGCAATTAAATTCAACTCGCTGTCGGTGATGATGGTTGCCATTTCAATGATGCGATCTTTCGACGCATCAAGGCCGGTCATTTCTAAATCGATCCACACTAAGTCGGGGTTCATGATCGTCCGCAACAAAATACTGAAGCCAATATAGTGGCAAACGTTATTTTGAGCCAAGGTCGACAGCACTAACCCACTCGGTGATGTTCCTCGCAAACCAGCCGTAGAACCCCCGAGTTAGTAGCCAGGGAATCAAATTGCGAGCCGTCAGCAAAACTAACTACTTTGATCAAAGAATTGGTTAGATCAAACGTGGTCGCGGTCCAATACCAGGTGGCCTGAGTATTCGGAAAGTAATGTTGATCGATTTGGACGTCCCCTGATTGCGGTTCGACGAGGGAATTGAGTTCGACCAGGCTGGGTAGACGCCATGTTTCGCAGCCCTCGGTGCTACGCGTCGATGCGATCAAAAGCGCTTCTTGCCAGGGCATTCGTGACGCATCCCCCATCGCGCAGTCATTGCCCTTAAGACCCCAGGAACACCGTTGCCAAAACAAACCCGTTTGATGATCTTCAACCGCCTGTGCATTACGAATCTTAAAACGCTTGATGTTTGTAGCAGAGTCGCTCCCTTGCTTGTTAGTCACACCAGCAATTAGGCCGTCGTGTATCAGCAAAGCGCTGGTGTAGAAAATGAACGTGGTGATGTAAATCAAAATTTGCGCCTGCATCGTTGTCCTTTGTTCGCTGTGCTGTTGGTAATACCACTCAGCGCACCACCAAAACGCCTTTCATCGGTATCAATCGATCGGCGATCCAGACACTTACTTCTTTTTAAGTGACTTAAAGGATCCATATCCCTTTTTTAGGGACATCTCTAGGGCCGTCAAGGAGTCAAATTAAATGTAACAAAGCCTCGCGTTATCACTTATAAGTTGACTTATGCACACGAAAAATGAGCCCCATGGTCTGGATACGCACATTGGTATACGACTCCGCCAAATTCGTACACAAAAGGGTTACAGCCTGGAAAATCTTGCTGAATGGATGAACGTCAGCAAACAACAAGTCTCGCGGATTGAACACGGCAAGTGCCGCATCAGCGTTGTGCAGCTGTTTCAGCTGGCTCGAGGCCTTGATGTGCCTCTGAGTTGGTTCATAGACGACTTCGTAGACGAACAAGAGTCAACCAAATGGCTTGAGAATATGGTGGGCGCTGATCGATCGGATTGGGAGGCGAGCAGTCAAGATGACCAGTCCCAACAACTTCTCGCGTCCTGGCGGACGATTGACAAACACAATTGACGCAGAAAACTTGTCGAATTAGCGGCAGCCATCGCTCGAATCCAGCCCAGGTCCTAGTTAACTTTTAGTTTCCACGAACGTCTCTAAAAACGTTCATCTAGGCACTGAATTGCTATCGAGTGAAGAACTGGACCAACGTCCATCTTTGGCTAACAATCATCAAGTTTGACCGTCGTTTCGCGCAGATAAAATTTAGTCACTTACCAGAAGCTGTTAAGGTCTCACTAACAACCTAAGCCTCATCATGACTGCACAAACGAAACTGTCTGCCCCACAGCTGCTCGAGCCAATTGACTTATCTCTGCCGTTGGACAGTAGCGACCTACTGATTCAAGTCACCGACCCCACGGTGTTTGCCCAGGCCCACATTGAAGGCGCGGTACTGCTGTCGCCTGCTCAGTTGTGCTGTAGCGTTCCGCCCGCGGTGGGTAAATTGCCCGACATCGACTCGTTACACGGCGCGCTTGCAGGCATCGGTTACCACCCTGATCGCCGAATCATTGCATACGACGACGAAGGTGGCGGCTGGGCGGGCAAATTGCTTTGGGTATTGGACGTTATTGGTCACAAACACTGGGCGTACTTAAATGGCGGTCTGCATGCCTGGGCCGGCGCCGGTAAGTCGCTGAGCCATGGCACGTTTCAAGCACAGGACACTGCTGCGGACTTTACTTTGAACATTAATCAACAAGCGATTGCTGAAATCGAGGACGTGCTGCAAGCGATCAGCGACCCTGAGCAAATCATTTGGGATGTTCGCTCACGGGATGAATATCTGGGCTTGCGCAGCGGTTCGGCACGGGCTGGCCATATACCAGGTGCGGTAAACCTGGATTGGGAATTGCTTAAGAATCCAAGCCGTCAGTTGCGCTTACGAGAAACGCTGGCAGACGATCTCGCACACTTAGGTATCAACACTTCAGTTTCGGTGATCACCCACTGCCAAACCCACCACCGTTCCGGATTGTCGTATTTGGTTGGACGGCTTTTGGGCATTAACATCCGTGCTTACCATGGGTCTTGGGCTGAGTGGGGTAACGACCCTGATCTGCCAATCGAATAACGGAATACAGCAGCTATGAGTGAGCGCTTCGCAAGTTTGCAAAAGGTCCTACCCCAGCATCTGATCTCAAGATGGATTGGCAAACTCGCAGCGAGCGAAAACCCCACCATCAGCAAGGTGTTTATTGAGCAATTCGCGCGCGCATACGATATTTCGCTGAAAGAAGCCGAGCGCAAAGACTTCAGCGATTACACCAGTTTTAACGACTTTTTTACACGGGCACTGGACAGCAACGCCCGGCCCATGCCCGGCGCAGTAAACGAGTTGGCCAGCCCGGTGGACGGCTGTGTCAGCCAGCTAGGGCGCATATGTGACGAACAGCTGTTCCAAGCCAAGGGCCAGCGTTATTCGTTGCGCGGCTTGGCCGGCAAAGCAGGCCAGGGCTTTGAGGGCGGCGACTTTTGCACCATTTATTTAGCGCCCAGCGATTACCATCGCATCCACTTACCCTATGCGGGCACGCTGACTCAAACCATCGCCCTCCCCGGCGCACTGTTCTCGGTAAACGGCATTACCGAGGAGTATATTGAGGGCCTGTTCTTGCGCAACGAGCGCTTAGTGTGCCGCTTCGATACCGCATTCGGGCCCATGCTGGTTATCTTGGTGGGCGCGTTAATTGTCGCCTCAATCGAAACTGTTTGGCCCGGCCCGGCATCGCCCTACCAAACCATTGAGACCCACGAACACAATTTGGCATTTGAACGCGGCGCGGAAATCGGCCGCTTCTTACTAGGCTCAACCGTCATTTGTTGTTTCCCCAAAGACGCTGTTCGATTGCGAAATACTCTGGCTGTTGGAAGCCGGGTTCGAATGGGAGAGGTTTTAGGGCAGATCGGCTAAGAGCGACTAAGAATCTATTGTTGGCACCAGTGGTTCCAGTCGAACGGCCCTTCGGCTGAGCATCAGTAAACGATCTACACCCAGCGCCACTCCTGCACACTGAGGCAAACCTTGTTCGAGGGCTTGCAGAAATTCCGTATCTGGTTCGACGTCTGGCAGTCCACGCGCTTTGCGCACGCGACGATCTTCTGCGAAACGGCTGTGATGTTCCGCAGGGTCTTGTAGCTCCCAATAGCCGTTGGCGATTTCTATTCCATCTATGACCAGCTCAAATCGTGCGGCCACGGTTGGATTGTCAGGACGCAATCGTGCAAGAGCCGCTTGATCGGCAGGGTAATCAACAACAAAGTAGCGTCCTGGCTTTAGATGTTCGCAGGCTTGCGCAAAGCGCAGATCCAGATCGCTGCGGTCTGCATCTGGCTGATCAACTGCTTCACCGACAAGTTCTCGGTAGCTGATGGTTTGGACCTCCGCTGGCCCCAACAGATGTGTGATCAGCTCCGCAACTTCTTGCATTAACTGCGCATCATTAAAATCCAAACGGTACCACTCCAGCATGGTGAACTCTGGGTTATGCAGTCGCCCCCGCTCTTCGTGACGAAACACCGGCCCAAGTTGGTAGATAGAAGGAACACCTGCACACAACAGACGCTTCATTTGGTATTCCGGCGAAGTTTGCAGATAGCCGTAACCAGGCACCGCAATGCTTTCTACGTCAGGGTCGGTTACCGTGGCGGCGGCAAGCACCGGGGTCTGCACTTCCAGCACATCTCGTGCTGCAAAGAACGCGCGAATGGCAGCTAGGCACTGGGCTCGCTGTTGCACCCGTTTCGCCCAACTCATAGTCAATTATCCGCCTAACTACGATTATCTTTGAGCGGCTTAACCTTTGGCGCGAGAGACGTACTCGCCGGTGCGGGTATCTATTTTCAATACATCACCGATGTTGATAAACAGCGGGACCCCTTTGATTGTGGCCCCAGTAGAGAGTGTGGCGGGTTTGGTACCACCATTCGCAGTATCGCCTTTAAGTCCTGGGTCTGTATCGGTTACTTGCAATTCAACGAAGTTCGGTGGAGTGACCGCGATCGGATCTTCGTTCCAGAGTGTCACCTGATAAACGTCTTGCTCTTTCAGCCAGTCTTTACAATCGGCGACTGCAGATGCTGTGGCCGCCACCTGTTCGTAACTGCCGTCAGTGCGCATGAAGTGCCAAAATTCACCATCGGTGTAGAGGTATTCCATGTCGATGTCGACAACGTCGGCACCTTCTAAAGATTCGCCGGATTTGAAGGTACGTTCCCAGACTCGACCATTTTTCAGGTTGCGAAACTTAACCCGATTAAACGCCTGGCCTTTGCCAGGTTTTACAAATTCGTTTTCGAGGATCGTACAAGGATCCCCTTCAAGCATTAGTTTCAATCCAGATTTAAATTCGTTGGTAGAATAGTTGGCCATAACACGCTTCGTTGACGTCAAAGGCGCGCATGATAACCCCGAAACTCATTCCTGCCCATCAAAGCACTGATCCCGACTCGTGGCCAAACGGCGAATGGTCCGAAGAATTGAGAAACGCTGTCCGAGAAGTACCAGCCTTACTCAGCGCCGTAAAACTTAGGCTTGATCAGTTAGAGCAGCCCGTTGACAACGCTGCCGACTTTCCACTACTGGTGCCACAAAGTTTTGTTGCCCGTATGACCGCCGGCGATGCTAACGACCCATTACTCAAACAGGTTTTACCAACACAGCAAGAACGACAAAACCAGCCGGGGTTTGTGACAGATCCCTTGGCAGAAACCGACGTTACTCAGGGCTTTATGAAGGCACCAGGCCTGTTGCAGAAATATCAATCTCGGGTGTTGCTGATTACCACCGCTGGATGCGCGATTTATTGCCGCTACTGCTTTCGTCGCAACTTTCCTTATCGCGAACACCGCGCTGGTGACCATCAGCAAGCATTGGACGCCATTGCAGAAGACACCAGCGTGCATGAAGTGATTTTGTCAGGCGGTGATCCGCTGTTGCTCGGCGACGCGCAGTTGCAGCAGCTTTTAGCAACCATCGATGCAATTCCCCATGTGCAGCGTATTCGCATTCACAGCCGCATTACTATTGTGCTGCCCCAGCGCATAACTCAAGGGCTATTAGACGCATTGCAACAGCGCCGCTGCCACACGGTAATGGTGGTGCACAGCAATCATCCCAACGAACTAAACGCCCAAACTCTGCGGGCCTTCACTTGTCTTAAACAGGTTGGCACCACGTTGCTCAATCAGTCGGTGCTGCTACGCGGCATAAACGACGATCCCCAAGTGCTCGCAAAGCTGTCGATCCAGCTTTTTGAACAAGGGGTGCTGCCCTACTACCTACACCTGACAGATCATGTCGCTGGTACACAGCACTTTTTTGTTGGTGACGAAGAAGCGCGCGGTATCTATGCGCAACTACAACGACAACTACCCGGTTATCTGTTGCCAAAACTGGTGCGCGAGCACAGCGGCGCCGATTCAAAAACGCTTATGAATTAGCGCCCTTGAGCCAAGGCTTGCTCAATGTCGCCATCGCTGAAGCCTATTAAGTACAAAATTGCATCCAAACCGAAGTTCGATATCGCATGGCGCGCATTTTCTTTAACCACCGCCTTGGCGTGGTAGGCAATGCCCAGGCCCGCAGCAGATAACATAGGCAGATCGTTCGCACCGTCACCCACCGCGATGGTCTGCTCCAAGGTAATGCCCTCGCGCTCGGCAATAGAGGTCAAGATGTTCGCCTTGGATTGCGCGTCCACAATATCGCCGATAACTTCGCCGGTCATTTTACCGTCGACAATTTCAAGGGTGTTTGCGTAAACGTAATCGATGCCCAAGTCCTGGGCTAAGTATTCGCCGACGTATTGAAAGCCGCCAGAAATAACGGCTGTGCGGTACCCAAAATGTTTAAGTGCTTTTATCAGTCGATGTGCGCCTTCGTTAAGTTTGACCGACTCGGCAACCTCCTGCAGAAACTCTCTTGGCATTCCACGCAACAAACGTGCGCGCTGGCGAAAGCTCTCTTTAAAATCTATTTTGCCCGCCATCGCAGCCTCGGTGATCGCAACCACTTCATCACCAAAGCCATGTCGCTTGGCCAACTCATCCATCACTTCTTCGGCTATTAAAGTAGAGTCCATATCCAGCACCACCAAGCGCCGATTACGCCGAAATACTGTGTCGGCTTGCACACTGAAATCGAAACCCAGCCGCTCTGCTGCCTGGATAAGATCTTGCTGTAAGTGTTGCTGATCGTTTGCCGAGGTACGGGCACCGCTCAGCCGCATTTCGACACAGAGCCTGGGAACTTGGGCACCGGAAAAATCTTTCGCCGCCTTGGTTAAGCGCCGCACAAAATCGATATTTAAGTTGTGTTTGTGGGTTAGCTCACTGACCGCCTGGATGGCCTCTACACCGTCACTAAGCGCCATGATCGTAACGATAAGGTGGCTTTCGCCTACTGCCTCAGACCACATCACCTGTTCTAGCGATTGCACCGGTGCGATGCGCACAACAACATCATCAGAGGCACAAGCACGCTCAATTTGTTCGTGTACCGCCGGATTCGCAGCCACCCTGGCCAACACCGCCAACGCCAATTCGTCATGTATGACCGCTTGGCCGATATCCAGAATATCTGCTGATACGCCCTGTAATGCTGACATCAGCCGCGACATCATGCCGGGTTGATCGCGACCAGATACGCTGATGAGAATGACGTCTTGCGACAAAGCCTTGGGGCTCCTGTACCTCCGCTGCAATAACCCAGAGTGTAGCGGTTCTATTTCCCCGGCTCTATTGAGGTTTGGTTTGATTTCCGGGGCAGGCCCCTTTGCTACTATGCTAGATTATCGCTCCCTCTTTCGGACTGCGCATCATGCCCCGGTGGAAACGCTTTAGGTCGACCAAAGCTACTTTGCCTTCTGCTGTTACGGCCAGCGTCTTATGCGCAGTCGCCCTGGCTGGGATCTGGTTCAACTTCGGCGACGACAAGCTTCAGGCTGAAAGATTTGGTGTCCATATGGCCCAGACTATTGCCAAAACCACTGCCGGTGACCTACTCGACAACCAACGGATTAATCTTGCAGTAATTGCTAACTTTGTTACCGAAGGCGCCGAGGTGGATGGCGTGACGTTTTTTGACAACGCCAACAATGTCATTGCAATGAGTGGCAGCCAAGACAGTGCCAGTCGCTACACCGCCACCGCCACTATTGACGACACCATAACCGGTTACGTAACCATTCATTTGAATTCGGCGGCATTTCGCCCTGCGACTCCGTGGTTACACTGGCTCGCCAGCGTTATTATCGTACTCATTGTGCCTTGGCTTACTGTATTGCTGATGCAGTTGAGCGCCCGTGGCAATCGCTCCTTGCCCATTGTTTCGGTACAGCAGGAAAACGCCGGAGCGACGCCGAGTTACTGTTTGGTCATTAACCTTATCAACCAACTGGCCCTATCCAAAGCCGAACGCGACCAAGCGGTCACCGACGCCGTCAACATGGGCCGGGAGGTATGCGCGGTTTACCCAGGTTTTGCCATGCCCTTAGACAGCCAAGGCGCTTGTCTGGTTTTGAGCCAAAACACTGTGAGCGGTCTACAGGCCTTACACGCTACGTTTTTGTTACAAACGCTTTTGTTGGAATACGAAACTCTAGGGCAGTTTCGCTACTACTTGCGCACTGCCACTTGCCCTGGCGACCCAGGAGAGATGAACTTTCTTAACCCTGCGCAAATGCAAGACTGGTCAAACATTGACACGGACATCACGTTAGCGGCCCTGGCACGCAAAGATACGGCTCTTATTAGCCAAGAGGTTTTCGCCAATCTGAATGACGTTGAAAAAAGTTGGGCCGGAGCCTTCGAGCACCCCATTTTGCCCGACTTGGCTCCAGAGCAATCTCTTTATAGTGTCGCTGAATTACCCGAGCGAGATGCGCTGCTGGTTAAGGAACAAGCTCAGGTTATTCTCGGATTTTCTTGAGCGCGCACATCACGAGAGTGTCTTAGCTCACAGACAACCGATCTACCTTTTGAAAGCCACGGGGTAACTTACTGCCACGGCGTGCGCGCTCACCGATGTAATTCTCATAGTCCTTACGCTTCATGGTCAGATGCCGTTGTCCTGCATGAATCACCAGATCGTCTTGCTCACCCAACACTGCCACTGCCAACATGGTTTCTTCGCCAGCCTTGAAGGCGGCACTGGGTATGTTGATGAGTTTGTTGCCCTTACCGCGCGATAACTCTGGTAGGTCACTCAGCTTAAAGATCAGCAGACGGCCTTGGTTCGTGACCGCCGCTACCAAGCCGTTACCTGATGCCAATGTTTCGTTGTCGACAGTGATTGGTGGTAGCGCGTCAGCGCCGGTTGGCACGCTAAGACAGGCTTTACCCGCTTTGTTTTTTGTGACCATGTCGGCTAACGGCCCAACAAAACCAAAACCGGCGTTACTCGCTAACAATACCTTGGTATCGCTACCGCCCATCACCACGCCGACAAATCGCGCCCCGTCTTTGGGTTTGAAGCGGCCGGTAAGTGGTTCGCCTTGTCCTCGCGCTGACGGCAGCGTATGCGCTGGCGTATTGTAGGTGCGCCCATGGGAATCTAAAAACACTAGGGTTTCATTCGTGCGGCCGCGCGCCGCTTGGGCAAACGCATCACCGCTGCGATAGGCGAGCTCCGCGGGATCCATGTCATGGCCTTTTGCCGCTCGCACCCAACCCTTGTCCGACACCACCACGGTGATCGGGTCGTTAGTGAGAAGATCTTCGTCGCTAAACGCTAGCGCATTATCAACACTGACTAAGGGCGAACGACGCTCGTCCCCGTAGTCTTCAGCCAGGGCCAATAGCTCCTTTTTCATCAACGTCTGCATACGCGCTTTGGAGCTAAGGGTTTTTTCTAGCCCAGCTTTTTCGCCTTCGAGTTCGTCTTTCTCTGTTTGCAGCTTAATTTCTTCAAGTTTTGCCAACTGGCGCAACCGTAGATCTAAAATCGCGTTGGCTTGAATCTCAGACAACTTAAACCGCGCCATCAATTCCTGACGAGGTTTCTCTTCTTCGCGAATAATCCGAATGACTTCGTCCAGATTGAGATACGCGATTAACAGGCCATCGAGAATATGCAGCCGGTCATTGATCTTGTCTAGGCGGAAATTTAACCGCCGAGTCACTACATCGAGTCGGTAGCGCAGCCACTCTTTTATGATCTGAGCAAGATTCTTAACCGCAGGCCGCTGATCCAAGCCGATGATGTTTAAATTCACCCGATAGTTGCGCTGCAAATCGGTGGTTGCAAACAAGTGGCTCATTAAGCGTTCGTAATCGACTCGGTTTGATCGTGGCACCAACACCAGGCGCATCGGGTTTTCGTGATCTGATTCATCTCTTAAGTCGACCAGCATCGGCAGTTTGCGTGCCTGCATCTGTGCTGCGATCTGTTCCAACACTTTAGCTGGTGAGGTCTGGTGAGGCAGCGCGGTGATCACCAACTCGCCGTTTTCTCGATGATAGACCGCACGAGCACGAATGCTGCCGCGACCGGTTTCGTAGATCTCGCGGATTTCCTCTGGCGGCGTAATGATTTGCGCAGCGGTGGGGTAGTCTGGTGCTTTGATATGGGTCATCAAATCCGCAACGCTGGCTTTTGGGTTGTCCAGCATGTGAATACATGCGCTTAACACTTCGTTGAAGTTATGGGGTGGAATGTCCGTGGCCATCCCCACAGCGATACCGGTGCTGCCGTTAAGCAACAGATACGGCACCTGGGCTGGCAATAATTTCGGCTCGTCTACAGTGCCGTCAAAATTAGCCACATAGTCAACGGTGCCCTGACGTGACTCTGCCAGCAGCAGATCCGCATACCGCGACAACCGCGCTTCGGTATAACGCATGGCGGCAAAGGACTTTGGATCGTCTGGCGCACCCCAGTTTCCTTGACCATCTACTAACGGATAGCGGAAAGAAAACGGCTGAGCCATTAACACCATGGCTTCGTAACAAGCGCTGTCGCCATGGGGGTGGAACTTTCCTAACACATCACCTACGGTGCGAGCGGACTTTACGAACTTAGCCTGACTGTTGAGTCCAAGCTCGCCCATGGCGTAAATGATGCGCCGTTGCACCGGTTTAAGCCCATCACCAATATGCGGTAATGCCCGATCGTTGATGACGTACATCGAATAATCGAGATACGCACGCTCGGTGTACAACGACAGCGGCATGGTCTCTTGATCTGTGGGTTGGATATCTTCATCCATGGTGATCTACCTATTCAATTCTGTGTGGCTAGCGCTTATGCAATTGATGCTTGATCGCCTTTCTTTTCTAGCCATGTCCGCCGCTCAGACGAACGTTTTTTCGCCAGTAACATGTCCATTGTTTCTTCGGTCTTCTTGCCTGCATCCAGGGTCAGCTGCACGAGTCGGCGGGTTTCAGGCACCATGGTGGTCTCACGCAATTGCATGGGGTTCATCTCGCCTAGGCCCTTGAAACGCTGCACTACCGGATTGGCGCGCTTATTTTCTGCAGTGACTTTATCGAGAATGGCATTGCGCTCTGAATCATCTAAGGCGTAGTACACGTCTTTAGCCACATCAATGCGGTACAAGGGCGGCATGGCGACATAGACATGCCCCGCCGCAACCAACGGCCTGAAGTGTTTTACAAACAAAGCGCACAACAAGGTCGCAATGTGCAAACCGTCTGAGTCTGCGTCTGCCAGGATGCAGACTTTGTGGTATCGCAGGTTGGCTAAATCTGTTGAACCCGGATCAACACCAATCGCCAGCGCGATGTCGTGCACTTCCTGGGAGCCGAGCACCTGAGCTGAGTCTACTTCCCAGGTGTTAAGAATTTTACCGCGAAGGGGCAATACCGCCTGGAACTCGCGATCTCTTGCTTGTTTCGCGCTGCCACCAGCCGACTCGCCCTCGACTAAAAACAACTCAGCACCCCCAGCGTCCTGCCCAGAACAATCAGCCAATTTACCCGGCAAGGCAGGGCCAGCGGTGACTCGTTTGCGAGCAACTTTTTTTGCCGCCTGAATTCGCTTTTGCGCGTTATTGATCACCAGTTCCGCAATGCTCTCGCCTTCGCTGGCGTGTTCGTTGAGCCATAGACTGAATGCATCTTTTGCAGCACTGGCAACAAATACCGCTGCTTGCCGAGATGACAGTCGCTCCTTGGTCTGCCCAGCAAACTGCGGGTCTGCAAGCTTAGCGCTAAGAACATAGCTGCATTGCTCCCAAATATCGTCGCCCGTCAGCTTGACTCCTCGTGGAATGAGGTCACGGAATTCACAGAATTCTTTTAGCGCATCAATGAGCCCAGAGCGCAACCCATTAACGTGGGTACCGCCTTGAGGTGTCGGAATCAAATTGACATAGGACTCGGCAAGTACGACACGACCATCAAGGACCCATTTAAGCGCATAGTCTACGGCCTCACCTGTGCCGCTGGCGCTGTGCATGACCGTGGTCAGTGGGATGCACTCAGCGCCATCCAACGCCTGCTCTAAGTATTCTTGCAAGCCATCGGCGTAATGCCAGCTTTCGTTCTTAGACGGATCGGCTTCAACCGCAAGGCTTACTCGTAATCCTGGGCACAACACCGCTTTTGCGCGCAACAGATGGCGCAGCTTTGCGACACTAATAGTCGGTGAATCGAAGTAGCTTGCCTCTGGTAGAAAGGCCACCCGGGTGCCGGTATTACGCTTGCCCACGCTGTCGATGACGTCCAACGTGCTTACAGGCTCACCTTTGGCATAACGCTGCCGGTACAAATTTCCCTCGCGTTTGATCTCGACTTCGAGCCATTCAGAAAGCGCATTAACCACGGATACGCCGACCCCGTGCAAACCACCAGAGAAGTTATAGTTTTCGTTGTCGAACTTACCTCCTGCATGGAGGCGGGTCAGGATCAACTCAACTCCCGAGACTTTGTGCTCTGGGTGGGTGTCCACCGGCATGCCCCGACCATCATCAATGACCTCTACCGACCCGTCCCTGTTTAACGCAACTTCAATCTCTCGCGCATGCCCAGCAATGGCTTCATCAACGCTGTTGTCCACCACCTCTTGCACCAAATGGTTAGGTCGCGCTGTATCGGTATACATACCCGGCCTGCGACGCACAGGCTCCAACCCCGAGAGGACTTGAAGCGATTTAGCTGAGTATTCTTTTACTGCCATAGGTTTGATACGCCGTGTTCGTCGTTAGCAATGCTGTAGAAATAGGCCGCGCAACAGCGCGGCATGAGTATATCGACTTGCCGCATATCGAGGTACGCGCCTGCTCTAATTAACTCTTCTAACAGTTCTTGTTATCTCGCCATCGTGCTGCAACTCTAACCATTGATATCCCGGTGCAAGATCGTCTAGTGCAAAACGTGAGCTTTGAGGCTGAAACTGAAAACACGTCGAAGGCACACCAAATACGGGCCAGCACCCCACTTTGGCTTCCACCTCTTGATGGGTGTGGCCGAATACCACGCCCCGCAGACGTTCGCCGCTTTGCTGGTTCAGCCAATTCAACAGCTCCAAAGGTCCCACAATACGATCTCGGTCGAGCCAGGGGCAATGTACCTCAACAAGGGGATGATGGGTTGCCAGTAATATGTGCCGCGACTGCGTGCCTGCCACGGCTTCAGATAGGGCTTGTCGATCGATTTCGGTAATCAAAGATTTAGGCTTGTCGTCTTCGTGACTGTCTAAGGCCGCCAACTGCCAGTCCGGCCAAACGATGCTTTGCATCGGCAAACCTGCCGCCTGCATTGCCGATAAAACGTCGTGATTGCCGGGCAGACATAACAACGGGCCGTTAAAAAACTGCGTAATTAGGCTATGGAATCGTCGATAAACCGCTTCCGTCGCCAGGTGAGCCAGATCTCCCGAGGCGATGATCGCATCGCACCGTGCTGTATCGATCTCGGCAAAGGCGGCTTCAAGCACACTGACCAGTGTTGCTTCAGTATCGGTTTCGAGCAGAGTCTGCCCAGGCGCCACTAAATGGCAATCGCTGATATGCAGAACCCTTTTTGCCAAGAACGTTAGCTGCCCAGATCAGACTGGGCGCTTATTGCACCGCCCACAGCCAGGCAATAGCGCAAATACTCGCCTAAGAACTGATTGAGCTGCGCTTTTTCGTCTCTTTGTCGCATACGCCTATTCGGCACTTCGTAGCTGCCATGAAAGCGGTTTTGATGCTGGTATTCGACTACTTCAGCGCTTTTTGCGTCGTGATACATACGTATGCGCATATTTGGGCTGCGCCCCCAGCTGAGCCGAGGTCTTTGTACTAACTGAATCAACGTCGTGTAACGGCTGCGCTCGATCACGCGCAATTCAACCACGGTCTGCTGGCTATCTGCCTCTACCCCGCCAAGCAGCGAGATGCAGCGCGACTCTTCTTCTCGCACCTTTGGAAATAGGCGCATAAGGCGCTCGTAATTCAAATCGCATTCTGCCATGTGCGCCACCAAGTCGATGGTGTATTGGCGCCGATAGCTGGAGGAAAACGCTTTGTTCGCAAAGCCACCGGTGGCAAAGCCATCGGCCAAGGCTGTCGAGCGGCTTAAGATGTCCGCAGTTGTTTCGGGTCGTTTATCGATGATCAAACACTCACAAAATTTTCGAGCGCATCCGTCTGGGACGCGCCGCAAGAATATAGCGAGGCTGAGTCTGTAGGTCACGACGAAAGGGCTGAGTAATGCGTTTTTTTGAAAAAAAACCAGGAGATCTTCACGTTCGGAGGCTTAACCTGCGCCGCTCGTCGAAAAAAGTGTTAAGAAAAGTAACAAATGTGCATTTTCGACGCTAAGCCGGGTACACTCCGCTACCGCCTACGTATGGCGACTGCTTTGGCTAGATTTAGGATTAGTTTATGCGTGCAGCTCCATCCCAGAATAAGTCTCTCACCGCAATCGCTCTATTGTGTGTCTGTTTATTGCCGAGCACCCTAGCCCATGCGGTGGACGTGCTAGACGTCTACCGCACCGCTGCCGAGCAAGATCCAGTGATTGGGGCAGCCAAAGCCGCCTATGCAGCAACTAAGGAGCAACTGCCCCAAGCACGTTCGGCGTTGTTGCCCAACTTGGGCGGAAGCGTCAGCACCAGCAAGAATGTGCGCGAATTCCCAGGTGCGGTGGACACCAACCCAGCAAGCCCAACCTTCGGTCAGAGCTACCAAGGCCAAACCTTTAACGACCACGGCTGGAACGCACAGCTCCGCCAACCCATTGTGAACGTCGCAAGCTGGTTCACCATGGGCTCGGCAAGCGCCAGCGTTGAAGCCGCGAAATTTGATCTGGCTGCTCAGGAACAAGATCTTATTGTGCGGGTTGTACAAGCCTATCTGAACATTCTGCGCGCCCAAGATCGCTTAGACACTACCAATGCAGAGATCACTGCAGTAAAGCGACAGCTTGAGCAAGTACAGCAACGCTTCGACGTTGGGCTGGTGGCCATTACCGATGTTTTAGAATCTCAAGCGGCATACGACAACGCGGTTGTTCGTGGCATTCAAGCAGAGGGTGATTACGCCATAAGTTTTGAAACCTTGAGCACCCTGACCGGCCAGTCCTACGACGCCCTTGACCGACTCTCTGATGAACTGCCCATTGTTAATCCCGACCCTTTCGATGAAGAAACATGGGTAACCACTGCTCTGGCGACCAACCACGGTATCAACTCAGCCAGCGCCCAACTTAAGGCGGCGCGCCGAGACATTCGCGCCAAGCGCTCAGGACACCTACCCACCGTTGACGCCACGGTGACACAGGCTCACAGCGTCACCGGCGGACAAAATTTCTTTGGTACCGACACCACCGAACAAACCATCTACGGACTGCAACTCACAGTACCTTTGTTTACTGGCGGTCTAACCCGCTCACGAGTTCGCCAAGCTAACGCCACTGCCGATAGGGCGAAAGAGCTGTTGCTCAGCCAACAACTCAACGTCACTCGGGACACCCGAAACCTGTATAAATCTGTGACCACCGATGTCATTCGCGTGCGTGCGCGACTCAAAGCCATTCGCTCCGCACAGTCTGCATTGGAAGCAACCCAAACCGGTTACGAGGTCGGTACTCGAAACATTGTCGATGTGCTGCAAGCTCAGCAACGACTTTATTCATCGCAATTCGACTACGCCGATTCGCGTTACAACTACGTGCTTAATCTCATGCGGCTTAAGCAAGTAGTGGGCACTTTGAATGAGCAAGACCTTAACGAACTCAATACATTCATGGATTCCGGCAACCCGGTACAGCGCGTGATATCAATGCGCAGTGTCGCCGATCAGTTGAATTAGCTGCTGCGCAACCTTTTCGCTGGCACCGCGATTCGCCTCGGTTTCGGCGCGCCCAGCACCGCCACTGCGCGCCCGCAGCTGCGGATCGTTTAGCAGTTCGAGCAGGGTGGAAACCAACTCCTGCACCGTACTCACCTGATACATGGCACCTACCGCCACCAGCTTTTCAACAACTTCAGTAAAATTGAAGCAGTGCGGGCCACTGATCACTGGAGTGCCCACAAGCGCCGGCTCTATAGGATTTTGGCCACCAAATTCGATAAGGCTGCCTCCAACAAAGGCAACGTCCGCCAAATCATAGAGCGGTAACAACATCCCCATTTGATCAACCAGGATCACGTCCACCGAGTCTTGTAACGGAGCTTTTAAAATTTCGGATAAGCGCGCGCTGCGATATTCAAGAGGTTTAAGCAACGCCTCCACATCGGCCACACGATGAGGGTGACGGGGTGCCAGTATCAACTGCAAACTCGGTTGTTGTTCGCGTAAACGCTGGAAACTGTCCAACAACAGCGATTCTTCACCATCATGCGTAGACGCAGCGAGCCAAATGAGCCGATTCTCTATCAAACAGGCGTGTGCTAACTCGTCGCAACGTTGGGTCAAATCTGCCGGCAGTGATCGATCAAATTTGAGGTTACCGGCAACGCTGATCCGCGGTGCGGCGACACCAAGGGTTTGAAACCGCTGGGCGTGATCCGGGTACTGGCAACTGATATGGGTCAACTTAGCCAGCATAGGCTTGCTTAGCGCGGCAATTCGCCCATAGCCCTTGGCAGAGCGTGCTGACAATCGCGCGTTAAGCAAATAAATGGGAATGGATCGGGCTGCTGTGAGATGGATTAGATTTGGCCAAAGCTCTGTTTCCAGAAGAATCAGCACACTCGGTCGTAGGCGCTGTAAGAACCGTTGTACCGCGAATGTCATGTCGTAGGGGGCATATCGATGAGTCACCACATCGCCGAGCAAAGCAGCAGCCTGTTCAGCGCCGGTTGGTGTCATCGTGGTGAGTAGCAGCCCGCGCTCGGGATAGTGCGCCGCCAGTCGACGTACCAGGGGTGCCGCAGCAATGACCTCTCCGGCGGATACCGCATGAAACCAGATCACCCCATCCAAGCCAGTCGCGTCAATCGCACCAAATCGCTCTGCCATGCGCTGTCGATAGCCAGGCTCTCGCCGACCGCGCCACCAAAGCCTTGCAAATATAAAAGGCGTTGCCAGCCACAACAGCATGCGATACAGCGCCAAAGCCATAGACGGTTTAGTGGACTGGCGGGCCATTAAACCCGGGCTCTGATTCGCGCAGCCATTGGACAAGCTCTTGACTCGTTACAGTCGGCCCAACCTCAACTACCCGAGAGGCTTTTATGTAATGCCTGGCCTGATGGGATGCACAAAGTACGAGACTGGGAATTTGATGTTGAGCGGCGGCAAAGACTGTAGCTGGCGGATCACCAACCGAGCCATAACCTTGGTCAACCACCACTAACCGACTGGCGTTGCGAACACCTCGCTCGACACGATTCTGCAAATGCGCCTGATATTCGCTCATGCCATTAAAAGGCAATACCCGCTGTTGTTCTGGCGCCTCGCCTACGGCTTCTTGATCGGTAACAGCGCTCTGTGAGGAAGCCACGTAAGTTGGCCACTGGGGGACCGCCAAGATGTCTGTACTGATCGCGCGGGCTTGCAAGCTCCTCAGCAACGCAACACCAGCCTCGTCGCTGCCAACAAAGCCCGTAAGCGAGCACGCATAACCCAGATCCGCGAGCAAGACCGTCGCCTGAGCAGCCCCCGCGGGTACAACTGCATCGTTCGCCGAGGGTTCTACCGCGACATCACCGACCACCAGAACATGACCGTCCGGGTGATTTACAACATCAACGTTAGGAGTAAGGAATTGGCTCACAGCTCGCTCTAAACAACGACGGCGCAAGTCTAGCAGGGTTCGCAACAAACGAGTGCTGACGTTATGATCGATGCGATGTCGTCCTCCAATGCCTTCCGCCCTGCGATGCTTGCACCAAAGTTTTGGCCGAGTTGGCTGGCAGTGGCTCTAGCTTGGGGTGTCGCGCGCTTGCCCCTCAGTTGGATGCTTGCTCTAGGTCGGGGATTGGGTCATCTAGCGTTTTATCTCGCTGGCTCGCGACGCCGAATCGCCAAGGTCAACATTGATTTGTGTTTCCCTGAATTGACACCGCAGCAGCGTGTCCAGTTACTCAAAGATAACCTCCTGCACACAGGCATGGGCTTAACCGAAGCGACAATTCCTTGGCTGTATCCCCAACGCAATCTGCGCGAAAGCATGCAGATTAACGGATTGGAACATCTTCACGCCGCTCGGGCTGCGGGCAACGGTGTGCTGCTACTCGGCGGGCACTACACCTGTATTGATATCACCTGCCAACCTCTGGGTGACCAAGGCATGTCTGTAATGTATCGCGCCAACAAGAATTTGGTATGGGAATGGTTACAGGTTCGCGGTCGAAAACACTTCTTTGAACATGTGGTTGAGCGCAGCGACATGCGCCAAACCCTGCGCTTACTTCGGTCAGGACACACGCTTTGGTATGCACCGGATCAAGACTATGGACGCAAACATTCTGTATTTGTGCCTTTTTTTAATATCTCCACGGCGACTATTCGCGCTACATCCCGCTTGGCTAAGACAAGTAATGCCAAGGTCTTAATGGTGAAGGTACACCGCAACCCACAAAGCGCACAGTGGACGGTCACCTTTACTCCCGCGCTTGAAAACTTTCCTAGTGGTGACGACCACGATGACGCTAGCCGCATTAATCAAGTGTTGGAAGCAAACATTCGCGCCTATCCGGCGCAATATCTATGGGTACACCGTCGCTTTAAAACACGTCCAGAGGGTGAAGCGTCGATCTACTGAGGCAAGGTGCGCGGCATCAGGCTTGGCATTACAATGCGCCGCTCTTTAATCCGATAGATCCAGCACAGGGATGCCGTGTTAGCCAAATTTGATGACATGCTGAAACAACTGGTGGCGGAGCCGTCGATAAGTTCGACTACTGCGGACATTGACCGCAGTAATCTGCGTGTGATCGAGCACTTGGCAAACTGGTTACAGGATTTAGGCTTTGCGACCGAGGTCATGGTGCTGCCCAACCGACCAGATAAAGCGAATTTGATCGCAACTCTGGGCGCCAACGGCAAGCCTCACCCAGGCGGCTTGGTACTGGCGGGACATACCGACACCGTACCGGTGGACTCCTCTCTTTGGCAGTCTGATCCATTTCAATTGCGCGACAGCGACCAACGATTTTACGGCCTGGGCAGTTGCGACATGAAAGGATTTTTTCCGGTGGCATTGCATGCCGCGGCGGCGTTCGGCGAGCGCGACCTCGCTGCACCTTTGACCATTGTCGCCACTTCGGATGAAGAATCGTCTATGGCCGGCAGCCGTTACCTGCTAGAAAGCGGAAAACCAAAAGCTGACTACGCCATTATTGGTGAGCCCACTGCGATGCAGCCCATCTATGCTCATAAAGGCGTAAGCATGATCAGCGTGCAGGTCCAGGGTGCCGCGGGTCACTCCTCAGATCCGAGCTTGGGCCACAATGCTCTGGAGACGATGCACCCGGTTATGGGTGCGTTGATGCAGTTTCGCGATGAATTGGCGCAGCAACATCAACACCCAAGTTTTGCCGTCAACGTGCCTACTTTAAATCTTGGTTGCCTGCGGGCCGGCGATAACCCGAATCGAATCTGTGGCCATGCCGAATTGCAAATTGATCTGCGCCTGCTGCCAGGCATGGACTCTGACGCCATCCATAAACAACTCGAGCAGCGCTGCCACGACGCCGTGGCTGGATCACACACCCAACTAACGGTCAGCACCGTGTATCCACCGATTCCGCCCTTCGAATCGGCGGCAGATGGTGAACTCACCACTACGCTTGCTGCGCTGTCCGGTAAAGCGCCAGGGACGGTCGCGTTTGGTACCGAGGCACACTTTTTACAAACCCTTGGCATGCAAACTGTGGTTTGGGGCCCCGGCAGCATCGACCAAGCTCATCAACCCAATGAGTACTTAGAACAGAGCCACATTAGGCCAGCCATCGAAACATTGCAGCAGGTCATCGGCCGCTATTGTCTGGCGTAGCCAATGTTTAGCAAAAAAACCGCTACAGCAGCGGCCTTAACTTTAGTCGTAGAATAAGCCCCCTTAATTGGAAGATTGGTTTGGACAGCTTAGCCCGCTATACAAGTTGGTTCCGAGGCTCAACGCCTTATATCAGCGCCCACCGCGGTAAGACCTTTGTGGTTTTCCTTGGCGGCGAGGCGTTGGCCCATGCCAATTTGGTCAACACGGTTCATGACCTTGCGTTACTGAATGTGCTGGGCGTCCGGGTGGTGCTGGTGCATGGCGGCCGTCCGCAATTAAACGAGGCACTGACAACCAGCGAATTCCACAACGGTCGACGCATTACCTCTGCTGCGCAAATGCGCCAGATCACAAGTCTCTACGGCGCCTTGCGTGCAGATCTTGAGGCCTTATTTTCCACCGGCTTGCCGAATACGCCGCTACACAATGTGGAAATTAATCTAGTGTCGGGAAACTTTATTGCCGCACAACCTATTGGCATTGTTGATGGCGTCGATCATCAATGCACCGGCCGACTGCGCAGTGCGAATACTCAGGCGATTCAAAATTTATTGGATACCCAGGCAATCGTGTTGCAGTCGCCCATCGGATTTTCCACCTCTGGCCAGACGTTTAACCTGGCCGCTGAGGAACTTGCCGCCGAACTGGCAATCGCCTTGGGCGCTGACAAACTTGTTATGTTTAATGATCCAGGTGAGTTGAAAGATGCACAGGACCGGCGACTGAGTCGCATCACGCCAGAACTGCTGAACAACTACTGTGCAGATCTTGAACCCATTACCGCCGCACGCTGTCGGGCTCTGGTTAAAGCCACATCTAATGGCGTCGAGCGTGGCCATCTCATCAGCTTTGCTGAGGACGGGGCGTTGCTGCAAGAATTATTTACCGCCGACGGTATAGGCACCCAGGTTTCAATCCAGCACGAAGACCTAATACGATCTGCGCGATTCGAGGACGTTGGCGATATTGTCGAGATCATCAGACCACTCGAGGCAGCTGGCTTATTAGTGCCTCGTTCGCGGGCTCTACTTGAACAAGAGATCAATCACTTCATTGTCGCCGAGTTGGATGGTGTCATCGTTGGCTGCTGTGCGGTTTACCCGTTCGCAGATGCTGCTGAGCTGGCTTGCGTTGCAGTCCATGAGCCCTATCGCCATCAACACAGCGATCTGGGCATTGGCAGCGCGCTGCTTGAAGCCGCTGAGAAAACTGCCGCATCTGAGGGTGTTAACAGCTTATTTGTGCTCACCACCCAAACCCAGGAATGGTTCGTTAAGCGCGGATTCATGCCCACCGATGTGGAATCACTGCCCAGCGACAAACAAACGCTCTATAACTGGCAACGCGGTTCTGCGGTGCTACGAAAAACCCTTAACCCATAACAGGAACCAACCCACTATGGCCGACGAACGCCCCTACAGCAGTTTGGTTGTTGACGGTGTAGAGCAAGCACCAAGCCGCGCCATGCTCTACCCCACCGGCTTCAAAAAAGAAGACTTCAGCAAGCCGCAAATTGGCATTGCTTCCACGTGGAGCATGGTGACCCCATGCAACATGCACATTAACGAGCTGGCAGAGGCCGCCGCTATGGGCGCTGATGAAGCGGGCGCCAAGTCAGTGCTGTTCAACACTATTACGGTATCCGACGGCATTTCCATGGGCACGCCTGGTATGCGCTACTCCCTGGTGTCACGCGAGGTCATCGCCGACTCCATTGAAACCGTTGTAGGCGCCCAGGGTTTTGACGGCTTTGTGGCCATTGGCGGCTGCGACAAAAATATGCCCGCGTGTGGTATTGCAATAGCCCGCATGAATCGGCCCAGCGTCTTTGTTTACGGCGGCACAATTCTGCCCGGCGAACAGCGCCGAGACATTGTTTCTGTTTTCGAAGCGGTAGGCGGTCATGCGGCCGGTACGGTTTCAGATATTGAGCTGCAGGAAGTAGAAGCCACCGCGATCCCTGGCCCAGGTTCCTGTGGTGGTATGTACACCGCGAATACTATGGCCTCGTCTATGGAGGCGTTAGGACTCTCATTACCCAATAGTTCGGCACAAAACGCTGTCAGCGACGCCAAACGGCAAGACAGTTACAACGCAGGGGCGGCGGTGCGCAACTTGATTAAGCTCGGCATTAAGCCCAGTGACATCTTGAGCCGTGAAGCCTTTGAAAATGCCATCACCCTGACCATCGCTCTGGAGGGTTCAACAAATGCAGTACTGCATTTGTTGGCCATTGCTCATGCGGCACAAATTCCTCTGACTCTGGATGACTTTAGCCGCGTGGGTAAGCGCGTACCGGTGCTTGCAGATATGCGCCCAGCGGGCGTGTATGCGATGAGCGAACTGATTGAAATTGGTGGCATTCAGCCGCTGATGAAAACGCTACTGCAAGAGGGTTTGATGCATGGTGACTGCTTGACTGTGACCGGTAAGACTCTGGCGGAAAATCTGGCGGATGTCGAAGACTACCCGGCAGAACAGAAAATTATTCGCCCATTGAGTAATCCGATTAAGAAAGACAGCCACCTGGTGGTTTTGCGCGGCAATCTGGCCCCGGAAGGCGCCGTGGCCAAAATCACCGGCCACGAGGGTCTAACCTTCACGGGCACCGCACGCTGCTTCCACGGTGAAGAAGCAGCTATGGCCGCCATCATGGACGGCACCGTAAACAAAGGCGACGTAGTCATCGTGCGCTATGAAGGCCCTAAGGGGGGGCCGGGTATGCGTGAAATGCTCAGCCCGACCAGCGCCATTAACGGCCGTGGCCTGTCTGAGCACGTAGCACTGCTGACGGATGGGCGATTTTCCGGTGGCTCTCATGGTTTTGTTATTGGCCATGTCACGCCAGAGGCTCACTTAGGAGGCCCCATTGCCCTGGTTGAAGACGGTGACACCATCACCGTGGATGCCGAGCAATGTGTCGTGACCTTAGATGTCAGTGATGACGAGCTGGCCGCACGCCGGGCCAAATGGACCGCACCAGAGCCTTATGCAAAACGCGGCACTCTGGCAAAGTATGCCCAACAGGTCAGTTCTGCCAGCGAAGGGGCCGTCACTGACAAATATTTGGATTGAGATGGATCCAGTGAAGTGCTGCGGGTTGTGCGAACCCGTGAAAGCTGCCAGCCAGCAGGTGCCAAGTTATCGACTCTGGGTATGCGATGAGTGTTGGCAGAACGCTGAAAACGGCTGGGCGAAAGATGCGGAGCCAGTTTTGTTTGCTGCCTTGGCAAGTGCAGGGCTACTGATCCCAGATCGCAACGAACAGGGGTTATTACCTCGAGCCTATGCTCCGCCCAGCGACTATGCGCTGTGACTCAACTTACAGCGGTAAGTCGCAATATTACCGACGCTTCTCTTGGTGCCATCAAACTGATGAACTGATCTCGCCAACCATACTTTTGCCGCATCAACTCATTGACGGTACCCACTTGGGCCGGGGCTGACGTCACCGTATAGGTTTTGGTGATGCCGTCACGCTCTAACTGTAGAGGAATGTTTTGCGACAGGGCTCGTTGTGTCCAACCCGACTGAGCACTGCCACGCAGCCACAGCGTATTGTCATGCTCCACCACCCAGAGCCTCGTCGTGGCTGCATCACCGCTTGCTTGCTCAACAGTGGTCAGCACCACCACCTCGCCAGTCTCAGAGGCAATGCCCTGCACCATAAAAATTGCCACAACAAAAGCAAATACAGCACCGATCAGCTTACCTATTAGTTTCACTCTGCCTCCTCAAATCAGGCTCAGTAAACTAACGTTTAGTTTGCGCGGTAATCATGCACGAAGTCCACCAGGAACTTTACGTTGTCTACCGGAGTTTCAGGGATAATGCCGTGGCCGAGATTAAAGATATGACCACCGCGGCCAGCAACATTATCTAACAGCTCCCCTGCCTGGTCGGCAATGGCGTGTTGTTCCGCGCACAGCACAATGGGATCCAGATTACCTTGTACCGCCTTGCAGCCCAGCTGTTCCCAGGTAGGCACTAGAGGTGTGCGCCAATCAAAGGCCAACACATCGAAGGGCAGTTGCGTCACTTGGGGCAGCAGATGAGAATTTCCGGTGCCGAAGTAAATTACTGGCACATCGTTGCCCAACAGCTCTAGCATCTTTTTTAGATGCGGATGCACAAAGGTTGCATAGTCCTGCACCGACAGGTTGCCAACCCAGGTGTCGAACAACTGAACCGCCTCTACCCCGGCACTGATTTGCAGCTGCAAATAACTGACTAACTGCGTCACCAGCTTGTCCATGAGCTGTACCCATAACTCTGGGCGGTTGTGCATCATCTTTTTGACTTCGACGTAGTTTCGTGAACCTCGGCCTTCGATGGCGTAAGAGGCCAATGTAAACGGCGCGCCTGCAAAACCAATAAGCGCTATGTCACGGGGCAGATCGGCGTTGATACAGCGCACTGTATCCGCAATGTATGGGGTCGCTTCAATCGCCGGTGCCGTGCGTAAATCCGCTACGTCCTGCTCGTGGCGAATCGGATTGCTGAATACCGGACCCTCGCCGGGCAAATAATCCAAATGCAAGCCCATGGGTTCGAGAATCGGTAACAGGTCAGCAAACATAATTGCTGCATCAACGCCCAGGATACGCTGTGCGTCTAAGGTTGCCTGGGCTGCTTTTTCTGGAATCTTAAAAAAGTCCAGACTTGGCAGATCACCTTTTACCTGATGATATTCAGGCATGTACCGGCCGGCCTGGCGATTCAACCAAATGGGTGTGTGCGCTGTCGCTTCTCCGCGACATGCTTGCAAGAACACCTTTTCCATGTGTTTTGTCCTTGTACTTATGTTCGGCTAACTGGTCGGCTGTCTATCCTATGCCTAATGGATCAACTTCGGCGTCATAATCAACACCGGCAATGCCAAAGCCAAAAATGCGTAAAAAGTCTTCGCGAAAACCTTCTAAGTCGCCTAGCTGCGGCAAATTCTCTGTCGTGACTTGTGGCCAACGCTGTTTCACCGCGCCTTGCACCGCATCGGACAATTCTTGATCGTCCACGCGAATACGGCCCTGGTCATCGAGCCGTTGTTCAATGCCCGGCACCAGCTGGGTACTGAATAACCGATAAATGTGACTGATGCAGTCTTCATGTATGCCCTGTTCCTTCATCACCTTAAACAATAGGGCCACATACAGGGGTACTACAGGAATCGCCGAGCTGGCCTGACTAACAATGGCTTTAAGCACCGCAACGCGCGCGCTGCCGCCAATGTCTGCTAAGTTGTCGCTGATCGCTCGACTGGCGCGATCAAGATCCGCCTTTGCCAATCCTAAGGTCCCCTCCCAATAGATCGGCCAGGTCAACTCGCTGCCAATATACGTGTAGGCGACGGTCTGCGCTCCAGGGGCTAACAGGTCTTGTTCTTTCAGCATTTGCATCCAGAGTTCCCAGTCTTCGCCACCCATCACGGCAACGGTGTTGGCGCTTTCTTCTTGGGTCGCAGGCTCTAGGGAAACTTCGCTTACCTCGCCTTTTTCAACATGCACAGTTTTTATATCCAGCACCTCGCCCAACGGTTTAATGCTGGAGCGGTGCAGTTCGCCTGTATGAGGGTGCTGTCGTACTGGCGAGGCCAGGCTGTACACCACTAGATCAATCTGGCCCATGTCTTGACGGATGACCTCGGCAGCTTGATCCCGCATGGCGTCAGAAAATGCATCGCCATCCAAAGTACGAGCGTAAACCCCTGCCGCCTTTGCAGCGGCCTCGAAGGCGAGGTTGTTGTACCAGCCTGCGGATGCAGTTTTGTTCTCTGCCGGCGCTTTTTCAAAAGATATGCCCAATGTGTTGGCTTGATAACCAAAACCGGCGACGATGCGACTGGCCAGTCCATAGCCGCCAGAGCACCCTAAAACTAGAACGTTCTTGAACCCGTTTGCCGATGCAGCCCCCTGGGCGGCCACGTAATTGATTTGTTCTCGAACATGAGCTGCGCAACCTGTTGGGTGGGCCGTAGTGCATATAAAGCCGCGAATGCGTGGTTTTACTATCATAACGTTGTTCTATTCGCTGATTGGTTGGTTCGGTCCATCGATAGCCCGAATTACGCCTGGTGAGATTATGCTAGTCGCTGACACAGGCCCTAAGCTGGACGGGGCCCATCATACCTTTGGCGACCGCCCAACGCATTGTGGCATTGGTATCAAATACCCTCGGTCCGTCACGCCGCACCGTAACCTGAGCAAACTCGCCCGGGGCTAAGTCGTGGTCCCTATCGCCGTCTAATGCGATCACACCTGGACCTACAAATTCTACCGGCTGACCCAGCGCTACCCGCGCAGTGGCGATAACAGGTACTGCTCTGAACAACCCAGGAGATAGCGGCGCATGCAGCACGTGCCCGCCAGGACCCATGTCGACTTGCAGGCCGGCATTATCCGACGCGTAGACAGGATCAA
>CACFGV010000029.1 GCA_902565895.1 K189A clade bacterium
AGCCGCATCCCATTGCGCCCGAGACCACCTGGTTAGGTTTAGAAGACGCCTGGGTGCTGGCGCGCATGCTAGAAAACTATGAAGAGGATGTCGCCGACGGGGTGCGTGAGTACCAACGATATCGACAAGCACGGGCTAGACGCACCGATCGAGCAGCGGCACAAGCGTTCACTAAGGTTATGACAGCGAGCCCGGGACAGCGGTTAATGAATCATATTGGCACCGCACTGAGCAGTCGCTTCCTTCCCGAAATCGTCATGCACAAACAAGATTGGTTTCATCAGCATGATTGCATCCGAGGATTTCGCTAGAGATTTGTGCAGATCGGTTAATGCAATAAACGGCTTTGAGCACTGAAGCTTTTGCTTAAGAAGGTCATTTGATCGCCGAGAATACGACCTGAATTGATCAGCGCTAAATACTCTGCAAAGTTTGGTACGTAAGGTAGAGCCTGCAGTTCTAAGGAGCACTCCTGCAACAGTCGATTGCCCTTAAAGTGGTTACAGCGGCGGCAAGCTGCCACTACGTTGTCCCAAAGATCTAATCCACCACGTGATACCGGCAAAACGTGATCTCTGGTCAGGTCATGATCTGCAAACTGACTTCCGCAGTACAGACAATTGTTACCGTCACGCCGAAACAACGCTTGGTTAGTTAGGGGCGGCACGTGCGCGTCTCGAGACACTACCCGACCGTTACAAGCGATGATGCTGTGGATGTCCATAGTGCTGCGAGAACTGTCCAATCGAGAGTGACCGCCACGAACTTGCAAGAGCACATCCCCAACTGTCCAACTCACCAGATCTCTAGCGTACAAACAAACTGCTTCCTGCCAACTGACCCAATCCACAGGCTGTCCGGCGATGTTCAACCGCAGAATTCGGGGAATACGCTTGAAATCGGGGATGTTAGCAATCATAGCGGCCTCGGATGTCGGGTTGGTCCAGCGTCAATCAAATGCGATGACTAAATCTAAGCGGGCAGAACCTTCATTGCCAGTGTTGACCCAGAGGAATTGCAGCAACACCAATGGTGTCCAAGCTCCGGAACATCGCGGTCTAACATCTGGCATTGCCTTTACAGAGGACGGACCAGGAGGCAAAGTTCTCTCAATGAACTACTCGTTTTTAACCCTTGCTATAACTGCCGTAGCCCTAGCAGGCTGTGCCAGCCCATCCAAGTCGACCAATTCTGCCGATACAAACCCGCCTCAGCCCTGGCTCTGTCAGGGCGTGGATGGCGCATGGCAGTGTCAACGCGGCGGCGCATCTGCCAAAGTTGAGCAAGCAGACATCGCAACGGCCAAACACAGCGCAGCCGAACAAGCATCACCGATTCCCACTGCATCGGCGGCCAATAATCTTCCAAATTCGCTGAATACCCCTTCGCAACCGCAACCAAATCTAGAACCAGAACCAGAACCAGAACCAGAACCAGATAAAGCATCGTGGACCATTCAGTGGATCGCACTCGCTTCAGAAACCGCCACTCGAGCCTTCGCCGCGACTCTCTTTGCGGGATTGCAGGTGGACTACGATATTGAACAGATACAGGTCGGCTCGCGCCGTTTCTACATTTTGTTTAGCGGTCGCTACCCCACCAAAGCGCTCGCGGCACAAGCGGCAACACAGATGCCCCCGGCCAGCGGTGAAAAGCCGTACTTACGCACTCTGGCGTCCATCGCAGCCGTGCGTGTGGACTGACCGCTCGATAACGCTTAATCCACTGCTCTATTGGCCTCGATCAATCGAAGGGGCATGAAGCGGGCGTAACCGCCGCAGATAAGTCGCAACTGGCGACATACTTAACGCTCATTCCTGCACCACCACCAGCGCCACCATAGCCTCGTCCAACAAGCTAAATTCGCAACAGAGATATGGCTGATCGCGATCTCTTAACTCATACGCTCATTAATAACTGTTGAAGCGTACGCTGCCGGATCGCAGTCACTCATCCACGCCACCTTACTAAGACCGTTAGTTGAACACAGTGCGCCGCTGCCTTAGGTCGTCTAACGTGATCATTCGCTGCCTTCGCCACGTTCTTTGCGATAACGATAAACGCCCTCAAAAGAAAATAGTAACAGCGCGGCCCAAGTCAAAGCGAAGGTCAGCCAGCGCTCCTGGGGCACGTTTTCGCCGTAAACAAACAGCGCCAACAGCAAGGTACACGTAGGTGCTAGATATTGAATAAAGCCTAGGGTCGACAGCGGCAAACGGATCGCCGCAGCAGCAAAACAAACTAGTGGTACAACCGTAACCAACCCCCCCAGACCCAAACTCAAAATATCATTGAACTCGCGTACACCGTCATTGACGCCGAGCCAGACCAGGAAGCCACCGGCAAGCGGCGTCAGCATGATGGTTTCAATGCTCAAACCGACTACCGCGGGTACGTTCACCTGTTTCCGCAACAAACCATATAGACCAAAACTGAACGCCAAGGTAAGCCCCAACCACGGCAAACTGGCTCTTGCGATCAACTCGGAGCCCACGCCGATTGCAGCCAGGCTTACTGCCAACCACTGCAAACGTCCCAAGCGCTCACGCAAAAACAGCCACCCCAGTAAGATGTTGACCAACGGATTTATGAAGTAACCAAGGCTGGCTTCAGCGATACGCTCAGTTTGGATCGCGTAGATAAACGTTAACCAGTTAATACTCAAAAACAGCGCACTCACCAGCAGATAACCTATAGCTCGTCGTGAGTGCTCGGCGATATCTCGCCATTGACCGGTTGCCAACAACAGTAAGCCAAGGAACGGCACACCCCAAACCACGCGGTGCGCCAGCACCTCTAGTGGCTGCGCGAAGCTGACCCATACGAAATAAATGGGGGCAAAACCCCAAATGCCATAGGCCCCTAACGCAAAGTAAATACCTTTACGCGTCTCACCGGTCAGACCGGTAGCAGCATTCAAAAGTGATCTTTACGCCGCCGCGTTTCGGCAAATACATCGACTTCGTCGGCGCCCACCATACCCAGCACGCCCTGCAACCCCGGGCTGTCAGCGCGCACAAAGGGATTAGTGGCACGTTCAAGGCCGATGGACGTCGGTACTGTAGGTTGGCCTGCCGCACGCAATTGGCGAATTTCTGCTACGCGTCGCTGTAACGCCTCGTTGTTGGGTTCTACGGTCACGGCAAACGCTGCGTTTGCCTCTGTGTACTCGTGGGCGCAATAGACAGTGGTTTGATCAGGTAAGGCCATGAGCTTACTTAAACTCACACTCATCTGCTCAGGTGTGCCTTCGAATAGCCGCCCACAGCCAAGTGCAAACAGGGTGTCACCTACAAAGGCGATGCCTGCGTCGGCAAAATAGTAGGCGATGTGACCCGAGGTGTGCCCTGGAACCTCCATGACCTGGGCTTCTGCTGAACCGAATGCAAAGTGTTGACCGTCCCTTACTTCGACATCTATACCCGGAATGCGTTCAGCATCTATTGCTGCGCCCACCACCTGGCATTGCCATTGAGTTTTCAACTCTTCGTTACCGCCTGCGTGATCAAAATGATGATGAGTATTGAGAATATGAGTAAGTTGCCAACCTTTGTCTGCGAGAGCTTGGTTGATTGGTCCTACTTCTGGCGTGTCTATCGAGGCTGTGGCGCCAGTAGCGGAATCGTGTAATAGAAATCCGTAGTTATCTTGTAAGCACGAAAATTGATGGACCTCTAACATCACTGCCTCCAGAAAATCGGTTGAAATCATAGCCGCTCACCTAAAACATCGGATTAATTTCGACTAAGCCTCAGCGACCAGCGTAAAATAGGCGCAAACCAAGACTCGGCGCAACCATGAACAACCCGGTCCTTAAGGAAATTCTAGAGCTGATCGACGTCGAAGCAATCGAAGAAAATTTATTCCGCGGCCAAAATCACGACACCGAGCATGTATTCGGCGGCCAGGTATTGGCTCAGGCGCTGACCGCAGCTTACCGAACTGTTGTTACCGATCACGAACTCCACTCGTTGCACGCCTACTTTTTACGCCCAGGGGATTGGACGCGACCCATACTTTACGAAGTTGATCGTATCCGCGATGGGCGCTCATTCAGCACCCGTCGCGTAGCAGCGATCCAGAATGGCCGCGCCATTTTTAGCCTGTCGTGTTCGTGGCAAAAACGCGAAGCTGGTTTCGCTCACTCTCAACCGATGCCAAACGTACCACCACCAGAATCTTTACGCGGCGATTTAGAAGCTTATCGAGACGCATTTAAACAGCAACCAGATGTCGCACGCTTCAGTTTTCGTTTTGAGGCGATCGACTCTAGAGCAGTAGAGAAAACCCTCATGTACAGCAATGAGGAACGACCTCCATACAAACATACGTGGTTAAAGACTCGCGAAAGGTTGCCTAATGACCCGCAAATACATCTGGCCTTGCTGGCCTACATGTCAGACCTAGACTTTATGTCTACCTCAATGATGCCCCACGGTAACGTTACTGATCGCCAGAGTATTCAAGGTGCCAGTTTAGACCATGCCATTTGGTTTCATCGGCCCTTCCGCGCAGACGAGTGGTTGTTATTTGCCAAAGAGTCCCCCAACGCCAGTGGCGCTAGGGGTTTTGTTAGAGGACATTTTTTTAACCGCCAAGGTGCCCTTGTCGCTACCGCGGCTCAGGAATGTTTAATCCGACCTCAAGGTGACCTTAGAACAGCCTTGGAGGCCAGGGTCAGTTCATAGACTCAGGCAAAACCTTTTGTCTGTTTTATAGTGACTCGAGCACCGCTTCGGCAGCACTTACTTCTAATTTACCGGGCTCTTCAACCGCCAATTTGGTCACCACGCCATCCTCTACGATCATCGCGTAACGCTGCGAACGTTGGCCCAAACCGAAGCCACTACCGTCCATGGTCAAACCTAACGCTTGCGTAAAATCACCGTTGCCATCACCCAACATCAACAGCGCTTCGGCGTTCTTATCTTTGCCCCAGGCGTCCATAACAAAGGCATCGTTAACCGAGACACAGGCAATGGTATCTACGCCCTTGGCTATAATAGTGTCTGCATTAACCACAAACCCGGGCAAGTGAGCCATTGAACACGTTGGGGTGAACGCACCCGGAACGGCAAATAAGACAACCTTTTTGCCAGAAAAAATGTCTTCCGTTGTCATGGGAGTGGGCTTGCCGTCCTGCATGCTGTGCAGGGTTGCCGATGGAACTTTGTCGCCTTCCTGAATGCTCATACCTTTCTCCTTAAAGTGTTTACTGGCTAGACCAGCGGGCGATTGTGGTTGGCTAACTCCACAGCGTCAACTGACGTCAACGCTTTCAGCCCTTTAACGCCAAGCAAATTCTGGTTGTTCGAAGTGAGCCACTCGAGTGGGTTGGTCGAGTAAACACACCTCACGAAACTGGTAAATCAAGGCTGCCGTCGGTGCCGCGATAGCATCGTCTCCCACTGGCATGCGTAAAACCGGATGATCACTGGTGTCCGTATAACTCAGTTGGGGTGCATCATCTCGACAAAACTCACTAAGGGGTATGCGATGCACGCTGGCAACTTCATTAGGATCGGCTTGGGTGACCAGACCGTTACCGCCCCACACCACTACAGGGGTCATGGCAAATCCAGAGCGCGTCACAAAGTCATCAAGACAACCCAACACGTTGGCCTGAGGAAGATCGACGCCAATCTCTTCGCGCATTTCTCGCAGCGCAGCTTCAATCAGAGTTTCGCCCGGCTCTACACGACCTCCAGGAAAAGCCCATTGGCCTGGATGATTGCGCAGCGACTCCGCTCGTCGAGTAAGAATTAACGCAGCATGGTCAGACCAAGAACGGGAATCTTCTATACCCGGTAAATCTGCACCTGGCCCAACATCAGTCACAACAACGGCAACGGCCGCCTGTCGCAAACGCTCTTGATTAGCCCGCCGTACTGAAAATCGATCCAACCGCTGCTCGATGAGTACCCGCAATGGTTGATCACAAAGGATGCTTTGCATAACGCCTCTCCCCAAAGCGACCGCACCGGGAGAGTTTAACGCATTGGAAGTTGGTAGAGTTCTCTCATGGGTAAAAACTACGTTTTTGGCAATCCACCCAGCGCAGTCGCTCTGGCGCTTATTTGTGTATTGCTCTGGTCTACAGTGGCCAGCGGTTTCAAATTGGGCCTGGAACATTTCGCAGTAGAACAATTGTTATTTTTGGGCACGTGCATCTCGTGGTTGGTGTTTCTTTGCTACGCGATTGTCACAAATCAACTGGCCTTGGCCGCTTCTGATCGCGCCCTAGCCGTCGGCTTAGGACTGATCAACCCAACCGCGTACTATTTAATACTGTTTGCCGCCTACGATCGTTTACCCGCCCACATAGCGCAACCCATAAATTATACCTGGGCAATTACTCTGGCATTGTTGGCCGTGCCCATACTGGGCCAACGACTCACCTTACGCAGTCTATGGGGCATACTGACCAGCTATTTGGGCGTGGTCATATTAGTTACAACAACGCCCGGGGAGGCTGGATCAATCAGTACCCAAGGCGTGGCTCTGGCCTTACTTAGCACCGTACTTTGGGCCAGTTATTGGCTATTGAACACCCGCAGCACCGCCGCACCAGCAAGCCTGATGTTCTGGAGTTTTAGTCTTGCTCTGCCAATTATCAGCGTCATTTGCTGGTACGGTCCGGGACTACCTAACCTGAACCTTCAAGCCTTGGGCTTTGCCTTCTGGATTGGCGCCGTAGAAATGGGCATTACGTTTTTATTGTGGCAACGCGCACTGCGCGTGGCCCACAGCAGCGCAAAAATCGCCCAACTTATTTTTATCTCCCCGTTCTTATCGCTACTGCTGATCTATCTATTGCTGGATGAACCTATAAGTCTCTGGGCGCTTCCAGCCCTCGCCGTAATCGTATTAGGTTTGGTAATTAGCCAAAGAGAGCAACCTGCAAGCTGACCCGAGGCATTGTTAAGCTTGCCAATAACGAACACTTATTCACCATGGAATTCTGGCTTACGCTTTTCTACGAAAGCCTGCATGCCCTCTTGACCATCCTTTGACGCAACCTGGGCCGCAATACCTCTGGCTTCTAGTTCCATCTGGGTTTCCAGACTTTCGGTAAAACTGGTTTCTAGTAATTGCTTAACCTGGGCAAAGGCCTGAGTGGGGCCCTGGGCCAGCTTACTCGCTAAAGTTCGCGCCGCTGTTTCAGCTTGGCCGGCCTCCACCACTTGATTCACCACACCCCAGTCTAGAGCCTCTGTAGCAGTCAGTACGCGATTGGTGAGCATCAGCTCTCTCGCTCTGCGATCACCGATTTTACGCGGCATGTAGTAAGTGGAACTGCCATCAGGGGAGAGTCCGGCGTTGGTATAGGCCATGGTGAATACGGCACGCTCATCCGCTACGGCTAAGTCAGCCGCCATAGCTAACGAAAATCCTGCCCCTGCTGCTGTGCCGTTGACCGCGGCGATTACCGGGGCACGATTACGTGCAAGTCTTGATAGCGCCAGATGCAAATCGCCGGTCATCTGCAAGATCAAGCTTCTGGCTTGATCACCTGCTGCGACGAATTCCCCTAAATCGCCACCTGCACAAAATGCCTTGCCGATGCCCGTGAGTACGACCGCACGAACCGCAGTATCCCCGTCAACTCTTAATGCAGCATCGTTCAACTCTTTAGCCATTGCCGGCGACATAGCATTTAACGACTCCGGCCTATTGAGTGTGATCGTTGCAACGCCTTCATCTACCGCGTAACTCAATGTTTGATAGTCCACTTGCTCTCCTGACGTCATACTGAGCTCAGTTTAGCCTAGCAATTTCCACCAGTAGACAGCTAATGCACCTGCAACAGTAGTCACCGCCGCTTAACTTAGATTCTACAACTCGCTAAGCTTTACCACTTATTTATCGCCTCTGGGGTATGACATGGACATCGACTTAAGCAGCGACGACCAACTTTTCCAATCGGAAGTGCGTCAGTTTTTGGCTGACAACGCCTATGTTGCGGGTAGCGACTACAACGAATGGCGCATGAATTGGTTTCGCCTTGCCAGAGAGCAGGGCGGATGGGATGTGCCGAAGTGGCCAGAAAAATTTGGCGGCCCTGGCTGGACGCCAACTCAGCACTACATCTGGGAGCAGGAAACCGCCCAGGCCCAGACGCCTTGGGACCTACCCTTTGGTCTGTCGATGTTGGCCCCGGTGCTGATGAACTACGGCAGTGAAGAACAACAACAACGATTCTTGCCGGACATCCGCGACCGCAAAGTAAATTGGTGTCAGGGTTATTCCGAACCCAATGCAGGATCAGATTTAGCGAACCTTAAAACCACCGCAGAACTGTCCACGGATGGCAGTCACTATGTGGTCAATGGCACCAAAATTTGGACCACTCTGGCGCATATAGCCGATTGGATATTCTGCTTAACTCGCACCGACGACAGCGGCAAAAAACAAGAAGGTGTGACGTTCTTGCTCATCCCTATGAAACAAGAGGGCATCGAAGTTAAGCCCATCATCACATTGGGGGGTGCCCACTCAGTAAACATGGTGCACCTGACCGATGTGAAAGTACCCGTTGAGAACCGTGTCGGCGAAGAAGGTAAGGCATGGACTTACGCCAAAGGCTTACTCGCCCACGAACGCACTGGCCTTGCTGGCATATCCCGTTCTTTGGTCGCTCTGGAAAAACTTAAGCGCCAGGCCAGCAGCGTTAACCGCGGCAATGGCAGTTTATTAGATGATCCAAGTTATCGGATGAAATTGGCCCAGCTTGAAGTGGATCTGATGGCCACCGAGTTCACGGAATTGCGCTCGTTGGCCAGCGCAGCGGCCGGCGCTGAGCCAGGGCCTGAGTCTTCTATTCTGAAACTCAAAGGAACGGAAATTCAACAGCGAGTACAAAAACTCACAGTGGAGGCTGGTGGTATCTACTCAGCGGCTTGGGGCGCTATGCCTGTCGGCCACAAGTTCGCACACGGTGGTATGTCTGGTTACTTGGCAAGTCGCGCCTATACCATTTATGGCGGTGCATCAGAGGTGCAAAGAGACGTTATTGCGAAAAACGTGTTAGGGCTGAAGAAATGAATTTCGATTTGTCCGAGGAACAACAATTACTGAGCGACAGCGTCGCACGTTTCGTAAGTGACCAATATCCCCTGGATCAGCGTCAGCTCACGGTGCTGTCTGAACAGGGATTTAGCAGTGAGCACTGGCAAACCATGGCTGAACTGGGCTGGTTGGGCGCCAGCATTCCTGAGCAATATCAGGGTTTTGGCGGCAACCAAGCCGACACCATGGTGCTTATGGAACAACTGGGTAAAGGCTTGGTTTTGGAACCCTTTTTCGCCAGTGCGGTGCTTGCCGCGAGCGCTCTGAAATACGGCGGCAGTGATACACAACAAAATGAGTGGCTTCCGCAAATTGCCGACGGCAGTAAACAACTCACACTGGCCTATGCAGAGGAGCAGGCTCGCTTTGACCTACATGACGTGATTACCCGTGCAGAGCAAAACCCCGACGGTTTCACGCTAAACGGCCATAAGAGTATGGTGCTGCACGCAGCCAGCGCGGATGCAATGATCGTCAGCGCTCGGGTGACTGGCGCACAAACTGAAAAGTCCGGTATCGAACTGTTTTTGGTTGATACCAACGCCGACGGTCTAACGATTAATGCCTTTCCTACCGTAGACGGCTTGCGCGCTGCTGAGGTGAAGCTCAACGACGTCAGTATTCCAGCGGCAGCAAAATTAGCCTGCTCCGAGGGCGGTTTTAATGTACTGAATCGCGTCGCCATCGACGGCATTCTGGCACTCGCCGCAGAAGCCGTGGGAGCCATGGAAGTATTGTACAAAGACACCGTAGCCTACACCCAAGAGCGCGAGCAATTTAACCACCCGCTATCCAACTTTCAGGTGTTACAACACCGTATGGTGGATATGTTTATGGAATACGAACAGTGCAAGTCACTCCTGTACCGGGCTACGTTGGAAGTGGTACAACGCGGTGATGAGGCGCAACGAACTGTGCATGCCTTAAAATATCTGATCGGCAAAAACGGCATCTTTATCGGCGAAAACGCCGTGCAGTTGCATGGTGGCATGGGCATGACGGAAGAACTGCGAATTGCCCACTATTTCAAACGACTGCTGGTCATTGACGCGCAATTCGGCAATCACGACTACCATCTGGCTCAGTTCGCGGGATAATTTATGCGCACACGTTGGTATCGCGACCCTTTGGTCGCTTTCTTAGTACTCGGCGCGCTGTTGTTTGTGATCGTTGGAGACCTCGACGAAGACGCACAGTCGACAATAGATGTTCGCAGCCAGGATGTTGCGCGCCTGGCCCAACAATGGGCGATGCAAATGCAGCGCGAACCCAATGCAAGAGAGCTCCAGGGGTTATTGGACCAATACATCAAAGAAGAAATTTATTATCGAGAGGCCCTGCGCCTAGGGTTAGACGAAAACGACACCATCGTGCGCCGACGTATGGTGCAGAAACTTACTTTCTTAACCGAGGATCTTGCTGTCAGCGATGTACCGGATCAGACAGTACTTAAGCAGTTCCATCTCGACAACAGTGACAACTATACCGAACCTAAACGCTACAGTTTCCAACACCGCTATTTTTCTGCTGACCGGCGGGACGATGCCGAGCAGATTGCCGAGCGCGCGATCACCGATGCCGCCATAGCAGGTGACCCGTTTATGCTGCAAAAACAGTACGCGCAGCGCTCTCAGCGTGAGATCGGTGATCTGTTTGGACGCGAATTTGCAGCTGGCGTCGCCAATCTGCAAGCAGACGAGCAATGGCAGGGGCCACTGCGCTCGGCTTATGGCTGGCATGTTGTTCGAGTGACCAAAGTACTACCCAGTCGAATGCTGACTTTCGACGAAGTTCAGGATCGGGTACTGGCAGATTGGCAACAAACCCAACGTAAACTGGCCAATACCGACTACTATCGCTCTTTAAATGACCGTTATGATGTGCGGCTGCCCGAACCTACGGAACCAGCGCCTTGATTAGGCTCAATTTAAAACAAAAGCTCCTTGGTTTTCTGCTACTCGGCACCGCGGGTTTTTGCATCGCTGATGAGGTCAGACCCGCGTATTTGCAGATCACGGATGTCAGTGCCAATACTTTAATGCCGACCTACGAGGTTCTGTGGAAACAACCCGTGGTAGAAAATCGACGCCTGCCCATCGCACCCGTCTTTCAGCCCAGTTGTGAACTCGAACCCCTTGGTCCGCCGAGCATCACTGCTAACGCACTGGTTCAACGCTGGCTAGCTCCCTGCCCTCTCGAACAGGGTAGTGTTCGCATCGACGGACTTACCACCTCTTTAACCGACGTTATGCTTCGTGTTGTCGCAAGCGACGGCAATCACGAGAACTTTATCCTGCGACCAGCCGATCCTAGTCTGGATCTAAGTGCCGACAACGCCGAGTCCGTCAGTTATTTGGTCATAGGTATAGAGCATCTTGTCTTTGGCCTAGACCATGTCTTATTCGTAATCGGCTTGGTGTTATTTATCCGAGCCCCGCTGATGCTGCTGAAAACCATTACCGCGTTCACCATAGCCCACAGCATCACGCTGGCGTTGTCCATTTTTGAGTTAGTCAGCCTGCCTCAAGGCCCAGTAGAAGCCGTTATTGCGCTTTCCATAGTGTTTCTTGCTCGAGAGTTGGCCCAGGAAGAGCAACAACGTTCAGCTCTGACTCGCAGCCAACCTTGGGTTATGGCCTTTGCATTTGGGTTATTGCATGGCCTTGGTTTTGCCGGCGCTTTGAATGATATCGGTCTGCCTGAGGATGCCGTCGCATTGAGCCTACTGTTGTTCAATGTCGGCATCGAACTTGGACAGATAATCATCATTATAATGTTCTTACTGATCGCTCGGGTGTGGCATGTGATGACCCAAAGGTTCCACTATACTGAGGCGCACTTATATACCGGCGTCGCATTTGCTATGGGGGTTTTAGCCAGCTACTGGACCATAGATCGGACACTGATTCTGCTGTAGGTCAATCGCAGCGTAACGTTTGGGGGGAAATTATGACCAGCATAGAGAAGTTAGTCGCACGAAGATTACTGGTTTGCACCATGGTCACCGCAATACTCATTGGTTGTGCGCCGCAACCAGAGAAGCCGTTCACGGAACAATTGCGAGAGGCCTTAGAAACTGCAGTTCCTGGCGACATCATCGAGATTCCAGCAGGAACTTTTACCTTCAAACGCTCGCTGATTCTAAACACCGACAACGTCACCATTCGCGGTGCTGGTATGGATCAATCAATCCTCAGCTTCAAAGGCCAAATTGCTGGGGCGGAGGGCCTGTCTGTGAATGCCAGCGACTTCGTAATCGAAGATCTTGCGATTGAGGACACCGTGGGCGACGCCTTGAAAGTGAACGAGGGCGACAACATAACCATCCGCCGAATTAGAACCGAGTGGACCAATGGGCCCGATAATGAAAACGGCGCCTATGGGATCTATCCTGTACAGACCACGAATGTTTTATTGGAAGGTAATGTAGCTATTGCCGCTTCCGATGCTGGCATTTACGTGGGCCAATCCAAACAAGTGGTTGTTCGCGACAACCGCGCTGAATACAACGTTGCCGGCATAGAGGTTGAGAACACCATCGGCGCTGACGTGTACAACAATATCGCCAACAACAATACGGGCGGTATCTTGGTCTTCAACATGCCAAGCATTCCTCAGCGAGGCTATGCAACCCGCGTTTTCGACAACGAAATTCACAGCAACAACACTGAAAACTTTGCGATCCCGGGCACAGCGGTATCTGGTGTGCCTGCCGGCTCAGGTGTCGTCATCAATTCTAACGACCAGGTTGAGGTTTTTAATAATCGTTTCAGCAACAACAATACCGCCAACATTGTGATTTCCAGCTACTTCAGCGCCAACTTCGCAGGCCAGAGAGAACTGGCGGCGGAGTTCGACCCTTATCCAGAAGAGATACTGATCTACGACAACACCTTTGAAGGTGGTGGCACCCAACCTGGTTTGGACTACTTAACCGAGCTCAAAAATGCCCTGTACGGTGAGCAAGGTGCCTTTCCCGACATTATTTGGGACGGGATCGTAAACCCAGAAAATAAGGATCAACGCGCCATTATCTGTGTAGACAATGGCGAGGCACAGTTACTCAGCATTGATGCGGGCAATCAATTCGCCAACCCAGGTGTCGATATGCAAAAGCATGATTGCTCGATCACGAAACTACATCCTATTGTACTGGCGAGCTATTAACGAGTGATTACCTGGCGGACGATCTCCACTGCGTTATCGGCGCTGTTGGCCGTGACGCTCGCAAGTGGTTGCGGCGAGCCTCAGGTTAAACACTTCGATGCCAACAGCTATCCGGACAAGCTGTCCGATTGGGGGCTGGTGATTCACCAAGACGGTACGCTAACTATTCACCAGGACACCGAAGTGTATGCACTGAATACCGAGCTGTTTTCCGACTATGCACAGAAACTTCGCACCGTCTACATTCCTGACGGATACGCTGCCACCTACCATGCCGAAGAGACCTTTCAATTCCCAGTCGGCAGTATCATCAGTAAAACATTTTTCTATCCCATAAATGGCAGCGGTGCTGTGCTCACCGACGCTTCATGGCCTGGTGACCCTAAGGACATTGATCTGAGTGGCCATCGCTTGATCGAGACTCGACTGCTCGTAAAACAAGCACAAGGCTGGGATGCCCTGCCCTATGTGTGGTCCGGCGATGATGCCTACCTTGCGATCACTGGCGCATTAAAAGAGCTGAAGGCGGCCAATGGCGAATCCATGAACTATCTGGTGCCGAGCAAAAACCAGTGTGCCTCTTGTCATGCCACCAATCATACTAGCGGCCTGATACTGCCCATCGGCCCAAAAGCGCGACATCTGAACCGACCGGATCCAGTGTACGGCGACAATCAAATTCATCGCTGGGAAAAGTCAGGCAAACTAACTGGCGTTACTCAAGCTGTTCCGGCGAACGCCGCATTGCTCGACACCTCAGCTGATTTGGAGCATCGAGCGCGGTCGTATCTCGACATTAATTGCGGCCACTGCCATAACCCTCAAGGTGCAGCCGACACCTCTGGCTTACTTCTTAATTACGCGGATCATGAGCCGGACAGTATGGGTATTTGTAAACCGCCAATAGCTACTGGCGGGGGATCTGGCGGTCGGCTGTATTCGATTGTGCCAGGGCATGCGAATGAATCAATTTTGTCGTATCGAATTGCCAGCACTAAGGCCGCGGCCATGATGCCCGAGCTCGGTCGAACCCTAGTGCACCAAGAGGGCGTAGATCTTATAAATGAATGGATCAACAGTTTATCGGGGGAGTGTCTGTAATGGTTAGCGACTTACAGGCACCTCTTGTATGCCCGCGGGAAATCGTGCGCGAGGACTGGATTGACTACAACGGCCATCTCAATATGGCGTACTACAACGTGATATTTGATCACGGCGTAGATCACTTTTTTGATCTTTTAAACGTCGGTGCGGCCTATGCCGCCAGCGGTGTAGGTTCATGCTTTAGTCTTGAGGTGCACTTGCACTACATACAGGAGCTTAAGCTGGGTGATCAGGTTGAGGTCAGATTGCAGTTATTAGACTACGATCAAAAGCGCCTGCACTTTTTTCAAGAAATGTATCACTGCGAAAAAGGCTATCTGGCGGCGACGTCAGAACAGCTGTCAATGCACGTAGATATGGTCAGTCGCCGCTCTGCACCCTTCCCAGATGGCGTGCTTTGCCGAGTAGAAGAAGTATTCACCGCTCACAGGGACTTATCTACAAGCGAACGGGTTGGACACGTCATGGGTATACCAAGACGCAATTAATCCATCAGACACAAAAAAAGGGTGCCCAGGCACCCTTTTGTTCCCATTGAACGCCTTGCTCAATAGCCTTCCAATTCACCATAACGATTACGGTGGAAGTTCACATCGCCAAAGGTCTGCTCTGCAACCGCAGCACGCTTTATGAAGAATCCAATATCGAATTCGTCCGTCATGCCAATACCACCGTGCATTTGTATGCCTTCTCGCGACACCAAATTGTAGGTTTCCCCTACTTTTGCTTTCGCTAGGCTAGCAAGCTTAGCTACTTCGTCCCGGTCACGCTGCTCGTCCAGAGCCGTCAACGCTTCGAGCACACAGGACTTAGAAAGCTCAATCTCGCAGAACATATCTGCTGCCCGGTGCTTGAGGGCTTGAAAAGACCCTATAGCGACACCGAACTGCTTACGCTCTTTAAGGTACTCAACAGTGCGTTCGAAGCACTCTTGAATGCCTCCAAGCATCTCGGCACTTAGGCCTATTCGAGCGATATCTAACGCCTGATCCAGCGTATCGGCTGCTGTATCGGCAGTGCCCAACAGCGCATCATTTCCCACTTTAACTGCGTCCAACTTCACGTTCGCTGCATTACGCGAGTCGGCCATGATGGTACGGGTCACACTGACGCCATTAGCTTCGCGATCTACCAAGAAGAGGCTGATGCCTACTCTAGAGCCAACCTCCCCCGAGGTACGGGCTGCGACAATCAGTTTGTCAGCTACGTGACCATCTAAGACAAAGGTTTTGTTGCCATCCAACACGTACCCGTCCTCCTTAGCAGAGGCCGTTGTCTGAATGCCGTAAGGATCATGCTTATGTGATTCTTCCAAGGCTAACGCCAACAGAAGCTCACCCGCCGCCAATTGCGGCAGCAATTCAGCTTTTTGCTCATCTGAACCGCCCAAGTTGATCAAGGTCCCGCCAACCCAAACGGAAGCATAAAGAGGACTTGCCGTAAGCGTACGGCCTGATTCTTCAGTGACGACGCCCAAACCTTTGTAGCCAAACGCTAGGCCACCGTGATCTTCACTCCAGGGAATTGCGGCCCAGCCCAACTCAACCATAGAACCCCAAGTACCCCGGTCAAAGCCGTCCGGATTTTCTTCATCGCGTAATTTTCGCAGTTGCGCGATAGGCGCATTGGTCGCGCAAAAATCTTTGGCGCTGTCTTTGAGCATTGTCTGCTCTTCGTTGAGAATCATGGCCATCAAAGTTCCCTACCCACTAAATTTAAACCTAACCAAATACCCGGTTATAAAAACAAAGTATCGATCTTATGTCGAGTCACACCCAGCTATTCGAGCATTCAGACCCCATCGGCATAGCGTTGTTCTACCTTCTCTTGACGACTGAGCATGCTTAACCCGAGGTGAACGATAACTCCTGCACTAAAATAGAGGAACCAAAGCGATGAGTTCCAAGGCAAGACCCCAGATACAGCTAGGTAAGTCGGCAACACAGAAAAAAGACCACTGATAACCAACCCGGTTGCCGAATTAGCCACCAAACTTGAGAGCCCTGTTCTTTTTAGCAAAGTAAACAATTTGTTGTGTACATGACTGTTATCTGCAGCAAGCGGCGACCGGTTGCGTAACAATCTGTTGGTGATGACCCTCACGAGTTCTGTGCAGGGGTAACTCAGAATCGCGGCAAAAAACCATATCGATGCATCGCTAATGGTCAATAAATCTAAACAAGCGAAAGCCATCATGGCCGACAAACCATACGAACCGAAGTCGCCGAGAAATATCCGCCCCGATGCCAGGTTGTAAAGGGTAAACACCGCAACACTTACAAACAAACCGAAAAATAACGCCGATTGGGTGTGCTGATGGGCAAGATAAAAAACACACAAGGCGATGATGGCCAACAGACCGTTAGCGCCGTCAGCTATGTTGCCAGCATTCACAAACCCTACAACCACAATCGTTACTGCAACGGTCATGAGCAATGGTTCATTCAACAATTTGCTTAAGAGTAGAAAGTCGATTTGCTTGGGCAATATTTCCGGAACCATCAAGAACGCGATAACGACCACCAGAAGCATAGTCAACAACCGGTTTATTGGGCTTATCCGTTGGGTAATGTCATCCGCCAGCCCAATCATGCCTATCAGCAAGGGAGCCCATTCGTAGCCGCGGAATAGGTTAGCAGGCGCCTTAGATAGATCCACGAAACTGTGGGTGAGAACTGCTGGGATACAGAACATTAGGGCGCCGATTGCTATTGCCACTCCACCCATTCGCGATGCGTTGTTCTCGGAGATTCCATGCTTATCAGCCTCCTCTCTTCCCAGACTCGCTTGGGTAAGAAGCAGCATCAATACCAACAAAAGTACTCCCAGCGCCCCGCCTATAAGACTAGATAGCCCGGCAATGGCGATCATTGGGATTGGTTTAAACGGCAGTTGCATGCGTTTCAGCAGCCAGGTCTTTCATCGCTTGGGCCTCAGATTGTAGTGACAAAAGTCAACGCGGTCGATCAATACCCGATAAAACGAACGGACGCTGGACCACGCGTCGGATGAAGCGTGAACGACAATGCCATAAGTTGCCTTTCTCCATTCAATGCTATCGAGTGGGTCACTGGGCCTGTCGCTGTCGTACAATCTTGCTCATAGACAACATACTGTTCGAGATTATTGCTATCAAGATTATTAGGTGCCCAATTTGTGCATTGCTGTTCCCCAAACCGACTGCCGTTGCCCTGGTATTCTAGCGACATCCCAGTTCCGTCGCTTAATGTTTCTATTGATATGTTGAGCGTATCCTGGCTAGGGAGAAGTCCCTGCACTTGAGTCACCTGCCAACCGTCGAAGCGCAAAATAAAACCCTCACCATCAGCGAATATGACTTCCTGATCTGTATTAATGGCATACACATCAAACGTTCGGTTCATCCAGCTGACTTGCCAATTTTTTTCTGGGCCTTGGTCCTGGCGCCACAGACTGCTGAGAGCATTCCATTGGTTGGACTGAAAACTACAGCCAGTCAAGCCAATGACCAGATACAAGACACCGACCCTTATTGCACGGACACCACATTCAGATGTCCCACGGCCAAGTTTCATTTTCGGTTCCATGCATGGAGTGAACACCAAGCCTACAACAACGTGAGTGTTTGGTCTTCTTATGAGCCAAAAAAAAGGCAACCCTTGGGTTGCCTTTTCCAGTCTGTACCTATGCTCTACGTGCCGCTGGTGGCGGTTGTTGCCGTGGTAGCAGTGGTCGCTGTGGTCGCTGTGGTCGCTGTGGTCGCTGTGGTAGCAGTGGTCGCTGTGGTCGCTGTGGTCGCTGTAGTGGCCGTGGTAGCTGTAGTCCCTGATGTTCCGGAGTCATCTCCACCGTCATCGTCTGTACCGCCGTCGCCTGTACCGCCGTCGTCTGTACCGCCGTCGTCTGTACCGCCGTCACCTGTACCGCCGTCGCCTGTACCGCCGTCGCCTGTACCGCCGTCGCCTGTACCGCCGTCACTATCAGTTTCATCATCGTCGTCGTCTTCGACGACGCTCGCAACAAGTGCGACACCAACTACACCGATGGCGACAGCTGTTCCTATACCGATACCTGCAATGGCGCCCGCGATGCCTGTTGCAGCAGCGCCTGCACCTGCAGCACCTGCCGCAGCCCCTGCACCTGCTCCTGCACCTGCCCCTGTACCGGCTCCTGCTCCGGCTCCTGATGTCGAGCCCGTTCCTGCTCCAGCGCTTCCGCCCCCGGTGGCTTCCGCGGCAATGACGGGCTTAAACGAAAGCCCTAGCACTAATGCAACAGTTGCAACTGTTGCCACTGCCTTCTTAACCCAACCGAATTTTACAACGGCCATCAAAAATCTCCTATTGAGGCTGCTAACGGTTGCACCAATGCCGTGTATGCGAGTGCCACCGCAGTTTGCTTACTGTCTTTTGAGCCTGCAGCCGTGCTTCGTGAAAATCATGACGCCCTACGCTGCAAGTGTTCAATGTGTATATGACGCTTCCGCGACCATTTTTACCAAAGAACGTCAAGGTTAAGTCAATTTTTAGTTGACATATCGAGTGTAGCGTTTTCATCGACGATGTCCATATCTTATTTGTAATCGTTTTATTTCAGCATGATGGGTTCACCACATTCTTCGGCAGCTTTTCCAACGATCTTCCCTAATGGTGCGTAAATGGCCACTTCTCGAAGCACGCCGGCCCCACAATCAGGTTTTAAAGTAAAGTCCATGCGTCGATCAGAACGGCCAAACAACCAAACCTGACGCATGTTGGCTTGAACATCATCACTCTCGACTGCTGAATCGGCCTCGGCTAGTACCGTCTCCACACTTTTAATCGTTTCTCCCTCTAAAACTGCAGTGCAAACGAACCAACTTTTAGTGGACGACAGTGAAGGCATATTCGAGAGCGCATTGGTTATCGACAACACCACTTTATAGTGCCTCTTACCGTCGTAGACAGTGTGGTGACCCTCACACAGCTTACGCTGATTGGCGCTGCGGATAACCCGATACATCAATGCCATCGGCGAGACGGCACTCAGCCCCCAAGGCTCTCTCGGCTCCATGTGTGTCGTCGCCGTTCTATCCATAAAAGACAAAACTTTCGGCAAATTGCCCGGTTCAAACACAATACGGCGTATTTCATCGACGCCACCATCGGTTCCTTCCAACGTGTAGTCATCAACTTCTCCCTTACGCAACAACAGTCCTCTGCCGTCGTAGTTCTTAACCAGTCGCAACGGCCCTGCTGTTCTACCGATGATTTCGAATCGCTGCTGGTTGTCCTTAAATTCCTGCTCAAAAGTTACGGTACCGAGCTTCAGAAAGTTCCAGCGCAGGGTCATCTCCACGGTTTCCAATGCCGATGCGACGCTCGCAACCATCGCCAGCATCACCAATCCAAGCCCTTTTAACCAAGGTAACCTTGATCTCTTCAGGCCGACATCCATGCTATACAAGGGCCTCAATGAGTGACGGCCCAGGCGTATTCAGTGACGCCTCCAGTGCCGCATTGAACTCTTCGGCGGAATTGGCTTGCCAAGCATTCATACCCATACCTTTGGCCAAAGACACCCAATCAAGGTCTGGGCGAGTCAAATCCAACATGCTCATCGCCTTAGGTCCAGGGTTGTGTGCCCCAACCCGGGCGAACTCAATCTGTAGAATAGCGTACTTGCGATTGGCAAGAATAATGGTCGTTATGTCTAAACTTTCCCTCACCTGAGTCCACAGCGCCTGTACCGTGTACATGGCACTGCCATCTGCCTGGAGATTAATGACACGCCGATCGGGACAAGCCACAGCAGCACCCGTGGCTGTGGGCAACCCGTAGCCAATCGAACCACCAGTAAGCATTAACCAGTCGTGGGCAGGTGCTGCGGCTGTCGCCATAGCAGAGCCACCTCCGCAAGTGCCGCCTTCGTCAACTACTATGGCGTTTTCCGGAAAGTAATGGGCTAATGATTGCCCTACCGTTGACGGGTTAAGTTCCCCTTTCGGCGCATCTGGTCGCATCGGCTCCATGAGAATAGGTTGCAGTGCAGAGGCGCCCACGGCTTGACATAGAGCATCCAAAGCGCCATCCACGTCGCCATCGCGTTCGACCAACGTGTGAATTTCGCACCCGTCCGGGGTTAACCAATTTGGTTTATCGGGGTATGCAAAAAAAGTGATCGGCGGCTGACTGCTGATCAGGATTAAATGTTCAACGCCCTGCAACACCTCTGCCGCTTGCTCGCCAAAATACGGTAGCCGCTGGATTTCAGCGACGCCGGCTCCGCGCCGCATCCGCGATATGAAAGTATCACTGATGATGCGCGCACCGGTTTTTTGCGCAATACGATTCGCCAATGCCAGACGCGATTCCGTCAATATGCCATTCATCAGCAGCACTGTTGACTTGCCAGAATGAAGCGCCTGCGCTGCCGCCTCGACCCCCGCCGCATCAACCGCCGCCACCTCAACTTTAGGCAAGGGCGGGGCCGACGCTTCAGTCCTATTCCAAGCTGTATCCGCTGGCAAAATGAGACTGGCCACCTGT
>CACFGV010000030.1 GCA_902565895.1 K189A clade bacterium
TCGGCTCAGGCGCCAGGCGCAGTTAATACATGTTTAGTTCCAAGCCCGCCGCTAAGGTTGCACCAAGCTCCGCACAGCGATCAAGTGTGGGCTGATCGGGAAAACCGTGGGCGATCAGCGTGGGTTGCACTTGAATCAAAGGATACCCATTGGCGATGCGCTCGATTGAGCGTTGCGCGCCGCTGCCATCGTTGCCTGCATTGATCACTATGGCGTAAGGCAAGGGCAGTAATTTACCCTCGACCTCATAGAAGCTGCGATCGAAAAAGTCCTTTAAAGCGCCAGACATATAGCCAAAGTTCTCTGGTGTCGCAACGATCAAGCCATCCGCCTGCAATAGATCCTCTGGCTGTGCGGTAGCGGCCGTCAGCAAGCGGCTCTCAACCCCGGTAATCTCAGGGCTGCGCGCACCGTTTAGTACGGCCTCGACCATGGCTTTCGTATTGCCTGTCTTGCTGTGGTAAATGATGACTAGTTTTTTCAAAAGGCTCTGTCGTAGAGTTAATCGACGAAGGCAGTATACGTGGTGGAGAGGCCGTGCTGGAAACAACACCAACTGACACGAGGGGATAAGATATGCGAACGAAAATGCCACGGATTGCACCGCTGCAGGATGGTGGATTAGACGAGGCGGCGACTGCGTTGTTGGCGCCGATGGCAAAGAGTGGAAGGGTGTTGAACATTTTCCGTACCATGGCTCAGCACACAGATTTGGCGCGCCGGTGGATGGTGTTTGCGAACCACATTTTGGGCAAGTCGACGTTGTCTGCGCGGGATCGGGAACTGTTGATCTTGCGCATAGGTTTTTTGTGTCAAGCGGAATACGAATGGGGTCAGCATGTCGCCATTGCTAGGCGCATAGGTATGAGTGATGAAGAAATTCTTTTAGCTAAAAGCGGCCCGGCAACTGCCGGTATTAGCGAAATCGATCAATTGCTGTTGCAAGCCACCGACGAGCTGCATGCCGATGCCCACGTGAGTGATGCGACCTGGGCAGGCCTAAGTAAGCACTATTCGACCCAGCAATTGATGGACTTGGTCTTCACCGTTGGGCAGTACAACTTAGTGTCGATGGCGCTCAACAGCTTTGGTGTGCAACTGGACGAAGGTATAAGCGGCTGGGATATGGGCTTAAAAGAATGACCAATGGACAGTTGATTCAGCGTGCATTAGTAGTTCTAGCCTGTGCCTTTCCGGGCATGCTCGTGGGGGTTTCGGCGCACGCGCAAGATGTTTTAGATGCGCAACTTCGCTCCGAGGTAGAGGCGTTAAAGCAAGCTGCCGCAACACCCACGACGCCGGAAAATTACCCACAACGCAGTGCAGTACTGTGGCGTTGGGCGAACGCCTTTGCACTAAATGGCGGTTATGTGCCAGTCAATTTGACGACGGTTACGCGCATAAAACCCCCCAACAAACCCACTCCAGCTGTACTACTCGCCCTCGACGATTACATAGCAGAAATGACCCTGGTTGACGAACAACCCGATGCCCTGGGCTCATTGACTGCGACCTTGGGTCCCTTTGAAGCGCGCAGTCGAGCGACCCTTCAGCAAACCCACAAGGTGGGCAGTAAAGCCATAGATGTGGGGGGTGGTTTTGCAGTGGCTCGGCATTTTTTAGCAGATTACGGTGCGTTTCAGACCAGCGAGCCCGGTGGTGCGAATTTCGTTGGCATCAGCAGTTCAAATGCAAATGTGCATTTTGTTGTTGATCAAGTGCCGGTTGCGGGTATGCACGGCGGTTTTCGCGGTGCCGCGCAAGTTTTGTTTTTTCGTTTGTCGGCAGGTCGGCTGAACCCAGGAGATGAAGTTACGATAACCTACGGTGGGCGTGCTGACGGTGGTTCGGGTTTACTGATGTCAACGTTTTCGAGTGACCGCATGCCGTTTCCTTTGTATGTAGATTTTGATGGCAACGGACCACTCTATTCTTTGCCGATACAACCGGTTCGAGTCGTCGGTGCCCGGGTTGCCGGAGTGCATGGTTTTGCGCCCTCGGTGGTGCGTCCCGGCGAGAAGTTCACGCTATCCGTGCGCGCTCAAGATCAGTACTACAATCGCGCCACTGGTCCCATCCCCGGGTGGAAAGTACTGTTGGGCAACCAGGTGATTGCGACCCTACCGGCTGGTGACCTAGCCCTGCAAACCGTCGCGGATCTAACTTTCCAAGACCAGGGCGTGGTGCGACTGTCTGTCGAATCAGAATCCGGCGACATCGTAGGTTCGGTAAACCCCATTTTGGTCTCTGCTGAAGCGCCCCGCGTGTACTGGGGCGATACCCACGGCCATTCCGGTTTTGCTGAGGGTATCGGCACCCCAGACCGCTTAATGACCTGGGCGAAGGAGGATGCACGCCTAGATTTTGTTACTCACTCCGAACATGACATATGGCTGGATGATTTCGAGTGGCAGCAGTTGCAAGAAAATGTGCGCTCTTACTCTGAAAGTGGACAGTTCATAGCTTTTTTGGGCTACGAGTGGACTACTCGCAACTTATTTGGCGGACACCACAATGTGCTGTTTCGTACCGCGCAAGGGCGTGATCGCATCGCTACCCAGTTTTACCCGACTCTGTCACAGCTGTATCAGGGATTGCGTGAACGGTATGCCAGCGAAGATGTGGTTGTAATTCCCCATGCGCACCAAACTGGTAACTACCGTATGAGCGATCCACAACTGCAACCCCTGGTTGAGGTCATGTCGCAACACGGCAGCTTTGAATGGTTCGGCAGGAAGTATTTGGAGCACGGTCATCAGGTTGGTTTTACTGCCGCCAGCGACAACCACCTGAGTCAACCGGGTTATACAGCACCAAAAGGTCGAGGCTTGTCCCAACGTGGTGGTTTGGGCGCGGTAATGGCTGCGGAACTTACTCGTGATGCGCTGTTTGACGCCATGCGGGCGCGGCGAACTTACGCGACAACAGGCGAGCGAATCATTTTGCAAACCAGTGTAAACGGCACGGACATGGGCAGCCGCGGTAGGTACTCAGCCAACCGCAGTGTGGTAGGAAAGGTTATTGCAACAGCGCCTATTGCTGAAATCGCCATTGTCAAAAACGGTGAAGAAGTATGGCGCAAGGACTATGTCACTGCTCCGCAGGTTCAGCGACTCGGTACCACAGAAACCCTGTATTTGAACTTCGCCAGCGCATCTTTCCCGGAACAGCCCGGTGATAACCCCCGTGGTTGGCGACCTTGGCAGGGTTCACTCAAAGTACACGGCGCCACACTAGAGGATGCGCAAGCAACGGACTTTTTCAACGCGGATGTTCAGCAACTCCGGCGCGTCGATGACGACCCAAATATGCTGCATTTTTCTACCGCCACCCGTGGCGACAGCAGCGCGATCGCACTGACTTTGACCAACATCCGACGAGGCGCGCGTATTGAATTACAGCTAAAAGAAGGGAGAGAATTTGGTGGCGGCCCGCCGATTTATCGCCCACACCAACAACTCCCTAGGTCAAAGGTAGAGCTATTGGTTGCTGACGTTAGACGAGGTAATGTCGAAGTAATTTTGCCTTTTGGATCCTACGAAGACCGCATCAGCTTGCGTCGGGTGGGGGCGGGCGGACCTATGGAAATGGACTTTGAGTGGGAAGATAAAAGCGGCCTGCGAGGCGACAACTACTATGTACGGGTCACCCAGCTAGATGGCGCCATGGCATGGTCCAGTCCAATTTGGATAGGCGGATACGCGCCCAAATAAGGCTGACAAGGTCACCAATTTACCCAGATCTTGTAACGAACAATGCGAATATAAATGTTTGTCACTTTTTGTAACAAAGTTGTTGACTCCAACGGGGCCTCTCCAATAGGGTGAGGCAGTCGCAAATAAGGACTGTGGTGCAAAGCTTCAGTCGCATCGAAAAACAAAAAGAATAACGAAAGTTAGCGATGTAAAAAATTACCCATTCGGAGCCGCGCGGCACGCCACGGCAAGAATGATCGACTTATTCGGGGAAGAAGATTGGAAGGCAGCAACTGGAATCATCGTAAATGAGAAGCGGGATGCTGGTAATTGGCATTACGCTTTCGTTATTGTCAATCGTTCACGCGTTCATTCCCATGCTGCCGGTGTTTTCGGTGTTGTATGGCATAGGCGCTGCGCTCGCACTATTAAGTCTCCTTGACGTGAACAAGCCCTGGGTCGTGCGGTTGCTCGCTGTCGCTTCAACCGCGGCAATGTTTTTGTATTTCTTCGGGTTCTTCCGTCTTGTTCACCGGTTTCACGACAATTGGTATCAAAGCGGTATGGCGCTTGAGGCGATCGGTTTGCTGACCTCGGCTTTTGCGATGATTGCGGTTTTGTCGGTTTACAGCTGTCGACTCAAAGGCGATGACCCAGAAACCGATTCTGGCGACCAATCAATCTTTGGGGTCCCCGAGAAGATCAAGACTGAAGGTTAGACTTCGACTAACGCGCCGTTGGGCCGCAATTCTAAGCGACCTGCAGCTACAGCTTGGCGATAGATCCCTGGCGTTGGCCGAATTCTAAATAAATCTCCGTTGCGACCTACCAACTGTTGTGCAACGCCGCAGCGCTTTGCGATGTCGGCGTTGGCCGCCATATGGTGCGCCTCGCCGTGCACTGGAATGGCCAGCGGACTGCCAATCCATTGATACATATGTTGTAGCTCCGCGACGCAGGGGTGGCCAGAAGCATGAATGGGCAGTTGGCTGTTTGCGCCCTCGATCACCTCAACGTCTAAGTCGCGTAGCGCGTCGGTGAGCTGGCGGATTGCTGATTCGTTGCCGGGAATGGTTTTTGAGCTGAAGATCACTCGGTCCAAAGGTTCCAGTTCAAGTTCGGGATGGGTGCCATGAGCAAGGCGATTTAAGGCTGCATTGGCCTCGCCTTGGCTGCCTGTGGCTAGAATCAGTACCTCCTCAGGTGGCAAGTAACCGAGATCATGGGGCGGGATAACGTCAAAGTTGTCCAACAGATAGCCGCTGGCCTTGGCGCTGGCCACCATATCGTTCAGCGAGCGCCCAAGTGTTGCAAGATAGCGACCAGACGCTGCCGCGATGTTGCCGATGGTTTGTAAGCGCGCGACGTTGGAAGCAAAGCAGGCCACGACGACTCGTTTTGGCGCTTCCGCTATGGCCTGGTGAAGCCCAGGTAACAAATCAGTCTCTGACAACGAATGCCCGGTTTCCGTTGCATTGGTTGAGTCACAAACGATGGCATCGATGGGACAGCTGCCGAGGTTTTGCCAACTCTGATCGTCGAAGGCGCGCCCGACTACTGGCTGGTGGTCGACTTTCCAGTCTGCTGTATGGAAGATGGTGCCGGCTGCCGTTTCGATGAGCAGGGCGCTGGTCTCTGGGGTGGAGTGAGTAATAGGCAGCCAGCGAACAGAGAAAGGCCCCAGTTGAATTTGTGCGTCTTGCTCTACGACGGTAATGGGTGCATGGTAGCCTGCGCGGCGGAGCTTTGCCGCGACCACATGAGCGGTAAAGCGAGTGGCGTAGATCGGGCACCGAAACTGTTGCCAGAGCAAATGAATGGCTCCGATGTGATCTTGGTGCGCGTGAGTTGCAATGAGTCCGACTAAGGTATCTTTTTGGTCGGCAATAAATTCCGGGTTCGGCATTTGCACGCGATTACCGCCAACGCCTTGCTCAAAAGTTACGCCACAATCCACCATTAGCCAGCGGGCATCATGACCGAACAGATTAAGATTCATGCCGATCTCGCCGCAGCCGCCCAGAGGCAAAAACCAAAGTTCAGTAGAGTCTGGTGTCATAAACCGTTCCGTTCTCCATAGCAAAGCAAAGCCGATACATCGCACAGTGACACAACACAGGTGAGCATGCTGTCAATCTGACGTAGGGCAAGGGGTCAGCCTAAGGGCGGTGTATGGCAGCAGATGAATTTATTAACCACGTGCTCGATATGTTGGGCAGCATTGGCGAAGTTGAAACGGCCCGGTTTTTCGGCGGCAACGCGATCAGATTAGCTGGCGTGCAGTTCGCGATGATCATGCAGGGTACGCTGTACTTTGTTGTCAGTGACGCGCTTCGAGAACAATTTCAAGCCTTGGGGAGTCAACCCTTTAGCTATGACACGAAACATGGACCGAGGGCCATACATCGCTACTACACGGTGCCTGAGGAGCTGCTGGAAGATCCTAAAGCATTGTGTCGCGCCGGCAATGCAGCGTTTGCTCATGCACGTGCGACATCCAAGAGCGCTAAGCATAAGCGTTCATAGCGCCACGAAATTAAGCGTGTTCGTTGCGCACAGTCGGTAGGCGCTGCCGAGTAGCCCTAGCTATCCAGCTGCAGCTCGGCCTTGGGCGGTATCAATGCTTTGGCTTTGCGTGTGGGCGACAAAGTCGTCCACAGACATTGTGCCGAGGTCTTCACCGCTTTGTGTTCGTACCGCGATTTCATCGTTCGCCATCTCTCGATCACCAATCACCAGCAAATAGGGCACAGCTTGCAGAGTATGTTCCCGGATCTTGAAACCAACCTTTTCGTTGCGTAAGTCTGTTACCACTCGGATACCGCGGCTTTTCAGACGCTGCTCTAAGTCTTTCGCGTAATCTGCTTGCTTGTCAGTAATGTTCAATACAACAGCCTGGACGGGGGCAAGCCAGAACGGAAACTTACCCTCGTAGTGCTCAATTAGAATGCCGGTAAAACGCTCCAGTGAGCCGAACAGCGCTCGATGCAACATCACCGGACGCTTGTCCCGGCCGCCGCTTTCATCAACGTAGGAAATGTCGAATCGCTCTGGCAGATTCATGTCGACCTGTAAGGTGCCGCACTGCCAATCCCTACCGATTGCATCGCGCAGTACAAATTCTAGTTTGGGGCCGTAAAATGCACCTTCGCCCGGATATAAAACGTAATCCAAATCCATGCGTTCTAAGGCATTACTCAGTGCCCCTTCCAACTTGTCCCATATTACATCGCTGCCGATACGCTTTTCAGGACGAGTCGACAATTTAATGACCACGTCTTCAAAACCAAAGTCCTTATAGATGTCGAGCACCAGCGCGACGACGTCTATGCACTCTTGCTCCATTTGTTCTTCAGTACAGTAGATGTGCGCATCGTCTTGTGTGAAATGACGCACTCGCATTAAACCGTGCAGGGCACCCGAAGGTTCGTAGCGGTGCACCTTACCAAACTCAGCCATGCGCAGGGGTAGGTCACGATAGCTCTTTAGGCCCTGGGCAAACATGGATACAGATCCCGGGCAGTTCATAGGCTTCAAAGCAAATACGCGCTCATCCTCTGTTTGCGTGGAGAACATGTTTTCGCGGTAGTTATGCCAGTGCCCTGATGTTTCCCACAAACTGCGGTCCATCACGTCTGGCGTATTGACCTCGACATAGCCAGCCGCCTCTTGCCGCTTGCGCATGTACTCCAGCAGTTGCAGAAATAATGTCCAGCCCTTGGGATGCCAGAACACAGAGCCGGGTGCCGCATCGCTGAAGTGAAAAAGATCCAGTTTACGACCGAGTTTGCGGTGATCTCTTTTTTCAGCTTCCTCAAGACGATAGAGATAAGCCTTCAATTCTTTTTTGTCGCGCCACGCGGTGCCATAAATTCGCTGCAGCATCTCGTTATTTGAATCACCGCGCCAATAGGCCCCAGCGAGACTCATTAGTTTAAAGGCCTTGGGCAGCTTGCCGGTGCTGGGAAGGTGTGGCCCACGGCATACGTCGAACCATTCGCCTTGGCGATAGATCGAGATCTCTTCAGCCTCTGAGATCAAGTTGTCGATGATTTGTACCTTGTAGTCCTCGCCAATTTCTCCGAAGACTTCCTTTGCTTGGGCGCGACTCCATACTTCTCGTTCTATGGGTAAATCGCGGCCAACGATCTCGCGCATGCGATCTTCTATTTTGCTGAGATCTTCTGGGGTAAACGGTTCTTCTCTTGCGAAGTCGTAGTAAAAGCCGTCTTCTATGGCGGGGCCGATGGTAACTTGGGTGCCGGGAAAGAGTTCTTGTACGGCCTGAGCCATTACATGTGCAGCGTCGTGGCGAATGAGTTCAAGTGCCTCGTCGCTCTTTACCGTAATGATGTCTAGTGCCGCGTCTTGTTCGATCACAAAGGAGGTATCGACCATTTCGCCGTCCACCTTGCCAGCCAAAGCGGCCTTGGCAAGGCCTGGGCCGATATCAGCGGCTACGTCATGTACGCTAACCGGATGATCAAAGTGGCGCGCGGAACCGTCGGGAAGGGTAACCTGTGGCATATAAGGTGCTCCGTCAGTGGCGACCCCTACTAAAGGTCGCGTGGTTGTTAAGGTGCCATGATAAAACAATTCGTCGCGGGTTGGCGAGACAGGGCTGAGCCTGTTGGCGGTTGCAGGGCAGTGATGAGCTGATTAGTGCCGCTGCCTTTAATAACCGATGGCCAGCCCGTCCTTGCGCATTTCTGTGGCGCCAACATAGACCCCCGTTTCTGGGTCACGGTAGATCCCTTGATAGCCACCAAACATGACACCGTTATGGACAACTTTTACCCGATGACCCATTTTTTTCAGTTCAGCAATAGTTGTTGCACTCACCCCAGGTTCCAGATGCAAAGTGCCTAGCAGGTCGTCGTGACCCTCTCCGGTTGGTTGGCGGCCACCGGTATGGTTCATACGCGCGGCATCACCCGCTTCTTGAGGGTTCATGCCGTAGTCGATCATATTGATCAAAATTTGCACGTGACCTTGGGGCTGCATTGAGCCGCCCATGAGCCCGAAACTCATCAGCGGCATTGTGTCGCGCATAACGAAGGCGGGGATAATGCTATGGAAGGGACGTTTGCCGGGTGCATAAACGTTGGCGTGATTGGGGTCTAAAGAAAACAATTCGCCACGATCTTGTAGCATGAAACCGAGTCCGTCGGGCACCAGGCCGGAACCCATTCCGCGATAATTCGACTGGATTAATGACACCATCATGCCGTTGCGATCTGCGACGGTTAGATAGGTAGTGTCTCCGGCAGCCTCCAGTTTGGCGTCGCCGGGTTGAGGCTGCAGCATGGCCTTTTCAGGGTCGATAAGGTCAAAGCGCGCTTTGCCATAAGCTTCTGATAACAACCATTCTGTCGGCACATTGGCAAACTCCGGGTCGGCGTAATACTTGGCAACGTCCTCAAAGGCCAAACGCTTGGCCTCGGTAAGGTAGTGCCAGACTCTCGGATCATCTCTTTGCCATTGGGCCAAATTCGCATGCTTTAGAATGTTGACCATTTGTAGGGCGGCAAAACCTTGGCCGTTGGGGGGTAGTTCACACAGCTCAACATCCCGATAGGCGGCACAGCTGGGGGTGACCCACTCACTTTCATGCGCGACTAAGTCAGCCAGGCGTAAATCGCCGCCTATGCGCTGCATGTACGCGTCTATGGTTTTGGCAATGCTTCCCTCATAGAAGGCGTCCCTACCTTGTTGCGCAATTGTGGCGTAGGTGTTGGCCAGGTCAGGATTACGAAAAATTTCGCCAGCCTTTGGTGCATGGGGTTGGAAGTAGGTGCGGTTGGCGTTGTCGAATTCATCAATCATATCCAGTCGCCGATTGAAGGCAGCCTCGGCGCGTTTGAAGTAATAAGCGATCACAGGAGAAACAGGAAAACCGTCCCGCGCGTAGCGAATGGCCGGTGCCAGCACCGAGGCCATGGGCAAGGTGCCGAAGCGCTGATGCAGCTGAAACCAACCGTCTACGGTGCCCGGTACGGTAACCGGTAGGTGGCCTAGGGGTGGAATGCTGGTCGCATCGCCAAGTTGTTGGCGGAGTGTTGCTAGGGAGCGGGATTTGGGGCTGCGTCCCGAGGCGTTCAAACCATGCAGCTGTTGAGTTTTAGGATCCCAAACGATGGCAAACAAATCACCGCCGATGCCGTTGCCGGTGGGTTCCATGAGTCCTAATGCGGCATTTGCGGCAATGGCTGCGTCTACGGCGCTGCCCCCAGCTTTGAGAATATCTATAGCGATTTGGCTGGCCAGAGGTTGCGCTGTTGCAGCCATGCCGTTGGCCGCATAGACCGGGCTGCGAGACCACGACTGCCCCACCGGGCGACCACCAGGGCCAATATTGGCTGTGCTGGTGGCGTTCGCTTGGGTCTCGGCCCTGGCCGAATTTGGATTGAGGCCTGAAAAGCTAAACAACAGGATCAACATGGCAAGAAAGCGTGAGTACATAGCCGCCCTCGTAAAGTTTTGCCTACCTTAACTCAACTGCGTTTGGTGTAGTCGACTGAATCGCCAGATGTCTAAAAGATCAGTTGCACGGTCTCGCCGTGCATCTCAATCACAGTCGAGCGCTGGGCCGGAAGAATGGATTGCCGGGGCACTTCGCGGTTCCATTGATCAAAGGCTGACTGCAAACGAAGAACGGTCTCAGGATGGGTGGTTGCCAGGTTAGTGCGCTCTCCTGGATCATTCTGTAAATCGTAAAGCATGGTTAGATAGCCCTTGGGTGCATTACGGGGCCAGCCCGCTTCAGGTGGCGAGATCCGTCGAGCTGAGTCTAATTCGGTCACCGCGTAGGGACTTTTGGCATATTGCAGCAGTTTCCAGCGCTGGTCGCGGATGGCTCGTGTCGGGCTTGAGCGCCAATAAAGATACTCGTGAGGGTGTTCAGTGTTGCTGCTGAGGTAGGGCATTAGATCAACGCTGTCCTCTGTTTGGTATGTGCTTTTGGCGAGCCCGGCGAACGTCGCCATAAGGTCTAACAAACTGACCATATGGGGATAGGTACTCGCTGCCAGTTGACCTGGCCAGCTGAAAATGAGTGGTACGCGGATGCCGCCTTCGTTGTGGTGGCGTTTGAAGCCTTTAAAGGGTGCGTTGGAGCAAACTTGAATGTAGCCCGCACAACCATTGTCGCTGGAGAATACGATCAACGTGTTGTCCAGTTGGTTGGTCTCGCGCAATGCGGTAACCACGGCACCAACGCTGTCGTCTAGGGACGCCACCATGCCGGCGTAAATGCGCGCGGCGGGATTGGTAATGTGCTGGTAGCGGCTGGTGTACTTTTTTGTTGCTTGTAGTGGCGTATGTGGGGTTGTGTGACTGAGGTAAAGAAAGAATGGCGCTTGGTGTTTCTGCTTGATGAAATCCACCGCGCGATCGGTAAAAACATCGGTTAGGTAGTCTTCAACTTCAATTAGTTTGTGGCCGTCGTATACCCCTTTGGATGAATCGCGTTTGCTCGGCCAGTTACCAACGGACTCAACGTCAGGCCGCGACTGATCGATGAAAATGCTACCGCCAGCTAAGACTCCGAAATAGTGGTCGAAGCCGCGATTGAGCGGGTGAAACTGGGGTAAATAACCCAAATGCCATTTACCTACCATACTGGTGGCGTAGCCCGATTCTTTAAGTACATCGGCCAGGGTTATTTGCTCAGCGTCCATGCCTGAGGTTTCGATACGTGCCGCTGGATTAAACTCCCAACCGTGGCGTTGCTGATATCGACCGGTCATAAGACCTGCTCTGGAGGGGCTGCATACAGGATGCGTTGCATAGGCTTGTTCGAACAACACGCCGTTGGCAGCCAGAGCGTCAATGTTAGGCGTGTTAATCGTCTTGCCGCCGTACGCGCCGACATCGCCAACGCCCAGATCGTCGGCAAAGATAAAAACGATGTTCGGTTGTGCGAAGGCGGCAGACGAAAGGGTCAGCAGAACAAAAACTGAAAGTGAGCGTAACATGAGTTGTCCTCCGATCTTAATGCAGTCGTCTATCGATTAGGCTATCGCGCCGAAACGTATCAGCTGGCCATCACCACTTGAGTACCGCTTGCGCAGCTGGCCTTGCGCGGTAGCGTTCGTCCCAAGCGCGCAGCAATGGCCTGTCACCAAACACATCAACTTCGACAAAGCGCATAAACTGCAACGAAGACTGCATTGTGCAATCCGCGACGTTCACCTGATCACCCCCAAGCAAGGGGCGGCCGTCACTCAAAAGTTGTTCTAAATAATCTAACGGCGCTTGCATAGCGGCAAGACATTGCGCGGCTTTCTCTGGCTCTGGCGGGCGACCCAGCGGTGAATTAGTGGCGTGGCCATAGGTGCCCATGGGTCCGCCGAGGCGCAGGTCGATAATTCGTTCCAGATCTTTAGCTTTGCCTATTTTTTCTGGTGTACCCACATACAGGGTGGCTTTTGGAAACTTAGCCTCCAGGTACTCAACAATGGCCAGCGACTCCACAAGAAAAGTGCCGTCATCTAATTTAAGGGCTGGCACTGTTCCAAAAGGGTTGCGGGCTAGGTGTTCCGGTTCTTTGTGTCGTCCTTTAACGGTATTTACAACAATTTGCTCAATGTCCATACGCACACCGAGCTGTTCGCGTTCGGCGATATACAACATGACCTTGGTCGGGTTCGGGGCGAGGGGCACCATGTAAAGTTTCATTATAGGTTCCTTGTGATATCGACAATTTCTTCCAGCAATGCATAACGCGCCGGTCCAATTGGCCCTGCGCTATCCAAACCCAGTTTCAGGGTTGTGACTCCGGCATCACGGTACTTACGCAAACGCTCGGTAACCATAGCGCGGTCACCTAAAGCTTGAAATTGAGTCACCATCGCATCTGGCACGCGTTGGGCAGCTTCTTGGCGTTTGCCATCAATCCACAGTTTTTGGATTGCGATAGCATCCTCAGCATAGCCAGCCCGTTTAAACGCATCGTTGTAAAAGTTGGTTTCCGCTGAACCCATGCCGCCCATATTAAAGGCCACTGCTGCCCTGCGGCGTTCAATCATGGCCTCGATGTCATCACCTAGTTCAACACGAACTGAAACGCATAGATCAAGATCACTTAAGCGCCGGTCAGAGTTGTCTGCGCCTGCGAGCAAATAGTCTAAGTGGGCCTCGGCATGATCAGGAGAAAAAGAAGTACCCAGCCAGCCATCAGCAGCACTGCCGGTATAGCGCAGTGCATTGGGACCCAAGGTAGCGAGGTAGATTGGAATATCTACAGGATCGTGACTGATCTTAATGGCCTTGCCTTCGCTGTCGGGTAACGGCATCTGATAGACCTTGCCTTGGTACTGCACCCTGTCGCCAGCAAAAATCATCCGACAGATATCTACGGTCTCGCGCAATCGTGACAGCGGCGGGTTATAGCGAACGCTGTGTAACCCCTCGACAACCTGTGGCCCGCTGGCGCCGAGACCAAGAACGAATCGGCCTTCTGTTAGGTCGTGCAGGGTGAGCGCACTCATTGCTGTCATAGCTGGAGTGCGTGCAGTGGTCTGCATGATACCGGTCGCAAGTTGAATGCGATGGGTTTTGTCGGCCAGGTAAGCGATGGGTGTGATGGCATCACTCCACCAGGCTTCGGCAGCGAACGCCATATGCACGCCAAGTTTTTCAGCAAACTGCACCCACTCAACGGTTTGCCTGAGCGTGTCAGCTTGGATCGGCCCTATTTCAATAGCGAGTTTCATATTGATAGCTTCACAGCGACGTCGCCAGTTTTAGTGATTTTCCGAAAGTCCGAACAGACGAATTTAAGTCGCCTAGAACGGCCGATCACTCTTGATTTTGCGTGGATCTCGGTTTGGTTGCTAGCAAAGAGTGAACCGTTTGGCGTTGCTGAGAGTCCGGACAAGATGGCGCGCCAAAACATAATCGGAACAAGCGGATATAGCTGTCGACTACGGGGCGACAGCCCCTAAGTCCCGAAAGCAATCGTTCACGATTTCTAACTTAGTGAACCTCTAGAGATCAAAGGAGCTGGTGCTTTCAGCGGATCCGCAAACAGTTCTTTGATATTTCTCCAGAATGTGTAACCAATTTGTAGCCAGATGAGGGATCAGAATTGGCTAATCCAGTGAACAGATAGACATAAAAAGACCGCAGGGTTTTGTAACTTTTTCTTCTGTTGATTCTAGGATTGGAGAAGTTGTTTTACGTCCTCAGTTTGAAGAACATGACAATAAATCATGTTAATTATTTTTAATTCCTGATGATGAATCTCATCGGTAGCTGCGGCGCAACAATCTTCAAGAACCAAAACGTCAAAACTTTCGTCCGCCAACGACCTTACTGTGGAGCTAACGCATTGGTCAGTAAAAATTCCTGTAACTATTACTGACGTTATTCCCATGTTGTGTAGGGTGAGTCTTAGGTTTGTTCCAGTTAATGCGCTATCAGTCGTTTTGATAATAGAAATTTCGTCCCCTTGCGGTGATAACTCCTTCACTATCTGACTTTCTTCACTGTCTTTAGGCATTAAGAGGTAATTAAATCCTGGTTTTTTTTGACTCAGAGATCTGTCTCTTCCGTCGTTTTTCAAACAAGCAATCCTGGCAAAGATAACTTCTATCTCATTAGCTCTTGCCCACTCGACCATGTCAGCAGTGTTGGGTATAACGATATTGTTCATTCTGCTGAAGAACGGGTTCCATCTTGCGGCTTCTTTGGGGTCGTCGTCAGGTTCTAAATATGTATTTTGTATATCGATAACCAGCAGTGCCGAACTTTCCTTGTTTAAAACGATATCATCGGGTTCTGTAGCATTTTCATAATAAAAACTCCTATAGTTATTTTTCCAGTTACTCATCAAGGTTTACCCTTCGCATTTGACAAAATGTGCGTGGTTGCGTCTTTCGCTCGGTACACATCCGCTAAAGACGTCAGCCGACGGGCGCAGTTGATCAGAAATGTGAAGGATTGGGTAGGAGGGTTCCAGCTCGAAAACCAGTTGTGCAAAAGCACGAACGCTACTACTTTTTGACAGCCTTCCACGTTCCGCCGTATTGATAAGTGTCCGGATTCTGTGTTTTCACATCGACAAGACAGTCCTCGCATAAGAACGACCAGACCATCTCCTGATACTTACACCGATAAAGCACGTTTTTTTGTTCCTTACATCCGAAACAAGTTTTTTTACGAGTTTTCATCGCCCGGATAATACTGGATATATATACAGTTTTTCAAGATAGGTCGTTGATATGGCTGGTGCCCTGTGTCTTTTGCGATATAAGGTCTCGTCCTCGCTCTTAATTGACAAACTGTCGGGGATTGATCAATAGATACTTGGCAACACACTCTAAACGTCGGCCGGATTACGGAACCCTGGTTGCGCAGCAAAAGCGAGCACTGCTCGCTTAAAGGCTTCGGTGTCTTGGACCTAGTCGGAGGGAAGGTGTCAGGGGTTTGGATTAATTGGTCGGAGTGAGAGGATTTGAACCTCCGGCCCCTACGTCCCGAAGGTAGAGTTCCAATAGATACTTCATAAACACCCCTCTGAAACGACTGTATATGGTTGTTTCAGAGTTGCCCCAACAGTTTTACTAGACCAATTACAAAAATGTGTCAATTATGTGTCAGTAATCAGGTCAAAAATCGTCGTTTAGAGTGCAGAAAAGGGGGTTTTAACCGTCCGACCTAATCTGCAGTCTTTTTCTTCTTGTCCAAAACTATAACTGCATTTACTCGCGGTTTCTCCCAGAGGTCGTGCAAAAAATTTGAGATGAACTAACATCTACTGGTGCGAAAAGACCGAAAAACTGACTTAACCCAAAACAAGACGGATGAAAAATCTACTAACCATATTCATCTTCGTATCCACCGTAGTGTTCTCATCTACTAGTTTTGGTGAGTGGGCGAAGTTGGGTGATAGTGTGAGGGGAGACACCTTCTATATAGATTTTGAAGGAATCAGAAAAGTAGATGGGTATGTTTACTTTTGGGTTTTAGCGGATAGGTTGCAACCTAACAAATACGGCGGTTTTTCTACCAAAGAGTATTTCCAAGGAGATTGTGAGAAATTTCGGATGTCGTTAGTGAGTACTTCCTTCTACAAAGAACCTATGGGAAGAGGAAGTGGTGAAAATTACAACTCAAGAATCACAGATTGGATTTACCCAACTCCTGATTCTATGGATGAAGTAATTCTAGAGTCTGTCTGTAATCGGTGAGTTAAACACTCCAAGAACGCACCCATATCTTTGGTTCCCAAGACTCAAACTTCGGTTACCTTTCTTCTAGGTGATACGCCGTCTCCTAACAATCCTTGTAGTTCTTTTTCACGCACTCTCGCGCGAGTTTCTGCGCTTGTGCTATTTGGTCTTCGGTCATCTTCTTAGCGACGATACCTCTATTCATCGCCGCCTTTTCGCTCTCATTAGACGCTGAGATGTTGAACCACATATGCGCATAAGTATTATCTTGAGGAACTCCTTCACCCTCCATGTAACTCATCCCCAAATCGTTCTGCGCATCCGGATCCCCTTGCTCCGCGCTCAACCGGTACCACTTAACTGCTTATTTATAGTCTTGAGGGACTCCTTAACCGTTGTGATACATCACTCCCAAATTGTATTGCGCAACAGAATTCCCTTGCTCCGCGCTCAACCGGTACCACTTAACTGCCTCTTTATATGCTTGAGGAACTCCATGACCGTTCTCGTACATCACCCCCAAATTCGACTGCGCATCCGGATACCCTTGCTCTGCTCTCATCCGGTACCACTTAACTGCTTTTTTATAGTCTTGAGGGACTCCTTGACCGTTGTGATACGACACTCCCAAATTGTATTGCGCAATGGAATATCCTTGCTCCGCACTCTTGCGATACCACTTAACTGCCTCTTTGAAGTCTTGAGGGACTCCTTGACCGTAGTCATACGACACTCCCAAATTGTACTGCGCTTCGGACAACCCTTGCTCCGCACTCTTGCGGTACCACTTGACTGCTTCTTTAAGGTAATGAGGGACTCCTTGACCGTAGCTATACGACACTCCCAAATTGTATTGCGCTATGGAATACCCTTGCTCCGCACTCTTGCGATACCACTTTACTGCTTCTTTGAAGTCTTGAGGGACTCCTTGACCGTTGTCATACGACACCCCCAAATTGTATTGCGCTGTGGAAAGTCCTTGTTTCGCACTCTTGCGGTACCACTTGACTGCTTCTCTGAAGTCTTGAGGAACTCCTTGACCGTAGTAATGCATTACTCCCAAATTGTATTGCGCTGTGGAATCCCCTTGCTCCGCAGCGAGACGAAATATGCGTAGAGCATTAGAGAAGTCCCCACGCTTATATGCTTCAAACCCGTGTTCAACGGTTTCCGAACAACTAAAACCGCTTCCAAGCATTAATGAAGCGCTGACAATAAAAATCAAAAATCGATTCGTCATGGAGTGTTCTCCTCTAGCACTATCCGCGTGCTGCTGATCGGTGCATTTCGGCAAGAATAGAATCCACCTCCTCTCTGAATGCTGGATTCATAGGTATCTCCAGCGCGACTATCAACTCTCCGTCTCTTTCGATCGCTTTTCTGCCAACTTCGTCAAAGAACTCTTGGTCTAGTAATCCGAGTTGAGTTTGATAGAACACGTTACCGATGAGAATTCTCCGTGCGTTGAAGTAATCGAATAGAACCTTGCGCTCAACTTCGGTCAAATCGGACAGACCCTCGCGCTTCGCCCTTAGGATTAGTTCGATTAGATCCCAGTCTCCAATCGTTTCTAGGTTCAATTCCATCGCCATTTCCGCACGACCTTGATACGCCTGCGCTTCCATGAAGATTAGTTCTCTTTCCATCATCCGGCGGTTTTGAGTTAATTCAAAAACCAAAAACACTACCGAAAGTGCGATTGCGATATTCGCGAAGTTGTCTGCTAGAAACTTTTTTGTGTTACCTGACATTTGGTGATTCCTCTTCTAGATCTGCGTAACGACTAAGTCTCTCTTCTAGGCGCTAGGCGTAACCCTGTTCCTCAGATCACTGCAGTCGACTCGCGGTTTTAGGTTTATTGATTGGACGAAGTTAACCATCTCTTCCAATTGGGGAGGTTGTTTTTCGCTGCTCCATACGGGATGTTTTTTGATCCAACTTCTTCCGCTCGGATAAGACAGAACCTCATTCACATACCGAGCACTCAATACTCTCCAATTCTCAACAACTCCAAGACCCTTTTGGAATGATCCAATAATCGCGCCGGTATAGGCGACGCTCATTTGATTCATCTGCGTTTCAAAATACTTGTTGAGCGCTATAACTTCTGAATCATCAAGTTTTTCGGGACTGTGGCACGCCTTTGCCAGAGTGACTGCCAGGTTCTCTCCGTAAACACGGGCATCATGTTCGATTTGGGTAATCAATCGGGTATGCACCATTTCCACTGTCGATATTTCTCGTCCTTGTCGTAACTCGATCATCACAAAATAAATGCCCACCAAGACTGCTACTGCGGTGATGAGTTGAACGATAGGTTCAATAATGCCGCGAAAACCCGATTGTCGTGCATTTTCCATATCCGCCTCCTTCTATGCTGCTTTCTTTGCTCGTTGGACTGAACTGAGTGAGATCCCAAGTTCTTCTGCTGTCTTCCTCATAGATAAACCAGACTCCAGAGTCCTTAAGATCTCTCCCGTATCTATAGTCTTCTTTCTTCCTGTGTATTTGCCTGCTTGCTTTGCAATCTGAACACCTTCTCTTTGTCGCTCAAGAAGGATTTGACGCTCAAACGCATAAACAGATCCCAATAGGTTCAGGAGTAGTTCAGACATTGGATCATTACGATCCGATGTGAAGGTTAGATTCTCTTTCACGAACTTCAGGACTGCTCCCTTGCCCGTAATGGTTTCTACGAGTGAGTGGAGATCACTAATGTTTCGTGCGAGTCGGGATATATCGTGGATATAGACTTCATCTCCCTCACGGATGAAGTCCAACATTGTCTTGAGAACTGGTCGGTTCGTATCCCTTGCGGATGCTTTCTCTACGAATTCTTTATCCAGTTCAATTCCACTGAGTTGCCTCTCTTCATTCTGGAGTAATGTGGAGACTCTAAGATACCCAATCTTCTTTCCGCTCATATCGTGTTCTTTTGAATCTATGATGTAATGAACACATTGTATTCTTTACTGGATATGGAGTCAAATGAATACGCTTAATTGGATTGTTGGGTGTGGTCGTTAGGGTGTAGTTAAAAGAATACGAAGTGAAAACCAAAGTCTTATAAATAGATGTATGGGTGGTGACCACAACCGGAACAGACCAGAACCGGCACAAGGTCTCTAAAGATTTCCGGCAAGATGAAGTGAAAAATACTTCGCGGTTTGTAGGACTACGCAGTCACATCCTACAAAACTGTCCCGTTCCGATTGGGTGGGTGGAATCTGAGATAGATGATCTCTAACGGCATAAAGGAACCTGTCGTTTGATTCCGTGACTGGTGTGTCTAACTGAAAGGTTCAGATATACATAGACCCAGAATGATCTCATAAGATTATTCTGGGTTAGTGTGTCTTCAAAAAGGTTCAGGAATAAGTCTCTGGTTTCTTAGAGTTTCTAAGGTTCTGGTTCCTGACCCAATACAAGTATTTATCAACAGAAACATCTACCCCGAGTGGAAGGAGGGGTTCGGAGTGACCGGAGGGAACGGAGGATTTGAAACCCTGCTGGTA
>CACFGV010000031.1 GCA_902565895.1 K189A clade bacterium
CGCGCCACTGAACATCAGCACCATAAGCACTCCTGTCGCAAATTCAACGGAGTTCCCTCGATCAGTTAATAACGGTACCAAGTGCACAATGGGTACGGCCATACAAATACAACAAAAGACAATCGCGCCACTGATCCAAGCGACGGCTTGTCTTTCGCCTAACGGAAAATCTGTTGGGACATGATTTTGCTGGCGCGCTGCTGCTTGCCTGGTAGGAGACTCCCTAATAAGAAATGCAATTGGAAATACGATGCAAAAATAACTTATGGCCAAAATAACGTACGCGCTCTGCCATCCGTACGCATTGATGGCAAGACCCGCACAAAAAGGCATGAGGCCTTGGCCGACCGCGCCTCCTGCGGCGGTTATCCCCAAGGCCAGGCCAGGTCGCTGCTGAAACCAGAACCCTACGTTGGCATAAAGTGGCGACGTCACCATGGCGTTACCCAGGGCGCCAAATAGAAAGTACAGCGCATAGAATTGATAAATCGTTTGATTCTTGCCGAGCAGAAACAGACTTGCAGTCATTGCTACAGCTGCGACGAAGCCGAAATAACGACTGCCAAATCGATCAGCGATATAACCCCACAAGATGCCGAACAACGCAGACGAGAATGAAATGATGGTGTAACCGAAGGCTGTCTCGCCGCGACTCCAGCCGAATTCAGCAGCAAGAGGTTTTAGGAACACCGATATTGATCCTAGGGCGCCAAAGGATAGGGCGCTTAGGACAAAAACGGCAAACACCATGACCCATCCATACAACGGGTCACGTGCTGCTGATGCCGACGTGGAATTCATGGCTGCGAGGGGGCTGCGTCAGCCTGTATTCGCGCGGCGAAAGACAATTCGACCGCCGATCAACGTGTAGTCCACCTGTATCTTAGGCAACTGTTCGTCGGCTACGGTTAACGGGTTATCGGACAAAATTGCTATGTCTGCGAGTTTACCCACTTCGAGCGAGCCCTTAACGTCTTCTTCAAAAGCAGAGTAGGCGTTTCCCAGGGTATAGCTGTGCAGGGCCTCAAATCTGGTCATTGCTTGTTGGGGGTAAAACGCTTTGCCGCTGGCCATGATGCGAGTTACCGAAGCCGCAATAGACGCGAAGGGGTCAATGGCCTCAACTGGCGCGTCGGTACCGTTGTTGATTCTTACCCCGGCGTCTAGCAAGTCACGCCAACGATAGCTGGTGATTTCGGTCCGGGGTGATCCGAGCCGCGTGTTGATCCACGGTCCATCTGAAGTGCAGTGGACGCCTTGGATGGCAGCAATTACACCCAATTCGGCAAATCGAGGAATGTCCAGAGGATGAACGTGCTGGGCGTGTTCTATGCGCCAGCGAAGGTCGGGGCCAGTTTTTTCACTGTTTTGCCAGATTCGTTCATAGAGGTCTAAGGTTTCGCGATTTGCGCGGGTACCAATAGCGTGGGTGTTTACTTGAAAGCCATTCGCTAAAGCGATTTCAGCACTGGCCTCGATATCTGCAACACTTTCTAGCACCAATCCGCTGTTATCCGGTAGGTCCGCATATGGCTCGAGTAGCCATGCACCATGTGCACCTAAAGCCCCGTCAATTTGTCGTTTTATTGACCGCACCGTAAGAAAATCGTTGTCTTCATAGGGCATGTAATAATCGCTAAGGCGTTGGGCCAATTCTTCATTTGTTGTGCTGCGCACCATGACGTACAAACGTATTGGCAGTTGGTTAGCCTTCTCTAAGTCATGTAAAAAATCTATTTCGTCGAAGCCGACACCCGCATCATGAAAAGAGGTGATGCCATGGGCTAATGCCAGTTGCCCGGCTAATTCAACTTGTTCGTGAAGGCTTTGTTGCCTTTGAGCCGGCGTTTGCAGCGCCATGTACTCGGCAATGCTGTCTTCGACCAGTTTTTGCGCATTTTCGCGCAACAGACCGGTAGCTTGACCCTGTGCGTCGCGCACGATCGTGCCGCCCATCGGGTCATCGGTAGCGCCGGTCACTCCCGCAGCGCGCAAAGCGGCATCGTTAGCGAACGCCGCGTGTCCGCTGGCGTGCACAAGATAGACCGGATTGTCTGGGGCCACTTGGTTTATGAATTTGTTGGTTGGAACACCCTCAACAGTGTCGATGTCTTCCGGCTGCCACTTGTCCTGATGCCAGCCTCGACCGAAGATCCATTGGCCGGGTTCTGCGCTGTCCGCAGCGACCGCTACCTGACTGACAATGTCTCCAAAGCTTTGTGCCTGAGTTAAGTCTAGTATTTGTTGCGCACGCCCAAGACTCAGAAAGTGTCCATGTCCTTCAATAAGCCCGGGGATAGCGGTGCGACCGTCCAGCTCAATGACCTGGGTATTTGCTCCGATGTATTGACTTATCTCTTCATTGGTACCCAGTGCTAGGATCTTTCCCTCCTTTATAGCCAGCCCTTGATACTGTGATCTCTGGGCATCAACGCTGATGACAGTACCGTTGCGCAGCACCATATCCGCCGCAGGATGAATGTGTGGGTCTATTTCTGATGCGGGCTGACAGGCACATAACAGTCCCGCCAAAAAAATAAACAGAGGGTGGTGCTTCATATACGGCCCTAGTTAAGGAATTGATTTAGCGTTCGGACTTAAGCCCGCGTCCCTAGCCTAATAGATTCGCGCAAAACTGGCGCCCTGCAGTCTGTTATTAACAATATTGTTGTAGATCGAACCAAAGGTATAACGCAAGCTGATGCCGATCTTAGTTTCGGTATCAGTATTGAGCGCAGCAGATCCCAGAAGAATATCGGAGGTGCTGGCGTCGACATTTGCCAGATAAATTTGATCTTTAACCAGCGAGCTTTCGCCCCAAACGCTGACCGACAAGCCTCGGGCGATGCGGTAGTTGAGATTGCCGCCAAACGTGACACGATATAACGATGGGTCGTCTAACATTTGTGCGCTGCGCAGCGCGATAGACGCATCACCCCAGGTTTGGGCTATGTCCAACTCTGCGAATACGCCGTGATCAACTCGAGTTTCTTCCAGCAATCCGAATACAGTGGTTTGTTCATAGCTATAGTTTGTAGCACCCAAAAAGTATCCCAAGGTCAATGCTTTCTCCGCCGACAATCGATAGGGGAAAATGTTGTACTCCAACGCAGCAGCAACGCGCTGGCTAAGATCTAAGTTACGGTAGGTGGACTGTTGGCCGCTCGCGCCTAGACCAACACTCCAGTTTGGGCTTAGCGACTTGATCGCAGCGGCAGTAATAGAGTTCCGACTGGTATTGTCATCGAGCTTGGATCCATCTTCTAACAAAAATTGTCGGTTTTTTTGTTTGTGGTCGATACCTACACCTAGGCGCCAATCTTCGGTCACCCTATTGGCAGAGAACGATGTCCATGTTTCCTCAAGCTTCCGACTGTCTTCATTTTCCATCTTGCCGCCGACCTCGCTGCGAAATACCCAATAGTTCCAGGGGTCGTGAGTGTCGCCCTCGTCCGCGAGGATTCGGGTAACAGGCGCGTCGAAGTTCACCGATATACTGTCTGCGAGGCCGGTTCTCAGCAGGTAGGGCGTTAGACCGAGTTTTAACTTGTCCAGAACCGCCCGTCGTTGTTGATCGTTGGACGCATCATTGGGTGTAGCCACTTGAAGGTTAAAATCTTGACCGTCAAAAGATCGCAAACCGTAGAGCAGTAACTCAAAACGTCGGCCGCTGGCGCTGCGCTGTCTGGTGATCAGAGCATGCACCTGAGCATCTTTTGGGTCACGGACAAAATCCACCATGGCCAGTTCTCTGCGAATGAATTCGCCATCACAACTGCGCTTCTTACAGTCTAAGTAAACAGACAGTTCTGCAAAAACAGTGGCCGGTAATAATACTGCACACAATAACAAGGATAGGAGCGTCAAAAGATAGGCGCGGCGGCCGCTTTGGGCAGCCAGAGAACGGGAAGCCGTGAATTGCAAAATATTACCTCGGTTTGGGTCCGAGGGAGACTAGCAGGCTTGCCTGTCTACCAAAAGTAGGTGACTGGATCTCAGGTCGTGAAGTCGAGCAAATAGTGTAAGCTAGGAGGGTAATGAACACTCTGGGGGGAGCGATATGTCATTGCCTATTGAGTTCACGTCGGACCATATTGCTGGCAACTCACCACAAGACGCACATTTATTTCGAACATTTTTACGCAACGGCGAACCTTTTAAATCGCTCATCGAAAATAACCCATGGCTGCAGCCACCAGATTTAAAGCAACCCTTGGGTTGGGGTGAGGGTCAGTATTGGGACACCACGGTCTCGCGCAAACACAGCTATTGGAAAGATGTTGCGTTGCCGGTACCAACAAAAGACATTCATCAAATGCGTCGCGACTTTGATGAATGGGGCTATTGTTTGATCGCCGAAGGTCTGTCGGCAGCACAATGCAAAGCCTTCTATCAGCGTTTGGTTGAACAAGCAGAGGGCGAGCGTTTGGCCGGTATCGACCAGCAGACACCAACGGGCCAGTACGTGAACACGCTGATTAATAAGGGGCGGTTGTTTGCAGGTTGCATTGAGCAAGATCAGGCGTTTGTGCAAGCAGGGCCGTTGATAGAACAGCTGTTGAACGAAACCCTGGGCAAAGGTTGGATTTGTCACAGTTTTTTGGCCAACGGTTCAGATCCCGGGCGTTACCCCCAAGCGCTGCACATTGATCAAGGACCGCTGCTGCCCTGGGTTACAGAGGAGGCCCCAGCATTGGTTAACACCATGTTCATTCCACAGGACGTCGATGACAAGAATGGCGGCACGCTCCTCATCCCGGGATCGCACAAAAACATTATTCAAGCAGCCCGAGTTGGGCACATCGGCCAAGTGCAGCCAACCATTAACCTGGAGGCAGAAGCTGGCACGATAATGTTGTTTGACGGGCGGCTACTTCACGGCACAGGGGTGAATCGATCGTCCGAGTCGAGGTTTGTCGCCACCATGAGCAACGTCAAACCCTGGATGCGAACCCAGGAGAACTGGGTAGTGTCTGTCGCCCCAGAGGTGCTCGCTGGGGCAAGTGCAAAACTACGCCATCGTATAGGCATGCAGGCGCTCACGTACGGAGCAACCGTAGAGGGTTTTGGTTTGGGTGCAAGCGGCAGAGTTGGCGACCCTTGGGGCGATTTGAGCACGTTTCGACAGGCAATTGATGAAGTGCGTTATCACCGGGTTCGCGAGCTATCTCCACGATCTCTTAATCAGGCGACGCAAAATTATACGGTGGCCTCAGCAACTGAGGCGGCGCGGCGCTTCAGGTAAACAAGTTCGGTGGCGTTATCTGAGTCTTGCGACAATGACCCTCATGTCTTCAAGCACATAGCAAAAGCTGAAAGCCCCGCCTTTTGACCTTCAAGCCGCTGTCCAACCAGCAAGGTCCGATGAAGAGCAACGAAAAGGGCGAAAGGGGTGCGCCGCGCGCCGCGATTGGGGGATGCTGACTTTCTCAGCACTTTGGATTTAAGCGGCGAACACGGCATTAAAGGCGTTGTGAATGTTAGCTAAAAATGTACACCGTGACTTCACGGCATATGTCCATCCGCGAGCGGTGAATGTCAGTTAATTTCCTTGGAATGCTCAGCGACAGCGGTGTAGTCTAAAGCCGTCGTTGTTGCTAAACATCAGGACAAAATGATGAAAAATATTTCACAGAGTCGTTGCAGAGTCTTGGGCTTGGTGCTTGGCTTGTCGCTCACTTTTTCGGTTTCAGCAGAAATCAAGCGCACTCCGTCAGGAAAGCCCGATCTTTCTGGTGTATACGACACCGGTACACTCACGCCTGAGCAACGCCCCGAATTTTTCGGCGATATAAAGTACCTATATCCCTGGGTTGCCGATCTATTAAATTGGGCGGCGGAAGTTGCCTACGAATGGTTTGAAGAAACCGAAAGTGACCCTGATCGTGAGGCCCCTCCTGTAGGTGGAGACGGTAATAATACTGCTGGCGCTGGTGGCGTGGGCGGCTACAACGCTTTTTACATTGATATTGGAAAGCAGGCCTCGAGGATCGATGGTAAGGTTCGCACATCGATTATTTATGACCCACCAAATGGCCGCCGACCGCCAACGCTGGAAGGCGTAAGCGCACGTATGGGGGACATCTATCAAAGCTTTATTCATGAAAATACAGGGACCGCAACGTGGTTGGACCACGATGGTCCCGGACCTTTTGACGGCCCAGAAAGCTTAGCGCCATCGGAGCGATGTTTGATCAGTTTTGCGTCTACTGTGCCAACACTACCTAGTCTATATAACAACTATAAGCGTATCGTGCAGACCGAGGACTACGTCATGATTTTGCAGGAAATGGTACACGACGCGCGCATCATTCGACTCAATTCAGAACATTCTGATCCGAAAAACCGCTCCTGGCTTGGAGATTCTGTAGGCCACTGGGAGGGCGATACGTTGGTTGTTAAAACTAAGAACTTTAAAGAAATCAGCGGCCTAGGTGGCGCTGACGAGAATCTACAAGTAGAAGAGCGCTTTAGTCTTACCGAAGATGGTAACTTACTCTATGACTTTACTGTAGTGGATGACACGGTTTGGACATCACCTTGGAGCGGTGAATACATTTGGACGAAGAACCAAAGTAAGGTGTATGAGTATGCCTGTCATGAAGGTAACTACTCTATGGGCAACATTCTACGTGGTGCCCGGCTATTAGAGCGCGAGTGGCGAGAGAAGGAAGCATCTACCTTGCAGGCTTCCGCGGGGCAATAGCCTTTGAGGCGCACGGAGCACCTAATTATTAGGTGGCGATGCATCCTTTTTTGCGGGTTCTTGCTGCTTAGTTCATTAGCGCGTGCCGAATATCCACAAACGGTCACGTTAAAGCATGACGGGCTAGCACGAACGTACCAACTCTACGTTCCCGAAAAACGGCCAGAGGCCCCAGCTTTGATAGTTGCAATGCACGGCTACGGCAGCAGTGCTGAAAACTTGATGGCGTATTCTGGTTTAAATGATCTCGCTGATGCTCACGGCTTTATTGTCGTCTATCCTCAAGGATCTTTAGACAAAGAGCAGAAGGCTTATTTCAATGTCGGTTATGAATTCCACGCCCAATCTACAGTTGATGACACTGGCTTTATCCGCCGCGTTGTCGATGACTTGCGGGCAAGGTATTCAATTCGCCCCGAAGAGATCTTTGCTACTGGCATGTCCAATGGTGGAGATATGAGTTACCTGCTCGCGTGTCAGGCCGCGGATGTGTTCCGCGCCGTGGCACCGGTGGCGGGAACCATGATGAAGTCTACGTTCAATGAGTGCCAACCTAAAAAACAGGTGTCCGTATTCGCAATCAGCGGCACTGCTGACAACATCACGTGGTACGAAGGCGATGAAGAAAATACCGGCGGTTGGGGCCCCTATCTGAGTGTGGAGACGGTGATTAACGGCTGGGTACAACGGCTTGGCAAGACAAAGACCACAAGTCATCGCAAGACCTTTGAAGAAGACGATCCAATAGCGATCTTTTCATACACCACTGAATTAGGGTCTGAGCAGGTACTACTGTACCGTGTAGAGGGAGGTGGACATGACTGGCCTGGCGCTCGCTTTCAGTGGTGGGACCTAACGCGTTTTGTCGCGCGCCAAACAATGGGTTTCGGCGAACACCAAGATCTGGATGCCAGTACCGAGATCGTGGAGTTTTTCAATCGATTTAGAACTCCTAAGGCTGGCTAGTTCGCCTTTAATAAGTGCATACAGCGGCGCCATGCCGTGTTGATATCAAGTTCCGGCGTGACCTCCAGTTCGGCCGACAAGCAAGTTGTCATTTGTGTCCGTATGCCCTCGGTCAAGGGTGCACTTGATAGGCTCAGTTGCAAATCGCATCGCTTCAACTGATGGTTAATACACCCAGGCGTTTCGCAAATGCGCGTAGCATGTAAAAAGCACGAATGAGCGTCTGCAGGCTGCGGTTCGTCGAAGGAAATAGGGTTCGCGCACCCGGACATAAATATCAGGGCTATTACCAGCAGCTCTTTAAGGCGGGAGGACAGCATGCGGCGTTACTCGTTAGGGTTCCAGAATTTTTGTTGTACATCGAGGACCGATTTCCTTTCCGCGCAGTATAAACCACACTTATAAACCAGGACATTTTCTTCCAATCGACCAAGTCCTAAACCACGAATTTTACAAATACCCTAACGTCCAGGCACAGCTATCTGCGCGGGTCGCTTGGCATTTTTGCCATACAGGTTGACCTGCAAGCTTGATATAGCGTGTACCAGCGCATTTGGTGCGATCGTCTGCTTGCCAGTCCAATAAATATTTGGAAAGCGTTCAAAAATGCGCTCAAAGGCAAGCCGTAACTGCATTTTCGCAATACGCGAACCCAAGCATTTGTGCACACCATGCCCGAATGCAAGATGCTTTTCGACGTTGTCCCGGTGCATGTCGAAAACGTCGGGACGCGGAAAAATGTCGGGGTCCCGATTGGCAGCGCCGTACCACAGCACCAGTTTTTCGTCCTTTGCGATGAGCTGGCCGTTTACTTCTGCGTCCTCAAGAGCTGTCCGCCGCATATGAATCACTGGCGACACCATTCGCAGCGCTTCTTCTGACATTCTAGGAATTAGCTGCGGATCTTCGAGCACCATGGCCCGCTGATCAGGGAATTGATTCATCAACCGTATGGTTCCTGACAAGGAATTTCTGGATGTGTCGTTACCGGCAAAGATTATCAACAGCCAAGAACCATCTAGGAATTCTTGTGGCAGCAGTTCTCCCTCCAATTTGGATTGGGCAATTACTGTTAACAGATCTGCTCTTGGGTTCGCTCGTCGATCGGCCATGACCCGCTCTCCATAGGAGAACATGTCGTTAACCACACGGTTGAAACGCAGCGGGAACAGCGGTTCAGAAAGAAATACCTGCCATGGGTTGGCTAAAAATTGTGCGGCTAGCTCTAAGTGGTGCATCCACACTTTGACCTTGGGTCGATCCTCCTCATCGACGCCAAGCATTTCACACAGAGTAAACAAAGGCAGTTCTTCTGAGAACATCTTCACAAAGTCCACTACTGGGCCTTTGCGCTCCATCTCGTCCAGTAATGTATCTATCTTAAGTGCGACTTTGTCGCGAATGGTCGCAACGTAAGCAGGAAAAAAGAAGTCGCTCTGTTGCATGCGCATTTCACGATGTAGGGGTTCGTCCAGATTTATGAGGGAATTTAAGGCCGCAGGCATGAGCTTCTCGGGGCGCCAATGCCTGCGTTCTGGTACTGCCATGTTGATACCGCCACGTTGGGACGAAAAAACTCGATGAGCAAGCTCTACATGCTTGATGTCTTCATAACGAGTAATAGACCAAAAACCTGAAATGTCTTTTTCGGTTGGCGACCACATCACCGGGGCTTGTTCGCGCATGTGTTTGTATACTTCAAAGGGATGCCCGTCGGTCCAAGCTGCGGGGTCCCAGAACCTGAACTCATCCAGCATGGGATAAATGGCGTCATTGATGGGCAGCTTTTGACCTGAATCAATAAGGATTTCGTCGCTGATGAGTTGCATATGGTTTCCTGTTCTGCTGGCGCGGCTTTTCTCTAGATTATAGGTAAATCTTTGCTTTTAAGGTTATGGATTGAAGAGGAGGCAGACCGCAGCAACCTGGGAAAATAAACTTAAAGCGATGGGCAAGATCAGACCGGTTTAAAGCAACACCCAAACGAATGCCTCGGATGAAGGCTGAATTGAAGGGAGTCGAACAACAAGAGCAGGTGTCGAACGACCGGTGAACGCGGCGATATGGCCAAGGTCTTCAATGACTAGAGAGTTCAACACAAGGATATCTCTGCAAGGTCATAATTGGTGCTATGTTTAGGGTTTTCCTAAGGTCACTCATGAAGAACCGCTCAATTAGGCTTTACGGCAATAATCACTCACCATGGGTGCAGGCGATTATGATGGCGCTGCACGAACAGCAGTTGAGCTATTCTCGTACCACTGTCCCACCGCTTGAGGTTTTCCGTCAGTGGGGCCCAATGATGCCTGCGATCAGCATCGACGGCGAGCCATGGTTTCTGGAGTCACCAGACATATTGTGCCGTCTCGGGTACTCGAAAGTAACAGACGAAGATATGTCAGCAATTAGGCGGGCGTGGACAGGGGTCATGCACCGCACCGACTATTGGACTCGTTTTTGGGGCGAGTTCAGTTTGGCAAGCGACCCGAATCCGAATTTCGTAAGACGGTTCGCTAATAACTTTCTTCGAGCATTTACGATTCTTTATTTCTTTACGCTGATACGGCTTGGCGTCTTCAGCCGAGGATATGGTGATCCGGATAACCACGCCGATGCATACGTTTACTGGGAGGAGCGATTAGCGGGCAGCGCACGCCAATTTCTTGGAGGCGACAAACCGGATTCAGAAGATTTGCTGCTGTTTGGTATTGTGCAGTGCCACTGTAGTGTTCCTGTTCCCACGGTGCTCGCACTGCAGGCCGATCCACGATTGTCTCGTCTAAGGGAGTGGATTGGTCGAATGCAACAAAGGTTCTCTGACTACTCATCACTGTTTTCTGGTATCTATTTTGCGCCACACTCTGCCGGCCCAGAGCGAGCCAGCGGGCAGGAGCAATTCGCTTTTTGGCTCGGTAGCATCTTTTGGATCGCAATGTTGCCTATAACGGGTCCTTTGATTGGGTACTTCATTGTTAAGAACACTGGTCTTCGAGGATCCTGATGAAACTAAGCAGCTCGATACGGTGTGCGAGAGCATCAGATAGCCCACGAATAAAGGCGAGTTGAATTAGAACAGTACTACCCTTTATGCAACGCTTTTCGGTTCAGCACTCTGGTTGAAATAAAAAGCCCAGGCAGGCGGTTGTGAACCCATCATCGAGGTTTTTGGACGTCCTGTTTGGATGGAAATATAGCGCTAACCGGTGAGGTTTTTTTCAAGTCGTGCGAAAAGATCTGCAACGGAGGAGCTACCCTTACTTTCTCCTTTTGCGTCAAATTGCCACAACATGCCATCCAGGTCCGGATTTCCAAAGTAGACTATGCCGTGGCGTATCGGATTCGTAGCTTTCTGGCTTAAGACCTGATGCTCAACTGCGCCGACGGAGCGGTCAGAATGCTGCGTGATGTAGTTCAAAGCTTCGCCAAAGTGAATTGCTAAATGACCCGGAAGGACTGGCAAATCCTCAAAGCGCCCGTCGATCTTAACTTGCAGCCCTGGAGCGGTGACATCCAGGATTGTTACAAAACCATAGTCTGTGTGCGGGCGCAGTCCTTGGTATGGATTCCGAGCGTCATAGTGAACGAAATTCAAAAACGCTGTGCCTTCACCTGCTGCGTATCCACCGGAGGCGCGGCCCCAAAACGCTTCAGGAATGCCGGCTTCGCGCAAGACTTCACGCATTATGACCACGCCAAGCTCGTCGAGTTGGCGTCCAAAATCAGCTATTTCTTTGGGATAGTGCTGCCCCCAAAGCTTGCGACTCAGCGCAAGCTTGGTTTGTTGATTATTCTCAAGAGCAATGAACCCCTCTAGTTCTCCATACTTGGGAATTTTGCGATAGTCACTGTCTGGCGCAGCGACCTCGCAGCCGAAGATACGTGCCTTGTCGAGGTTCAAGTGCTCGGGAATCTTGAGATAAAAGATGCCGAGGTCCCATGCGCGATCGAGGTCCCGTGAATTCACGAAAACTAGTCGACTCTGGTCTGATATGTATCCGATCGGAAAGGTGCCTTCCAGTGAGGCCAGTTGTTCGTTCCGTGTCATCTACAATTTCTCCCCGTCAAGAACGTTGGGTGACTTTGATGCGATCGTTGCTAAAAGCAAATTTTATATCGTATTCGTGAGCACTAACTCGCTAAAAAATGCACCCCATTCAGGTTGGGCCGATTCTGACGTTAGGAAGCCTCAAGTTAAAACAGTTATTATCGAGACAAATGGAGCCTTACTCGAAAGGGAAGCCAGATCCCGTCATAACAGAACATTTGTCTGAACTTGTCAAAAGATAGTTAAGTGACGAGATATCAGGCCATTCAATATGAAGAGATGAGGAGAAATAGTGGCGTTAACACCTTTATTTCGGTGCGTAATAGTAACGATCCTATTCGCGCTCGCGCTTTTATTTTACGTGTCGTCAGATATTTCATTTGGGCTATTATTTATCTTACTGCCTTAAAAAATAGAGGCGCGCAACACGACGAAGTTTGCGTAAAGTATGGGCATGCAATCAAAATACCAAAAATGAGCGCGAGCTCCGAAGTAATTTCACTCCAAACCCACGACGATTTGCGTGGAGAAGATGTTTTTATTGAGAACGATGTTTATCGGATCGTGAAAACAGGAAATCCTGCTACAGGTGCTTTGACGATGCCTAAGTGCAAAATATCGCAAATCACCGACGCGCGTTACTAGTACATACAAATGCTAGGAGTCCCAAACTGACAGAGCGGGGCTACCCTGGGAGTGGGGTCGATGATCCGGGGATTTTGGGGGAGCAGCTATATTTCTGTAAAAACTTTGGGTACCAGAGTGGGTACTTATTGGCCCTTTAAGGCCAATATATGACCTAAGTGATTGTTTTTTACTAATTTTAAAGTCAAAAGATGGCGGAGGGACAGGGATTCGAACCCTGGAAGGGTTGAATACCTGAGCCCCATTCTTCAATTAAATCAGTCGTTTACAAAGAAGGTGGCATTTTTATCCATGCTTTTGAGGCCCGATTATGGACGATTTAGAAGACGAGTTGCAGTTATCTAGAGAGCAAACAGATTTGTTAAGGCGCATTTGCGAGGCCGTTTCATACTATGGCGGCGCGGATGAGTGGCACAACGATAGATACGACCAGATGCTCCTGCTCTCGAGCGTTGTTGAATGGATAGGAATATCGAATGAATAGCTCGACTCTGCAATAGACAAGTTGCAGTCTCCCTACAACCCAGAACCATTACCGAAACAGTACACGCTGCCTAAGGTTGCCTATCTTAGCTGCCAACCTCTCAGAACCAGGTTGATGATTTTTCTGAGCTCAGAGAATCGATGTTTGTTGTTTCTGTTGTTTGAGATGCGTTGGGTATAGCGAATAAACAAATCTATGACGACGTATGACATCAGGCTGGTATCAAGCCCTGAATCCAGACGTCCAGAAGCTTTTGCCGTATCAAGCGCAATTTTCACTTGATCGCGTTGCCATGTGATCGCCCGTTCCGCTTCGTCATACAGCGGTCCGCTGGTTTTACTTTGAATAATAAATTCCTGCATCACCGCGTAACTGATGTAGTCGAAAACCTTCAAATAGACTTTAAGCAACGCAAGCACACCCTCTACCGCATCGTCCGGCAAATCTGCCAACGCCGCTTCTCCCAGGGTCCTTAATTCAGACATGTCTTCGCGACCCATCGCGGCAAACATACCTTCCTTTGTCTTGAAGTAGTTATAGACCGTTGCAACACCAAACCCGGCTTGTTCAGCAATATCCTCCATGTTGGTTTTGCTGTAGCCGTTTTCAATGAACAGCCGCTTCGCTGTATCCAGCATGTGCTGTCGATTTTCCGCTTTCTTTCTGTGTCTGAGGGTCTGCATACGACGAGTATATTATGAGATGGGTCAAAAGACCTGGTCACTTGGTTGATTGGAAGTCAGCTGATGTATAGATAATAGTAAATTAGATAAATATATAGAATTTCTAAATATCTATTGAATAAGATATTTCACTCGATTATCGTTTGTTCATCCAAAACCGAGGGAAAGTCGAATTATACGAGCGGTTCTATCTTGCATCAGCGCCGAGAAACTTCAGCATCGCGCATATGCTGGCGCAGAACACCCGACAGTGGAATCAAGTCCCTGAATTTTGGCAAGGGACTGACGAAGTCACAAAACCTTATGGGCTCGGATTCAATTCAGGCCAATAAACACTGAAGGAGAGAGAAATGAGCATTACTGAGCTGGGTTACGTGAGATTCGGGGTATCAGACCTGGAAGCCTGGCAAACCTTTGCCGAGGAATTCATCGGACTGGAGGTGCATCCCGAAAGCGAAGGAGATCGGCTTTACCTGCGTCTCGATGACTGGCATCACCGGATCATCCTCGACAAAAATCCGGCAAACGATCTTATCGGCATCGGTCTTCGAGTGGCTGGTGCGCAGGAGTTTCGCGACCTGAAGCAGACGCTGAAAGAGCATGGTGTACGTTTCGAAGAGGGTAGCACTGAACTAGCGCATGACCGGAAAGTGCTGGAGCTCATCACGCTTGAAGATCCGGCCGGTAACCCGCTAGAAATCTTTCACGGCCCAAGAATAGATACGCATCTACCTTTTTACCCGGGTCGCAGAATGTTCGGCCGCTTTCTCACTGCAGAGGGTGGATTGGGTCACATGATCATCAAGCATGACAACCTCAATGAGATGTGGGAGTTCTACACCCTGCTTGGCATGCGTGGGGGTATTGAGTACCAAATATCCCTGCCGAACGGTCAAGCCTTTGAAGCGATGTTTATGGATTGCGGTGAGCGAGACCATGCACTCGCGTTTGGCTTGCCTGCGCACGGGCGGATCAATCACATCATGTTCGAGGTAGATAACTTTGACGATGTGATGTTCACCTACGCAAAGGTGAAGGATAAATATCCCATTACTATCACGCCGGGTAAGCATGCGAATGATCAAATGTTTTCATTCTACTGTAAGTCACCATCGGGCTTTGATGTTGAGATCGGTTATGGCGGTGAAGGTGCAAAGTATCAATCCCAATATCATGTGTCAGACACCTATGGTCACGAATTCGTGGGAGGAGCCTCATGAGTGAAGTTGAGGCAATAGAAGTTCCTGGCCAGGTCCACTATATCGATGGGTCATTCGTTGGTTCGGTTTCTGGTGACACCTTCGATGTGATTAATCCGGCCACGGAAGAGGTTGTAACTACGGCGGCCAGGGGCGGTGCAGAAGACGTCGCCCTCGCCGTAAAAGCGGCCAAAGAAGCATTTGATGGGGGCGAATGGTCTCACGCAAAGCCGTCTTTTCGACGCAAGGTCTTGTTTAAAGCAGCTGATTTAATCGAAGCAAGATCGGCGGAGGTCGTTGCCCGACAAACCCTTGAAATGGGCAGTCCGATTGGCCCTGATTTTGGTGACAAACCACATCCGGTGATCGAGCGGTCCGCTTGGAATTTGCGGTTCTTCGCCGAGGAGCAAGAACAGGCCGGAGATCACGCGTTTAATCGCGACGATTCTCTCCTGACCTACACCATGGCCGGTGCTGCGGGCGTTTTTGGTCTGATTACTCCATGGAACGGCCCCATGATGTTATCCACTTGGAAGATGGCGCCATGCCTAGCATATGGAAACTCTGCAGTTCACAAGCCTTCAGAAATGTCGCCGCTGTCTATAGGTGTGCTGTGCGAGATTTTCGAAGAAGCAGGTATGCCCAACGGGGTTTACAACATGCTGTTGGGGTACGGTAAAGAAGCCGGTGTTCCCCTCGTGGAGCATGAGGATGTAATCGGCGTTTCGTTTACCGGCTCTCCTGCCACCGCACGCGATATCGCAACAAGAGCGGCAGCGGGTCTCAAACGAACATCGTTTGAGCTAGGTGGCAAATCCGCGAATATTGTTTTTGCTGATGCCGATCTTTCCAAAGCGGTTCCTGCGGCGGCGATGGGCATCTTTATGAATTCTGGACAGGTATGCGTCGCCGGGTCTCGTATCCTGGTGCAGCAAGATATCTATGATGGGTTTCTTGAGGGCTTTGAGAAGATTGCAGGTGCCTGGCAACCAGGAAATCCGCTTGATAGAAAGACGAGAATAGGCCCTCTCGTTTCTAAGTCGCAATACGAACGTGTCATGTCATATCTTGATCTGGCGCGAAACGAAGGCCGCATTTTGTTCGGCGGTGGAAGGCCTGCCGGGCTCGATCGAGGCTATTTTGTAGAGCCCACGGCAATCGTAGACGCCAACCCCTCGGCACGTGTTTGCCAGGAAGAAATTTTTGGCCCAGTCGCCACGATCATCCCGTTTTCTGACAAAGATGAAGCGCTCGCCATTGCAAACGATTCTTCTTATGGGCTTGCAGGTTATATCTGGACTGGGTCCCAAGATACGGCTCATTACATGAGCCACAGACTCCAAACAGGAATGATCTGGATTAACTCCGGATTCGATCGCGATCTGCGGCAACCTTTTGGTGGTATGAAAAACAGCGGTCTGGGGCGAGAGGGTGGAGGTTTAAGTCGCGAGTTCTTTACGGAAACTCGTTTTGTTTCGTTTCCTCTTACACCTCGTGGCAACCACGTTGCTGGTCACTAACAAAAATATAAGGTTAACGCTATGAACGTTTTAGAGGGCGAACGCTTAGAGCGGCGCAGGATATTGCATGAAGGTCGTCCCGAATGGACGACGGTAGATGGTGAAGAACTGGTATTGATGGATGGCCAAAGGGTGGTTGAGGCAGAAGTGAACTATCTACCCCCTTGTGACCCTACCAAGATTCTCTGCATCCACTTAAATTTTGAGTCACGACGTATTGAGTTCCGAGCGCCTGATCTGGTGACGCCAACCTATTTCCAAAAACCGATCACAACAGTAAACGCTCACCGGGGCATGCTGAACCGCCCTGGCAACTGCAAGTATCTGAACTATGAAGGTGAGGTGGCGGCGATCATTGGTCGCCCAATGAAAAACGTCGCGCCAGAAGATACCTGGAACTACATTGCCGGTTTTGCACCTGCCAATGATGTTGGTGCTCAGGACTTCCGTGAAACCGATGGTGGCGGTATGACCCGGGTGAAGGGAATGGACGGGTTTTGTCCGCTAGGGCCAGGCATTGTGCGCGGCGTTGATGTACGCGAATCGGTTTTGAAAACCTACATCAACGGTGATGTTGTACAAGAAGGCAACATTGCCGATATGACCTTTGGCATAGACTATCAACTGGCGGACCTTTGTCGGCATATCACATTGATGCCGGGTGACATTGTCTTGACTGGCACGCCGGCCAACTCCAGGCCGATGCAGCCGGGTGATGTGGTTGAAGTTGAAGTGTCTGGGCTTGGGCGCCTCTCAAACAGGGTACAAGATACTCCGGCACCGGCCCATGATGTCGGTCATCAACCTACCGATACCGACGCGGTGACGCGAGTTGCTCTTGGAGGTGAGTGGTGGGCGGCCCAGGATGCGAAAAAAGCGGCGGAACCGGCGTCGTGACTTTAGCTGCAGCCGATATTCAGAAAATTGCTGAAGACATTTGGCATGCCGAGCAAACCGGTGAATGGACAGAAGCGCCGTCTAATCGTTTCCCGGGCATCACCGTTGACGATGGCTATGCTATTGGCACTGCCGTTCGTGATCTAAAAATTGCCGCGGGACGGTCGGTTAAAGGACACAAGATTGGCTTGACGTCAAAAGCGATGCGCGACATGACAGGTGCAACTGAACCCGATTATGGCTACATCTATGACGACTGGTTTGTCCTAGAAGGCGAAGCGATTCAAAGATCGAGACTCAATCATCCAATGATTGAAGTAGAGCTGGCCTTCGTGATGAAGGAAGAACTCAAAGGTCCGAGTGTCAACGTTGCTGATGTCATTCGGGTCACAGATTTTGTTTTGCCGGCTTTGGAGATCGTCGATTCACGTTATAAAGATCATGGCCCCAACATGTTGGTGGATAGCATCGCCGATACTGCGTGGTGTGGCGGGGTGGTGCTTGGAGGCAATCCCGTCCGCTTAAATGACGTTGATATCCGCCGTATGGGTGCTTCTCTTTCAGTCAATGGCGAAATCATCGAGACCGGCGCCGCCGTGGCGGTGATGTCGAATCCTATCAGTGCGGTTGCCTGGCTTGCCAATACGCTTCACAAATTTGGCACCTCTATGCAGCCAGGCGATGTAATTTTATCCGGTTCGTTTGTGAGAGCCGTTCCTTTTGATGCTAACCAATCTCTTGTGGCGCTTTTTGATGGCCTGGGAGAAGTAACTTTAAAGGTGATGGAATGAGTTACTCAATAGAACACAATATTCTAGACCCGAACCTGTATGTTAAACATCAAGGCTTGCCTCATGAGTTGTATGACTTATGGCGAGAGCAAGACCCGGTGCATTGGAATCCGCCAACATCGGACTACGAAGCCCCAGGCTCTGACTCGAGCATGAGTAAGGGTTTTTATGTGCTCACCAGATATCAGGACGTGTTTGATGCCTCACGCAATCCGGAGCTCTATACTCCGCACGACGAGGGCAACTTGATTTGGGACTATGAGGGCGCAGGCCTTGAGAGGGTGAAGGCCAACTTTATGTGCATGTTGCCGAAGGATCATGCTGAGGTGAAGCAGGTGATCACGCCGCCTTTTTCTCCCAAACCGATGATGGAGATGGCGCCAAAGATAGATGAAATCGCTAGGGAAATCGTTGATGAGGTGGCTGGCAAAGGCAGCTGCGAATTTGTATTCGATGTTGCGGCGAAACTACCGGTTTTTACGTTTTGTGAGTTAATGGGTATACCCAACGAACATCGCGAGCGAGTGGTGGAATTAGGCAATGCGCTTGCCGATGTGGAAGCACAAAAGCAGCTTGATTTTAACCCAGGGGTGGAACTCAGTACTCTAGCGTTGGAG
>CACFGV010000032.1 GCA_902565895.1 K189A clade bacterium
AGCGCCGGTGAGTTGGTCAGGCGATGTCCAGCCCTCCATGTATTCCATCAGCAGCGCGACGTTCTCGGTCTCGGGCTCGTAATCAGCATAAATGACCTTGGGAGTCCGCACGTCAGTCTGCGCCGCTAGTTCGTTATAAAACCGCACCTCTTTTTCATACATCTTGTAACGAAGAGCTACGGCATGCATGCCTTCAATGGGCGCACGCAGTTTCAAAAATAATTTGGTTTGCTCGCCGTCCTCTGTCTCGACCATCACCTGGTTGAACTCCCCCACCTGACCGATACCCTCGCCAACGGTCTTGCGTTCAATGCTCTTAATAGCCTTGTTAGCAAAGTCTGGGTGGCCACTTATCTTTTCAATCAGCCATTGATCCGTAACTTCGCTCATTGCGGAAGGAATGTTGCTTGTCATAGTTATCTCCTTGGTTTGGTTTTTTTAAGCCTTTTGGCAAGGCGGAGTCAAAACCTTTTTCTACCGTCGTATTGCTCGAGTACAGTAAAACTAGAGACGAGTTCTAGGACGGCTATGACGATAGGCCCGTCAGCTGCCCTTTTAGGAAAGAAGGGAAGCTTCGCCATGTAACCGATGAGGATGTTAGACCCGCATTGGCCAGGCTGAACAATTAGGTAGCGCTGACAACTACGGGTGAGGTGGTTCTTACCATTCAATGCGTTGAGGAGACCCGCGAGAGGGGCGTGATGAATACACAAACAACCGTTCGTTGCTTTGTTAAGCCTTCTTGTATTGATCGGTTAGCAATAAATCTTGCATGCCGTCCCATTCGCTCCAGTGATCACAAAGCCGATCGATACTGGTTTGCCAGGGGTCATAGTGATCCGGATAGTCGAGATACTGGCCGAAATAGCCACGGTCTGGGTGATCGCTGACGCCGTGAGCAACGCGGCGGCTGCCCTCATGTGGATTTTCTGGGCGCAGGCGACGGATTCGAAAATATACGTTTATGCGTGGGTTGGGGCCGAAATTTGGAGTTGGGGTATGAGGTAGGCTATGCAACGCAATCACCGCATCTCCTGGCTCCATTAGGATCGGCGTAAGCTCCTGCCACGGCCAATCAGGTAGGGAGGCGTTAGCTTTGCCGCGCTCTATCCCGAGTGCGCGTATGCTGTTCGGTAGGCCATTACAATACGGGCGTTCGCGAGAGTCGATCTTTATGCGGGGCCAATCTATGCCCTCAGCCCCGATAACCCCCCCAGAACTCCGTTGTCTTTGAAAAACTTTTTCTACGTGCTCGTGCATGCCCTTCAGCACGCCGAGTTGGCCATTGCCAGGTTGGCTTTGGTCACTCAAACATACGCCTACTAGCGCAGTATAGCTGCCATTAGATAAGCGTCGCTGTGGGTCCATCCATAGGAGCCCGTCGTTACTGCCCCGGACCTCATCATTAATGCCGTAGTAACGTGCAGCATCTTTGGGTCGATGGGTCGTCGGATCTATTTCTTCCGCGCGCTTCGGAATAACCCCATTCCAACCGCCGTCCACATGGGTGTCCGGTGCTCCGCCCAAGTCGTCATGCCCAGGTGTTAAGGCCACTTGGCAACTGACTACGGGTGGGAAGGGTCCCATAAGATCAGCCAGGATTGATGCGATGTCGCTGTTTTGAAATAAGCCGATTACGTTGGGGTGCGTCGCCACCGCTGCAGGCGCCACAATTCTTCTTTCATGTTCAGGTAGGGCGCCTGTAATAACAGATCGTGCGGCCTCAACTCGGGCTTGGTCCAGCACGCCTCGCAGGATCAAATAGCCGTGGTCGTAAAGTCCTTGCCGCTGCGCCAAGCTGACTCCAGGGGCCTGCATCACTAAGTTGCGCGCCCTGCTAGCGACCCGCCGCGACAGTGGAGACAGCCGCCTCAGAACCCATAACCACCTTATTTGGCGTGTCACCGACGTATCGAAGCGTCATAAAGCCGAAGAACATCTCGTGCATAGTTTGCAAACCGAAAAACACCGGTCGTGATGGATCAGGATTGCCCTTGTTCTGAGCCGAGTTGTCCATAGCGCCGCGGGCGATGACTCTGCTGCCTGCAGGTAAAAACAAGGGGTCTTCCAGCCTGTAGTTGAACTGCCAGTTAAAGTCATACTTTGGTACCGATAACAACAGTTCCTCTTTGCCATCCGGGTATTGCACGGAGTAACTCATGTACTTACCGCGAAAGTGCATATGCGGGTTTAATTCGTACAGGTAGGCATCCCGATCAATTTCTTGGACACCGGTGAGTTTGTGCTCTTTTGCTCCGGGTGGAATCATGAATCGACGCTGGCCGGCCACACCACCAGACATGACGTGAGCAGGCGGCTCGTCATGGAAATATAGACCGACCTTGGTAGCGTCAACGGTTTCTCGACCCGAGGTGGTGTAGTGCATTTGCAGCAGCAGGTTAGAACCCTTGGGAATAAGTCTGCCGCTGTTGTCAGCAAATTCATCAGGTTGACGGCCAGGGGCAAAGCCGCCGAGATTCTCACCCTGGCCAGCGCCACCGTCCTCAGCGGTTTCGCTTTTATCCGCAGGGCTTGATAAGTAAGTAATCACATGGTGCAGGACTTCGTGATCACCGGGCACGAATTCAATGGCGCGTAGCCACTTGTCCTCTGGCAAATTAAGTTGCACCGGAACGTAGCGATAGTCCACTACACCTGTAGCTGGGATGGTCTGTGGCGGTACGTTGAGAACCAGATCAGGCTCGCCAACCGTGAATTCTGTTGCGTCAAAGGTCAATTGTGTGAGGGGGTCCTGGTCGCCAATGCGCTTGGCGCCTTGGTCGATCCAGTCGATGAGCGTCTGCTGCTCGGCAACCGTTAGGCCATTGGCGTTACTGATCTTCTTGCCTACATGGGTATCTATGCGGCCAGGCGGCATGCGTTGGGTCATCACTACCTCGCGCATCATCGGTGACCATCCCTGTACCATGGCATGAGAGGACATCGACCACGGGCCGATACCGCCATCACGGTGGCAAGTTACACAATTGCGTTCCAGGATTGGTGCCACATCGTTCACGTAGGAAACTGCTTTGCTTGAGCGGAACTCTATAGAATCGCCTAAGGGCTCGGTGTTGGACGCGGCGCTCGTGCTCAATGCGCTGAAATCGGTTATGCCTTTTAAATCGGCCGTTGAGCCGCGGTAGATGACACTCAAAGATTTGGGATTTATCACGACCACTTCGCCGTAGCGGCTTAAATCCAGAGATTGGCTAACAAGTTGGGTTTCGTCGATCAACACCGGGAGGTTGGTGCTTAGCGCGCTTACCGCGGCTTGCAGGGCGTCGCGTTCGACGCCGCTATTAGGACTTATTACGAAGGCTTTAATCTTACCGCTCTGCTCGACGCTTTCGATGTTGGACACAGCTGTCCTGGCGCGTTCGCCGGCTAGGGTCTCGCTACTCTCTGCAAGAATAACTATGGCATCATGGTCGGAATAATAGCTGGCCTGATGAAATGTGCCGTTTTGATCGAGAAGGGCAAAGTCGCCCACGCTGCTCGCGACAGCGTTGTGCATCAAAAGCAGCGAGGAAAACAGAAGAGCGCAAAGTAGCCGGAGAATACGCATAACGGATCCAGGTGGAATTTGTGTCAGATGTATACCAAAAACTACGCTAATCTTCATAAAAATTATGTCGCCAAAAAATGACAAATGATCTTCCTGACCTATTGGTGCGTAAGCGTCTGTGGCTAAGTGCTCTTACTATCGTGGTAGGAATCTTTATCGGATTGGGTATTCCTCAAACCGAGATGGACAACTCAACTAATGCCATTTTGGCGCAAAACGATCCGTACAAACCCGAAATCGATCAGGCAAAGTTGGACTTTCCTTCCAGTCCCTCCATCTTTTTTGCCTTCGAGAGCGATCCTGATGTCTTCACGGTGGACACCTTGGCTGCGATCGAGTCGTTGAATGAACGCTACATGGAGGTGGATTCTGCGATCGCTGTTGGTTCGCTGTTGAATTACCCCTTGAATGATGCAGATAGCGCAGAGCAGGGCCGTCGCTACTTAATACCGGAATTGCGGAGTCTTACTGACGATGCGTTAGCCGTAGTGCGCAGGATAGCTTTGGCGGACGAAGACCTGACCAAACGCATTCTCTCCAGGGATGGGTCCATGACCCTGGCGACAGTAAAATATAAGTTAGAGGACGACACTCAAGCGGCGAATTTGGCTCTCGCAGAGTCCGCCATTCGGTTACGTGACTCACTGCGGGAAAACTTCCCCAAGGTTCGGGTTTATGTCACCGGTGAGCCGTTATTCATGCTCGACAGCCACTTGGCGGCAGAGCGAGATAATCGGGTCTTGTTTCCTCTGGTTACGATCATTGGCGTGTTGTTGTTGTGGTTTTGTTTGAAGTCGCTGACCGCTTCCATTTGTTTATTCGTCCTTACGGCGGCAACGCTGGTCATGACCCTGGGTACTCACGCTTGGTTAGGTATTGCGCTGAATCAGATCTCTCGACTTGGCCCTTTGGTGGTTTTTGTTATTGCGTTGGCGGACGGCATACACGTCGTGTCGGTATATGCCCAGGAGTTGAACAAAGGGTTGAGTAAGACCGCGGCCATGGCGCAAAGTCTTAAGATCAATTTGCGACCAGTAAGCCTGGCAACCGTGACAACTACCATGGGTTTTTTGAGCCTGAATTACTGTTCATCGCCAGCGATCTACGGTTTCGGCAACATCATCGCCATCGGCGTGATTTGGGCCTTTGTGCTGACCTTCACTCTCTTGCCAGGATTGATTTTATTGCTGCCCATGGACAAGGTTCCTAAGCCTTTGGCAGTGGGGGGGTTTATTGGCTGGATCACGCGCTTGGTAGAGGCGCGTCATAGCAAACTCTATTGGGGTGGTTGGGTGCTTATTATCGGCACGCTGGCGTTACTACCCCTGAACAAACTTGACTTCAATCAATACGCGTTTGTCGACGAGGGTTCTGATTTGCATTACGTGATCAAAGCGCTGCGCGAACGTATAGGTAACGATCAGGCCTTGGCATACGTGATTCGCAGTAATGAATACTACGGCATCACCAAGCCAGAGTTCCTGCAAGACGTAAACGGCTTTACAGAATGGTTAGAAACCCAGCCCGAGGCCAGCTTTGTTGCGACTTATACTGACTACTTGCGGGCTCGCAATAAAGCCGATCATGACGATGACGAAGCTTGGGACCGACTGCCGACAGACCAGCTGACAATTATTGATTACCTGGTTGGTTACCAACTGGTGCAAGAAATCGAGCCGAGTTTGCAGCCGATGTTTAACACCGACTATTCCGGTGTGCGGTTGGTTGTAGGCACGTCTAACTTGTCGAATAACGAGATACTTGCCTTTGCTCAGCGTATTGACGAATGGGCAGCGGCCAATGTGTCGCCAGAGTTTCAAATCACCCGCGGTGACAACACCATTCTCAGAGCGCGGGTCCAGAGTGTGCTCAGTTCCGAGCTTATGCAAGGGTTTGCTATGAGTTTTTTACTCATCACGCTAACCATGTTGGTAGGTCTTAGGAGTGTTCGCTACGGCTTGTTAAGCCTGCTGCCCAATTTGTTTCCTGCAACCATTGTCTTTGGTTTTTGGGGCCTGTTTGTGGGCGAGCTGAGTCCCTACAACTTGATGCTGTTTTCCATCAGTATTGGCTTGGTGGTGGACGATTCTGTGCACGTTCTCAGCAAGTACATTGCGGCTAAGCAACAGGGTCAATCGGTGCAAGAATCTATTCGCTATTCTATGGATAAAGCTGGTTCAGCGATTACCATCACTACCGCCAGCCTGGCCCTCGGCACGTTTATGCTGCTGTTCTCGAATACCGAGATTTTTCAGAACGTCGCACTGCTGATCACACCGATCATCGTTGTAGCACTGTTTTTAGATTTGCTGTTCTTACCACCGTTATTGATGCGTTTTGATCGCTGGATGGAGAAGTACGCGCGACCGGTCCACGGTTAGGGCAGTTTGTCGGCTATTGACTGCAGCGCACTTTGCACAACTTGGCGTTGAACAATGGACAGCCGAGCCCTCCAAGAAGCGTGAGGGCAGGCGCTGATTGGCTGTCTTTTGGGTTAGCGGGCCTAAGAATAATTGTCTGGGGCGACAGGGTCGCGGTGGGGTGCTAGCATTTCGCCTGGCGAATAAGCAGAGGCGAACCATGTTCTGTATTCCCGTCGATATTCCTCCAGAGCTATGCCTGATTGATGATGAGCGCAAAGCCATTTATCACAGCAAAGACAGCGTGTGCATCTGGGTTTTTGCCAATAGCCAACCTAGAGATCAATTTGTGCGCGAAAGTGCTGGCATGTCCAAGGCCGAACGCGAGGTACTTTATGAGCGCTTCAGTACTGCGAGTACTCAATGATAAAGACTGCCTTTGACTCACGGGAATTTCCTTATGAGCTGTTGGCGTCAATCCACTGCGATCTTGCAAATAAGCAGCTCCAACAAACGGGCTTAGCCGGCTTGCGGTTTAATGACACAAAGTTAGATTAATGTGCTTTTGAACAAGTTATAATCCCGCCATCAACGCAGCGCAGAGTTGGGTAATTGAGGCGTGGTTTGGCGTGCTGGTAGTGCTGAATCTGCTCCTGCCGTTTAAGATCAACATGCCATGCGAGGAACCTTGACCGATAAATGCTGATGAACTGTAGCGCTGGTTATTTTGTCTGAAGTGCGACCCGAGGAAATGCATACTCGATTTATGCAGCGCGCTCTGGGGCTGGCCCATCGCGCGGCGAAATTAGGCGAGGTGCCCATTGGTGCCGTGTTGGTCAGAGACAACGAGGTCCTGGGTGAAGGCTTTAACCAGTGTATTGGCAACAGCGACCCAACCGCCCACGCGGAAATCATGGCCCTACGGGCCGGCGCGGAATACCTCGGCAATTACCGTCTGCCCGGTGCTCAACTCTACGTTACCGTGGAACCTTGCGTGATGTGTTTGGGTGCCATCATCCATGCACGAGTTGCTCAAGTGATCTTTGGCGCAACTGAACCCAAGGCGGGTGCCTTGATTAGTCGGCCACTGGCTGAGCAAGACCACTTCAATCACTTTCCTGAAATCACAGTTGGACCGCTGGGAGAGTCCTGTGGTCGCCTGATGAGCGACTTTTTTGCCAACAGAAGGCTGGACAAGCGGGGTCCAAAATCCCAGCCCGTTGGTTTATAGACGTGGCTTTGGGGTGTTAGAAGTTAAAGTGCCAAGGGAGATCAATGAATAATAGTTCGGGTTCTGAGGGGTTGACGGTGCAAGTGCTGGTTGGCCCACCAGCATTAAGCCAATTCGCGTTACAGCGCATACAACGCCGTGCGCCCAACGTGGTCTACGCGCAGTTCGTACACTTGTTGCGGGTGGCGAGTCCACTGGCTGGCGAAGCCCTGGAGCGCGCCGAAAGATTGTTGCGATATGGGCCGCGACAACAAATGCCAGAACCCCAAGGGCACCATAGCCATACAGTATTGCCAAGGCGCGGCACCATCTCACCCTGGTCGAGCAAGGCCACGGATATATTCGCTTTGTCGGGTCTGGGGGATGTTGTCCGAGTGGAGCGCGGCGTGCGTTGGTTCAGTAAAGACGACGGTGCGCTCAGTGCAGACGAAGCGGCGCTGTTGTTTGATCGAATGACAGAGGAGTGTTGGCGCGAAGAGGACTTTGATCAGGTATTTGCCCAGTCTGAGCCAGCTTTGCTGCAATCGGTGGGACTGCTATCTCAAGGTATAGAGGCACTGCAAACTGCTAACGCTGCGTTGGGTTTGGCGCTGTCTGACGACGAAATTGACTACCTCAGCCGGGCTTATAACGAAATTGGAAGAGACCCAACTGATGTTGAACTCATGATGTTTGCCCAAGCAAATTCAGAACACTGTCGGCATAAAATTTTTAATGCGGACTGGGTAGTGAATGGGGCCGCGCAGCCCAAATCGCTGTTCGCAATGATTCGCAACACTTATCAGCGGATCAATGGTCAAGGAATTCTCAGCGCATACAGCGATAACGCCGCTGTCATAGAAGGCCATACGATAGATCGGCTAAAGGTAGATGCGCAGTCAGGGGACTATGTCTTTGAATCTGCGCCTGCACACATACTGATGAAGGTTGAGACTCACAACCATCCCACGGCCATAGCGCCCTTTGCCGGCGCGGCGACGGGCTCGGGCGGAGAGATTCGTGACGAGGGTGCAGTAGGTCGCGGTTCCAAGCCCAAAGCCGGTCTTAGTGGTTTTACCACCTCACATTTGAATGTTCCGGATCTGCCTCAACCCTGGGAACTGAGCACGGGCAAACCGGCACATATGGCATCGGCGTTGGACATCATGATCGATGGTCCCATTGGTGCTGCCAGTTTTAATAATGAATACGGACGGCCTGCGATCAGTGGTTATTTCCGTAGCTTTGAAATGCCAGAGACGTCTGAGGAAGGCCAACCCAGTGTGGTGCGTGGATACCATAAGCCCGTGATGATTGCCGGTGGTATTGGCTCGGTACGAGAAGAACACGTTAATGCGTTGCCGTTCCCAGATGGTACAGCGCTGGTGGTGCTGGGTGGACCGGCCATGTTGATCGGATTAGGTGGCGGAGCCGCATCCAGTATGGCGTCGGGTATGAGTTCTTCAGACCTGGACTTCGCATCAGTGCAGCGCGGTAATCCAGAAATGGAGCGGCGTTGTCAGGAGGTTATCGACCGTTGTTGCGCCATGGGTGATGCCAATCCGATTTTGCTGATTCATGATGTGGGCGCTGGGGGTTTATCTAACGCGTTGCCGGAACTTATTGACGACGCTCAAGCCGGTGGGCGGATCCAATTGCGTAATGTGCTCAACGCAGATCTTGGGATGTCGCCATTAGAAATCTGGTGCAACGAGGCTCAGGAGCGATACGTTTTAGGCATCGAACAAACTCAATTGCAGCAGTTTGCCGCGTTGTGCGAACGCGAACGATGCCCCTTCGCGGTTGTTGGTGAGTCTACTGACGACGGGCAGTTGGTGGTGGCGGACGAATGGTTTGATAACCATCCAGTAGATCTACCCTTGAATGTTTTGTTGGGTAAGGTGCCGAAGACAGAACGACAATTCGAGCGCAGCTCACAGAAGTTGCAAGGCCTTGATCTTGCTGGTGTCACTTTAGATCAGGCACTAGAGCGGGTGTTGCAGTTTCCCACTGTAGCCAGCAAAAAGTTTCTTATCACCATCGGTGATCGAAGCATCACGGGTCTTGTGGCGTGCCAGCCTATGGTTGGCCCATGGCAGGAACCTGTAGCTGATGTTGCGGTGACGCTGAGTGGCTATAACACCTTCTGTGGTGAAGCTTTCGCCATGGGTGAGCGCAGCCCGCTGGCGCTTATTAATCCAGCGGCTGCCGCCCGCATGACGGTGGCAGAAACCCTGACGAACCTGGTGGCAGCGGATATCAGCGCATTGGATCGGGTCGTGCTGTCTGCCAATTGGATGGCCGCGGCTGGTAGCGACGCTGAAGATCAAGCGTTGTTTGATGCGGTGACGGCGGTAGGCGAAGAGTTTTGCCCAGCCCTAGGGATAGCGATACCGGTGGGTAAGGACTCTCTATCCATGCAGACCCGTTGGCAACAGTCCGGAGCAGAGCAGCGAGTAGTATCGCCGTTAACACTGATTGTCTCGGGGTTTGCGCCGGTAGACGACGTTCGTCGGACCCTAACACCGGTGCTGCAAACCCATGCAAACAGCGTGCTCGTGCTACTTGAATTTGGTCAGCGCCGTTTGGGTGGCAGTTGTCTTGCCCAAGTATATGCCCAGCTTGGGGATGAAGCCCCAGATGTTGATGACGCTGAGGCTTTCAAAGCGTTACTCACCTGGCTGCTAGACGCTAAACGCCGGGGTCTAATTCTTGCTCTGCACGATCGCTCTGATGGCGGCGTTTTAACCAGCCTGCTGGAGATGGCTTTTGCCAGCCGCCAGGGTTTAAACATTGATGTGGCAGCAAGTGAAGACCTGCTGGCTGCATTGTTTAACGAAGAAGTCGGTTTTGTGGCTCAGGTAGACGCATCTCGGTTGCACGAGCTGCAAGCCGCTGCACCTTGCGTCTGCACACCGATAGCTCATTTGCGCGACGACGATTCAATCAACATCAGTCACGGCGGCGTACAGATGGTTGAATATACCCGCGGGCACCTGCAGCAATGGTGGGCCAATACCAGCTATCACATGCAGCGCTTAAGGGATAACGAACACTGCGCTGATGAAGAGTTTGCGGACATAACCCAGTCACCTAGCCAAAACCCTGGATTAAGCGCTCAACTAACCTTTGATCCTGGCTTACGGACGAGTTCAGCACCCAACATAAATGTGGGTCGCAAACCGGTTATGGCGGTGTTACGCGAGCAGGGTGTAAACGGTCAGATGGAAATGGCAGCAGCATTTGACGCTGCAGGATTTCGCTGTGTCGATGTGCATATGTCAGATTTACACAGTGGTCGATATACCCTGGCCCAATTCGACAGTTTGGTGGCCTGTGGTGGCTTTTCGTATGGCGATGTTTTAGGTGGTGGTGGCGGTTGGGCCAAGAGCGCGCTATTTAACGACGAAGTGAGCCAGCAGTTTGCGGATTATTTCCGCAGTGACGCATTGGTGCTTGGGGTATGCAATGGATGTCAGATGCTGGCACAGATGGCTGAACTGGTGCCCCAAGCCGAGCACTGGCCGCGATTTGTACGCAATCGCAGCGAGCAATTTGAAGGTCGGGTGGTGATGGTTAAGGTGGCAGAAAATTCCTCACCTTGGCTACACGGCATGCAAGGCAGCGTCATGTCGGTGGCGGTGGCCCATGGCGAGGGACGTGCAGAATTCGCTGCCGCTGAAGATTTAAAAGAACTTAACCAGCGTGGTCAGGTCGCGCTGAATTACGTCGACTCGCAGCATCAGCTTACCGAGCGTTATCCGCACAATCCCAACGGCGCAAGCCAAGGATTGGCTGGTTTAACTGCGGCGGATGGTCGAGTGTTGCTGATGATGCCGCACCCAGAAAGGGTATTTCGGAGCTGTCAAAATGTCGTAGCCGACCCCAGCTGGGGCGAATATGGCCCGTGGATGAAGTTGTTTGATAACGCCCGCAGATTGCTATGAAGCAGAGGGGTTGACCGGTCGTTTGAATTCAAGATCCGCATAGTGGGTTGGAAAAACGTCTGTTTTGCGATCGTTAAAGTAGTGCTGCAAGGTTTGGGTAATCACCGGGAAGGCCAGTTCATCCCACGGTATGTCCTGCTCTGAAAACAACGCCACCTCCAAAGACTCGGGCCCGCTGCTGTACTTAGGGCCGATTAAGTTAGCCCTAAAAAAGGTATAGACCTGAGAAATGTGCGGCAGGCTAAATACGGTATACAGACTTAGGTCGGTGACCTGGGCGTTTGCCTCTTCCATTGTTTCACGTGCAGCACCTGCGGCCACGGTCTCAGAGTTTTCCAGAAAACCCGCTGGCAAGGTCCAATAACCCTGACGCGGCGCGATGGCGCGTTTGCAAAGCAACACCTGGTCCTGCCAAACGGGGAGGGTACCGGCGATTATCCTGGGATTCTGGTAGTGAATGGTGTGGCACTCAGTACACACAAAACGAGGGAAGGTATCGCCCTCGGGGATTTTCGTTTCGACTCGTGCGCCGCAGCTACTACAGTAATTCATGGAGGTAGTATACCGATAAAGGACAGCGCCTGAGTCGGTGGTACTTGCCCAGCCGCTTGATTACCATGAAAGAAAAGGAGAGGCCCATGCTGTACCAACTTGATGATCTGCAAGTCCGCGCCCACGGCGATTACTGGGTGGCTGATAACGCTGTTGTGCTCGGTAACGTGTTGCTTTGCAAGGATGCCAGCGTTTGGTTCAACGCGGTGTTGCGTGGTGATACCGAGCTAATAACAGTAGGTGAAGGGTCCAACGTACAAGACGGTTCAGTGTTGCACACCGACTTAGGCTATCCGATTAATATCGGTGCCCACGTCACCATTGGTCACAAGGTCATGTTGCACGGCTGCGATATTGGTGAAGGTTCGCTGATCGGCATCAACGCTGTAGTGCTTAACGGTGCCAAAATTGGCAAGAACTGCATCATTGGCGCCAATGCTCTGATTACCGAGGGTAAGGAAATTCCAGACAACTCAATGGTCATGGGTTCCCCGGGCAAAGTCGTAAAGACGTTAACCGCAGAACAAGGTGCGGGGATTCGCATCGGCGCAAAACACTATGTGGAAAACGCTCGGCGATTTCGTGATGGGTTGGTGCCGCAACACGCCGCATTGTAAGACTAAGCGACGGGATTGATGGACGAACATAAGGACCAGATCGGTACCGCCCTATGTGCTAACGCCACACGGGTCATGTTGTTGGGCTGTGGTGAATTGGGCAAGGAAGTTGCGCTGGAATTACAACGCTTGGGGGTCGAAGTCATTGCTGTTGATCGCTATGCCAATGCGCCCGCGATGCAAGTTGCCCACAGCAGTCATGTTATCGACATGTTAGATGAAGCAGCGCTGCGTAGCCTGATTGAACAGCAGCAGCCGGACTTGATTGTGCCGGAAATCGAAGCGATTGCGACATCCGTACTAGTAGAACTTGAAGCTCAAGGCCAGCGCGTTATACCCACGGCTACTGCCGCGCGGTTGACCATGGACCGACAGGGCATTCGCGAACTCGCGGCAGAAACGTTACAAGTGCCGACCTCGCCTTATCGTTTTGCCGCAACCCACGAAGAGTACTTGCAGGCCATCGACGAGGTGGGATTGCCATGCGTGGTCAAGCCGGTGATGTCTAGTTCTGGTAAGGGACAGTCAACTTTGCACAGCCAGGCCGATGTAGAACCCGCTTGGCGATACGCACAGGAAGGTGCCCGGGGCAATGCTGGCATGGTTATCGTTGAGGGTTTTGTTGACTTCGATTATGAAATCACGCTGCTCACCGTACGCCATTGTGGCGGCACCAGCTTTTGCGATCCCGTTGGCCATCGCCAAGAGGGTGGGGACTATCAGGAGTCTTGGCAGCCTCAGCCCATGACCTCGGTGGCGTTAGGAAAGTGCCAGCACATTGCCGAGCAAGTAACCACCGTCCTGGGAGGTTGGGGCTTGTTCGGTGTCGAGTTCTTTATCAAAGGTGATGCGGTGTATTTTTCCGAAGTAAGTCCGCGTCCCCACGATACCGGCATGGTCACCATGATCAGTCAAGACTTGAGCGAATTCGCTCTGCACGTGCGGGCAATTTTGGGTTTGCCGGTGCCCAATATTCGCACCCGTGGCGCGGCTGCTTCCTCAGTGATTTTGGCCCACGGCCGATCTCAAACACTGAGTTATAGCGGCGCTGCTGCCGCGTTGGCCCAGCCTGATACGCAGCTACGGTTGTTTGGCAAACCTGAGGTAGATGGCGAGCGCCGTGTTGGCGTGGCATTAGCTTTAGCAGACAACATTGAACAAGCGCGCAGCAAGGCAAGTGCGGTTGCTGCTGGTATTCAAGTGCGTTACGACAACCCTTAGAGCGAACGACTAACCTTTACCAGTGACAAATTGAAAAGTCAGGGATATAGTCGCGCCATGAATTCGGCCAGACCTGACAACCGTGCAATAGACGCCGTCTCCAAGCGCTGGGCGCTTGAAGGGTTGCGCTCGTCTGCGGGTTTGAATTCTGTTCTAGCATCAAGCCTTAGCTTGCTCGCGCTAGGCCTATTGCCGGGCACTCCGGCAAAATAATTACACCCCAGCGTTCGCGCACCCAGATTCAACAAACCGCAGGAAGCAAATTCCTAAAGCCAGTCGCGCACAAGCCGTGTGGACTTAAGGTATATTCCAAACGCTGCGTGCTACGAACCGCAGCAAGTATGGGGAACTAAGTCATGTCCAAGGACATCAGTATGAATTATCAACCGCCTAGTGGCCGCGCTCGCGGCGCTATGCCTTTTCAAAAGTACAACGCTTTTCGGCCTATTGACCTACCTGATCGCCAGTGGCCGAGCAAAGTTTTAGATAAAGCGCCCCGTTGGTGCAGTGTTGATCTGCGGGACGGCAATCAGGCGCTGATCGACCCAATGAATGTCGAAGAGAAACTGCGCCTTTGGGATCTGTTGTTGGACATTGGCTTTGCTGAGATAGAGGTGGGTTTTCCAGCAGCTTCGCAGCCAGACTTTGATTTCATCCGACGAATCATTGACGAAGGTCGCATACCGGCTGATGTCAGTATCCAGGTTCTTTGTCAGGCACGAGAAGAGCTAATTACACGCTCTGTTGAAGCACTTGAAGGGACGCCTAACGTTATCTTTCATTTGTATAACTCCACCTCGGAACTGCAACGGCGGGTGGTTTTTGGGATGGACCGCCAGGGCATTATTGATCTGGCGGTGCAAGGGACTGAATTAGTGAAACAAGGCCTTGATGGCTTTGCGTCGAATGTAACCTTTGAGTATTCGCCGGAAAGTTTTACCGGCACCGAGCTGGATTTTGCGTCAGAGATTTGTACCGCGGTAGCTGATACCTGGGGCGCAACCCCGGAGGCGCCAATGATTATCAATCTACCAAGCACGGTGGAGATGGCGACACCAAATATTTACGCCGATCAGATTGAATGGTTCTGTCGGAATTTTCCGCGTCGTGATAGTGCCATTGTCAGTCTGCATACCCACAACGACCGTGGCACCGGTGTGGCGGCGACCGAACTTGGCCTGATGGCAGGCGCCCAACGGGTCGAAGGTACCCTATTTGGCAATGGCGAACGAACCGGTAACTGTGACCTGGTCACTGTGGCCATGAATATGTTCAGTCAGGGCGTTGACCCAACTCTGGATCTTCGACATATGCCGAAGATTCGTGAGGTCGCAGAATCGGTCACGAAGCTGAGCGTTCATGAACGTCATCCTTATGCGGGTGAATTGGTGTTCACCGCCTTTTCGGGTTCTCACCAAGACGCCATCAAGAAAGGTATGTCCAAAGTCGACCGAAGCAGCTGGGAAGTCCCCTATCTGCCGATAGATCCAGAAGATGTAGGCAGCTCTTATAAAGAAACAGTGCGTGTTAACAGTCAGTCTGGCAAAGGGGGTATTGGCTTTTTGCTGGAAGAACATCACGGCCTAGCTTTGCCAAGAGATTTGCTGGTGGAATTCAGCGCCCATGTTCAGCAGCTTACAGAGCAGCTTGATCGTGAGGTCAAGCCGGACGAAATTTATCAGGCGCTACTGGATACCTACGGCGCTGACAGCGGGCCGTATCGCTTGGTGGACTATGACCTGTTAGCTGGCCGAGAAGAAGATCAACGTTGCGTAGCGAGAGTCGATGTGTCGGACAATGTAGTGACGATCGATGGTGAGGGCTCAGGGCCGATTGAAGCATTTGTTAACGCTATGGCCGCGACGTTGAATGAACCGCTGACGGTATTGGGGTATCAAGAAACAGCGTTAGGAACCGGCGCTGATGCCCAAGCTATTTGTATTTTGTCCATTGATGATCCAGATACGAACGTCCGCTGTTACGGTTTGGGCATCAGTCGCAACACCATTACCGCCAGCCTGAACGCGGTGGTGAGTGCATTGAATCGGCGTTGGGCGAAAAAGTAATCGTGTCGTGCTGGTTGACGACGACTTTAATCGACTAAAGGATCGTCACCAGCCAATCTGCGAATGCGCAAGGACTTAATGATGTTGTCTTTAATCTGCAACGTCTCAATTTGATATTCATCAATTTGAATACAAAGGTTGAATTCCGGAATAGTCTCTAAGTGTTCGAGTACAAAACCGTTCAACGTTTTCGGGCCATTGGTTGGCAAGTTCCAGCGCAAAGCACGATTGATGTCACGTAGCACTGCCATGCCGTCAATCAGGAATGAACCATCGGGTTCCGCAGAAATGTCTTCGATGTTGGCCGCGAAGTCACTGGTAAATTCGCCGACGATTTCTTCGAGGATATCTTCAAGCGTCACAATGCCTTGAATGTCGCCATATTCGTCCACCACGATCGCGAAACGCTGCTTTTCTTTTTGGAAATTTAATAGCTGTGTATGCAGTGGCGTTGCCTCAGGCACAAAGTAAGGGTCGCGGGCTAATTGCAGTAAATCAGCCTTGGTAAACTCCTCTGCCTGTAAAAGTCGCGCCAGTCGCCGTAGATGTAATACACCGAGCATATTGTTGAAATTGTCTTTGTAGATCGGCAGTAATGTGTGTTGGCTTGCGGCAGCGCTGGTCAGAATATCAGCCATGTCGTCATCGATATTAATGCTGACTATTTCTGTTCGGGGAACCATGATGTCGTTCACCGTGACGGTTTCCAAATCCAGCAAGCGCGTCATCATGAGCTTGCGTTCGCCAACGGCGTGGGCGCCCTCGTTGACCACGGTAATTAACTCGTCCTTGGTGAGTTGGTCGTCGCTGTCGCTACGCTCTGGTAAAAACGGTTTCACTAGCGCGTTGCTGAAACTGTTGATTAGCAGGACCGCTGGATGCAGTACTTTTGCTAATGATTCTAAAGCATATACAGCCTTCAAAGCCCAAGCCTCTGGTCGCTCGGCTGCCAGGGTCTTAGGTGCAACCTCGGCGAAGATTAGAAAAGTTAGGGTTAATACCCAGGGTGCGAGCAGCACCCCGGTGTCGCCGAGCAAGTTGTAGCCGATTATGGTGGCCAACGTGGCGGCAGTGAAATTAACGAGATTGTTGCCAACCAAAATGACACCCAGCAGTCGGTCTGGCCGCTTGAGCATGCGATCTGCTTTACGCGCGCCGGCATGTTTGCGTTTCACCATGTGGCGTAAGCGGTAGCGATTCAGAGCCATCATTGCCGTTTCGGTACCAGAGAAGTAGGCGGACAAACAAATCAGCACAATGATGCTGAGAAACAAATAGAGAGTAGGGACGTCGCTGCCGGTCATGTCTGCAGCAGATATTCCAGAACGAATTTACTGCCGACGTAACCTAGGAGCAGCAACCCGAACGCGCTCAAGTTCCAACGCACGGCGCTCACGCCGCGCCAACCGAAAATATGGTGGCCGAGCAAAAAACCAGCGTAAACGCACCAAGAAAGAGTCGTCAGAACGGTGTGATGTGCAACACGTTGGGCAAACATGTCGTCCAGGAATAACAGGCCTGTGAGGATGGCGAGTGTTAGCAGGGCTGTGCCGATCCACAACATGGCGATCAGCAAACGTTCCATAGTTTCCAATGGTGGCAGTAAGCGATAAAACCCACTGTCTAAACGTTTTAGTTGCTTGTCCTGAAAGCCCAATAAAACCGATTGCAGTGCCGCTGTCATAAGTGCGGCGTAAGCGCTCAGAGACAACATAATATGAGCACTCTGTTGGCTGTCCATGGTCAGTTGGGTGGTGCGGCCCGGCTCGATGAGGAGCAACCCAAGTAAATTGACCGTGGCAATCGGAAACAACAAGAAATTCATGCTGTTTACCGGCAGTCGGCTGTTAGCCAGCGCAACCACCGCGACCATTACTACAGCGATGTAGTTGCATACATACACCAGGGCGAGATCGATACCGCTATCAGTTACCATGGCGCCGAATGTGGCCCAGGTATGACAAGCCAACGCGATCAGCCCTGGCATGACGACGCGCGATTTTGCAGTTACGACGTGGGGTATGTTTGCGAACGAGTGCCGTTGCGTAGTGACCAGCTGGGCGAAGCCCAAAGCGTAAAAAGCAATAGCGGCCAGGGCTGCGAACAGATGTGGTTGATTCATGAAAATGGACGTCTTATTGCGCCACTGAATTGGGTATCTA
>CACFGV010000033.1 GCA_902565895.1 K189A clade bacterium
GACTGGCTGATTCGTACGCGCTGCGCCGTGTACCAAAGACTCGGTCCCCATCCCCGCCTCATTGCTGTAAGCGCCCCGTTGTACGCCGTAAATCATCATTGCCAACAAGCTGCCACCAGCGGCTGCTTCCCCGGTGAATGCGTCTTTTAGGATAAAGCCAAAGGCAGCGGGCACTTGTTCCGCGTTTAATAACAACGCAAAAATAATGGCGGCTAAGTACAACACGGCCATGAAGGGCACCAATACCGAAGCGGTGCGTGCAATCCGATGCAGCCCACCAAAAATCACCATGGCGGTGAGGGCAGCTAATAAGATGCCGCTGCTTAAGTTGTAGTAAAAGGGGTCTGCACCAGGGGCGATGATGCCTTGTTCGATAAATACAAGATCGCGAAAAATTTGAATCAGTTGGTTTGCTTGGAGTGCTGGCAAACAACCTACCATGCCGACGATGGCGAAGAAAAAGGCCAGAAAATGAAAGCGCTTAGGTAGGCCTTCGCGGATAACGTACATAGGGCCACCTTGAAGTTCACCTGCATCGTCTTTGCCGCGATACATCACCGCCAAGGTGCAGGTGAAAAACTTAGTCGCGATGCCAAGAATTGCGGTCATCCACATCCAAAAGATGGCTCCAGGGCCGCCAATTTTAATCGCCAGCGCTACACCGGCGATGTTGCCCATGCCGATGGTGCCTGCTAGTGCTGCGGATAAAGCGCTGAAGTGATTGATGTGACCAGGGTGATCCGGGTTGTCGTATTTACCGCGGATCAGGTCAATAGCATGGCCAAGATAGCGAAAGGGGGTAAAGCGCGAACGCACTAGGAAGTAGAACCCGCCACCAAGCAACAGCCATAGCAACCAGGGTCCCCATGCAAGATCGGCGAAGGCCGTGGTAAAGGACTGAATTGAATTAAGCATGAAAAACACTTCTATTGACCCACCCAGAGTAAACCTTTGCACCGCAGGTTGCCATGTGGGTATAGGAGATGGCTGAAACGGTTTTGTCTCAGGAATCCGTGGTAGCTCTGTGCTTCTGGTACGCTATTTGTATTGAAGGCTTAAGCGATAACAGAGAACCAACATGGCAACATCGTCAGACATTCATGCCGGACCCTTAGGTGAATCTACCCAATACCGAGACGGCTACGATGCGACTCACCTGCATCCCATGGCCAGAGCAGAAGGGCGCACAGCAGTGGGGCTACCCGAAGCCATGATGTTTATCGGCGAGGATCAGTGGACGGCCTATGAATTTTCTTGGTTGGACCATCGTGGCAAACCCCAGGTGGCGCAGCTAAACATCACCGTACCTGCTGACTCCCCAAACGTCATCGAAAGTAAGTCCATGAAGTTGTACTTGAATGGTTTCAGCCAGACTCAATTTGTTAGTGAAGTCGCGCTCCAAAAGGTCCTATCAAAGGATCTCAATGCAGGATTTGGTGCTGATATAGCGTTGGCTCTGCAGTGTGTTGATCAGGCCACAGACGGAACTGAACTTGCTGGGCTGTACCTGGATCAGTTAGACGTTGATGTTGATGTTTATGACTACCAGCCGGATTTCCTAACCTGCTCGGACAATAGACCCCCAGACGTTCAGCGCTTTTACAGCCACGTTTTTCGTAGTTTGTGTCCGGTGACTAGCCAGCCCGATTGGGCCAGCTTGGTAATAGAATGCGAAGGTCAGGCAATTGATCCAGTCGGGTTGCTGCGCTATCTCGTCTCTTATCGCAATCATCAAGCGTTTCACGAAACCACAATAGAGCGTATCTACGCGGACATCTGGCAGCGTTGTGAGCCACAACGTTTAAAGGTTTATGGGCGATTTTTGCGTCGCGGTGGTATCGACATCAATCCATTCCGCAGCAGTCAGGTTGGGCCGGCACCGCGCATCAGAATAGCTCGACAGTAACTCAGTGTTTGTTGGTGGGCGCGAAGACAGAGCGCAGCCAAGACCTCCAGGTGTTGTCCGCCCGCACCCAACGCTCTAAATAATCGATTCGTTGCGCCAAGTCGTCGCCGTCTTCCAACATGGCGCGCCTGGTAGTCAACGGTTTTGTCGGATCTAAGGCTCTGATAACTGTAGCTGGATTGCCTGCAGCGATAACATTGCTTGGGATGTTTTGAGTGACAACAGAGCCTGCGCCGATGATGGAGTTGTCGCCGATGGAAACCCCCTTGCAGACGGTGGCACCGTCGCCGATCCATACGTTGCTGCCAAGAGTAACGGGTGTGGTGCGGCCAATGGCCTCAGTGCGGTCATAAAGGTCATGCCAATCAGCATCGGTAATGTAAGCCCCTGCAGCGAGCATGGAACTTTCGCCAATGGTAACTAGTGATGCTGAGTCAATGCGCACACCGGGGCACAATAAAACGAAATCCCCCACATCAATATTGCCTTGATGATTGTTCATCGCCCAGGTGGTGAGCCGCACCGTCCGGTCCCTGGCAGTGATCACATGAACACTCTCGCCAAAGCGAATGCCTTTGCCATAGAGCTTTAGAAACCAAGGTTTCATAATCATAGAGTGACGCCCGAGAGCGTCTAGCTGCGGGCGAATAAAGTGCTTCACCCAAAAGGCCTCAAGCCGCGCCAGAGCAACTTTTAGACGATAGGGGCGGTGGTCGTTTCGCATACGGAGCACTCGCAGAAACAAGCGTTTTACTCTGCGGACCAAAGGAACGCAATACGTGGCGAAAAGGCTTTCGAGAGATGAAGTCAAAAAGCTGGATTGGTTCGCATTCCCCCAGTGATTCCGCTAGCATACGCGCCGCTATGGTGACCCACTTTGGTCCCCTCGCGGCGATAAATTGTGAACCCCGCCAGGCCCGGAAGGGAGCAACGGTAACAGTGGATTCGGGCGCCGAGGTGCGGCTGGGTGGGTTGCCGCCATCAAACACACTAATTCGGAGAGGTGGCAGAGTGGTCGATCGCGCACGCTTGGAAAGCGTGTAAGGTGTAAAAGCCTTCGAGGGTTCGAATCCCTCTCTCTCCGCCACTAATTCCTTTGTAAAACAATGGTTTATAAATTTAGGTATTCAACCTATTTACCTATCACTTCAATAGGTTAGATACCTTTTCCCGTTTTACCAACTGTCAATGACTTATACAAGTGGTTAGCACAAATCACTTGTGCAAAAGCAGCTTAGATAAGTCGTTTGCGGCCGCCCTTTTCTCGGGAGTCGAGATGTGTGCGTAACGCTCCATCGGGGCAGAGGATTCCCATCCCCCGAGCTCTTGGATGATCCTAGAATTGACACCCCGTCTTCGCAACCAAGTCGCAAAGGTATGGCGTAAATCATGGAACCGGATCCCTTTGAATCCATTAGCGTCAAGCTTTGCCCGAACATGATGGTTGAGCCACTTGGCTAGTGGCCTACCATTTTCCTGAACAAACACATACTCAATCTTCCCGCGCAAGCGCGGCAGTCTGCTTTGTAATGCGTCAACGTGTTGCAGCCGCTTCTTGATGATGTCTCGAGCGTCATCGCTCAACTCGATTTCAAGAGGCATACCGTTCTTCGTATCACGCCTATCAAAGTAAAGCCGTAAGCAATCAGGAGAAACCTGATCGATCCTAAGATGAACAGACTGCTTATGACGCAAGCCTGTTAGGACAGCAAACACTGCCAGGTCATCTCGTAGTGGATCGAGTAGCTTTCTCATCCGGTCGAACTGTTCCGGCTCGAGGAATGTGGTTCTCACATTCTCGTATACAGAACTGATCTTTGGAACGAAATCAATCGCCCGTAACTCATCTCGAGCGTAGTTCATTACAGCTCGATAGTAAGTAACGTAGTTATTGTAGGTCGCTCCAGAAATCTTCCTCACGGGTCTGATTTCCTCACCCTTGTTGTTTCTCGCATTGAAATTTTTGACCTTGCGAAAAAAAGACCTAACCATCCGATCATCGATGTCGCGTATAGGTATATCACCCCATTCTTTCGACATCTCTCTCAGGCGCAATTGAGCGTCTGGGCTTTTCTTACGGTTATGTTTTCTACTCGGAAGTTCCAAATATTCTTCTGCGACTTCTCGGAAAGTTACATCCATGTCGTACTCCTTGTTTGTAGACGTTACAAGCAAGGTGTCACTGCCCCGAGAGTAATCGAATTGATTGGCTCGTTCCACCAGATCGGGTGAGCTACTCCCGCTGGAGTAATGCCTTTTGTCGGAGGGAGTTTTCAATGTCGGCATAATCTGGTTCCTCATTCCTTGGCTAAATTAGTTCAGTGGTTGAATGGATTGGTCGGGTGGAGGGGAACATAACGAAAACCCTTTAAGGCTCACGCTTGGCCCGGAACTTTTTATTGCTCGGTTGACAAGGAGGATCTCGCTCAGGATCGATTCGATGCTGGAAGTTTAAAAGGGAATTGCATACTGGATTTTATTTTTCAATGTCGTCGTTATGGCGATTAGCTTTCCACCTTCACTTTAGAATATTGTTTTGCCTGTACAGTGTTTAGCCGGGGGTAGTCCCGAATATGAAATCTTTTGATAACAAAGTCGCCGTGGTCACCGGTGCTGCTTCTGGGATGGGCCGATATCTTGCTGTTCTTTTGGCAAGAGTGGGCTGCAACGTAGCAATTTGCGACATAAATGGCGAAGAATTGGGCAAAACAGCAACAATGCTGTCTCAATACAACATCGCAACCTCTACTCATCTCGTGGACATCGCGGACCCTTTACAAATCGATCGCTTACATGAAGAGGTAATGGCTCGACACCAGGCCGTTGATCTTGTCTTTAACAACGCGGGCATCACCGTAATGTCAGACTTCGAAAATATGCCCCCCGCGGATTGGGACAGAGTGATGAACATCAATTTGGCAGGGGTCGTTAATATGACTCGAAAATTTTTGCCGGATCTAAAGTCACGCCCAGAAGCAGCCTTGATCAACACCTCCTCGATCTTCGGGATGGTTGCTGTGCCTGGACAAAGCGTTTATCACGCGGCTAAGTTTGCAGTACGCGGCTTTACCGAATCGCTAGCGAGAGAAATGGACGGTACAAACTTGCGGGTGCATTGCGTCCATCCGGGGCACATCGGTACCAATATTGCGTCTTCAGCGAAAGAAGTAGTGGGCAGTACTGCTAGCGACATGCCCGCTTTTATTCGCGAGATGCCAGTATTTATGCGCAAGATGTCCTCCGAGGAACGTGGCAAAATGTTCAAAGAAAACGGAATGCATCCCAGTAGAGCGGCTAAAATCATCCTGGACGGCGTGCAACGAAGCCGCGCAAGAATATTTGTTGGACTTGATGCCAAATTGATGGAGCTAACCCAACGTTTTTTCCCTCAAAGCTATATGAGAACCTGGCCTTTTATCCTGCTGCCTGTGTTTGTGTTGAATAAGTTTTTGAAAAAACCGCTACCTGGGTTGCCTTCAGAGCTATAACAAAATCCAGACATCTGTGTATCCGTGATAGTAGGACCGTGAGTCGTTGGTGGCTTCTAAGTAAACAGTTTGCAGGAATTGAGAAGGGGAAGTGAAGGTCTATGCTTTATTACCAATTTCGAAAGCCGTGTAACAACAACACAACTCGAAACTTGGAATCAATGATTTCTTAGTGAGCATTTTTCAGGCGCCTCGGCCACAGCATTTTTTGAATTTCTTGCCGTTGCCGCATGGGCATGGATCATTCCGTCCCACCTTAGGAATTACCCTGGTGAAAGGGATTTGTGGACCGCAACAAGACTGTTCATTACAGCAAGTCTGGCGATCCAGTTTAAATGTATCATTGGTGGCTTTTTTTTCCATTGGTCGCGCTCAAGAGAGTCGTAATGAACAATATCAAAACACCTGCTCAGACGCACAAGCAGGCCTGCTCGCTTTTATGACTTCAAATCAAAACAGCAAATCTGGAACTAGCCGTATATCTCATACATTTGCTTCGGACTTTTGTGAAGCGAACAAATCCGTAAAAGGGTTAAGAGATTCAGAACACTGGCCTGCGGGTACTTTCCAGACTTTTCAGGGTGCCGTAAAACCTCTGCAACCCAAAGAGTGCTAAAACCGAAAAACTGCGGCTAGGCCAGTTTGGTCACTAGAGAGCACGGGAGCCGGCCTTTCCTAACAACAAGTAATAAGCTCGCAGTTCTCTGAACCTTTTCAACCTTCTGAGGGCTAAATTATTTGTGCCCTTACTTTTCTGAATTTGGCCCGTAACATTGAATTCATCGCGTCGATACTTTTATGCTCGTACATCCAACATTTAACTTTGGGGTAGGCGCCTATGGTTCGTTTATCTGACCTTAACGCCGTTGAGGCTGAGCACATGCGGATGCGCGCTAGTGAAATGCAGCCTGTCGCGCCTGCACCTTGGATTACGCCTAAAGCGCTAAAGGATTGCACGGTAGCGATTATTTCCACCGCAGGCTTGCATCGGCGAGGGGACGCTCCCTTTAAGGTCGGTGCTATAGACTATCGCTTAATCCCCGGTGATGCCAAATTTAGCGACCTTGTAGTGTCACATATCAGCACCAATTTCGATCGCAGCGCCTACCAAGAAGACCCAAATATTTGGTTTCCTCTGGATAGACTGCGGGAAATGACTGCAGATGGAGAAATTGGCGGCGTCTCCAGCTGGCATTACACGTTTATGGGCGCACAGCCCAATCACGAGGCGTTGTCTATGGCGGGCGAAGAAGTTGGCCGTCTGCTGGCCGAGGACGAAGTTGATCTCGCCCTTTTGGTACCAGTCTGACCGATCTGTACGGGCGCCGTCGGCGCTTTAGGAAATTATATAGAACGCGCGGGCGTCGCCACTGTGTCCATCAGTTTAATACGCGAACAATCGGAAGCTGTTAAGCCACCACGCGCTTTATGGGTGCCTTTTGCGCTTGGCCGGCCGCTCGGTGTTGCGGGCGACCCCGAGTTTCAGAAAGAGGTGCTTCGGGCCAGCTTTGCGATGTTAGAGAGCGCAGTAGAACCAACGATCGAGGATTATCCAATTGAGGCGCCATTAGAATCCGGTACCGGCGAGTGGTCATGCCCGGTCAACTTTGCAGTGGCTATGGATGATTCTATTTCTGCCAGATTGCTCGCCGAAATAAACCTAATGGCGCCGTGGTCTGCTGAAACCAGGGCCGCCCGAGGCAGAACATTATTTGGAGTGACTGGCGTTGAACCAGATCAAGTGGAGTTGGTTGCCAAAGCGGTTGGTGAGATTGCTGATCAAGGTAACGTGAGCGATCTGCCAGCAGCAGACGTTACATGGCAATTTGAGATGCCGCTGTTGATTAGGCATTTAGTTGATGATCTCCGTACGTTTTACCACGAAGCAGTGGCTGCACAGCCTGGCGACAACGTGCCGAATCATGAGGCCTTGAACGATTGGATCTTTGGCGGCACCGCATTAGGTGATGCTATTCAAGCCATAGCCCAGCATTTGACGCGCGCCGGTGATGTAGGATCTTTGATGACCCGAGGATTTTTAGTGCCGGAAGGTTATCTTGAAGGCGGAGGCAGCGCGTTTCCAACGTCAGCTGAGGTAAAGAAAACGCAAAGACCTTAGCTTTGTAAAAATCTTTGAAAAGTCAACCGACTATCTGGAAGGGGCGGTTTAAATTTATCCAGATGGTCAGGCTTGAGCTGAAAATGTTGCTCTATAAGGCATAGAGGTGTTGAGAACGTGGTCCTACCTACCTTTCAAACGCTTTGAAAGTTCGACGTGGTCCCTAAGATCCAGAAACTTGTAAAGTAAAAAAGCGCGTCGAGTTCGAGCAAGTTAGGTGTGCTACGAGGGTAGTCTGGGCATTCAGACGTGCGTAGGACTTAGCGACCGTTATTTAACTAATTTGGAGAATGTCAGCATGGAAGTCGTACGTGAAGGGGGGTGCCTCTGCGGAGAGGCCCGTTATCTGGTGAGTGGTTACCCGGAGCCACGTGGTGTCTGTCATTGCCGTTACTGCCAACTTCGTACCGGAAGCGCATTTGCAGTTTTGGCTTACTTCAAGCCCGAAAACTTTAGTTTGAAGTCTGGGCAACTAACTCACTACGGATTTACAAGCGAAAGCGGTAAGCAGTGGGACATAAACTTTTGTTCGAAGTGCGGAACAACCGTTTATTATCAGTTAGAAGCTTGGGGTGACCTTATTGGAATTGATTCGGGTACGTTCGATCCACCAGCGTTTTTCTTTGATATCGCTGGGGAAGTTTTCACCGACTCCAAAGCACATTTTCTTGGTGACATTAAAGCAGATCGCCATTTTGAAAAATTTCCAGGGTATGAGCCTAAGATTGATGAGGAAGACCGGCTAAAACGCGGCGGCTAACTGATTCCATGACTGATGGTGGGCCTAATCAACATGCTGATTTTTAATGGTGGTATCTGTGATGCTCCCGGGGGCAGTCTGTCTGATTATGCTATTGTTTTAGATCAAAAACCGACGTTGTTTCGAGGCCGTAGAACAGTCTCAGTTTTTCACGAATTTAATCAAAAGATGCAGCGAAAGGTTTTTTAAGAATGCATCAGATGGGTACGCATTTTCCTTGATTAGAGGAGGTGAATGGCGGCGTATTGCCCATTTGAACAAACGTTTTTCTTTCGTAAAAGAGCGTTGACTGGTTAATCCTATGTTCTCGTAAGGTCTTGACAGAATCGCTTTTGTCGATCGACCTAACAACCCAAAAGCCATCTTCGTGGGCCACTGGCCCCGTGATCTTTTCCAGAAGGGATTTATGGCGAAGGTCGAAAACCGTTAGAGAGCCCTCTAGCTGCCTTCCCTCAAGCACTAAAAAGGTCTCAAACATCTGTGTTTTTTCAGCGAAGGAGCACATCAGCTCTAAGTTGGCTAAGTTCGATAGCTCAAACTTAGCCGAATGTTGGGCGCATCCAATAACCAACAGCAAAGAAATGCAGAATGGTTGAGCCTTGCTAGAGACCACTGACTTGTGCTGGCTTTACGGTTTTATTGCTTTGATAAGCTCGTATAAACCCTATTTACAAAGCCAAGAGATGCTGTTTCCGGACCATAAACCGCATCAAAGTCTGAAGTCGGTTTCGCGTCTATTACTTCTTGCATTGTCTTACCGTCTGCGATCATAGAGGCAACGCGAGAACGAACCGTTTTCAGCATATAGATGTATCGGGAGAGCGCGGACGCGTCTGTAACAGGACCGTGGCCGGGGATAATTATTGCGCCTGGAGACATTTCTGCTAGTGCCCGTTCGCAGAAGGTAATCATGCCGTCAATGCCTCCACCGCTGTCCACATCAACAAACGGATAACCTGAATTGTTAAAAACGTCTCCTAAATGGATCGCATTTTGCTTCCGAAAAATTACCGCGGTATCGCCATTTGTATGGGCGGGAGAGAAATGAAACAGCTCAATCGCGTTATCGTTGAAGTGTATTTGCATACGATCGTCAAAGGTAAAAACCGGCAAAGCTTGCTTTGGGTAGGGTTGTTGTTTGTATTTGGAAATCACTAGATTAACGATACCCCCGGCGGCCATATCAACCCTCGCGTTTTTGTGAGCGACAATAGTCGTACCTCCAGGTCCCAGCGCATTGTTACCCTCTGCGTGGTCGAAGTGCCAGTGCGTATTTATCGCGTAATCCACTCCTTTACCGCCGATGCCTGCAATCGCGGCCTCAATTTTGTCCATTACCTGCGGAAATTGATTGTCAACTATTAAAACTCCGTCTTCGCCGATAGAAACACCGATGTTGCCGCCAACGCCGAATAGGACGTATAGACCCTCTGCGACTTTTTCTGTCTCAATCTTCGTGCTGTCAAAATCCCAGCCGAATGCTTCTGTCAATTGATCCAGATTCATCAAGTTAGCATCCGCGCTGGCATGATTATGAGCTACAGCGGCATTCGACCACGAGAGCAACAGCGTCCATAGCCATAATCGATTCGGGTTTCGCATCATTCTGTCCTTACTAGCATTTTACCCATTCGCTGCGGATAAAAGTTCTATCGGCACACAGCGGTGCACTGTTATGAACAATTCTATGAAATACGCTAACCTAATCCATCAGGAAAAGCATTCTCAAAGGTGCTTTGTGGCCTTTTGCGATTTGGCGCACGGTCGGCCTGCTCGGTGTGACGAATACTACGTGAGCTGTCGTTTTAAACAGGAAAAATGCCACACTGTTTATTGCCTGCGCGGTTCTATTCAATCGATTTAAGGCGCCACTAGGGATTATGCTTTGAACAGTTATCTTTTACTCCTTGGAGCAATTGCTTTTGAAGTTGTTGGCACACTATTGCTACCCGCGTCTCAGGGCTTTAACAAACTTGTCCCGTCGGTCCTGGTTGTTTGCTCCTATGGGGCGTCTTTTTATTTCCTTTCAATCGTGGTGCAGAAACTCCCTCTAGCTATCGTTTACGCCTCATGGGCTGGTTTGGGCGTTTTCTCTATTGCTCTATTGAGTGCAATTTTTTATCAGCAGACGTTGAATTGGCAGACTGTGCTGGGCTTGTTCCTCATTGTTATCGGCGTGACAGTGGTAAATATCTTTAAGGTTACTTCGTAGAAAGCAGGTCACAGACGCGACGGAACAGACACATGCATCTCGGCGTCGCAAGCGACTATTTTATGTCAGCAAGAAGTTAGTGATGAAGGTGCGGGAGCCACATGCGAGCCGCGTTATCGTTTTTCTTGCCGGCACGACACGGCGATCGCTGCTTACGGATAACGGTACCTATGCGGCCTTCTGCTAACTTGGATATACAAACGAATCAATAACTTCTCGTTGCTTTAAGACTACTGCTAGAGTCCCTCTCGACAAGGAACTTGGCTTTCATGTTGGTTTAACCGAGCATCGAGTTGTGCATGCAGCAAAAGATCGGCTAAGTAGCGCGTTCAAATGTGCGAAGCATCCAGATAAAAGTGCTCTGATGATGCAATGTTAGGTGTACTACTCAGATAAGCTGCAGCGCAGGATGCGAAGGAAAATATAAAGAAAAAGGGGTTGGACAATGGCAGGCGAATCTATGGGTAAAATACTTTCAGAGGTCGAGAATCACATACTAAAAATTACGATCAGTAACCCTAGTAAGAGAAACGCTTTCGATCCAGACATGATGCTACAGCTATCAAATGCGCTTACTGAATTGGATGTAAACCCCGATCTATGGATTGGAGTTCTGACTGCTGAGGGTGAGCATTTCACGGCAGGTTTGGATATGCCAAAGTTTTTTGGTCCTGGCGCGAATCCGACACCCATACCGGAAGACAATGTAAGTGTCTTCGGACTTGGAAAAACGTGCAGTAAGCCGATCGTCACCGCGATGCAAGGCATTAGTTTCACAATTGGAATCGAGATGGCACTGGCAGGCGATATCATCATTGCTGCGGATGATTGTAGATTTTGTCAAATGGAAGCCAAGCGTGGGATTGCGCCTTTAGGTGGGGCTCATTTTAGATACGTTTCGCGTTCGGGGTGGGGCAATGCTATGTACCATCTCATGCTCTGTGATGAGTTTGGTGCCGAAGAGGCGTACCGGGTTGGTTTGGTTCAAGAAGTGGTAGCCTCAGGAACCCAAATCGAGAGGGCTATGGAAATCGCTCGCATCATTTCGCAGAACGCGCCTCTGGGGATACAGGCGACAAAAGCTGCAGGGCGAAAGTATATAGAGGCTGGCGAGTCGTCCGCGGTAAATGCAATTGATGACATCAGGGCCAAAGTAATGAACAGTCAGGATGCTAAAGAGGGAATTCAGTCCTTTGTGGAGCGTCGCGCAGCGGTATTTGTCGGAGAATAGAGCGGGCTAACACCGTCGCGCGGTGCCCCCCTGCCTGGAATACTTATTGATATATCGGATACTCGCTTTAGCCGTCGATACGAAGGGTGCAGAGTTGTCGCGCTTTAGGTCGGAAAAGGAGCCAGTATATTCAAACAACGAATTGCTCGACTCTCGAGCAATCCTGAGCTCGAGCTCGTTTTCTTTTTGTGTGGAAATGGGATCAGGTGAGCTGCGCGCAAGCACGGCGCTGTTGCAAAGACACCTAAAAAACCGTTGGATCTCGTAAGCCACGGGATGCATAGTTAAGGAAGCTGCGTTCTCGAATATGTGGCGGTAGGCCGGACAGTGTCTACTATCGTTCAGAGTTACGGGACGCCGATTCGGGGATTCACGAAGGAGGGGACGTGATGGACAAGGAACCATCAAGCGTTTCAGGGCGGCCGGCGCCCAGTGCGAAGGAGGGGGCTACTCAATCTGCGGTAGCTTTACGCACTAAAATCTTCTTCGGAGCCGGCGCTGGCGGCGAAGCTGCTTCAATGTGGACGTTCAACGCTTTGCTGTTGATATTTTATCAACAAATACTCGGTTTACCTGCAGGAATGGCGAGTATTGCGCTTGGCATCGCTATTCTCGCTGATGCGGTCACAGACCCATTAATTGGAGCAATCTCTGATCGCTTTAGATCGCGATTCGGAAGGCGCCACCCATTTCTTTTCCTTGCACCAGCGCCGCTTGCCCTATGCGTCTTTCTGATTTTTCATCCGCCAGAGTTTGTAGTTGATTCTCAGACTCTACTGTTCGCGTGGCTCTGTACCTTCACAGTACTTCAGCGCACGTTCCAGACGTTTTACGTCGTTCCTCACCTTGCGATGGGAGCTGAACTGTCGACGGATTACATCGAGCGCACGCGAATAATGTCTTTCAATAATTTGTTCACCCTCTACGGCGGCATGTCGATGCACGTCATGGTCTGGTTTGTGATTTTTGGCTACTTTTTCGTCGATGAAGGTGGTCAGCTTCACCGACCGGCATACACTTGGACCATTCTTTTGGCCTGCACCATAATTCTGGTGTCTATTTTTTCATGTGCTTGGGGCACTCGAGACCAAATTCCGAGACTGCTCGAAAATCAAATCGATGACGGGAAGCAGTTCTCCTTTGTATCTTTTTATTCTGACATTTGGTCGGTTCTTCAAAATCGAAATTATTTGTACTTACTGGTGGGCTTGTTTTTTCTCTCATTAACTATTGGCACCCACGAGACGCTCGCAATTTACATGGGAACATTTTTCTGGGAGCTTTCGCCCACCCAAATCGGATGGCTAATTATTGGGAGTATCATCGGGACCCACCTCGGGTTCTTTTTTGCCTCACGACTACATAACCGTTTTGATAAGAGGCTGACTATTTCCGTATCCGCCATCGGGCTTAGTGTCTTTTGGTCGATGGTTGTCAATCTGACTCTGCTTGGTTTGGTCCCCGCCAACTCGTCGTGGGCGTTGGTAGGGATGATTATATTTTTTAGCATTTTCTCATCTGGCTTTGGTGCTATTTTGAATATCAGCGTAATGTCGGCGCTTGCGGATATTGCTGACCAACAAGAACTTGATACGGGTCTCAGATTGGAGGGTATTTTCTACTCGGCTCGCGCTTTTTTTTCTAAGGCTATGAATGCTGTTGGTCATGTAGTTGCGGGTTACGCGCTAGAGTATTACGTCATGCTGCCTTCTGGATCGGTGCCTGGTGAGGTAGCAGAAGATATTATTTTTCGGTTAGGTATTGTAGACGGCCCCCTCGCTATGATCGGCGGAATCATCGCAGGCTTTGTTTACTTTGGATATCGACTAGATAAATCGACGCATCAACGAATAAGACAACTTCTAGAAGCCAGAGCTAACGGCGCCTAAACGGGCTAATTCCTAATCACCGAACTTGGGGCAGAGGTGCCTGTTATTTAGCGTTCCATCCCTCGCTGCGGAATCTCGTCCCAATTATCGATTCCAGTTTACTTGTCGGCTAAGGATGTCGTGTCTACTAACTGCGCAGCTCAGCTAAAACCGCTATCTAAGAGTAAGCAACGAAACGCATAGGCAAGTCCGCTTTTGATAGCGTCTTCTGACAGCGGATTTGACGCTACCAAAACAAGTGTTACCAAGCTTTCTGCACCATTTCTGTTCAGCTGGCGATCAAACCATGTGGATGTTTTCAGGGGCGCCAAAAAAAGAGGCTGATGGAAGCCGCTTTTTTTACTCATCAAATCTCGTCTAAGGCAGTTTTGCGCGGTCTTGGGCTCGTTCTTAACTGACTGAGGCTCGCCAATAAAAGATCTATAGCCTTCTCTGACAGCGATTTGCTAAGGCGAGCGATCTCTACTGCGAATCCTTGAACGTATCTGTCATCGTCAGCCAAACCAATGGTTAGTATTCTTTCGATTTGCGCTGGCGAAAGATCGTGGTTACTGGCCGCCTGAAGCAAGCTGTAGGCTATCGACTGACGGACAGTAGATCTTGGAAATAATGCCGTATCAGTATTGTTGGTCTCCACGCCTACCCGTAGCCTCTCAATTAAGACGTCGACCACCGGGCTAACGTTCACGTCTGAGTGGCGCATAACGTGCCCGAGTGCGTATGCAGCATTCGATCTCACCAAGTCGTCACTGTCCTCTGTTAAGGCAGTAAGAAGGCAGGCAATAACTTCAGGGTACTGCCCGTTGACGGCGTTACCGAGTGCATACACCGCTAGTCGCCTAGTACCGACTCGCCGACTCTGAACAAATGGCAATATTTTTTCTGCTTGTTTCTGGCTGGAGGCTTTTAAACCATAGCAAGCCGCTCGACGAACAGATTCTTCATCTGCATCAAGAGCTTCCAAAAAGTCATCGATAGCCTGATCAGTTTGGCACTCAGCTAGCAGGTAAGCGGCCTCCACTTTTTCAGCTTCGTGGCCGTTAAACAACATGTTGGCGCTATTTTTTGGCTCAAGCTCAGATTGCGCCTCTGTATTTGTGGACCAGTTCCAAATACTGCGCACAACTGGACGGATACATTCTCGGATGTCCTTTTCGGCGTAACTGTCGTGATTGTTCCAAGCTGCAGCGGAAGGCTCGGTTGTTCGCATAAAGTGGAACTTGTACATAAAGCGGTCTTGTGCGCCTTCTCTAGCTCTAGAGCCTCTATGAAAAATATCATAATGACATATGACTACACTGCCTTTCGGCACAGTCACAAAGCTACGCTGCATATCGGGTACACCAAACGAGACTATCGACTCATCAAGCTTTTGATCTCTGGAAAGTAAATCGTCGGAGGCGATATCTTTTGTCGATATAGTTCGGTCAAGCGGATCAAAAGAATGCCAAGTGCCATCTTCTCTCTCGAAGTCATTGGTCCAATACTGACTGCCCAGTATTACCTCTGTGGGTCCATTGTCTGTCGTCACCTCTTGCGGATAATAAAAAAGAAGCGCCCAATCGGGCCTGTGCGACCTATAGTGGCCGCGCTCGTTCCAAGGCAGGTTTCCGTCTTGATGAAACATTTGATCAGCCGAAGAGCTTTTATGAACGAAATTATGTGGATGAATTGCGTAGCCTTCACCAAGGATACTTTCTAACGCCCCAGTCACTACGGGG
>CACFGV010000034.1 GCA_902565895.1 K189A clade bacterium
CGGTAACCGCTTTGTTTGTCACCATTGCGGGAACGCCAGACGCGGGTCTATTGGTCAACGGTATGGCGGCGGCAGGATTGGTAGCAGCACTCATCTATGTCTGGCGAGCCAAACAGCCTGGCGATGCGGCGGCGGTTTTAACGATTTATGCGTTGGTTTGCTGGATGGCTGGCGCGCTGGTGGCCTTTACGTGTTACTTCGTGTTTTACCACAGCCCGCTGCACTTGCGGCACTGGCGAGATCAGCTGGGCATTGAAGGTTCAGGAATTGTATATGGTCTAAGTGGGTTGGTCGTCGCCATCATTGTGGGCGCGCTTTGGCTATCCACATTAGAGCAGCCCATGGCGTTTGAAGCACTCAACCAAACCGCCCTGCGCTATACTTTTATTGCAATTGCCGCATTGACCGTTCCGCACATGGTGCTACTGATGTTGGTCAGTCGCCGAAACCAGGCCATGAAAGGGACTGCTTCTTAAAGGGCTATGCCTCGACGTGAAACAACTTGTTGTAGACGAGCCATTGGGTATCGACAAGCAAGAACGACAGCGTATCCACAAAAGTTAAACCCAAATAACCGTCGCGAACTTTTGCGACTGCGGTATTGCCAGTGATGTCTAAGGACAACGTTTCTAGCAAAATTGGCTCGCCCTTTTCTTGTGCCGAGGGCTGTTGCGCGGCAACGAACTGAGCAAACTCAGCAACCGACTGTTCCACCAGACTGTCGCCCATGTAGCCGGTGATCTTGGCGTTGGGATGAAACACCGCATGCACTTTGTCGGCATCAGATTCGTACATACTGTCAAAGTACCGCTGAATAGTTGAGCTAATGGCTTGCTCTTTGCTCATAGGCCACCTCGCTGAATTACTCGCAGCAAGTATGATAGGCGCGCGCACCGCGCGCCAGTCAATTTGTTAAAACGAGGTTTGCTGCAAAGACAAGCTGCCTTCGTTGTTTGCACATCGATTTTTGTGGTCCACCAGTACTTGGAAGCGTTCCTTGCCAAGGGTTCGTTAAATTAACACCATCACGCGGTGGCCGATAACCCGCCGACTTATATTACGAAACCGGCCCGGCCAATATATCTAGCGTAACCTGGGAGGACACCTAAATCCCTAGGGTTAGCTCCTACGGGCGACACTTAAACCTAAAGCACGAACGGAATTACAGAGCCGGTGCTCTGCCCACAGGGCGCGCAGGTGCTCAGTCTTGGGGCATAGACCCGGTTTTACTGCACTGGCGCGCGCGTTCGAATTCCGACAGCGATTCTTCGGCTTGTTGCAAGTCTGGGCTTTTCTCTGTTTCGGTCACTTCTTCTTGTAAGGGTTCGAGATAACGCTGAAGGGCTGCTTGTTGCATTGTTTTTGCCTGATCGAGTGTTTTGGAAAACGTTGGTTGACCAACGAGGGCGAGATCTAGCAAGGCCTGAAATTTCTTTAAAAGGAATAATTAAAAAGAATTATATTCCAATAACGAATTAGTTCTCGACGACAGCGCTCGTTGCTTCGCCTGATGGCGCACTACGTGAAATAGGCATACGCGTGCCCCACCGTGCGAGCGCTCGCAAGCATTTTTTTAATGCGAATCCTAGGTGCCCATCGCGTTTCTACTGCTCATCACAGCCATTCAGTACGCCAAAACCCTGCCCTGGACAGGTTATTCCTAGCCAGTCACGGTCATACTTTGGCCCTCGTGCAGTGAGTCGGACGTCAAGATTCCGTTTCGTATGAAGCATAATGGCTACAACACTTGTCCAGCAGATGCGTATTGGGATCGCTGGGGTGGTGTAGGGTAGCGCTTTAGTCGCCGACAAAGCGCATAGACAAATCCATGGGCAAGATGGTTTTTGTTAGTTCGCCTATCGAGATGAAATCTACCCCGGTTGCTGCGATTACGGCTAGGGTTTGCTCGTTAATGCCACCGGAGGCCTCGAGCATTATGTTGCCTGCCGCTACCGCGACTGCCGTCTCGGTGTCTTGCAGGCTGAAATTGTCGATCATGGCGATGTCCGCTCCGGCTGCTATCGCCTCGTCCAGTTCTGCCAGGCTTTCCACTTCTACCTCAACGGGCTTGTCCCCGTGATTTGCTCTGGCCGCAGCCACTGCTGCGGTGATGCTGCCGGCCGCAGCGATGTGGTTCTCTTTTAACAAGTAGGCGTCGAATAACCCGATGCGGTGATTGCTGCCGCCGCCGCAACTTACAGCGTACTTCTGTGCCAGGCGCAGTCCAGGGATGGTTTTGCGTGTATCCAACAGTTTTGTTTTGGAGTCGCTGAGTAGCGCCGCATAGTGGGCGGTTCGGGTCGCGGTGCCAGAAAGCAGCTGGACGAAATTTAATGCGCTGCGCTCGGCGGTCAGCAAACTCGCCGCCGGGCCTGTCAAACTAAACAGTTGCTGGTCAGCGACAACGGCATCGCCATCGTTCACATGCCAGGTTACCTCAATAAGCGCATCCACTTGCTCGACCACGGCATCTACCCACAGTTGTCCGCAGAATACTCCCGGGGTTCGGGTAATGATGTGGGCGACAGCAGTGCGCGCTGCGGGTATTAGGTGTGCAGAAATGTCGCCGCTGCCGACATCTTCGGCTAGGGCTGCACGTGCATTGACTTGCGCGGCGGCGAGCAAGCTTTCCCTCGACAACTCAGTGTTCATGTTTGTGTTCCGCGAATAACTGTATGGTTTGAGCACTGCTTCGACTGAACCCGTCATTATCACGTTGAAGGAGTACTAGGGCTGCGTAAAATTATAGTGACCGTGGGACGTTGGACAATGCAATTGCAGATTAACGCCGAGCATCGCTTAGACCAAGCCTTATGGCACCCTAGTCCGCACTTTGATGCGCGGCCCAAGGAGTGTTGGCCAGAGCTGGTGGTCGTGCACTGCGTCTCGCTGCCTGAAGGTGAGTACGGCACCGGCGCCCCTCAGCGGCTGTTCACTGGCCAGCTCGACTGTCGTGAGCACAGTAGCTTTGCTGATCTTGAAGGTCTGCGTGTAGCGCCTCATATCATGATTGATCGACGGGGTCAGCTGGAACAATTCGTCGCCTTCAATCACCGCGCCTGGCACGCCGGGATTTCCAGTTGGCGCGGTCGCTCTGGCTGCAATGACTTCAGCATAGGCGTAGAATTAGAAGGCGCCGTTGCCGAGGGCTATACCGACTCGCAATACCGCTCGCTGATACAGCTTGTTATCCAATTGATGATAGCGTATCCGCAAATCAGTGCCGATGCTGTGGTAGGACACTGCCACATTGCACCAGGTCGAAAGGCTGATCCGGGGCCGCATTTTAACTGGCCCCACTTGATGCTGGAATTGCATCGGCAATTGTCGGCATTTGCAGCGCCTTAGAACTGGCAGTCTGTTATGGGCAACTGGGCTCGACTGCCTGGGCCTAAGAAATCTAACAAGGCCTGGGCTGAACAAACGTTTAGGGCAGTCAATGATTGACCAAAAACAACAACCGGCGGGCAACGCCTGTAGGGTGGAGCAACAGCCAGCTGCTTTTCCAGTGACAGCAGGCATGCAAGACGTCTTGCAAGGTCACCCGGTTAACAGGTAACGCCAGGAGCGATTCAGTTGGCCAGTTCTACCCACAACACACCATCCGCCGCGGATTCCGATCGACAGGCCCAGCAAGAATGGTACGACGCCTTTGATGACGTACTGCGTATTGAGGGCCCAGAACGAGCTGCGCAACTGCTCAGTGACTTAGCGGCGCGTCTGACCCAGACCGGTGCTGCCTTACCCTTTGCGGTAACCACACCTTACCGCAACACCATACCGGCCCATGAACAAGTGCCCATGCCTGGCGATTTATTTATGGAGCGGCGTATTCGCAGTCTGATTCGCTGGAACGCTCTGGCCATGGTTGTGCGGGCGAATAATCGTCCCGGTGATTTGGGGGGGCATATTTCCAGTTTCGCATCGTCAGCGACGCTCTACGATGTCGGCTTTAATCACTTCTTCCGTGCACCCAATGAAGCGACGGGTGATGCGGGTGATTTAGTTTATTTTCAGGGTCATGCAGCGCCCGGCATCTACGCGCGATCGTACCTAGAAGGACGGCTGAACGAGCAGCAGCTGGACAACTTTCGCCGCGAGGTAAACGGTGAGGGCCTGTCGTCATATCCACATCCTTGGTTGATGCCAGACTATTGGCAGTTCCCGACGGTGTCTATGGGGCTTGGGCCATTACAGGCCATCCATCAAGCGCATATGATGAAGTATCTGCAAAACCGCGATCAGGCAAATGTCGCGCGGCGTAAGGTTTGGGCGTTTCTAGGCGATGGAGAATGCGACGAACCCGAAGCGTTAGGCGCTTTAGCTTTGGCAGGACGAGAAAAGCTCGACAACCTTATTTTTGTGGTGAACTGCAATTTGCAACGGCTTGATGGCCCAGTGCGTGGCAATGGCAAAATTATTCAAGAGCTAGAAGGGTACTTTCGTGGCGCCGGCTGGAATGTCATTAAGGTCGTATGGGGCCGATTGTGGGATCCGCTGCTCGCGCGAGATGAAGACGGCTTATTACAACGAGCTATGAATGAAACCGTCGACGGTGAGTACCAAAACTTTAAGGCCAAGGGCGGTGCTTATGTGCGGAACAACTTTTTTGGTCAGCATCCGCAGCTGCTTGATCTTGTCAGCGATATGACAGATGAAGACATCTATCGTCTAAATCGTGGCGGTCACGATCCGTACAAAATTTACGCCGCGTATCGCGCTGCAGTTGAACATGAGGGGCAACCCACGGTCATCCTCGCTAAAACCGTAAAAGGCTACGGCATGGGTGATGCTGGTGAATCGGAAAACACCACGCATCAGGTTAAGAAACTCAACCTAGAAGAATTGAAGCAATTTAGGGACCGTTTCGATGTGCCGCTGACGGATAAACAACTCAAAGAAATACCGTATTTTCGGCCGGCAGACGACAGCGTTGAGATGGCGTATTTACGTGAACGGCGCGCGGCCTTGGGTGGCTCTATGCCGCGGCGCTTGCTCGACAAGCAATCGATGAAAGTGCCGAAGTTGTCGGCATTTGATGCGCAACTGAAAGGCAGTGGTGAGCGCAAGATCAGTACCACCATGGCGTTTGTAAGGATCTTGGCGACCTTGGTACGAGACAAGAACATTGGTTCTCGCATTGTCCCAATCGTGCCGGATGAGGCGCGTACTTTCGGTATGGAGGGGATGTTTCGCCAATTAGGTATTTATTCTTCGGTTGGGCAGTTGTATCAGCCAGAGGACGCGGATGCGCTGGCCGCTTATCGCGAAAGCAAAGACGGCCAGGTGATTGAGGCGGGCATTAACGAAGCCGGTGCTTTTGCTGCCTGGATGGCTGCGGGCACTTCGTACAGCAATCATTTGCATACCCTGATCCCGTTTTATATCTACTACTCGATGTTTGGGTTTCAGCGCGTCGGTGACTTGGCTTGGGCCGCTGGAGATTTGCAAACCAGAGGCTTCTTGCTGGGCGGTACTGCGGGGCGCACCACCTTGAATGGTGAGGGTTTGCAGCATCAAGATGGCCATAGTCATGCTTTGGCGGCGACGATCCCCAACTGCATCAGTTATGACCCAGCCTATGGTTACGAGCTGGCGGTCATTATTCAGCGCGGCTTAGAGCATATGTTTGTCGAAAGGGAGCCGGTCTATTACTACATTACGGTGATGAACGAGGCTTACGAGCAGCCTGCTATGCCTGTTGGCGCAGAGCAGGGCATCGTCAAGGGGATGTACTGCATACAGAGCGATGAGGGCACAACAGGTGCGCGTATTCGGTTGCTGGCTAGTGGTACCTTATTGCGTGAGGCTTTGGCAGCGGCGGTGATATTACGTGATGAGTATTCGGTAGCGGTGCAGGTTTGGAGTGTTACCAGCTATACCGAGTTGGCGCGGGACATAGAAGACGTTGAAAGATGGAACATGCTGCATGTAGATCAGCCGCCACGCCGCTCCTACGTGGAGGAATGCATGCAAGGTGCAGATGTTTGGCAAGATGCGCCGGTGGTAAGTGTTTCGGACTACACTAAGGCGCTGGCCGAGCCTTTGCGGGGGGCGATTTCCGCACCGATGCACGCGCTCGGTACGGATGGTTTTGGTCGCAGCGACACGCGCCAGCAATTGCGTGATTTCTTTGAAGTGGACCACCGCTACATTACCGTGTGTGCCTTGGCCCAGTTAGCGCAAGCCAACGTGATTGGCGTAGATGTTGTGCAAGCGGCACACAGAACTCTGGACATAGACGGAAACAAACCCAACCCGCGGGAGCTTTAGCCGGGGCCAGGATGACTTTCGACAGCAACGATGCAACGAGCAGCAAACATGGACCTTTTAATTCCCAGCTTAGGTGACATTGAAGAAGTAGAGGTGATTGAACTCTGCATCGCGCCAGGGAGTTCGGTGTCTGCGGGCGATACCTTGATTGTGATTGAGTCAGATAAAGCATCAATGGATGTGCCGGCGGAATTCGATGGTGTACTAGAGTCCTTTGCAGTACAGGTGGGTGACCGGGTTGCAGAGGGTGCTTTGATTGGAGTGATGACAACCGATACCTCCAATGCGCCTGGGGCGCCAGAGACCTCGTCGTCGGTCGAGCAACGGGTCGACGCTGTCGCTGCGCCAGAGCTTGCTCAAGCAGTCGGTGCTACAAGTAATATCGAAATCCTCGTGCCTGACCTGGGTGATATTGAAGAGGTCGAAGTCATCGAGGTTGCGGTGGCTGTGGGTGATGCTATCCACTTTGATAGTTTGTTGGTGGTTTTGGAGTCTGACAAAGCGTCCATGGAAGTTCCTGCCGAGCAAGAGGGTCGCGTGGTCGATGTGGCGGTGGGAGTAGGTGATCGAGTAGCCTCAGGTGCTGTGATTGTCACAGTAGAGGTCAGCTCGGCGATAGCCGAGCCACAGCAACCTGAGGTTGTGGCGGCTACGACGGTTGCAGCGGAACCGGCTCTTGCCAATCCCGCGTCCCCACAGTCTGTTGTCGATGTTGCGGCTGCACCCAGATCAACTCATAGCACCATCTATGCGGGCCCGGCGGTGCGGCGTTTGGCGCGCGAACTAGGGGTGTCTTTGGACCGGGTCAAAGGCAGCGGCCAACGCGGACGCATTACTAAAGACGACCTAAAACATCACGTTAAGCAGCAAATCGCAGCCACCCCAACACCGGGTTCTGGCATTCCTGAAGTACCAGCAGTCGACTTTTCACGTTTTGGGCCAGTGCACGAAGATGCGATGACCCGCATGCAGCAACAAGTTGCAGTGAATATGCAGCGCAGTTGGCTCAATGTGCCCCATGTCACTCAACACGATTCCGCAGATATCTCGGACTTAGAAGAATTCCGACAAAGTCTCAAGGCCGAAGCCAGCCAACGCGGTATCAAGCTCACACCCCTGGCCTTTATTATTCGTGCGGTCTGCTATGCATTAGCGCAGATGCCAAAGTTCAACAGCTCGTTGCATCCAGACAAGCAGCATTTGATCGTTAAGGATTACATCAATATAGGTGTCGCCACCAATACTGAAGAAGGGCTTTTGGTGCCGGTTATCCGCGAACCAAACACCAAGGGGCTTTGGCAGCTGTCCGAGGACATTGCCGATCTGGCAGAAAAAGCCCGCAATAAAAAGTTGGCATTGGACGATCTCGCTGGTGGCACCTTTACCGTTTCTAGCCTTGGCGCTCTTGGCGGAACTGGCTTTACACCCATTGTTAATGCCCCAGAAGTGGCAATTCTGGGTGTTGGCCGCTTGGCGACTCAACCGGTATGGGATGGCAGTGAATTTCAGCCTCGGCAGATGCTGCCGTTGTCACTGTCCTATGACCACCGGGTAATTAACGGCGCAGATGGCGGTGAGTTTATGCGGCTATTAACACAACTGTTGGCAGATGTAAGACGTCTGGCGTTGTAGTGGTTAGTTCGAGCGGGGGCCTTGCCATTGGGGCTCTTCTGGCGTGTCAGATAGTTTGCGCGCCTGGACAAACAAGTAGTCGCTGAGTCGATTTAGATAACGTCCCGCGAGCTGCAGATTATTCGTAGCTTCGTCAGCCAAATCTGTTTTGGTTTCCAAAACCGCCCAGACGTTGCTTTCTGCACGGCGACACACGGTTCGGCACAGATGACATTGGGCATTGGCTTGATTGGTGCCAGGAATAACAAATTCTTTTAAGGGTGGCAGCTCCGCATTACTGGCCTCGGTTGCCGCTTTAAGGGCATCGATGCGCTCAGCCAAGCCTTGGGGCTGGTATTGACCTTCCATCGCAAGAATAGCACCAAGATCAAACAACACCTGTTGCACCGTTTCTAACTCGGTGGCCAGTGCCTGTGAGCCCTGATTGCGCAGTACACCGAGCAAGCTCGACAATTCGTCTACGCTACCCAGGGCGGTAATGATCGGCGCGGTTTTGCTTACCCGTCGCCCGGTAGCCAATGAGGTTGTACCTTGGTCACCGGTTTCGGTGGTTACGCGATTGATTCTGGACATGACTGATGTGGCTCCTAGACGAGCCCGCATGGTATAACGATTGCCACCGAGATCCAGCGGGAGAAAACTAAACCATGCCATCCTTTGACATTGTTTCTGAGGTCGATTTGCACGAAGTGCGTAATGCAGTAGACCAAGCCGTGCGCGAATTACGCAACCGTTTTGACTTTCGTGGCGTAGACGCAAGTATCGAGTTAGAGGATCAAAGTATCCTGATCAGTGCGCCGGAAGAGTTTCAACTTGGGCAGCTGAAAGACATTTTGCGCGACAAGATGACGGCACGAAATGTCGACAGCCGCGCGCTATCCCCTGGAAGTATAGAGGGTGCCGGTAAGCTCAAACGCCAGACCTTCGCCTTGGCCCAAGGCATCGACAAGGACAACGCACGCGAAATAACCAAAGTGCTGAAAGAGTCCAAGCTTAAGATTCAAAGCCAAATTAACGGCGACAAAGTGCGCGTAACCGGCAAAAAGCGCGATGACTTACAGGCAGCAATGGCGGCATTGAAAGAGTCGGCCATTGCTATGCCGCTGCAATACAACAATTTTCGTGATTGACCCTAAGTGAGCGACCTCGCAAACGACGAGCGTTCGTTTCTGCAACAGGTTCTCAACCGGCGGATGCTGATCTGCATGGCTACTGGCTTTGCATCGGGCCTGCCTTTGTACCTTCTGACTCAGTTGATGCCGGTATGGCTGCGCCTTGATGGCGTTAGCCTGACGACCATCGGCGTCTTGAACGCGATTCAATATCTTTATGTGCTGAAATTTATGTGGGCACCGGCGTTAGAGCGCTACTCGCTTACGGCACTTGGGCGAAGGCGCAGTTGGATGTTGGCCACCCAGATCCCGCTGATTATTTTGATCGCCTCGTTGGGGTATTGGCAGGTCAGCAGTCAGCTGACGGTGATCGCGGTGTTGTCCATTGGCATAGTGTTTTTCAGTGCTACTCAAGACGTGGTGCTTGACGCCTACCGTCGAGAGATACTCGAAACCGAGGGCGAGTTGGCGTTAGGAAATTCTATCCATGTGCAGGCCTATCGCATTGCAGGGTTGGTGCCGGGTTCCTTAGGGCTCGTGCTGATAAATGATGTGAGTTGGGAAATGAACTTCACCATCATGGCCGCCTTTATGGGAGTGGGTGTGGTTATGGCGTCACTGGTGCAAGAGCCCAAACAATATGGCCCGCCGCCCAAGAGTTTGGCCGAAGCCACCGTCGTACCTTTTAGGGAGTTATTCCAGCGCCGAGCGCTGGGGCCGACACTCGCCATGTTGGCGTTTTTGGCGTTGTACAAATTAGGCGACAACATGGCCACGGCATTGGCTTCGCCCTTTTATTTGGATATGCAATTCACCACGGATCAGATAGGGAAAATTGCAAAGTATGCCGCTCTAGTGCCGTCCATTATTGGTGGCCTCCTAGGTGCGTTAGCGATAGTTAAGATTGGCATTAACAAAGCGTTGTGGATATTCGGCGTCATTCAACTGGTCACCATATTCGGATTTGTGTGGCTATCTGGCGCAGGCGCTGACCCTGTCATTCTTGCCGTTGTGGTAGCTGGTGAATATTTAGGCGTTGGTTTGGGCACAGCCGCGTCGGTGGCTTTTATCGCCCGCGAAACGTCGCGCATGGCGGTGGCGACTCAATTCGCTATGTTCACTGCATTAGCGTCATTGCCCCGGGTTGTAGCGTCCAGTGTCAGCGGATTAATTGTCGACAGCATCGGTTGGACCAACTTTTTTTACCTAAGCGCGTTGCTGGCGATTCCCGGTATGGTGTTGTTGATCTGGGTTGCTCCGTGGAATGCTCCGCGAAGCACTGAACCGCAGACAGCAGATCACCAATAAAAGTCTTTTAACACGGTCTCGCCGTTAAAAGTCACACCTTCGGCTTTAAGTCGGCGTTTTTGTTCAAGCATTCGAGCGCTGCCTCGGGGAGCAATTTTGCGACTGGCATTCACGACTCGGTGCCAAGGCAAGCGGGTGTCTTTGGGTAGTTTCCCAAGGGTCGTGCCCACATACCTAGCATAACCTGGCAGCCCTGCGCGTTTTGCCACATCGCCATAGCTAATGACTCGACCCGCTGGAATTTGCGCCACCACCTGCCAAATGCGTTCGGCTTTGCTGATGTCTTGATTTGTTGCGCAAGCGCCCGCAGATTGATTGCTGGCGACACGATTTGGCGACCCTATGCCCTTGCTCTTGCTGTTTTTTCTGACACCCATTGTCGAAATGTATCTGTTAATCGAGGTGGCCGGCTATATTGATGCTTGGCCCACAATTGCGCTGGTCATGCTCACGGCAGTGGTCGGGGTTGCGTTGTTAAAGCGTCAGGGTTTGGCGACGTTGACTCGCGGCGTGCAAAGAATGCAACAGGGCCAAATGCCCGCGACGGAGATGGCGGAAGGGATCTTGTTAGCGGTGGCTGGTGCTTTGTTGATAACGCCGGGATTTGTGACGGATTTTGTCGGGTTCACGCTGTTATTTCCGCCCAGTCGATTCCTCATAGCCAAAGGGCTAATGAGTCGAGTCATGATGAATGGTGCTGTGAGTGCAGACATTCATGCGGCGCAGTTTAGGGCCCAAGGACAAAAACCCAATGAAGACCCTACTGTGTTGGATGGTGAGTTCCGACGCAAAGATTAATGCGGCAGTTATTTGCCGTAAGTGCGTTTTTGGGCCTTGAATATCCGTAAACCGCCCCTATCATAGCGACCTCGTTTTAGCAGTCTTACTAAGAGAGTGCTAATCCGAGCGGTGCTCGCAAAAAGAGATCGCCGTAATAAAAACAGAGCGTCGCCTGATACTGCAGTGGCGCTGGGATGGGGCAACACGGTTCGGCGGGATTCCCGCTTTCGGTTCAACCCCGGGAAGTAAAGTAATCCAAGGAATTGGAGCAATTGGGAGACCATAGTTAATGAACATTCGACCCTTACACGACCGCGTTGTCGTGCGTCGTTTGGAAGAGGAAACCACCAGCGCTGGTGGCATCGTGCTTCCTGACTCTGCAACCGAAAAGCCTTCACAAGGCGAAATCCTCGCTGCAGGCCCAGGCAAAATGACTGATGGTGGCGACGTGCGTCCGCTGGACGTTAAAACCGGTGACAAGATCATTTTTGGCCAGTACGCCGGTAGCACAGTCAAGATTGACGGCGAAGAGCTGCTGATTTTGAGCGAAAGTGAAATCTTTGGGGTGCTGGAAGGTTAGACCTTCGCACTGTAGTTAAGAGAAGAGGAAAAAAGCGATGAGCGCTAAAGATGTGAAATTTGGTGATGACGCGCGGGTACTAATGCTCGAAGGCGTCAACGTCCTTGCCAACGCGGTGAAAGTAACCCTGGGTCCCAAAGGTCGTAACGTTGTTCTAGACAAGGCCTTTGGTTCGCCGACTGTGACCAAAGACGGTGTTTCAGTTGCGAAAGAAGTTGAGCTTAAAGACAAGTTCGAAAATATGGGTGCACAGATGGTCAAAGAAGTGGCCAGCCAGACCTCTGACGAGGCGGGCGACGGCACCACCACTGCGACAGTGCTTGCACAAGCGATTTTGCAAGAAGGTTTGAAGTCCGTTGCAGCGGGTATGAACCCAATGGATTTGAAGCGGGGCATCGACAAAGCTGTTGCTGCTGCGGTTGAGAAAATCCAAGGCATGGCGACCCCATGTGAAGATTCCAAAGCCATTGCGCAAGTAGGTACCATCTCTGCAAACAGCGATTCTGCTGTGGGCGAGATCATTGCCGAAGCGATGGAGAAAGTTGGTAAAGAAGGTGTGATCACCGTTGAAGAAGGTTCTGGTCTAGAGAACGAACTCGACGTGGTAGAAGGTATGCAGTTCGACCGTGGTTACCTGTCGCCATACTTCATCAACAATCAAGACTCGATGGCCGCAGAGCACGAAGACCCCTTCATTCTGCTGTGCGACAAGAAAATCTCTAACATTCGCGACTTGTTGCCACTGCTAGAAAGTGTTGCCAAAGCAGGCCGCCCACTGGTGGTCATTGCTGAAGACATCGAAGGCGAAGCGTTGGCAACTTTGGTTGTTAATAACATGCGGGGCATCGTGAAGGTTGCTGCGGCTAAGGCGCCTGGCTTTGGTGATCGTCGTAAGGCGATGCTGCAAGACATTGCGATCCTCACCGGCGCTACTGTTATTTCCGAAGAAGTGGGCCTAACGCTTGAAGGCGCTACGTTAGAAGATCTGGGTACCGCTAAGCGTGTTTCCTCTACTAAAGAAAACACCACCATCGTTGATGGCGCGGGCGACAAGGATGATATCGCAGGACGTATTAAGCAGATCCGAGCGGAAATCGAAGATACTTCTTCAGATTATGACCGTGAAAAGCTGCAGGAGCGTTTGGCCAAGTTGGCCGGCGGTGTTGCTGTGATCAAAGTAGGCGCGCCTACCGAAGTTGAAATGAAAGAAAAGAAAGCCCGGGTTGAAGACGCTCTGCATTCAACACGTGCTGCGGTTGAAGAAGGCGTTGTACCAGGTGGCGGTGTGACCCTGGTCCGAGCGATCGAAGCGGCACAAACAGCCCAAGGCGACAACGAAGATCAGAACGTAGGTATTGCGTTAGCGGTACGCGCTATGAGCGCACCATTGCGCCAGATTGCGGTAAACGCAGGCGTTGAAGGTGCGGTTGTACTCGACAAGGTTGCGTCCTTGGATGGAAACGAAGGCTACAACGCGGCTACCGGCGAATACGGCGACATGTTGGCGATGGGCATTCTCGACCCGGCCAAAGTGACCCGTACCGCATTGCAAGCGGCTTCATCTGTTGCCGGTCTGATGATCACCACCGAGGCGATGATCAGCGAACTGCCTGATGAAGGCGGCGCACCTGCTGGTATGCCTGGCGGCATGCCTGATATGGGCGGCATGATGTAAGCGATCATTGATCGAAGAAAAACCCGGCCTTGGCCGGGTTTTTTTTTGGTTTGAGATTCACCTCGACGGCCGGTGTGCACGGGCGAACCTAACTACTTGAGTCTGCTGTGAGTTGAACGTTTGATTTCTTGGCGGGAAACGCGCAACACACAAAGCTTGCGATGACTTGCCAGTCAGGGTTGGGTCTTTGGTCAGCTGTTCTGCGAGTAACAACCCTGGTGCCAGGGTCACGGTTTAGCTATTCTTGCGCACGGTTTTTGGTTAACAACAGGGAATACCATGGAACTATTTGTTGAATATTTGGCGCGATTTGGTCACGTGATTGCGGGTGTTGTTTGGATCGGCATGCTGTACTACTTCAACTTTGTGCAAACAGAGTATTTTAAGGAAGCCGACGGCGAAGCGCGGGTCGACGCTTTCTCTAAATTGGTGCCACGCGCGTTGTGGTGGTTCCGTTGGGGCGCGATGCTGACCTTCCTAAGCGGTGTTATTTTGCTCGGCTACAAGCATTCCGGCCTGACCCCTGATATCACGCTGGGTGCCACAATGGGTACGTTAATGTTCCTAAATGTTTGGCTGATCATTTGGCCGAACCAACGCATTGTTATTGCCTCCAACCAAGCGGTCGCGGCAGGCGGTGAAGCTGACCCAGCAGCGGCGGCAGCAGCTCCGAAGGCAGCTTTGGCATCTCGAACAAACACACTGTTCTCGATTCCAATGCTGTACTTCATGGGTTCGAGTGCACACTTCGCGATTAACGGCAGCATCAGTGCCAATTCAACAGCGTTAGGCATTGCGCTGGCGATCATCGCGGCGATTGAAATAAACGCCATTGTAGGTAAGCAGGGTGTGCTTACAACGATCAAAGGTGTCATTACCTCTGGGTTTGTACTCACTGTGATCTTGGCGGGGATCTTGTACGCCCTCTAAACTTCTGCACGGAATGACCAACAGCCAATGAGGTTGGTCATTCCATCTTGTCTAACTCAGCTGAGGTGTAATGAGTAACGACGCCGATCTTTCTTTGTCCACTGAGCCTGGCGGGTACCGCCCGAGTGGCGGTCGTCGACCTCAGGGGGGGCGCAAGCAAGCGGACTCCGGCCGTAGCCTCTTTACCAACGCCGTTATGGTGATTCTTGTAGGTGGCTTGGTTGCTGCCGGATGGTTTATCGCCAATCAGCAACAAATGCTGGTCATGGAAAAAGCGCGCTTGTCGGACGCTAACGAGCGTTTAGAGCGATTGGAGCAGAGGTTGGCGGCGACGGACACCGCGCTGTCACAGGGCGGCGAAGACACCAAGGAGCAAATTTCTTTTTGGGAGTCGGAAATTCGCAAATTGTGGAATGTCTCTAACGAGCGAAATCGCGGTTGGATCAAAGACAATCAAAAAGCGGTTACGGGCCTTGATAAGTCAGTGACTGCGTTACAGGCGTCGGCAAGAGATCTAAAAGCCACTACAGCTCGTCATGAGGAGGCCTTTGATCAGCAGACGGCGCTTATTGATCAATTGACCAGTGTAGAAATCCAGTTGCAGCAACTTGTGCGCGCCCAACAAGATCTGGTGGATAAGGTCAACGCCACGAGCCAGGCGGTGGCTAAAATGCGTGCTAGCTTGGACAGTCAGGTTGACGAGAACACTGAGGCGATTGCCGCTATTGATGCTTACCGAATAGCTACAAACTCACGTTTTCGCGATCTTGAACAACGCTTAGAAGGTCTGCGTACTTCAGTAAACCCCGCACCCTAGGCACTTCGAA
>CACFGV010000035.1 GCA_902565895.1 K189A clade bacterium
ATTATTCGCCTATTGGGGCCGTTGGTTTGGTTCTGTCAACTCATCACCAGCAAACTGAAGAAGAAAGATGTGGACAGTGCCTTCAGCCGCAGTGACTTTTCGGCGATGGCAGATATTGGTGCCCAGGACGGTATATTCGAGCAGCAAGAGTCCGAGATTATCAGCAATCTCCTCAAGTTCCGGTCTGTGCTCGCCAAGGATGTTATGACCCCACGCACGGTGGTGCGCTCATCTGCAGCGACCGAGACCCTGGGGGATTTTTTCGAGAAAAATCGTGAGTTGCGATTTTCACGTATTCCACTTTACGAAAACGAGTCACGAGACCAGGTCATAGGTTACGTGCTTAAAGATCGGGTGCTGGAGGGTATTGTCGATGGACATACCGAAGACCCCTTGGTGTCGCTGAAGCGGGAAATTATAGCGGTACCTTTCGACTACCCTATTCTTGAATTGTTTAACCGATTCTTGAGTACGCACGAACAAATCGCGTTGGTGGTGGACGAATTCGGTGGCATGGATGGCATCGTCACCATGGAAGACGTGATTGAGACGTTGCTCGGCATTGAAATTGTCGACGAATCGGATCGGACCGCAGACATGCAGGTTTTAGCACGACGCAGCTGGGAGCGACGTGCTCGTCGCGTTGGTTTAATCGTGGAGTCGACGCCAAAGACCGAGGATCCAGACGCCACCTCTGAGACCACAGAACAGTAATCGTCGCCCCAAGCCCTATTGATTGAGACTGCCGCGCACACGACCTAGCCGGGCTTTGCATTAAACAACTTCAGAGCAACTTTAAACTTGTAATTCTTTATCAGAACGCACATTCTGGAAAGCCATCACATTTCACCGGCTTGGTGGCGTATGGCCCGCGCTCGAACCTTTGACCCTGTGACACTGCTGGACACGGCGTTGGAGCTTTTTTGGGTTAAAGGGTACGGCAACTGCTCTGTGGATGATGTGGTTGCTGCGTCAGGAGTCGCTCGGTATGGCGTTTATCAACAATTCGGCGACAAGAATGCCCTCTACCGCGCGGCCTTGAGTCGATATCATGAGCAAGCCGTAACGATGCTCAACAACGCGCTCAACATACCGAGCGGCGGTTTTTCAGAGATCTGCGACTATTTCGCAAGCCTATCTGCATCTGTGGAACAAGGTGATCGCCGTGGTTGCTTAGCAAGCCAAGCTGCCATCGACCGAGCCCAAGACGATCCACAGGTTGCTGATATCGTGGCAGAAATTATGGCGGACTTACGCGCAGCATTTGCCAGCGCGGTAGCCGTTGGGCTGGCGCGGGGCGAACTAAGCGAATTGCCACCGGACGATCTCGTTGAATTTTTAGTCGGACTCCAGCGCGCCTTGGCCACCATGATGCGCACCGCAACACCGGCCGACGAAATCCAGCGCTACTCACAGGTGTCCTTAGCCATGTTGGCCCGCCCGGACTAAGCACGCTGTCACTCAACCACATAGACCTAAAACACGGAGCGATCATTTATGTTCAGATGGCTAATTAACCACATCTTTTTTTTGAGCCTGATCGTATTCCCCAGCCTGGGTTTTGCTGTGGATATTCCACCAGGCCAGGCGATTGCACCACCCCCTGGCAAAAGCGCTATTCGTTTCGAGATGAACTCGGTCAGGTTCGGTGATAAATATCTCGCCGGCAAAGCGTTGAATACCCGCTCAGAGTTGACCTTCAATACACTTGGGGTCCAATACTCCGGCAGTTTTTTAATTAAAAACCGCCTAGCCGGGTTTTATCTAAATTCTGCAGTTGGGATGGCTGAGCCGGGTGGCTCCATCAACACCCAAAAAGAGGTTGGTGGCTTGACCGACTCTGCCGCAGCACTGGTGACCTGGCTGCTCGCGGACAAGGAGAAAGGTCGATATTCAGTTTTTGGTGTTTACGGCATCGCTCCAACTGGTAAGTACGACAGCGATCGCGCCATAAACTTAAGTCAAAACCGTTTTGCTGGCGGATTGCAATTGGGCTATCACACGCGCTTAGCACCTTCCTGGGACATTATGGCCATCGCTGACGTCATGATCTCTGGCGAAAACGACGACTATCGACTGACCCACCAAACCTATAAACAGGACCCGCTTTATTCGACCCAGGTCACTCTGATGCACCACCTTGATCCGTCTCTCACCCTGTCTGCTACCTATTATTTTTATGCGGGAGGCCGCGGCCGCTTAGATGGCAACAAGCTTGACGACGATATCCGCCGCAATCGGTATGAAGTCGTATTGTCAAAGAGGGTTGGTTCGGCCAAGTACTTTTTCTACTTTGGAACAGATGCAAACACCGAAAACGGCTTTATCGAAGAGCAACGCCTATCCCTTCGTTATCAACATTACTTATAGCCTCATTAAAGGCTCCATGATCATGCTATCACGCCAAATAAGGCATATACGCTTAACATTGCAGTACACATCAGAATCAGGCCCACACTGGTGTCCCGCTGTGCACGACTGAGTTGATCAGTGAAGGCCAACGCCTGTTCAGTCAACGTCGCCACTGCCTGAACCTCTGCTGCAGAGGACAGCGCGATGGTGGGTTCACTGCCTGCGGCGCCCAACATCGGTCCGTGTAAATCGGCGGATGGCGCTGCTTGAGCATCCGTTGAGCGTGACGTCGGTTTTTTGATCTTCGTTGCGGCACTGCCGTCAAACTGCAACGGGACACCCTTACCCTTAGTTGGTCGTTTCGTCATCTCAACCTTACCGTTTATCGCTTATTCGTTTTTGCAGTGTCGGATAGTAGCACCTTCTGCCTCACGCACTGTGCCCATGTTGGCGTTGAGCTGTCACTCCCTCTTCACTTTGCGTTCACGCGTTGTCTAATGCCTCGCATCAATGCTGGGCTAATGAATAGAGGAGCATTTATGAACAGTATTCGAACCATCGGCTTGGCCTTAGTGCTGTTGGCCACCGTTCAGCCCGCCTCGGCCATCGAGAGCCTGGGCTACGAAACCTTGAAGGATCACAATGGCGTGGAAATTCGTCAATACGAGGCGCACCTGCTTGCTTCGGTGAGGGTGAGCGGCGGTTTCAAGAACGCCAGTTATAGCGCTTTTCGTCCGTTGTTTAACTTTATAAGCGGTGATAACTCCGAGGCTACCAAGATTGCGATGACCGCGCCCGTGTTGCAACGCCCTGACAACGCAGAAAACACTTGGGTCGTGTCTTTTGTTATGCCCCGTAGTTTTGACCTGTCGACGCTCCCTGCGCCCACCTCCGACATTGTTAATGTGGTTGCTAATCCCGCAACCAAGCTCGCAGCGATCGAGTACAGAGGCGGCTGGAGTCGTAAGCTGTACCAAGAACATGAGGACAAGCTTCTGAGCGCGCTTGCGACGGGCTCTTATCAAGCCTGCGGCGATCCCGTGTGGGCTCGGCATAACTCGCCCATGACACCTTGGTTTTTGCGTAAGAACGAGGTCATGGTGGCCGTGTGTACTCGGGACACAGCGCAGCGGTAGCATTAGGCCCTTACCAGGGAATAACCTCCCCATTCAAACGTAAGAACTGACCGTTGTGTTCCAACGTTAATCGATTAATCAGTGCAAATAAGTCCTGGGCGCAGGCGTGGGCACTTTGTGGCGCGGGACTGCGTCGAGCCGTGAAGGGCTGCGAAAGGCCGCTCAACGTTGTCCCAGGATGGAGTGCAACGATAATCGGTGGCTGGCGCCAGCGCGCGCACTCGATAGCAGCACAGCGTATTCCCATGTTCAGTGCCGCCTTCGACATTCGATAGCCGTACCAACCACCACTGCGGTTGTCTTCGATACTGCCCACTTGGGCAGACAGGAATGCCGCCTTTGCCAAGGGGGATTTTTTTAACAACCCCAAGCTGGATTGCAACATCAATAACGGTCCGATGCTGTTCACCGCGAAGTCGCCAAGCAGTTTTTCCCCGTGCAGACTTTTCATGGCTTTTTCCGGTTCACCGAACTCACCATGCAAATAGCCACTGCAACAGATCCAATGATCCAGCGCTTGGATCTGTTGTGTCTGCTGAAGCTGTTGCAATTGTTCGCCCATCAACGCAATAGACTCGGTGCTGCGCAAATCCAAGTGCAGCCAGTTCACCCCGGACTCTGCTCGAGGTTCGTGGTTGTGATAGGTCGCATAGATTTGCGTGGGCTGACCCGTCGCGGCCGACCACAACTGATATTGGCGAATTAACTCAGCACCAATACCCCCACTGCCACCTATAACTAATACATTTAAGGTGCTCATTGGATCTGTTCCAGAAGCTTGTTTATTGGACAAGGTTAGACGCTGCGATGTGGAATTTTGTTGAAATAACCTAGACAAAACCTATCTATTTTCGACAAAAAAGCTAGAAATCCTAGCATTTACCACCATAAACCTTGACGTTGATTAACTATTTTATGAACTTATCAGCGTTAGCTTTCAAATTGTTTACCGCTAGCTCCCCCATGGATTGCCAGCTTTCGACTAACCAACGAGCTTGAGATTAGATTAATGGACAGACTTACTATAGGCGCGGTTTCTCGCCTGACAGGAATTCCAACACACACCCTGCGTAAGTGGGAAAGTCGGCACAACATTGTTGAACCAAAGCGCAGCGACTCTGGCCGGCGTTTCTACAACGATCAACACGTCGAACGATTGGGCATGGTCAAACGGCTCATGAGCGAGGGGCATTCTCTCGCGGAGCTGAGCAAACTCTCTACCGAGGAATTGGTTGAATTGGGTGTGCGTCATGACCAATCTGCTCAACCCCGGCTACCCGAATGTGTGGACATTGTGGGTTTGACTCTGGTTCCACGTCTGCGTGAAGCGAAGCCCAAATTGGGCCAACGTTATCGGACGTTCCCCATGAACTTGAACAACTGGTTGAACGACCCGGCTACTAATACCGATACACCTGAGCACAGTGCTTTGTTAGTTGAGTGTGAGACGGTGCCCGATGCCGCGATTAATGCTTTGGCGGCGCTACGTAAAAATACCTATGAGTGCATCGTTGTGGTCTATACCTTTGCGCCACGCAGTATTGAACGCGCTTTGGCTAATAGAGGTATCCGGGGCGTGAAGTCGCCTGCTACGATGGATCAAGTGAAAAGCGCCATTGAGACACAGCAACCTGTGTTATCCATTGTGCCCAGTGATGTCACTGACAGCGAATTCAATCCAGAGCAATTGTCAAAAATTGCCAACATGATCCCCAGCTTGCACTGCGAGTGCCCCAACCATATTGCCAAGCTTCTCATCGACATTAACGGCTTTGAACAGTACTGCCGGGAGTGTGAGGACAACGACCCTAAACAAAAAGCTCTACACTTGGAACTTGGGCGCCTAACAGCGCAGGCTCGAATGATTTTTGAGGGTGCGCTTAAGGCCGTTGCGGTAGCCGACAACCTCGACCTAGACAGTATGTTGTGAGCTCCCGAGCGATTCACCGTCATAAAAAACCGACCAAAATGGTCGGTTTTTTTGTTCATTAAGCGCCGCGGATTTCACAGCGTCTGTCTGACTAACGTTTACGGGATAGGCAAATAGCCATTCTCTGCACCCTTAGTAAAGACACCCACTGCGTCGTGGGCGTGAAGACTTTCGTGATGCTCGATGCGCACCCAGTAATCGCTCCAGCGAGCATCCTCATTAAGCGCGTGCTTTAACCGTCGGCCAGCGTCTTCTACGAACATTAGGTTCTTGCCATTTAAACGCGCAAATTCCTGTTCATCTTCACGCTTAACGGCGCTCTGCACAGGTGTTTTAAGTGCGCCTTCAACGTGATCAATTAGGTCCGTAATCGGCAGTTCGTCCTGGGATGGATCTAAGCGCACAAGAATCTTGGCGGTGCTACGTTGGCTATGGGGTGTGGCCAAAATGCCTTCTTCCGTGCCTATCCACTCTTTGACATCGCTTATCTTTACCTCGCCGGTGCTACCGAAGTCTGCTTCGAACTGCTCTTGTATTAACTGTCGCGCCAGGGCCGCCGAGCAGGGGCATGTAGAGGAGTATTGCACGCCGACAGAGAGCTCTAATGCGACCTCCCCACCAATCAACGTGCCTTTGACCATTACGGGATAGGATGCCCAACCGACATTGTCACTGAGCAACGCAGGACGGCGTACAAAATGATCGAACTCAAATTGCACAAAGGCGTTAGTACTCAGGTCGTGATGCGACTCTAATACGCTGCCTAACAGCATTTTCAGTCCCGCTGCCGTGAGCGGCCGCGTGGCGGCGTGTTCGTCAAGAATCAGGTACAACCTGGACATATGAATACCTTTGGCCAGAGGATCAGCCAGGTTTACATACACCTGAATGTTGGCATGCACCTCTTTGCTCTGATTGCCGTCTTTGACTCGCAATGGTTGGTGTACGTTGCTCATGCCCACCCAGTCGAGCTTGGCCTGGGCCGATTGCAATGTGCGATTGGCAATATCCGGCATGTCCGGCGTGACGAGCTTTGCTGTATTCATTTTTATCCCCAATTAATGTCGTCCTTCAGGCTATAAACGCCGGAGTATTCTTAACGTGAACGATGGCCACTCTGTGCGACCACTCTATTTTTACACAATCAATCACTGAGCGACGCGACCTCTGTGTCGCTGAGCTGGCGGGCTTCTTCAACCACCATCATTGGAATGTCGTCTTTAATCGGATACGCAAGTTGGCTGACCGGACACCATAGCTCTTGTTGTTCGCGCATGTAGATCAGCGCACCCTTGCTAGCCGGACAAACCAACAGTTCTAATAATTTTGTGTCCATTTGTTTCTCGTTCTGCCAAAGAGCCGATACAGTGTGTCGACCTCTAGCGGCGTCCTTTATTGATAGGGGTGGTCCAGCACTATCGTCTCGTGGCGGTCAGGACCGGTCGAAATCATCGCCACTTTGGCGCCTACGCTTTGCTCAATTGTTGCTACATAGTCCTGGGCGGCCTGAGGCAACTTTTCTAATTTATCCAAGCCCAGGGTCGATTCTTGCCAGCCAGGTACATCTTTGTAAATGGGTGTAAGGCCTGCGTAGTACTCGCTGCCAAAGTGAATGTTGCCTACAGAACCTTCCTGTTCTTTGTAACCCACACAGATGCGAATACGCTCTAAGCCATCCAGCACGTCAAGCTTGGTTAAACACAATCCGGAGATGCTGTTTATCTGCACAGCTTGGCGTAACGCGACTGCGTCGAACCAACCGCATCGTCGCGGTCTACCGGTAGTAGAACCATACTCGTGTCCGCGGTCGGCCAAGCGTTTCCCAGTGTCGTCAAATAGCTCGGTGGGAAACGGTCCAGAACCCACACGCGTGGCGTAGGCTTTAGTGATACCAAGCACATAGTTGAGATAGGTCGGGCCAAAGCCGCTGCCTACCGCTGTTCCTCCCGCGGTGGTGTTGGAAGATGTTACGTAGGGATAGGTACCAAGGTCGACATCAAGCATCGCGCCCTGAGCACCTTCAAACAAAAGGTTGTCGCCGTTTTCGCGCATACCGTGGAGTAACGGCACAACGTCAGCAACCATGGGTTTGATCTGTTCCGCGACCTCAGCGCACTGGTCTAAGGTTTCAGCAAAGTCCACGCCGGGCTTCTGGTAATAATTGGTCAGCATGAAGTTGTGGTACTCCATAACCTCAGACAACTTGTCAGCGAAGGACTGCCAATAAAACATATCCCCTAAACGCAATCCGCGTCTAGCGGCTTTGTCTTCATACGCGGGCCCAATGCCGCGCCCAGTTGTACCAATTTTCTTGCTGCCCCGGGCTTCTTCCCGAGCTAAATCCAACTGTACGTGGTGCGGCAATATCAGCGGACACGCTGGCGAAATTTTCAGCCGGTCACGCACGGGCACGCCACGGGCTTCTAGGGCATTGACTTCTTTAAGTAACTCATGAGGTTCCAGCACAACACCGTTGCCAATAACGCACTGGACATTGTCATGCAGAATACCGGATGGGATTACATGGAGAACGGTCTTCTGGCCGTCGATAACCAGCGTATGGCCAGCGTTGTGCCCGCCTTGAAAACGCACGACAGCAGCGACCTCATCGGTTAACCAATCGACTATCTTGCCTTTTCCTTCATCACCCCATTGCGTACCAATGACGACAACACTACGTCCCATGATCCTGCCCTATTCGTAAACGATCTCTTTTTTCAGATGCCTCCCCGCAGTTAACGGCTAGAGGTTCACCACCTGCCATTGTCCATCCACCAGGCTCAATTGCCGCTCACATTGCTGTGGTGCGGTTTCGCCAGCGGATAAGCCCATTACTACCCGAGAGCCCCCGTCGCGCAGCGACTCAACGACCTGTTGCAGAGCCGCTCGCTGCTCGCTGTGTTGCTGCCACGGTGCAAAAATTACATCGCTTTGACCCACTCCTGAAGCGAGCAACTGCTTGAGATTCATATCAAAGCCTGTGGCTGATCGCGCTCGACCAAAGACTTCGCCCACGCCGTCGTAGCGACCACCCTGAGCTAGGGCTTTACCATGCTCAGGATGATAAACCGTGAACACCGCACCGTTGTGATAGCCATAACCTGCGAGTTCGGCCACATCAATTCGGATTTCTACCCCCTCGTGGGCAATGACAAGATCGACGAACCGAGCCAATTCATCCAGCTCACGCAAAATATCGTCCGCGCCCGCAGCTAGAACTTTACGTGCTTCGTCTAATACTGAAGGCTGCCCCATGAGCGTGGGTAGCGCTACCATCATATCCGCTGCTGCACCAGCACCCACGAGTTCTCGAATATCCGACTCCGCTTTACGCTGCACAGCATTAAACAAAAGAGCCTGTTGTTGCGACTGTAGGTTTCCAGCGGCAAGAAGTTCCGCTACTAGGCTTCGGTAAATGCCCATATGCCCAAGCAACAAAACCGGTTTTTTGACCTCCGCAACCGCTAGGCTTTCGAGCATCAAGCCCACAACCTCGGCATCAGCCTCAATACTCGGCGCTCCAAAAATTTCTGCACCGGCTTTCAATTGCACCCGTGAAGTTTGGTTAGAAACCGGGTTGGCAAACACCACAGGGCCGGCGTAACAGAGTCTTTGTACGCCATCGGTTACCACACTGTGTGCATCCACTCGCACCGCTTGAGCGGTCATGTCGGCGCGCACGCCCAATTGCCGGCCGCTCACCTGGTCGACCACTTTAAGGGTTTGCAGATCGAGGTCTTCGCCGCTGCCTACGAGCAGCGCGTCAAGGTATTCAATAAGCGGTGGGTCGATGTAGTCAAAGCCCCATTGATCGAATACATCAAGTACCCGCCGCCTTAGGAGCTCAAGGTCCCATGCACGCGGAGGCAGGAGTTCGTCTACCCCCTTGGGCAAACGCCAATACGTTTTCATTGCATGTGTATCGCTGAACGAAGATCTATTTCTTTACGTTACCGTCTTGCAAGTACTTGAAGAACTCACTGTTGGGATCGAGCACCAACAGGTCGCTCTTATTCGCAAATACTTCACTGTAGGCGTTAATACTGCGATAAAACTCGTAAAACTCAGGGTCCTTATTGTAGGCAGAGGCGTATTGCTCTGCCGCTTTGGCGTCACCATCACCACGCAGTTGCTCGCTTTCGCGGTAGGCTTCTGCTTCCAATACCACAGCATCGCGATCTGCTTTAGCACGAATCGCCAAGGCTTGCTCTTGCCCTTCCGCTCGATACTGACGCGCTTCAATGTCACGTTCAGAGTTCATGCGCTCGTATACCGTGGATGATACTTCCGAGGGCAAGTCAATTTTCTTAACACGCACATCAATCACCTCGACGCCCACTGAGCTTCGCATGACCGTATCTAGGTCCTGGCGCAAATCATCCATGAGTTGGTCTCGCTCACCGGAGATCACCTCGAACATTTCGCGCTTACTGATCTGGTTACGCAGTCCTTCGTTTACCCGCTCTTGCAGCAACCTTATCGCTCGCCGTTCATCAAAAGACGTACCCTTATAGAACAACTCGTTGTCAGCCACCCGCCATTTAACGAAAGAATCCACAATGAGTGGTTTCTTTTCTAGGGTGTAGTAGGTTTCTGGACTGGCGTCTACCGTCAACACCCGGCCATCAAATTTCTTCACTTCTTCGGCAATTGGCATTTTGAAGTGCAGGCCTGGCCGTATGTCGGCGTCAACTAGGTTACCGAAATTGAGCAGAATAGCTTTTTCGGTTTCTTGCACACGATAAGCAGTGGCATTGACCCCAACGACAACCAGCCCCAGGATCGCAAATATAATCAAAGATCTCATGGACATGGGTTACTCCTAGTTGTTGGCTCGACCACGGGTCGAGGTGCTACGGTTATTCGACAATTCACGGCGCAGCTCTTCAACTGCCGCACGCACGACGTCTCTGTCCAAAGTCACTTCTGGCGACCGCTGAGCCATTTTATCAAGCGGCAAGTACATCATGTTGTTGCCGCCTTCGACATCGACCATTACTTTGCTGGAATTCTTAAATACCGTCTCCAAAGCGTCTAGATACAAGCGGTCACGCGTGACCTCTGGCGCACGCTTGTACTCGATGAGCAGCTTTTCAAAGCGCTGGGCTTCACCGTCTGAACGGGCGATAACACGGTCGCGATAGGCCTGCGCTTCTTCTATTTGACGCTGGGCGCGACCGCGAGCTTCGGGCACCACCTGTTGCGCATAAGCTGTGGCTTGGTTAACGAATCGCTGCCGATCCTCTTTGGCTTTTTGCACATCGTTAAAAGCGTCTTGTACCTGAACCGGCGGCGCACTTCGGTCAATGTTGACCTTTGTCACCTGTATGCCGGTACCGTAGCTGCGCAAATAGCGCTGTAAGCGGTCTTGCACTTCTATAGCGATGGCTTCACGCCCGTCGGTAATGACTTCGTTCATGGTTGACGAACCCGCCACGTGACGCAGCGCGCTTTCGGTGGCCTGACTTAAACTGCGTCGAGGATCTCGGACGTTTATGAGAAATGCAGCTGCATCATCAATAACCCACTGCACCGTTAGACTGACATCAACGATGTTTTCATCCTTGGTCAACATTAACGCTTGATGGTTGTGAGACTGAACCTGGGTGACATTGACCAATTCAACTCGATCAATCACACGGGGGTACCACCTCAAACCCGCTGTCTTGAGTTCGGGCTGAACTTTACCAAAGCGGAAAACGACGCCGCGCTCCTGTTCGTCAACCTGATAGATGCCCGAAAATAAATACAGCGCAATAAGAGCAATCACCCCCAACCAAATCATGCCTTGCGAAGGGCCTTTTACCGCACCACCATTGGACGACCCCTTCCCTCCAAATAGGCCAGAGAGTTGCCCCTGCAACTTGCGCATTGCCTCGTCAAGATCCGGTGGCCCTTGATTACCCCTGTTGCCCCAAGGGTCTTTGTCGTCGCCGCCTGATTCGTTCCACGCCATTGTTTTGCTCCGCCATTAAAGCGCTGATTTGTACTCGCGCTATTGTAGAAGGGTTTTGCAGCCGAGTGCATACTTTCAGTTGGTTTTAGTTTAGTCCCAACCGGTTGTTCCTTCGAGGGTTCGCCATCGTTCTCTGCGCCGCGTCAAAACAACATGAGGGTTAAACGACAAACTTCAATATGGCCCCTGGTCTAGTGGGCACTGTCTAATGACAGTCCGGCTTTTTGTTTTATTTGCCCAAGTAACTGCTGATCGGCTTGCACTGTTAACTGCACCGAGCCGTCTTCGAGCACAGTTTCAGACAATACCGCGCCAGATCGATACAACCACGCGCGATTACGTCCATCCGTGGCCGGCAACAGCACTTGATGGGGTGCAACCACACCTAACAGGTCACCGATCTGTGCCACAAGAGCCTCTAGGCCTATGTTGTGCTGCGCCGAAGTCAAACACCCAAAACCCTCTAGGGCGTGTTGTTGTTCCTCTTCGAGTAGATCTGCTTTATTCAATACGACCAACTGACGTAGCTGCGCTGCACCTATTTCGTCTAAAACCTGCTGAACCTGTTCCATGCGCTCCCGCCATAGGGGATCACTGACGTCCACTACGTGGAGCAGCAAGTCAGAATAAATAACCTCTTCTAATGTCGCTTTAAAAGCTTCTATCAGCGTATGAGGCAATAAACTGACAAAACCCACTGTGTCGGCCAATACCACTTCACCCGTGCCAGGTATTTGCACCTTACGCATGGTGGGGTCGAGCGTGGCGAACAACATGTCTCGAGCCAATACCTGAGCGTCGGTGAGACTGTTGAAGAGCGTCGACTTGCCCGCGTTGGTGTAGCCAACCAAGGTAATTGTCGGCGTGCCGCGTCGATTGCGGCCGCGTCGATTTTGCTGCCGTCGTTTACTGACCTCGGCAATTTTTGCTTGGGTGGCCTTGATCCGCTCACTGAGCATGCGTTGGTCTAGCTCAATTTGTTTTTCGCCCGCACCGCGTAAACCAATGCCGCCTTTTTGCCGATCTAGGTGGGTCCACCCTCTCACTAGTCGAGTCTGGGCATGTTTCAATTGCGCCAACTCCACCTGCAACTGGCCCTCGTGACTTCGTGCTCGGTCGGCAAAGATGGTCAGTATTAACTCAGTGCGCGTGATTAGGCGGCACTCCAAAGCTTGCTCAAGATTACGCTGCTGAGCCGGCGACAAGTCGTGATTCACCAAAACAATATCAGCGTCATGGAAAGCTAACATTTGTTTTAATTCGTCCACCTTGCCGCTACCTATGAACCAACGCGGATGCGGCGCATCACGTTTAGCAGTCGCTACTGTAGCCACTACCAGCTCGGCGGAACGCGCTAACTCAGCGAGTTCCTGAGCATCGGGATTGGCTTGTTGGCGAAGCTCTACCTGTAACAACAGAGTTCGCCGTCCAGCCTCTGGGCGATCAAACAACATGGGGCATAAGGTGGATCAAAAGCTGATTAGTTTTTGCTTGTGGTGTCGTCAACTTCAAACTTAACGTTATGGGCAGGCACCACGGTAGAGATCGCATGCTTATACACCATCTGGCTCACAGTATTGCGCAACAAAACCACAAACTGATCGAAGGACTCGATCTGGCCCTGTAACTTGATGCCATTGACCAAAAAGATCGAAACCGGCACCCGTTCCTTTCTGAGAGCATTCAGATAAGGGTCTTGAAGATTTTCACGCTTGGACATGTTGTCTCTACTCCTTGCCACCGTCGTTGCTTTCCTTTTCAGGTTTCTTTTTGGGTTCCTTTACGGTTTCCCTGTAGGTTCCTTTTCGCTTCCCGCTGCTCAAATAGATTAAGGGTCTAACAGCTTAGGTCGCGTTTTTTCGACGTATTGTTCTTGTTATTTGACGCAAAGTGGAGGACTAAGTCTAGCGTCCAAAGCACCTAAAAATCTAGGATCAGCCGAAGACATCTTGGTTAGGTCTTAATTTACAGTTTTTGCAGAATTTGCTGGGCGAGTGAGCCTGGGTTGGCACTGGACTGCACATCTATTCCAGGCCAACGCCGCAGCCAGGTCAGCTGACGCTTGGCTAATTGGCGCGTGGCCGCCAACGCCTGGTCAATAAAGTCAGCATGACTGACATCGCCGCGCAGAAATTGCCAGGCCTGTCGATAACCCACGGCGCGCATTGCGGGTAAGTCTGGGTGTAAGTCACCGCGCTGCATTAAGCGCTCAACCTCAGCAACAAAACCTGACCGCAACATGGCATCAAATCGAGTCGCAATTTGTGCATGCAAAACCTTGCGTTGTTCTGGAACTACAGCTGCGGTGACCAGCTTAATAGGTAAGCGCTGCTCCGCCCCACCCGAATTGGAGTTTTGCCATTGACTGGACATAGATTTACCTGTGGCCTCTATGACTTCCAAGGCCCGCAGCAACCGCTGATGATTGTTGGGGTGAATTTTCGCCGCCGCCGCCGCATCGAACTGCACCAGCCGCTGGTGCATAGCAAGCGCGCCATGTTGCTGAAGCTGCTGCTGCAAGTGTTCGCGCAGAGCGGGATCGGCACTGGGCAACTCGGCGATACCGCGCACAAATCGCTGCACATAGAGCATAGTGCCGCCGACGATGATCGGGGTTTTGCCTTGTTGCAACGCCGCGTGAATGACCGCGTCAGCATCGCGAACAAAATCCGCGGCGGAGTAAGACTCACAGGGGTCTCGAATATCAATGAGTTGATGCGGGTATTGCTGCAACTCAGAGGCGCTGGGTTTGGCAGTACCAATGTCCATACCACGGTAGACCAGCGCCGAATCTGCGCTGATAAGCTGTGCTTTGTCTGGACCGCCTAGCAGATCCTGTAACGCCATCGCTGCAGCGGTTTTACCCGCCGCCGTTGGGCCAATAAAGACAGCCACCGAGGATACGGATTCGACCATTATTGTCCTCGTAGAAACAAACGATCCAGCTCCGCCAAGCTACGCTGCACATAAGTCGGGCGGCCATGGTTGCACAGGCCTGCGTTTTCGGTGGTCTCCATGTCCCGCAGCAGCGCGTTCATTTCCGGGATGGTTAACTGGCGATTGGCTCGCACTGAACCACGGCAAGCGATATTACCCAGCAGATCTAAGCCTTGGCGATTTACGCCGTCTGCGGTCCCGAATTCAGCCATTTCAGCGAGCAGG
>CACFGV010000036.1 GCA_902565895.1 K189A clade bacterium
GTGTCTGTGAGTGTGATTCCTTCAAGCTCAGCCAACTGGAAGGCGATTTGCTCGGTCCATGCAGTATGATCTCGAAGATAACCATCTTTATCGAGTGCCGATATGAAATCCGAGTTATGCGTAACCTGAGTCATCGACTTAGTCCACCCAGCTCACACTTGGATGGTGCTTTACTGTCAGTTTTACGAATGCGTCATAGTCGATGAATTGCACAGCTTGGAGGTACGATGCAACCCCGCGTGCAATGGCATCTTGCTCTAAGACAAAGCAATTGCTGATGGGCGTGGAGGCGCCATAGACTCCATCACCAAGCAAAACGATGGGTTCGTCCGCTTGCCGACGTTGTTGGCAGTGCTCAAGACCTGTCAAATTGAACACTAGATGTACGCTCATGGACCCGTTCCTATGACGGCAGCCTGACTGGCTATAAGTTGCTGCTGGGCAGCGAACCCAATGGGGGTTGCTGGAAGCTCGAAGGTGTCTTGCAGTCCTCGGCGCTGCAAGGATTCGCGGCAAACATAGAGCTTGTCGATATCATGGTCACTCAAGCCCAACAGCATTTTAGCAATGGAACGTTGCCCAATGGTGTGGGTTAGTTGCTCTGGCAACAGCGACCAAACACCCTCATCCCGAAACAACAGACTGACTTCACAATCGAAGGCTGCTGCTACGAGGGCTGCATCAAACAGCTCTGCATTACGTTTGTTAGCGTAGGGTGGCTTACTGATTATGAATAAAAGCTTCTTCACAGCGCTAACAGCTAAATTCAATGTAACGATCAGATTGTTGGATGCCAGCAATCAGTTGCCCCAATCCAACCAATTCGAATCCCTCGGCCAGAGTGGCCGCTTGCTTCTCGTAACGCTCTTGTTCTGTCTCGTCTAGGATCCCGCGTTTTATCGCGCTGGCTATGCACACGGCTAATTCAACACCTTGCTCAGCTAACCCCTGCCATTGAGTCAGTAAGTTGATTTCGCCTTGGGGTATTACTTGGGTTTGCAGCGCCTGCAGAACCCCGTCGTGGTAGAAGAATACTCGCGTGACTGTGTGCCCTTGAGCCAGCGCAGCCTGGGCGAAATTAAGAGCGTGCTCGCCGCTTTCGCTGCCATGGGGGGAACCGTGTACCGCTAGGATAAATTTCATCTGACGATGTTAGCAGCATCCTCAGCTGGGTTGCTATTGAGGCACTGGGTTAGCAGTTGCCGCAAACGCTCGTCGAGCGCGATTACCTAAGTTATGCCGAATCATTACCAGCGCAGGAATCAAAAATAGAATGATGGCACTGGCAAAGACAATGCCAGTGGCAAGACTGACGGCCATAGGCACTAAGAACTGTGCCTGGGTACTGTCCTCAAACAGCATAGGTGCAAGTCCCAAAGCGGTGGTCGCTGTTGTTAGAAAAATCGCGCGAAAACGTCGTCTCGCCGCCTCTACGATGGCCTCGGCCGGTGGCTTGCCGTCCTCAGCGCGCAAGCGATTGTATTGGTCGACCAGGACCAGTGAGTCATTAATGACGACGCCGCTTAGAGCGACGATGCCAAAAATAGAAATAAACGAGATGTTGTAGCCCAAAATAAAGTGGCCGATCACGGCACCGGCGGCGCCGAAGGGTACGCCAGCCAGCACAACAAAGGGTAGGGTATAGGTGCGAAGTTGGGATGCCAGCAGCAGAAAAATAACCAGCATCGCTATGGTCATCATTTGACCTAATGATGCAAGGTCACGAGTCTGATCCAGTCCAGCGCCGGCCAATCGAACCTGTAGTCCTGGGAATTGCTTTTTCATCCTCGGCATAAGCTCGTTACTGACCCGTGCATTGGCCTGGGTTGGCGTAATGACATCCGAATCCACCTCGGCTGAAACCGTCACGATGCGGAGACCGTTGACGCGATCAATACTCGAAAAGCTGCGAGTTTCGGTTAGGTTCGCGACTGTGTTTAAAGGCGTCTCAGTACCGTCGTTTAATCGTATTCTGGCATCGTACAAACTTCGAACACTCTGACGCTCGGTATACGGGTAGCGGACCATGACTTTTAGTTCTTCACGCCCGCGCTGAATTCGCTGCACTTCTTGGCCGAAGAAATTTCCCCGGAGCTGACGGGCAATCATCTCGGGTGTCAGTCCGGCTGCCTCTCCAGCAGCGGTGAGCGCAATGTCGAATTGGCGTTTACCGAGGCTAAAAGAGTCCTGAATGTCGTAAGCACCGGGAATGTCCGCATAACCCGCTTTCATTGCATCCACTGCACGAAATAGCGTTGCTTCGTCCTTATGCGCTAATTCAAATTCAACATCCGCTCCACCGCTAAAGAAGTCAGCAACAAAGGACAGTCGCTCGACCCCGGCAATTGGACCAACCTCGGTGCGCCAGAGTTTTTCAAGTTGTTGGGCGGACAGAGTCCGCTGAGGTTCTGAGGCGAGTTGAATTTCCACAGAAGCCAAATTGCTCGCCGTGGTTAGTCGACCGCCGCCACCAGGGCCACCACCTGTTTGGGAACGGCCGCCAATAGTGACGCTCACCGCTTTGAATGAGGTGCCGCCAACGTTCTCGTTGACCATATACGCCGCATTAACGATGCGCTCCGCAGCTGCCTTGGTGGTATTGAAAGGTGTGCCAACAGGGAACTCTAGAGTCGCGCGGATGCTGTTGGATTCTAATTCGGGGAAAAAAATAAAACGTACCGAACCGCTGCCTATGAGGGCTCCGGCAAGCACCAGCATGCCGATGCCTGCGAGCAGAGTCAGATAGCTATGACGTACGGCTTTTTCGACGCCAGGCACTAGGTAACCGTCGCGAAAGAGTGTTACCCGTCGGGCTACCGCATCTTGGAATGTCTTTAGCGCGCCGCGGCTCCAAGCCTGGCCGTGTGACAGGTGAGCCGGCAGGATTAAGAAAACTTCAATGAGCGACATGGTTAGCACCAAAATCACGACGATCGGGACTGAACCAAGAATTTGACCGAAGGTGCCCGTTACAAACAGCAGAGGCGCAAAAGCGGCCATCGTGGTCAAAACCCCAACGGTCACCGGGCTAAACACTCCGCGCACGCCACGTAATGTCGAAGCATGGTCTTGACCACCAGTTTCTTGTTCAGAGATGATGTTTTCGCCCACTACCACGGCGTCATCTACGACCAGCCCAAGTACGATGATGAGACCGAACAAAGAAATCATGTTGATATTGACGTCAAACGGCGCAAAGAACATCACTGCGCCCAAGAACGAGATCGGCACACCCATAGCAACCCAGGTAGCTAAGCGTAAATCCAACATGATCGCCAAAAACAGGAACACCAATGCGAAACCAAGGATGCCGTTTCGAATCAGCAGCCCCAAGCGCTGCTGCAAAATTTCGGTCTGGTCGTCCCAAATAGCGATGTCGACGCCCGAATCAGGGGTATAGGTCTGCAAACGCTGCTTGACAGCGGCAGCAATGGTTAGGGCGTCTTCGGATTCAGATTTCTGCACCTTTACAAACAGACTCTGTCGTCCATTGAATTGCTGTATGAGGTCGACATCGGCAAAACCATCACGGATCGTTGCAATATCGCTAAGTCGCAAAATGCTGCCGTTCGGATCTGAGCGCAACACAATGTTGGCAAAGTCCTCACCACGATCGCCTTTGTTGTTAGTCCGCAGCAGCAGGTCGCCACTGGCGGTTCGTAACTCACCGGAAGATAAATTCACAGACGATGCGCGTACTGCTGCAGCCACTTCAGAAATAGTCAAATTGAATCGACGCAAGGTCTCTTCACTGACTTCAATAGAGATTTCAAAGGGGCGAGCGCCCATCATCGAAACCAGGGTAACTTCTGGCAGTTCTAACAGCGTGGCTTCAAGTCGCTGTGCTGAAAGGCGCAGGGCTTTTTCATCCTGTTCCGAAGAGACCACGAGGGTGAGCACATCGCTGACAGTGTCTGCGCGCTCTACCTCGGGTTGTTCTGCGTCCTCGGGTGGAAAGTCTGCCAAACGTTCAACAGCGGCCTCCACGTCGTCACGCACCTGAGCGGCGTCTACAAAGTCCTTGAGTTCAACAGTCACGGTGCCAATATTCTCAGACGCCCTGGATGTGACTCGTTGCACACCATCAATACCTAGGACTGATTCTTCGATCCGACGTGTGATGCTTTCTTCCACTTCGCTTGGTGTGGCGCCAGGGTAAGGAACTGTCACCGTGACCAAGCCGGGATCAATGGTGGGGAATACCTGGGAGGTCAGGCTACGGCCCGCCAGTAACCCGCCAAATAGCAGCAGCACCATCATTAAATTAGCAGCGACCGAATTGCGGCTGAAGTAGTCGATGATACCTAAGCCACGAGAGGGTAGTTGGTCTGTTGTGGATTGCTCATTCACAGTGATGACCCAGTTAAGTACGAGTGGCTAAGACACTGACCTCTTGACCAGCCTCGGCGCCCGGAACCGCACCCACTACAATGCCCTGAGCATAATCAAAACGTTGGATTATTGAGCCCTGTTGATTTCGACCGATCACCACTGGGTCATGGCGCTTTAGTCGGTTGTCCTTTACATACCAAAGGCTGCCGTTGGCTTGGGTCGCGGACCCGGGCAATTGCAGTGCATTTTGTAAGTTCGCACCGCCAATCTCGACATCAACGAAACTGCCAGGCTGCAGTGTAGTGCCTGCGTCTATCGGCGCAAAAACCTGGGCAAAACGGCTACGCGGATCAATCTCTGCACTGACCCGTTCGACCTGTGCTTGATAGGTTGTTGGGCCGTCCCTAAGGGTCACCGTGCGCCCGATGGCGGGATCAATTAACGCCAGATCATCAGGTGGGATGGGCACAACCAACTCAACTGCGTCTAGTGCGAATACTTGGCCAAAGGCGCTGCCTGCGGTAAGAAGTTGACCGACCTCGGCATTGCTGCTGGTTACTTTCCCATCAAATGGCAATGTGAAACGGGTGCGCGACAGATCTAATTTAGCCGCTTCGGCACGAGATTGAGCGGCTGCCAGTTGCGCTTTAGCTTGAGCAATTTGCGGCACAAGGGCGACCAGCGGTGGCACCGATTTACCGGGGTTGAGCAAGGCATAATTGGCGACAGCAGCATCGCTCTTGGCTTGCTGTAACAACAGGCTCGACTCTGCCGAGGCTACGTCAGCTTGAGCTTGAGCAAGGCGCAATTTGAAATCTTGTTGGTCTAGCACCAATAGGGTCTCTCCAGCAGAGAATTCGCCGCCAGCTTTTAATGCCGAGGAAATCTTCTCCACTCTACCGCTCACCTGGGACGACAAATTAACGTAATTGCGTACGCTGATGCTGCCGTTGGCGGCGATTGAGATTTGGAAGGGCATTGCCGGAGGCTGAATGACACGCACTTGGGTAGGTCCGGTGGTGGCAACAGGGCGGGTAAATGGTGCGGTGTCAGCCGTTGGCGTTGACGGTGCTCTTGACACCATAACCGCCAGAGCAATGACTAAAACGATCCCGCCGATTTGCATGAGGCCGATAAGCTTGCTGCGTGCGCCGCCTGTATCAGTAGTAATCATGGTGGGCGCCTCTGGTTTCTCGGAACGCTCAGCAAAGGGGTTCAGGGGCTTGCGTTTACTGGCCCACTGTCGCACGACAATAAAGTGTCCCGGGGTGTTGGTTCTAAAGGCCAGTAGCAGGTTAAATAACGTTCGGATGGCTGGAAACATGATGGTCTCGCAGTTATTGGGCTGGATGGGTCCACTTGCCGGTGCTTTGACATCTTTGATTAGTGATGATGCTGGTACGCTAATGAACGATTTGTGAAAAAACGGTGCCCCCGCATCTCCTGAGGCGCCACAACTGTAAGCGGGGCTTGGCCCGTATGTCCTTCGAAGTTAAAACTGATGGCGGGGCTTGCCCCGCATGTCCTTTGAAATTAAAACTGGTGGCGGGTTACGGAATCAAACCAGAATAATGTTTTTAATCAGATATTTATAAGAAAATATTAGGAGATTGCATGAAGCGCAAACCCAACATCAGCTTTGAAGACTTTCTTCGTGTTGACTTGCGAGTTGGCACCGTAAAGAGAGCGGAAGCATTTCCTGAAGCGCGGAATCCCGCGCTGAAATTGTGGATTTGGTTTGGTGAGGACATCGGAGAACTCAAGACCAGTGCGCAGATAACTGACCTATATCAGCCAAACCAGTTGATCGGGCGCCAGCTTATCGCTGTTGTGAATTTCCCAGCCAAACAGATCGGGCCCTTTATGAGCGAGTGCTTGGTGACCGGAGTGGTGGACGGCGCTGGTGTGGTGACTCTGTTGCAGCCTGATCTGGATGTCGAAGATGGATTGTCCATTGCCTAATGTCATTATTAGGACACTGTAGGCGATCTTCAGCGGCGGCTATCGCAGAAAGGCTGCCAAAACCGCTGGGTCACCATCAATTTGCTCGTCGGTGGTAAGGCTCAATAGAGACATGACAAAGGGATAAACGTGGATATTCTCGAAACTGGCCATCCGGCCAGGTGTGATGTTGGGACCCTTAGCGACAAATAACCCCTGCATATTTGAATGCGTCGATGGTAGGTAACCGTGGGCGCCCGCAGGGATGTTGGCTCGGCCCTTGGGTCGTCGCACCAGTAGATAACCGGGCGAATCAACCGTCACTACAAAATCTGGACTGCGAGGACCATCACCTAAGCGCATTTCCTTTGGGAAACGACCTTGTGGGTACACCGACAGCCCTTGCACATTCTTTAAAACCTTTTGAGTAATTAATAGTAAATCACTGTTATTGCTGTAGAAATACGCGTATGCACCGCCAGTGATCACCTTAGAGTTTTGCTGCCATTGCGCCATATCAATCCAATCGCTGAAATAGCGGGTTTGGTCCAGTTTTACCTCAGCCATGCCATGATCTGAGGTAATGATCAGGTTGACTTGAAACGGCAAAGTCGCCAGCCCCTGAAGCAACTGGCCAATCTCTCTATCGACCTTGGCGATGGCGCTGTTGACCTCAGCACTGTCCGGCCCAAAGTTGTGGCCTACGCTGTCGACATCAGAAAAATAAAAGGTGATCAGATTTGGTCGTTGCGCAGCCGGCAGTTGTAACCATGACAGTACCTGTTGTACTCGCTGAGAGTTTTTAACCCGGCCGTCGTAGCGTCTGTAGTGGCTCGGACGAACGCCTTGGATATCCGCTTCGCTACCGACCCAGTAAAAGCTTGCTGCGATCCCGCCTGCTTTTTCAACAGCCACCCACAGCGGTGTGCCCCGATACCAACTGCCATCCTCAACCGCTTTGCGGTTGCTGATGCGGTACGTTTGGTCTCTGCCACGATCGTAGAAGGTATTGCCAACCAGGCCGTGACGCTGTGGGTACATGCCAGTAACGATTGAGTAGTGATTGGTGAAGGTGCTGCTAGGAAAGACCGGAATCAGACCCTCACTGGTTAGGCCAGTATTTGCCAATTTCGCCAAATTTGGGCTGTAGCCACGCGTAATGTAGTCGTTGCGGAAGCCATCCAGCGACAACATCACTACAGGCGCAGGTGTGCCCACAGCAGTTGTTTTTATTGAGGCGTGTGCCAGGGCGTTGCCAAATAATGCGGCAATGCCAACCATTAGCATAATAAGACTTTTTGCCACAGCCCTTGGTTTAGTGGGTAATAAGGCTTTCTTCATGATAGTCGGGGCTCAGCGTTATGCGTTTCAGGTCGCGTCGAAGATGATCGATGATCGGTAGTCATTAATTAATATAGTCACTAATTCTTTGTCTTGTTCACGGTCATCAGTGCTCTCTGCAAAAGAGAGTCACCCAGCGCAATTCACCTCAGGTGACGAGATGATTGAGGGATACCTTCCCACAGGTGCTTTGTGGTGCCACGCTAGAACACTTAGAACCTAGGTATTTAATCCCTTCGCTCTTTACATGGCAATTAGTGGTCATAGTTTGTCGGCGACTTTGGTTCCGTCAACCGCAACCAAATTCAGTAGCGTGACCGCGGTAGCAGATCTCAAGATGCTGCCGTTCGTTGAATATTCGGTGTTTTCCGAATCTTTGTTTTACTTTTTGCAATGGCGCAGCACTGCTCGCGAGTGGTTGTGGGTTGACGACGGTGTGTCCGAATGGGTGGAGCTTAAGGCTCAAGAACATGGGAAAGAACGTTTTGCGTCCTGGCATGATAGGCCCGTCGAGAATTAATCATGGATTGGTTAGGCTGTCCACTGCGGCAGGGCAGCGCCAGACTCAGCACGGACCAATTGGCTAGATTGGGACGTCCTTTTGATATTCGGTGGCGTCCTTTCGAGATTCCACACCTTAGATGTGATAACGCCAAGGAGGATGAAGAATAAATGCAACCATTTGACTACATTGTAATTGGAGCAGGCAGTGCCGGGTGTGTGCTGGCGAACCGCTTGTCCGCTGATAAAAGCAAGTCCGTCATGCTGCTAGAAGCTGGGGGCCAGGACAAAAACTTTTTCATCCACATGCCCGCTGGGTACTCGCAACTGGTCCCAAAGCCCAATCCGCGAAACTATGGTTTCACCACGGATGCAGATGCAAATCTGGGTGGTCGCTCTTTTTACTGGCCCAGGGGAAAAGGTTGGGGCGGTTCTTCATCCATTAACGCTATGGTGTACATCAGAGGTAACCCAGCCGATTACGATCAATGGAGTCAGGCTGGCAACAAAGGTTGGTCTTACGATGAGGTCTTGCCTTATTTTAAGCGGGCTGAGTCTTTCGACGGCCAAGGAGACGACGAGTATCACGGTAAAGAAGGCCCACTGTCAGTGAAGAAGTCAAATCGCACCGATGATCCCTTGCTAGATGTATTTGTTGCTGCTGGCCAGCAGGCTGGATTCCCCCTAACCGAGGACTTTAACGGTCGCCAACAAGAAGGTTTTTCTCGCTACGAACACACTCTGCGCGGTTCCCGGCGCTGCAGTGCGGCCCAAGCCTATCTGCATCCGGTGTTGCAGCGACCGAATCTTTTTACGATGACTAACGTCTTAGTGGATCGCGTCGTGTTTGAAGGGCGTCGCGCGATTGCCGTTGATGTTTTGGTCAAAGGTCAGGTGCAACGGTTGAGTGCTAACGCTGAGGTGATTGTCAGTGCAGGTGCGGTGAACTCGCCACAAATTTTGTTACGCAGCGGCATAGGTCCCGGCGCAGAGCTGCAACGCCATGGCGTTGATGTTATACATGAATTGGTGGGAGTGGGTGAAAACCTTCAAGATCACATTGGTGTGGTCAGCCAATTTGCTTGCACCCAACCGATTACCTTGCATCGTTCAGCCGGACCGCTGCGAACCTTGTTGGCAGGTACGAAATATCTAATGCAGGGTCAGGGGGATGCGGCCTATCCACCCACTGCTGGCGGCGCCTTTTTCCGCTCGCACCCGGACAAGCCACTGCCAGACATGCAAATTCACTATGTTTCGGTAGCCATGCGGGATGTTCATGGGCGCGATGGTGTGCTTGGTGATCACGGATTTTCGAGTATCGTCTACGCATGTCGGCCACAGAGTCGTGGACGTATCGGTTTGCGCAGTGCGAAAGCAACGGACGCGCCAGCCATTTATCCGAATTATTTCTCGGCAGAACAAGATTTGATCGATACGCGCAATGGGTTTCGTGAAACCCGCCGCGTTTTTTTGCAACCTGCTTTTGATCCTTACCGAGGCGAGCAGTTAAAACCCAGCGCTGAAGTCAATGTTGATGACGATGCGGAACTGGACGCTTGGATTAAAGCAACGGCTGAAACCCTTTATCATCCCGTGGGCACTTGTAAGATGGGCAAAGATCCATTGGCGGTTACTAACGAGCAGGGTCAAGTCCATGGCCTTTCGGGACTGCGAGTGGTAGATGCTTCATTGATGCCGACGCTGATCGCAGGCAACACCAATGCACCGACCATCATGATGGCAGAAAAAATTTCGGACCATGTCCTGGGCAAAATCCCTTTGCCGCCTGCGAATCTGGTCGCGCAATCACAATAATGAAAAAGCAACGCTCTAATTTGGTTTATTCAACTGCAAGTGGGCGGATTAAAACGTCCACTGGTGCAGAGCCGGTGGTCGACAGTGGTGATGGCGTGGTGCGAATACAGCGCGAATCCAAAGGGCGCGGCGGCAAGATGGTATGCGTCATTTCGGGATTACCTGCTGCTCAGTTAAAACCGATATGTAAGTTATTGAAAACCAAATGCGGCAGCGGTGGGGCAGTGAAAGCACAGTGCATAGAAATCCGAGGCGACCACCGTGACAGCATTCGGGCGCTCCTCGAGGAGCGTGGGCTAACCGTCAAATTCGCAGGCGGCTAGCCCAACTGGATCACACTACCAAAGATCGTATTTTTGCAACTCCGCGCGACCTACGACCATGTGATGCACCTCATCTGGCCCGTCGGCAAATCGTAGGTGTCGCATGTCGGTGTACATAGAGGCCAGGGGTGACCATTGGGAGATCCCTGTCGCGCCGTGAATCTGGATGGCCTGGTCAATGATCTGACAAACCTTCTCGGGCACCATGGCTTTAACAGCGCTTACATATACTCGCGCTTCTTTGTTACCCAATACATCCATAGCCTTTGCGGCTTGCAGCACAGCCAGACGCATAGCATTGATCTCAATGCGCGCTCTTGAAATCACTTCGACGTTTTTGCCGAGTTTGGCGATAGGCTTACCAAAGGCGACTCGTGTACCGGCGCGCGTAACCATGAGTTCTAGGGCCTTCTCAGCCTTGCCGATGGAGCGCATGCAGTGGTGGATACGGCCGGGCCCAAGGCGCACCTGAGATATTTCAAAGCCGCGGCCTTCGCCGAGCAAGATGTTCTCTTTCGGGACTCGCACATCGTTGAACTTGATGTGCATATGGCCCCTTGGAGCATGATCTTGGCCGAATACCTGCATACCCTCCAGAATCTCCACCCCAGGTGCATCAGTAGGCACCAGGATTTGTGATTGTTGACGATTTGGTGCAGCGTCGGGGCTCGTTTTGACCATGGTGATCATCACTTTACAGCGTGGGTCACCGGCGCCCGAGATGTAGTATTTCTCGCCATTAATGACCCATTCATCGCCATCAAGTACCGCTTGGGTGCTGATGTTTTTTGCATCCGATGATGGCAGTGCAGGTTCAGTCATGGCATAGGCCGAGCGGATTTCACCGTTCAACAATGGCTCCAACCAGCGCTTTTTTTGCTTTGGTGTACCGACACGTTCTAACACTTCCATGTTGCCGGTATCAGGCGCGCTGCAGTTCAATGATTCGGAAGCTAAAGGCGATTTGCCCAGCTCTGCTGCGATGTATGCGTAGTCTAGGTTACTCAAACCTTCCCCAGTTTCAGCGTCGGGTAAGAAAAAGTTCCATAGGCCGGCCTTTTTTGCAGCAGCCTTGGCGCCTTCTAGCAGCTCAAGCTGACGCGGATGCCACGACCAGCGGTCGGTTTTTTCTGCGTTTAACGCATAAAACTCTTCGGTAATCGGATCTACATGAGTCGTAATGTGATTCTGTACCGCAGCCATAAGTGGTTGCGCTTCATCTGACATTGCTAATTCAAAAAGGTCGCTCTGTGTCTCTGACATATATCCCCCTGTTAGTTGTTGAGACGCTTCAGTAAAGCTGCCAAAGTTTGTAGCAAGGATGCGCCACTGCGGCAACCCGTGGTGCGATTACGGTGCAGTTTTAGATTGCACGCAGCGACAGTGAAATAATTGGTCTTTAGGGCAACGTTGTTAGATTTGGGGGAACTATGGGCAGATTAACAAACAGAGTGGCGTTGGTGAGCGGCGGTGCATCTGGTATCGGTAAAGCGAGCGCGGTGAGGCTAGCCGAAGAAGGTGCAAAAGTTGTGGTGGCGGATATCGATGCGGAATTGGGCCAACAGACGGTCGGTGCTATTCAAGATAATTCGGGCACCGCAACCTTCATGCACTTGGACGTGACCAACGAAAGCCAATGGCAAGAATGTGTGGCGGCTACCGTCGATGTTTACGGTGGACTAAACATTCTCGTCAACAATGCGGGTATCGCAGTTGGCGGGAGCATATTGACTATGACTCTGGGGGATTGGCAACGGCAACAAGCGATCAATTTGGACGGTGTTTTTCTAGGTGTTAAATACGCGATTCCGGCAATGATCGAGAGCGGCAATGGTTCGGTAATCAACATTTCATCCGTTGCTGGAATTAAGGGGTCGGCGAATTTAGCTGCGTACAACGCGACGAAAGGCGGCGTGCGCTTGTTTACCAAGGGTGTTGCGCGAGAATGTGCCGCCAACCGTTGGCCGGTGCGAGTCAATTCTGTACATCCAGGGGTGATCGAAACACCCATATGGGACAAAATGAATCCAGAATTGCTAGAGGCAGGCATGAATACCATGGATCTCGAATCTATGGCTGAGCAGGTTGTACCCACCGGCCAGTTAGGTAAGCCTCTTGATATAGCGAATGGCGTGGTTTTTCTCGCCAGTGATGAATCCAGTTACATGACCGGCACAGAACTGATCATTGATGGAGGGTTATGTGCTTAAAAAGGTCATTAGCGTTTTCCTGTTCAGTGTCGTAAGCGGCCACGCCGCAGCGGCAACGTTGAATCTTCAGAACCTGGTGACTGATGCCTTTGCAGCCCTTGAATCGGGGGTTCAAGATCGTTGGCAATTCACGGAAGCGTCGGATGATGGGGAATTCAAAAGACTTGCTCGCTACAACCCGCAAGCGCCCGAAGGACAACAGTGGCTGTTGATTACAGTGGATGACAGAGCTGCCAGTGACGATGAAGTCGCCGAGTTTCGCCGACAAAAGCGCGAGCAAAAAGAGCGCGAGAATGAGCGTAACGGCGGTGCTGAGACAAATCCGTTAGACAGCATTGACTTAGAGTCGTTGCGGCTGCTGGAAGATAACGCTTCGGCTTGGCGTATTGGGTTTACCCCAGTAGGGGCTGGCGAGGGACGTAAAATGATGGCGCAGATGCAAGGCACTGTGAGCATCAGCAAAAGTGGACTGTGCGTCGAATACCTAGAGATCGCGAGTCCAGGGCCAGTGAAGCCGCAAATTGGCGTAAAGGTGAATCACTTTTTAAGTCGCTTTGAATTTGCGCCTGTTGGTGAGCCAGAGCAGCAAAACGCACAGTGTGGTCGTCTGCTGCCGGTCGCTATGCAGTTCGAAATAAATATGCGCGCCTTCGGCGTCATGGCCGTCGACCGGACTATGAGCGCTCGCTATTCGGACTATCAGGCAGCAAGCGCTCGTTAGCCGACGTTAATTATCCTGCGCCATCAAGTGATTTGCGGCGCAGGCGCTGCATACCGATTAGCCAACGGTCAACATTGTCGCCCTTGCGGCGCACGTATTCCTCAACCTCGGGATGCGGCAGCACATGGAAGCGTTCCTCGCGCATGGTTTCTACTACTACATTGGCAAGCTGCTCTGGCTCGATAATGCCATCGGTTTGCCCGTCGCCTAGGCTCTTAGGCGCCATTGCCGTATTGACCCCTTGTGGGCACAGCACTGAGACCTTAATGCCATCGTCCGCATGACTTATTGAGAGAAATTCTGCCAGCTTCACAGCTGCTGCCTTAGTGACGGTATAAGGGCCAGAACCGATAGCCGCCAACAAACCGGCCGCGGACGCAGTATTCATCAAATAGCCCGATCCTCGTTCGATCATGCCGGGCAGCACCGCTCGGGCAGCGTATAGATGTGACATGACGTGCAACTCCCATTGTTGTTGCCAAACCTCGTTGGCAGTATCGGTAAGCAGCCCGGTCGCACCAGCACCGGCATTTGAGCAGAACACATCGACCTGACCATAGGTTTGGATTGTGGTTTGTGTCAGCGTTTGCACTGCCTTTTCATTAGTCACATTGCAGGCACGGCCAACACAGCGTTGGCCGCTTGGGTCGATGCTTTGGGCCGCATCTTGCACAGCTTGCTCATCAAGATCAGCCAGCACTACAGCCTTGGCTCCTTCTTGTAAAAAAGCTGCGGCCATGGCCTTGCCTATACCGCCGCTGCCTCCAGTGATAATTGCCACTTTGTCCTTGAGTTCCATGATGCCCCCTATAGCGAATGTTGTGTTTGATGTCTGCGCGCGGATCGGATGTGCAATGCGAACAAACTGAGATTAAATACGTTAGTGAACCCCATAACCATGGCAAAGGTGAATGAAGTTGTATAGCTGCCCTGAAGATCAAATAATCTGCCGCCTAGATAGCCTCCGAGTCCCATACCAATCCAGCCAAAAAAGGAGGTGATGCTCATTGCTCGTGCTGCAAAACCAGCGGACACC
>CACFGV010000037.1 GCA_902565895.1 K189A clade bacterium
ACCCCACGGCTGTGTCAGCATCCGTGGCAGTAGCGCTTGGGTGATGCGCTGGGCTGACAGCACATTTTTCTCATAGGCGCGGTGCCAGTCTTGATCGTCGCTGTCGAGCCAGGTGCTAGGGTCAGCACCACCGTAGTTGTTGATAAGAATTTGCACCGGGTAGGACTCGCAAGCTCGAACTAAGGTCTCGCAGCCTGTGGCAGTGCTGATGTCACCAGATACGGGTATGCCACCGCCAAGCTCGTCCACGGCGGCGTGTGCTTGGTCTGCATTTAGCCCATGAACGAGTACTGTTGCACCCTCTGCAAGCAGCGTGTGTGCAATTGCCTGGCCGGTGCCTCGATAGCTACCGGTTACCAAGGCGGTTTTTGTTGATAAAGATAAGTCCATCGGCAATCCAAAGGCGGTGGTGTTTTGAGCGCTAGCTAAACGATAGCAAACTTGCGGGCACTCTGAGTTAACTAGATCCTCTCCAGGATATTTTAGGTGCCGTTGTTTTGCCGCGGTTGCTCAATGCGCCTATGGCACAATGCCATTGTGGAAACGTCTGCACTCATCATTTTTCTGTTGATCACTTTTTTTGGCAGCTACATTCAAGCTGTCGCTGGTTTCGCTATGGGCATGCTCATTGTGGCGGTGGCTGGCGGTTTACGGCTTATTGAACTTGAAACCCTAGCTGCGGTGGTGAGCATTCTTAGTCTTACCAATTCAGTCTTGTCGTTATGGGGACAAGTGGGCCAGGTGCACTGGCGTTTGTTCAGTTGGCTGGCCTTAGGTCAAGTCCCGGCGCTGATGCTGGGGTTGTTTTTTCTTGACCAGCTCGGGGCCAATGCGCGGTGGGCACTAGAGCTGTGTTTGGGCGTGTTCCTAACCCTTGGGGCGCTGGGCATGCTGCTAAAGCCGCAACCCCTACAGCGTGTCTCTGCGCCGTGGGTCGCCTGGTTGACGGGTATTTGCGGCGGTACTCTGGGTGGCATGTTTTCTGCCAGTGGCCCTGTGCTAGGTTTGTTTGGTTTTAGTCAGCCGCTGCCTTTGGCTGTAATCAGAGCGACTTTGTTGGCGAGCTTTTTGTTGGTAACCAGTTCTCGCACCGTCATGGTGGGCTGGCGCGGTGAGTTAACCGAGGCGGTAGCGATCTATGTAGCGCTGGCGCTGCCAGTGGTACTGATCGGCACCTGGCTTGGTCGGGTCGTGGCACCGCCAGCAAGCGAGGCGATGCTGAAAAAAGCTGCGTTTTGGCTGATTCTGATCATGGGTATCTGGGTTGGGCTGACGGCTGTAACGAGTGGTACGCTTATAACCGCCTAGCTGGCGTGCTCATCAAAGGACCTATTCTTTGCTACGAAAGGACCGATCCAACTCCGAAGATAGGGTGAAATTTTTGGCGAATAAAATTGACGTTCTTGATTTTGATCCGATCCGACCCTACCAAGATCAAGAAGTGCCAGGGGTATTGGCGCGATTGATCCAGTCGGAACAGTTGGCTGTCGCGGCACAGCGCTTGGTGCTACCGAAGTTTCTTGCAGAACGTTTTTTTGCCTCTTGGTTAACGCGCAAAATTCTGCAGTTCAGTGTGCGTAATCTAAAAACTGTAGATGACTTTCAGGGCTTGGTGTCAAAATACTTCGAGCAATTGGTACAGGGTTCCACCGATGCGCTCACAGTGTCGGGCTTAGAACACTTGGACCCGACTCGTCAGTATCTGTTTATTTCTAACCATCGCGACATCGTTATGGACTCGAGTTTGATCAACTTGCTGCTTTTTCGTGCGGGTATTGAAACTTGTCGTATGGCGGTAGGGGACAATCTGCTGCACAACCCCCTAGCGGCAGACTTGATGCGGTTGAACAAGAGTTTTGTGGTAGAGCGAGATCTTGCCAGTGCGCGAGCTGGTTATCGGGCCATGACTCGTACCAGTCACTACGTTCGTCACAGCCTACAAGAGCATACTTCAGTGTGGATTGCGCAACGCCAAGGCCGGGCGAAAGACGGCTTTGACCGCACTGATCCTGCGCTGATCAAAATGCTCGCATTAGCCTACCGCAAGCAAGCTGAACCTATTCGCGAATTGCTCAGTAACGGCGCATTGGTGCCGGTCTCTTTGTCTTACGAAGTGGATCCATGTGCGCCGGCGAAAGCTAGAGAACTGGCGGCGTTAGCGCGCGATGGTGAGTATGCAAAAGGGGAACAAGAGGATCTGGACAGCATGATTCAAGGCCTTGTCGGATATAAGGGCCAGGTTCATGTGCATTTCAGTCCGCCAATTTCCCAGGATTGTGACTCGGTAGAGCAGTTGGCCGAGCGACTGGATTCAGCGATTGTGGGCGGTATCCGCGTGCTCTCTACCAATCGATATGCGGATGCCTTGTTGGCTGATGAGGCGTCTGACAGCCACGTGAATTCAAAAGCTATGAGCGCGTTAAAGATTCAATTGGATCAGTGCACAGAGGAACAGCGTGCCTTTTTGTTGCAGCAATACGCCAACATTTGTGTGAATCGGCGCCAGCTTGGTATGGAGGCTTAAGAGGTTAGGGTGGCTGCCGCACGCTGAAGCGCACTTAGAGGTAAGTGAGCGGTGGTTCGTCCAAAAGCGCTAATTGCTCGCGCAACTCTAAAACGTGTTTAGACCAGTAATTGACGCTGTCGAAGGTTGGAAAGGCTGGTGGAAATGCTGGGTCGTGCCAGCGCCGCGCGATCCATGCCGCATGGTGCATGATGCGCAGGGTGCGTAACGGTTCGATAAAGTTAAGCGTGCTGACATCGAAAGGATAAAAGTCGTTATACGCATCGAGAATGGTCGCCAGTTGGCCAGTCTGATCGTAGCGTTCACCGCTCAGCAACATCCATAAGTCCTGTATGGGTGGGCCCATCATGCAATCGTCGAAGTCAACAAAGTGCGGTACCTGGTCGCGCCATAAAATGTTACCCATGTGGCAGTCGCCATGAATGCGGATATTTGGTGCATCCTGTAAAAGCGGAGTAATGCGTTGCAGTAAGTGTTCGCTCACAGACGCATAGGCGGATTCCATTTCTGGCGGCAAGAAATTGTTTTCCAGTAAAAAGTTGCGGCTGTCATGACCAAAGCGTTGCGCATTGATCTGCGGGCGTTGACTAAAGGATTGGCGTGCGCCCACCGCATGCATGCGCGCAATGGTTCGGCTCAAAACCTCCAAGTCGTCTAGATTTTCTAAGTTGGGTGGGTGTCCACCCTGTCGGGCAAACACCGCAAATCGAAAACCATTGTGTTGCACAAGCGTGCGCGACCCCGAACCTGTTTCTGCCAGCGCCATTGGCGCCACCACCGACAGTTCCTCGTCTAAAAGCGTTTGGGTAAATTCATGCTCTTCGTTGATGGCCTCGTCAGTCCAGCGTTCAGGTCGATAGAACTTCACAATGACAAAGCTGCGATCTTCTAAGCCTGCTTGGTATACGCGGTTTTCGTAACTGTTGAGCGCCAACAAGCTGCCACTGGGCTCCAAGCCAATGCTTTCCAGAGCATCGAGAATGGTGTCAGGTGTGAGGTCTTGGTAGGGCGTCATAGAGGCACTCTAGCAGCATCCTGCTGTGCCTTCATATTTGCATACGAGTTCAGGCGTTAATGTGGTTATAGGCTACTAAGCGCGGGTTGCCGCCCAGACATCGACACGTCTGGCGCCAGCCTGGCGCAGTTTGTTGGTCAGGAGTCTTACGGTTGAGCCCGTTGTTAGGACGTCATCAACAATGGCGATATGACGCTGTGCCAGTTGTTTCTTCAGGTGTACAGAGCGTCTGGCGGTGAAGGTGTCGGCTGGCATACGCATACGCGCTGCGCGCGTTTGGGTTCTTTGTGCGGGGCCATTTCTACGTTTGAAACTACCGTTAAGAATCGGAATGTCCAGGTGTCGCCCAAGCGGTTGGGCCAACCAGTACGCTTGATTGTAGCCGCGGCTCAACATGGTTTTGGAGGCGATGGGTGCCGGCACGAGATAGTCGGGCAAGCTTTCTTCAGTTGCATAACTGAGCCGTATTGAGGTGAGCATAAAACCGCACAGTGCTTTGGCCTCACGTTCGCCTTGGTGAAATTTTAGACGTTTGATGAGGTAGGCGCCGTAATGCTCATGCAGCACGGGAACCAGCGTGTAGTCGGCCAGAGGCGAGACGATGCAACGGCCACAGACGGTTTGATCGGAGGGCGAGGGCATTGCGCAGTGGTGGCATGACTGGAGATTCAGCGTTACCGCAGTTCTACAGTGTGCGCATAAGTGATCTTCCAGTGCTGCGGGTTCAGCCCATGGCCGGGCAAGCGGTAAGTGGCATAAGACGCAGTTGTCAGGAACTATCCAGTCGGCTAAAAGCTTGGTAGCGGCTTGAACGATTTCAAGTGTTTGCGACATAAGTCTTCACGGTCAGTAAGATTTCACATGAGTTTGTTCCGAATGCTGGGATTTAAAAGTAGCGAGTGGCGGATCAACGTGTAGGTAAAGAACCTAATTACGACTATTAAGTTCAGTCCCGAGCGGTGCAATAACATCCACAGCAGTTAGACACTGAATTGCAGCGTGACAAAAAGTTAGTACATGCTCGCGCCTGTCGTTAACATTTCGCCAGCTTTTAAGCGCAGCAAACAAGAGAAGGGGAATTTTCGTGGATTACCAGGTGCAGCAACGTGACGTTGAATTTTTGCTTGATGATGTATTCGACGTGCAAAGCGCCTGGCAGCAAATTGAGGCTTTCGCGGATCTGACGCCGGATGTCGTCGAGGCCATTGTTGCTGAAGGTGGTCGGGTGGCGTCTGAGGTCATGGCGCCGTTAAATCAATCTGGCGATGCCGAAGGCTGTCAGTGGCAAGACGGTCAAGTAACTACCCCTAATGGATTCGCCTCGGCGTTCTCTGAATTAGCCCAGGGTGGCTGGCTGGGTTTGTCGGGCAATCCTCAATTTGGTGGTCAGGGGATGCCGAAGAGCTTAGGGTGTTTGGTTGAAGAGATGTTCTGGTCAGCCAACAGCAGTTTGTACCTGTATGGCACGCTGACGGTAGGTGCCTGTCTGTGTATTGATGCCCACGGCTCTCACGAGCAAAAACGCCAATATCTGCCTAAGCTTTATTCCGGCCAGTGGACCGGCGCCATGGCTCTGACGGAATCTCATGCAGGAACTGATCTCGGCATCATGCGCACCAAGGCCGAAGTTCAAAGCGACGGCAGTTATGCCATAACAGGTCAGAAAATATTCATTACCAGCGGCGAGCATGATATGGCAGAAAACATCGTGCACCTGACCCTTGCGCGTCTGCCCGATGCGCCCTTGGGCAGTAAGGGTATTTCTTTGTTCATAGTGCCGAAATTTTTACCTAACGCGGACGGCTCGCTTGGCCAACGTAACGGCTGGTCCAGTGGTTCGCTTGAACACAAGATGGGCATCAAAGGCAGTGCCACTTCAGTCATCAATTACGATGGCGCTAAAGGCTTTCTGTTAGGAGAAGAAAATCAGGGTCTAGCGGCTATGTTCACTATGATGAACTACGAGCGCCTGAGTGTTGGTCTGCAAGGACTGGGGGCTGCGCAGTTGGCCTACCAGCATTCGGCTAGCTATGCGCGAGAGCGTGTCCAGGGGCGTGCGCCAACTGGACCTGAAAACCCGGAAGCGGTGGCTGACTCGATATTGGTTCATCCCGATGTGCGGCGCATGTTGCTGACTCAACGCGCCTATGCCGAGGGGTGTCGTGCGTTGGGTTTTTATGTGGGCATGCAGTTGGATTTGGCGAAATATGCTGACGATGCGCAAGCCCAGCGGATTGGCGAATTGCTCACCCCAGTTGTAAAAGCTTTTCTCACGGATCGGGGGTTAGAGTGCGCAGTGTTGGGTCAACAGGTACTCGGTGGCCATGGCTACGTAAAAGAGTGGGGTATGGAGCAGATTGTGCGCGATGCCCGCATTGGACAAATATATGAGGGTGCCAATGGCATTCAAGCCATCGACTTGGTTGGGCGGAAAGTTGTGCGAGACGGCGGTCAGACCCTGAAAGAACTTATAGACGAAATTATTGCAACGGATGTTGATGATGAATTTGCGCCATCGCTGCGGGATGTGTGCAAGCGTTTGACCACGGTGACAGAATCGGTCGTAGACCGCAGTAAGCAAGACCCCAACTTACCTGGGGCGGTGTCTGTGGACTTCCTAGATTTTGTTGGGCTTACGTTGTGCGCATGGATGTGGGCGCGGATGGCCAGTTGTGCGCCACAAGATGAGTTCGGTGCAGCCAAGCGCGCCACCGCCAGGTATTTCTATGCGCGATTGTTACCGCAGACGCTCGGACTAGAGCGCAGCATTGGCGCCGAGGCAGACGCTGTGATGAGTCTGCCAGCTGCGGCTTTTTAGTCTGCTGTTACTTTCTAGGAAATACCCAAGGGTGCGAAGCAGACAAGCCGCCATCCACCGGCAGTGCGTGGCCATTTACGTAAGACGCTCGATCGCTGAGCAAGAAACAGGCGGCCTCACCGATTTCTTGGGGTTGACCATAACGTTTGGCCGGATTGATTTGACCGATTTTGTCCTCACTGCCGCGTGCTCTGGCCATATCAAAGGTCGGCTTGGTCATGCCGGTTTCAATTAAGCCTGGACAGATGGCGTTGATGCGCACACCGGTGCCATACAACTGATACGCAGTTGTTTGTACGATGCTTATGACCCCGGCTTTACTGGCGGAATAGTCGACACCGCCAGCGTTGGCACGTAAACCCGCAACGGAAGCAGTGCAGACAATGGCTCCATGACCTTGACCAATAAAATGGGGCGCAGAGTGTTTGATGGCAAGAAACACACCTACGGTATTTACCGCCAACGTTCGCTGCCAGTCTTCTACAGTGAGTTCTGTTAACGACTTACGGCCGCCTGATACACCGGCGTTAGCGTAGATCCCATCAATGCCGCCAAATTGGCTTATGCAGTGCTCAATAAATTCGATCACCGCTGCTTCGTCGCTCACATCTGCGGCTATTGCGAGCGCGCTTCCGCCGTTGCGCTCAATCTCTGTCACAGTGTCATTTACGCCGTCGCTAATATCCACGCACACTACTTTGGCGCCATAGCTCGCGGCTAGAATACTGGTGGCGCGGCCGATTCCACTGCCGGCACCGGTAATGACGATACGTTTCTCTGCTAACACGGTGACTCTCCCTGTAGGTGTTGTGACGCTAGGCTCGTGCCTCGAATTGTCTAACGATGTTCTTATAGATGCCGCCGAAGGCGCCGTTGCTCATAATGACAAGGTGTCGGCGTCGGTCGCCGTTTAATGCGGGCATGGCGAGCAAACTGTCGATGAGTCGTTCAATGTCATCTTCGACTCTGGCATCGATCACACAATCTTGGGCCAGTTGATACAGGTCCCAGGTGATGTTGTCACCCCGAAACCAAATAACTCGGTCCGCCGCTGCACAACAGGTTGCTAAGTCGCTCTGTAACGTACCCAACGACATGGTGTGGGTGCGGGGTTCAATGATGGCAATGATTTCGTCTGCGCTGGCGGCGTCGCGTAAACCTTGCAAAGTACTCCGAATCGCTGTGGGGTGATGCGCAAAGTCGTCGTAAATGACCGTGTGCGGGTCTTCAAAAATCACTTCCATTCTGCGTTTCACGCCAACGAATTGATTCAGTGCAGCAATCGATACCGCCACTGGAACACCTGCATGGCGCGCTGCTGCAATTGCGTTGAGGGCATTGCTGCGATTGTGCGCGCCCGTTAGTGACCAAGAAACAGTGCCTTTGGATTCGTCGTTAAGAAGGATTTCGAAGGTGTCGTCTCTGGACGTCTGCGCGACGCACCAATGCTCGCCGGTATCAAGTTGCACTGGCTTTCGCACCACCTTGCCGCCGACTCTGGCAACCGGGGCCCAGCAACCTTGGTGTAAAACTTCGTTAACGTGGTCGTCCTCGCTGGGGGCTAAAATCAGTCCGCCGCTAGGAATTGTACGCAACAGTAAATGGAACTGTTGCTGAATTGCCTTGATGTCAGGAAAGATGTCTGCGTGATCGTATTCCAAATTATTCACAATCAGAGTGCGCGGTCGGTAGTGCACGAACTTTGAGCGACGATCGAAATAGCTGGTGTCGTATTCGTCGGCTTCCACCACAAAAAACGGTGCTGTGCCCAGTCGGGCGGATTGCCCGAAATTGTTCGGCGCGCCGCCGATTAGATAGCCTGGATTGAGTCCCGCTTGTTCTAAAATCCAAGACAGCATGCTGGCAGTGGTGGTTTTGCCGTGGGTGCCGGCCACCGCTAATACCCATCGATCTCTGAGTACTTCGCGGCCTAACCACTCGGCCCCCGAGGTATAATTGAGGTTACGTTCTAGGATGTATTCCACAGCCTCGTTGCCGCGCGGCAAGCCAGCGTTGCCAACGATGATTTCATCTGGGGCGGGGTCTAGTTGGCTAGGATCAAAGCCGTCGAAGGCGGTGATACCAGCCTGGGCCAACTGATCAGACATGGGCGGATAGATGCCGGCGTCGCTGCCACTCACCTCGAATCCCAGTTGCTTGGCGAGCTGCGCCAAACTACCCATTAGGGTGCCGCCAATGCCCAAGAAATAGAGGTGTTTGCTCATGTTGGTGCGCCTGAAAGTTAGAGAAATTGTCGCACAAATTTGCTGAATCAAAGACAATTCTGCGCGCAGTAATTAACTCTTTCCCTTTAGGAGATTCGAATGACCAAGGCGAACGCGTTTTATGCGCAATCAGGTGGCGTCACCGCTGTCATTAATGCCACTGCATGTGGTGTGTTGCAGACCGCCGCGGAGCATAAAGACGTTATCGGCAAAGTACTCGTCGGCGCTAACGGCATTGTTGGCGCGCTCAATGAGGACCTTATTGATGCGTCCAAAGAAACCAAGCGATCAATCGCTGGGTTGCGTAGCACGCCGGGTGGTGCCTTCGGCTCGTGTCGATACAAACTCAAGCCCTATGAGGAGGATCCTCGAGAGTACCAGCGCTTAATAGAAGTGTTTAAAGCTCATGACATTCGTTACTTTTTTTATAACGGTGGTGGCGATTCCCAAGATACCGCTAATAAGGTGTCCCAGCTCGGCGTCCGACTTGGTTATCCCTTGCAATGCATTGGTGTGCCGAAAACGGTAGATAACGATCTGCCTTTAACTGATTGTTGTCCGGGATTTGGGTCGGTCGCAAAGTATGTTGCGGTCTCAACCAAAGAAGCGGCCCTAGACATCGAGTCTATGTGCGCGACCTCTACGAAGGTGTTTGTCTTGGAGGTCATGGGGAGGCATGCGGGTTGGATAGCCGCAGCGGGTGCTTTAGCTCGGCAGCAATTGGGTGATGCTCCGCACATCATCCTTTTGCCAGAAGTGCCGTTTAATCAACAGCAGTTCCTGCGACGAGTAAAAGCAACGGTGGCGGAAAAAGGGTTTTGTGTGGTGGTGGTCTCTGAGGGATTGCGTTTTGCCAACGGTAAATTTGTCGGTGAGTCCGGTGCGGCTAAGGACGCTTTTGGTCATGCGCAGTTAGGCGGGGTTGCGCCAGTGGTCGCGAATTTGGTCACTTCGAAGCTCGGCTATAAGAACCACTGGGCAGTAGCGGACTACTTGCAGCGTGCAGCTCGGCACATCGCTTCGGCGACCGATGTTGAGCAGGCTTACGCGCTCGGTCGAGCTGCGGTGAAATTGGCGGTTGCCGGTAAAACAGCAGTAATGCCCACCATTGTGCGTACGAGTGATGCACCCTATCGATGGAAGATTGGCGAGGCCAAGTTATCTAAGGTTGCCAATGTTGAGCGGTTCATGCCCAAGAGTTTTATCAGTAAAGACGGCTTTGATATCACACCTAAGGCGTTGCGCTATTTGACGCCATTGATTGCGGGCGAGGACTACCCGCAGTACAAAAACGGAGTGCCAGAATACGTGCGCTTAAAGCTGCAACGGGTGGCGAAAAAATTGCCGGAGCAATGGTAGCAGCCAGGCGCAGTCATTATAGTTGGCACAAAAAAGGGGGCCATGGCCCCCTTTTTTGAGGATTAAGAATCCTAGGCTAACAGTGGTGCAATCACCAAGCTGACGATCGCCATCACGTTGATGAGAATGTTCATCGACGGGCCAGAGGTATCCTTAAAGGGGTCGCCCACGGTGTCGCCGACAACGGCTGCAGCATGGACTTCTGAGCCTTTGCCTCCTAGGTTGCCCTTCTCTACGTATTTCTTAGCGTTGTCCCAAGCACCACCTGCATTGGCCATAGTAAGCGCAAGTAGTACGCAACCGATCAATCCCCCTCCGAGGGTTCCTCCCAGCGCCTCAGCACCTAGCGTGAAGCCAACCAACGGAGGAACGGCCACTGCAATTACACCTGGCAAGAGCATTCGCTTCAGTGCCGCGGCTGTCGCGATGTCTACACATTTGGCGTTGTCTGGCTCCGCGGTGCCCTCCATAAGGCCGGGGATGTCGCGGAATTGCCTTCTGATTTCTTCGATCATGTCCATGGCAGCATCACCCACGGCCGTCATGGTAATACTGGCGATCAAGAATGGGACCAAGCCACCAATGAACAGCCCAATGAGAACATTGGGATCACCAATATGCAGGACAAAATTGCCGCCTCTTTCCAGGGTCAGCACCTCGACAAACGCAGCAATGATTGCCAGTGCTGCGAGCGCCGCCGCTCCGATGGCAAATCCTTTACCCATGGCAGCTGTGGTATTGCCCAGTTCATCAAGTGAATCAGTGATGGCTCTGGTTTCTTCACCCAAGCCACCCATTTCGGCAATGCCGCCGGCGTTATCAGCGACGGGACCATAAGCATCTACCGCCATGGTCATGCCTACGGTCGCTAGCAGTCCGACTGCGGCAACGCCAACTCCGTACAGCCCAGCCATTTCAGTGGAAACCCAGATGATTGCGCAGATAACAATGAGCGGTCCGACTACGGACTGCATGCCAACAGACAAGCCGGTGATCATCACCGTTGCAGGGCCTGTTTTGCCTGATTCCGCGATGTTAACCACAGGCGTCGATGCGGTGTAATACTCCGTTATTAGCCCTATACAAATGCCACCGGCGGCGCCAAATAGAACCGCGTACCAAATGCTGGTGGTCAAGCCGACCAAATTCACAAGGACGTAGGCCGCCGCCATAAACAGGATAGTGGTTCCAATCATTCCAAATCTAAGGGCTTTTGCTGGTTCGAAGGTAGACATCGCGCGCACAGCGATAATGCCAAGGATGGAGCAAATCAAACCGGTGGAAGCGAGCGCCAGCGGTAAGAACATAAGCGTTGCTCGACCATCGCCCTCGCTCATATTGGGTGCTAAAGCAGATATAGATGCTGCTGCGAGCGTGGACGCTATGGCTATTGTTGCGATCATAGAGCCGACGTATGACTCGAAGATATCAGAACCCATGCCAGCTACGTCGCCGACGTTATCGCCAACGTTGTCCGCAATGACGCCTGGGTTTCTTGGATCGTCTTCAGGGATCCCTTGTTCGAGCTTGCCAACTAAATCGGCGCCAACATCCGCACTTTTGGTGTAAATGCCGCCGCCCACTCGCGAGAATAAGGCAACAACAGAGCCGCCCATACCGAATCCATGAATGTGATGTGCCGTTTCGGGATCGCCACCAAAGAAATAGTAAACAGAACCCAATCCGATCAGACCGAGTGACGCCACTGCAAGCCCCATAATAGAGCCACCAAAAAAGGCCACTGAGAGTGCACTGGCTTGTCCGTCAGTATGGGCTGCATTAGTCGTTCTGACATTGGCCTGGGTAGCGGTATACATACCGAACCATCCTGCGCAGGCTGAGGAGATCGCTCCAGCTAGGAATGCGATCGCGGTAGAGGACCCCAGTGAAAAGAAGATCGCGACCACGAGTACCGCCGCGAAAATCGTTAGCTGTGTGTATTCTCTCTTCATGAAAACCATGGCGCCTTCGTGAATGGCGTCTGCGATTTTCTTTAACGCATCGGAGCCAGGATCGTAGCTGCGTACGACCATATAAATAATCACGGCTACAACCATGCCGAGTACGCCAAGTAATGGCGGCCATATCAAGAGATCAGTCATTTAAGTCCCCAACAGATTGGTGTATCGGTCTGCAAGAGGACACACAACAAATGTGGTGCATTGGGTAACCAAGGCCTGCCCCCCCGCAAGTCTGCGGCGCGTATGATACCAGCGTGATCCACGGTTGCCAGATAAAAAGGCGTCAAATCGTTGCTAAATGGCGTCCGGGAGCGCCTAAAATCAGCCGCTTAGCCCTGGGTTAATAGCGTACGTAGGTCAATAATCGCTGCATTCGCGCGTGATATATGCGATGCCATAACCAAAGAGTGATTGGCTAATGGCCCAAAGCCATCGCCATTCAAAACCATGGGGCTCCAGAGGGTTTCCTGAGTGGGCTCTAGCTCTCGGATGATTTGCTTGAGCGATACCCGGGCGTTCTTTTTATCCAAAACATCGGCAAAGTCGTTGTCGATGGCATTGAGCATATGGATCAATGCCCAGGTAAACCCCCGAGTTTCGTAAAACACATTGTCGATCTGCAGCCAGGGCGTTTTTACTATCTGTTCGTCTGGGCTGATGGTTGATTGCGACGCGGCGCTGTCGCCAGCAAGGTCGGTGTTCAGTTGACGTTTACCAACACTTGCGGAAAGTCGCTGGGATAAGCTGCCAAGTCGTGTTTCTACTGCAGCCAGCCACTGCTGCAAATTGTCTGCACGAGCATAAAATTGAGCATTCGCCTCGGCAGCGTTGGCTAACCGATCTAGGTAAGACTGAAAGTAATCTATGCCCTCTTGGTATTGATCCTCGCTTTGCGGCAGCAGCCAAGAATTATTATCGAAGAAAAATTTTGCCTCTGCCTCGGCCAGGTCGGGGTCTTCGGTGGACTGGCTCTGGGACCGAGAAAAGTCGTTACGGTAAACCCTTGCGGTGTCCCGCAGCAAAGTCAGCACGCCAAATTCCCACTCGGGAATATTGTCCATTAACACCCCGGGTGGCAGCAGATCATTACTCAGGTAACCACCGCGCTTGGTGAGTAGGGTGTCCGCTAACTGAATAACTGTCGCGGTAGTGACATAGCCGGTAACGACTTGGTGCTGCTTGGCATTCGCGCTCGCTAGAGCCGTTGTGCCGACGTCAAAGTGGTGAGGCTCGCTGTCCCACCACCAGCCCAGTATTGCAAGGGCGATTACAAACAGGACAAGCCCAGAAAAAGTGCGGCGCACGGCGGCCTGAAGTCGCGGCTTAGCTACCGGCTTGTCCTCAATTTCCTCTGCGACCGAAGCGTCGCGTTTCCAGAATTTCCAGCGCATGGCCCTGCTTGTTGGTTGGTTTAATTAAATTGTGTTGGTTGAAACGGAGTCTCAACGACCTCGCCGTTGTCTAGCTCAATCTGAACAATCGTCGGTTCGCCGCCGAGTTGTACACCAAATAGCATAAGGTGGTTACCGCCGCTAGCGAATTCCACAGTCTCGCCAGCAGCGACCTCAATACTCGTCAGTGGCCGCATGCGCATTTGCTCGTCAACTTTTATGATCGTGTGCATTTCAATGCGCTCGGCCGCGGTGCTGCTGACGCCGACAATTTTGACTGACCGAGAACTGTTGTTGGTAAACTCAAAGTAGGCAGCGGTGGTTGTGCGACCTGCCACTGGTGTGCGAATGCTTGCATTAGTCAGCTCATAAGGCGTCGATTCTTCAGGGGTCGCCGTACAACCGGCTAGGGTCAGCAGTATGGCACCTGCGGTTGTACTTACGACAAATTTTAATCTGTTTAATAGCATGTGCCTTCTACTCGGTTAGGGCTGGATATGACTATGCCTGCACGTAGTCGTTGGTTGGTTGCGCGTTCAGCCAATTGTTGTTTTAGCAGCTGATAAACGTAACGTCCCTGTGCGTCACTGGTGACAGCAATAGTAAATCGACACTCCTGCTGTTGCTTTTCCAATCGCGCGGCCAAAGTGTCCAGCCGTTGCATCGTCTGATAAGCCTGTTCGCGCAAATCGCCTCTAGGCAGATCAATGCGGACAAATTCTGCTTTTGCAAGTAATTGCAATTGATACTCTGTTGGTGCAACCGAGGGATGGCTTGGGTCGAGGCGTCGTGCCTCTGCCAAAGCGTTGGTCGCAAGAGTTGTTTGACGGCTCGCCAAAGCGTCGAGCGCAGCGTTAATATGATGTTCTACAACGCGCTCTATGCCTCGCGATGCGGTCTCGTTGGTCGGATCTATTGTT
>CACFGV010000038.1 GCA_902565895.1 K189A clade bacterium
CCGGTTATGTCGGGCTTCGGCGTTTTATTCTCCAACCATTGAAAGAGTTCCGTATACGGAGGCTCTATGGCGTGCCAAAGTTGTTCGATCTCCTGAAGATCCACGCCACCAAAATCGGCGAGCGTCTTTTTTACTGAGCGCGCAGACATTCCAATTCGCAAACCGCCTGTCCCTAACTTCAACAATGCCCACCGCTGAATTGGGGTCATTTGGTCCAGCAGGCCTGCCAGGTACGTCTGGGTTTGTTTTTGTGAGCTAGCACCCAATTTTTCTATCAATTCAGAGAGGGACGGCAGCGCTGCCTGCGCTTGGGACCCCTGTTCAGTTGGCCAGAGTAGCGAGACCGTTTCGCTAAGGTCCCCCACGTAGTCATAACTTGCATCAAAGAGGTAGGGGTCGACTCGCGACTTTATAAGCTGCAGAACCAGTTTTCGCTTGAATAAGCTAAGGTCTAAAGTGCCGCTAAGCGCTGCGACGGCCCACCCCCTGTCTGGGTCGACACTAGACTGAAAGTAATGCTTAAGAATTCTGGCCTTCGCTGAGTTCCCTGCCGTGAAATAAAGCCGATGTACAAGTTCTGCAAAGGCCTGCATTGTTAATCTGCTTCCTCGTCATAACCAAGCAAGTTCAAAGCAATGGCGTCTATGCCCTGTTGTTTTGCATGGTGCACCAAAGCGTCTTCTCGACCATGAGTGACCCACAACTGTTCTGGAGCCACCTGTCGGATGGTTTCAACCAATTGGGGCCAGTCAGCATGGTCAGAAATGGTAAGTGGCAACTCCACACGTCTTTGTTTGGCGCGTGCTCTGATCTGCATCCAACCGGAGGCAAAGCACGTCATAATTTCCGGCAACTTGCGTGACCACTTATCGGCCAGCGCAGATGGCGGCGCAATGACCAGCTTTCCCGCCAATGACTTTTTATCCTCAACCTCTGAGACTTTTCGCCAGTGCCCCAAATCGACGCCGAATTGTTCATACAACTCAACTAATTTGACCTGCGCTCCGTGCAGATAAATGGTCTCCTCATACCCCAACCGCCTGAGCACCGACATCACACGCTGACATTTACCTAACGCATAAGCGCCCAGAAGATGGCAACGGTGCGGAAAATCTCTGAGGGATTGAAGTAATCTTGCAAGCTCATCTTCTATAGGTGGGTGGGTAAAAACTGGCAGCGCAAAAGTCGCCTCTGTAATGAATATATCGCTTTTCTGTACCTCGAACGGCCGGCACGTCGGGTCGTATGCGCGTTTGTAGTCGCCAGAGATTGTGGCGACCTCGTTGCTATACGTTAGGGTGACTTGCGCGCTTCCGAGTATGTGTCCGGCAGGAGACAAGCGCATGGCCACAGAATCGGATAACTCTAACGTGTCACCAAGATTTACAGCGACACGCTGTTCGCTGAAATGCGCTCCGAATCTACACGCCATAATTGCGAGTGTTTCTGGAGTGGCATAAACCCTCTTATGACCGGGCCTAGCGTGGTCCGCGTGAGCATGAGTAATGATTGCTTTTTCAACAGGCTTAATCGGATCGACGTAAACCCCTGCGGGTTTTATATACAACCCCTCAGGCTTAACACTTATCCAGTTGCTATGCATTGGATGGACTCTCTCAAGGGTTGACGGCTACGGCCTTCCACACCGCATCTTCGAGTACGGACAAGCGCCGGATTTGCGGACTCCCTTTTAATTGCAGGTGATCGACAGAAAAAGGTTGGAGTATCAGCAAGGCAAAAGATTCTGGAGGCTGACTGAAGTCATTAGTAAGAGATTGTGTAGGGTTTTGTTGCGGATCACAGACCTGCCCAGGCGTGGGCCAAAAAAATTGTGTTTTGGCTTGCTCGCTCAATTTGTTCCAGCTTTCTGATCGTTCCAGTGATGTTGATTGAGTAAAAATTTCTGCACGCGCCTTGATGCGGAATTGCTCTCTCGTGTTTGCAAAATACCAAGAAATTTCGCACACCGGATTACGTCGCAGCTCCTGTACTTTTTCGCTGCGAGTGTCGGTAATAACTTTCAGAGCGTCAGTTCCAGCCACCAAGCCACGAAACACTACGGTCCTATTGGACGGTGAGCCATCAGATGAAAGGGTCGCCAAGTGGCAATAACTGTTTTCTCTCGCTCGTTTGTTTTTTCGGATCGTGTAGCGCAGGGCGGTACTCCAAAGATAGTCGGATAGCATAACCAGCTGTACCTAAAAGCCCGTACGATAACGGGCACTGCGCATTTTTCAGGTGAAGAATAGCGTGAACATTTCAAAAACCGACCTAGTCGAGGGTTCGTCTTGGATGGTTTCCAAGTAGTTCAGAAGGTGTTCAGCTGTGAATGGATCGGCTATGCACGCCTCGCCTGCACCCACAGGGTTTAATAACCCATCGGTTTATAAATCTAACAGTATCTTTGTGCCACATTGCCGCAGCTCTTCATCTGCCCAGTCTCGCATAGGGTTCCTGATCATGCGCCAGAGGTGGTCGCAAGAATAGCGACTTTAAAACAAGCTGTACGAGTTACCTGCTTTACAGACTTTCCTGTTTAACGCGGCGCTCTTCCAGAATGCTAAGGAACAAACTTTGAGACTTAGAATCTGACTGCCGGATAAACAATTTTGCTCGAACCCTTGAGTAGGTCCATATGAATTTCCTCGTCAACGAGCCCTGTACTTCGACGGATGTTTTGCTATTTTTAAGCTAGCGCGATGCGCTCGTTATCCAAGCCACACTATTAATTGATCTGGTCCTGAATGTTGGGAAGAGTCATATGAAAAAAGAGCTACAGATTTCCATTATCAAAGAACTTATGTCGCAGCTAGACGAAGGTCGAAATGTAGACGCCGGTGTTCAATTTAAAATGCCGACAGATTCCTACGTTTGCCCTGAAAGGGCTAACCGGGAGCAGCAAGAATTCTTTCGAAATCACCCGCAACTTATTGGACTCTCTGGCGATTTGCCATCGCCTGGTTCCTATCTCACCAATGATGATATTGGGGTCCCGATACTTGCCACGCGTGACAAAGATGGGGTGTTTCATGCGTTTCTGAACGCCTGTAGACATCGTTCAGTAAAGGTTGCTCAGGAAGAGCGCGGCACCAAGAACGTCTTTACATGCCCCTTTCATCATTGGAGCTATGCGAATACCGGAAATCTTTTGACCATTCCTAACAACGACCATTTTGGAGATGTGGATAGAAGCTGCATGGGGCTCGTAGAGCTGCCGGCAGTGGAACAATCAGGACTTCTTTGGGTTCACCCTAATCCACAAGCTTCACTTGATGTTGATCAGTTACTTGGGCCTTTAGCGGAGGAGTTTCCATCCTTCGGAATGCAAACCCAGGTTGCCGTTGGCCAAACGACCATTGAAAAAAATCTTAACTGGAAATTTGCTAACGATACATTCGGCGAAACATACCATTTCGGTAAGTTACACAAAGACACTCTAGGCCGTCTGTACTACGGCAACAACCTGCATTTCGAGGAATTTGGACGGCATCATCGGTTTGTTACTGCAAATCGCGGAATTGATGCAATGCGTACCCTCCCTGAGTCGGATTGGGATATAGGAAAGTGTACGTTTGTTTTATATCACCTATTTCCTAACGTGCAGCTCATAACGAGTAGAGCATCGACCACTTTGATACGCATCTATCCGTCAAACAACAATCCAGGTCAGTCAGTTACACGCATTGGTTTTTACTACGCGCCTGAGATTGCAGCAGAGGCCGATGATTTAGAGACCGATGCGGCGCATAACGATGCCTACGATTTTTCCGAGGGCCGCGCGAGCCTTTCTGCCGCTCTAGAAGTTTTTAAATCTACGGTAGAAAACGAAGACTACGTTATGGGGGAAATGCAGCAAAAAGCAGCAGAAAGTGGGCTACTGAAAGAAATTATTTTTGGCCGTAACGAGCCTGCATTGCATCACTTCCACAACAATTATCGAGAGGCGCTCGGCGAGCCGCTACTAGAGCGTGCATAACGTAGGATAGTGCAAGAATTTTGGAGCCTTTGCTCGTTGCAGCCATCTAAAATTCGCGCAGCAGTTGTTATTGAAAGCGCTGCGTTAATTGTCTAAATCGAAACTGCACTGGCAGACACACCTGCTATACAAAAAGACATTTCCAAGCAGTGCACACAAAAGTAGCATTTGAAGACGCTCAAGGCCCCAAGATCACTGACGAGATACGTTAGCTACGGACCAGCACATCGCTGGGTCGCGAAAGATAGAACGTGAACTGCGCCTTGCAGTATGACCCAGTAGAAAGAAATCCCCTCCTTGCGGATGATGAATACGGTTTACTAGTCGTCACTGATTCAGAGACCACCGTTCCAACCAGCTTTTGCCCCACATTAGCCTTGTGAGGTTTTAAACTGCTAGAACTTTATCAGTAGAGATTCGTGATGAATGAGATGACTGCTTTCATTCCGGGCAATTTCAAGTTTTCGTTTGTCGAAGACTTGTTCCAAGAAGGCTATGAACTAATGTTCGTTTTTGCACCTGTTTACGTACTTTCGCTAGCAATGTGTTTATTCAACCGGGAGGCGCGTGAAAAGTACGGCTTTTGGTCGGTTCATATTCAGAGCTTTAGCAGGGCGTCTCTTGATACAGGGCTTGTTGTTGGCATCTGCGGCAGCATGATTGGCGTTGTAGCTATGACTTTGCAAACCTCAGCAATTAATTTCGAAAGAGCTGTAGGCATTGCCCTACTAACCATGCTTTGGGGCGGTATTTTTGTCGGTTTGGGTTATTTTCTGAATAATCCCAGTATCAATATCAAGGCAAGAATATCAGTGAGAGGAATGGTTACCGGGTTAATGTTTTTTGCTGGCACCGTTTTTTGGATGTCGGACGCAACAGCACTTCCTTGGATTTCTGCTTTCTCGCCTTTCGCTTCTTTAGCCATTATTCCTTATGCGATAGTGCTTTTACTCTGCTGTAGCCTTCTTAAATTCGCCGGCAAGCCTTGGGTGGTGTCTTTCACTGACGCAAACCTACTAGCAACAATAGGAGGGCTCGGTATGGGCATAGTGCTTTGGTTTAAATCCGGCGGCGGCTATGAGGAAGGTCGCGCTGCAATTTACGCCTGTGCTCTAATAGCGATGTGGGGGACTATTATGTATATGTTTGCGTATATCGCTGCGCTTTTCCTTGGCACTCAAGAACAAGGTAATTATCAAACCAAGACATGGCATCTGTCTGAAGCAGCCGTGTTTTTCATCTTTCTACTCTATGCACCCGTAGGCGCCACAGAGTGGAATAGGGAATCACAAGACCAAGCAGCACAGGAAGCCAACAATCAGGCTCAGCAACAAGAAATTGATGCCCTGAAGGCTCAGATAGCCACTTTAATGAAACAGACTGAAAAGACCTGAGTCAGGAAAAACATAGGCTCTATGCAGACTGATTTAATTCAAACCGACTATCGGCCGGAAATAGATGGTCTTAGAGCACTTGCAGTCATTCCAGTCATTTTCTTTCATGCAGGTTTTGATGCTTTTAGGGGCGGTTTTGTCGGTGTCGACGTATTTTTCGTCATCAGCGGTTATCTGATCACCACCATAATCCTAAGAGAAAAAACCAGAGGCCAATTTTGCTTGTTAGGTTTTTACGAGCGTCGAGCTCGACGAATTTTACCTGCGTTATTTTTAGTACTTCTATGCTGCGCTCCGGCAGGTTTCCTTCTACTTACACCGCCGCAATTCGAATCTTTTTTTATTTCGGGGGTTCTTGGCGCGGCCACATTCGTTTCTAACTTTTTATTTTTTCACGACGGAGCTCTTTATTTCGACGAGGCCGATAGTGCGCTGAATCCGCTTTTCCACGTTTGGAGTTTGGCTGTGGAAGAGCAGTTTTATATTTTTTTCCCCCTGATCTTTCTACTGCTTTTTAAATTTAGCAGCCGACTATTCTCGTTCGCCGTTCTGATCATGGTTTTATCAAGCGCTGTCGGTTCATTTATCTACGGTGAACAGCAGTTCTCAGTTTTTTATATAACCCCCTTTAGGGCATGGGAGATAGGTTCAGGGGTTTTGGCGGCCGTATACCTTTTTGATAAAGACAAAGGCATTCGACGATCAAAAAATATTGACTCGGTCTTAAGCTGGGTTGGCCTCAGTCTTATAGTAGCGCCGATCTTCCTTATAAAGAGCACCGAGGCCGCAAAAAATTTTCCTTACATGCTTTATCTTCTACCCGCGGTAATCGGAACGCTTTTGCTGATTGTTTTTGTGAGGAAGGAAACCTTGATCTTTCGAATGCTTTCCTCGCCGCCCATGGTAGGGATCGGATTGATTTCGTACAGTACCTACCTCTGGCATCAGCCCCTCTTCGCGTTCTCACGCAACGTCTACGGCGATAACCTTCCGGGACTAACGCTTCTATTCTTAGCTTCGCTATCACTTATCGTTGGGTTTGCGAGCTGGAAATATGTGGAGGCTCCATTTCGAAACAAAGACAAATTCTCCAGAGCGTCCATATTTTTGCTGTCTGCCCTCGGCACCATCTTTTTCATAGCTGCTGCAATCGTTGCTGTTAAGTATGAAGACTCTGTGATGGTCAAAAACCCTATCGTCGAAGCAGGCCAGATCGACTTTGATAAATACATGGATAACCTTCCCGACCGCTTTGTCGAATGCCAAGATCAACTCATAATGGATGAACACATCGCTTGGTCGCACGGGGTCTGTTTTGAGAGTAAATCAGATCAACCCATAGAGATGGCTGTTTTTGGAGACAGTCACGCATTACATTTATTCAAAGGCTTAGCGGAGCACACAGAAAAGAACGTTGTAACGCTATGGAAGCCTGGTTGGTTCAACGGCGCTCCATTTGTCGAGGAAAACCAAATCTTCTTTGATTACGTCTTGGACTCTGAGTCGATTAACACCGTTATCTTCAATGTTTGGTGGCGGCGCTTGTACGAATTGGAGGGCGCCAAAACTTTTGAGCAGAAGTTAACGAAAACGGTCAGAGCGCTTACGAAAGGGGGAAAGAACGTCGTTTTAACGGCAGATGTCCCGACGTTGAATTTCCCGCCTGGCAAATGTCTATTTATGAATAAGGCTCTAGCTAAACCGCAATGTTCGATGGACGCGTCGATTTTGAGCGATCAAGAAGAGTATCTAAGCGTTTTCCGTAAGTTGGACGAGATAGAAAACGTCGAGGTAATTTTAACCAGAGATTTTTTCTGCGACGCAACTCATTGCCATGCCTTGAAACAAGACTCATTGCTTTACGCTGATCACCATCATCTGAATTCTGTGGGTTCTAAATTGTTTGTCGAGTTTCTGGCAAAGAGATCTGACTACTTTTGAGCGACGGGACCATCCACGCTGCAGCATTAAGCTGCCCCACTGAGGCACAAAAGAGAATCTGAAGATCTATCAAAGCTATTAACAGTCAAGCTCAGCAACAATGAAACAGACTGAGAAGACCGAAGGTGGATTGGGCTTGAGGTAAGTAACGATCCTTCTAAGTGGAATTTTAGAGGCATGGTCAGATGTTTTTAGAGCTTTCGAGAATGAAACAAGTTGTCGATATAGAAATCTTAAACGTCGCCAGTTCTTAGCAAGGATCAGCAACTAAGGAGTCAAAGAATATTGGAAATCGTACCCGATGACTTGAAAAATCCTGAGATCGTAACGTCAATGATAAATGTCGGTCCCAACATGACATTTGAAGTCGATCATTGCGGTGACGGTGAGCATCTAGCTATTTGTCTACATGGCTTCCCAGAGCATAGCTTTTCTTGGCGTTACCAATTGCCAATGCTGGCTAAGCTTGGTTTTACTGCCTGGGCTCCAAATCTTCGAGGCTATGGAAACACGTCGCGTCCCAGTGCAGTGAAAGACTATTCACTGAGTGCGCTTGTTGAGGATGTCGCACAACTGATTATCGCCAGTGAAAAAAAGAGAGTGACGCTCATTGGGCATGATTGGGGAGGGTTTATCGCATGGGAGTTTGCAATCATTAATCGTCTCCCTCTAGAGCGCCTCATAGTGTGTAACTGTCCGCACCCACGTTCTTTCTTCGATGCTTTTGGATGGTCGCAACTTCGTAAAAGTTGGTACATGTTTTTTTTCCAAATCCCCTGGATTCCAGAGTATTTCAGTGGGCTAAAAAAAGGCCTGGCAATTGGGAAAATCTTTGAAAAAACCAACAGGAATAGCAGCGCTTTCCCAGCAGAGGTCGTAGCGGTTTACAGACGCAACGCATCACAACCCGGCGCGCTGAAAGCAATGATCAATTTCTATCGTGGATGGCGCTACGGTTACTTAGAGCGAGAGCGCAAATGGCGGAACGGACTGTTCGAGCCTATTACTACACCCACACTCATGATCTGGGGGGAGGAAGATGACTTTTTAGAAAAGAATTTGACCGCCAACACACAAAACTATGTGCGAGATCTACAGATAAGATTTCTCTCAGGCGCTTCTCATTGGGTGCAACAAGAATGCCCTGACGACGTGAATGAGCTAATTCAGGGCTTCGTTACCAGCACAAAGCAAACAGTGAGGGTCGACTAAGGCTGCAAACCATATAGAAGCCCTTTTGTGTCCATCCAGGAAAGGCAGGTAACAATAGGCGTTGGGCATTCCAATGGCGCTCCAAATAACAGCTCGGGTTGTTTCGTTGTTATCGGTTCAAGACAAACACATGCCAGCAAGTCTTAACATTCAAGTTCTTAACGCCCAAATTTTTTCTGGTGTGAGTAAAGATTTCAGCGGAAGAACCAAAGAACTGCGACCCTACCTACCTACCTTCCTTCCTTGCTTCCTTATTAGTGTTTTGGCCCACGGACATAACTAGCCTGATGTTTTACGTAAGCATATTATCTTAGTGTTTCCCTAGAGATACTTTTTATCAATTTACAACTTGTATAGAGAAGTCAAATGTTCAGTTATCTCGTACACCGATGGCACCGAAGATGCCCACATTGCAAGTCTCGGAAAAACACCATCGTAAATCTCATCGAGCACCCACAACGACGCGACCTCGTCATTGAAGGTCGTCGTTGCGACAAATGTCTGAGAGAGTATGAATACATCGCTCTGAGAGACTTTTCACATTACGGTATCGTTGATAGGCACGAGAATTGAACCGCCCAACCTAATTTCATCTCTCTCCCCCTCAACGAGGCGCTGAGTCCACAGGCCAGTCATATCGTCCATTTCAGGCCTTTCGTCCACTTTTACCGTTACTGATCGCTGACCATTACAGCAACGAGTGACTTTAAGTTTTAAGTCGGGGCCAGCACTTATCACCCACCTGTTGGGCTTTCACACAAAGAAATTGGTCGGGACGGCAGCGTTCGAATAAGCACTCTAAGCCCCTGTTTTCAACAGAGTAATATTTCGACTCCGCAACTTAATACTGTCATTTATACCGCCAACATCGTGCGCTAGTGTCAAAAGATACTGACTACGATTTGACGACGGAAACAAAAATAGGGTTTGAATAAAACCATAAATCCGACCAAGGATCCTCGCGGTCTGGATCCTCCGTTGGCTCTAGCTCTCTTGTGTTGGTGCCCCGCAAACGAAGGTAAAAGGGGCTCTCCACATTCTCGACTGTATAGGTTAGCGACAAATAGTCACCCGATAGCGCCAGATCTGATCGCTCAGCGCGAAGCACAACTTTGGTCGATGGGTTCTCGTTGGTATCGAACGGCACCGTCTCAGCGGAGACATCCCCCTTTATGATATCTATTCTCTGCAGCGTAGGATTGTCGTTATTGAAATTCATCGACTGCGGATCTCGTACCCTTACAGTGACACGTACATCGCTGCCAGCCAAAACATTCAGGGTGTCGCCGAGGCCGGCCACATTGGTTTCAGACTCAACAAGGAACCAGAGCTCGTCAATGAGATCACCGGTTACGACAAATATCTTGCCGGCACGAATAGCATCAAAGATCGCGGCGCCAGTCTTCTGTGCAAGCACATAGGTTTTTGAGTACTCCCCGGGCCAGAAGTCAACGCCTCCGTCTTTCCAGTGAACGTGGCTGTCAGAATTAGCGGTTATCCACCAGCGGCGACCTTCACCCAGCATAGAGTCCCAGAACCCGCCGAGCTTCGCGGTCATCTGATCGAAACCACCCATAGTAGGAAAACCGCCCAAGAAACCACCGTAAAACCCCCTTGGTCGCTTATCGCCGATGTACTGGCCGTACTTCGACTCGCCAAAGCGATCCATCATCTGCGCGATAGCTTGATGACCCGGCGCGCCTTCCATTCCCACGGCAATGTCCGGTGCGGTGTCGTTCCACGCTCTGAGCTCAGACGGTTCGGTCATCCCATATTTACCAAAGCCTCGGGCCGAACGGGACGGATGATGCGCTATAACCAAGGGCGGCTTGTCGAGCGTCTGCATGAATTTCAGCGCTGCTGTCATTCGTGATTGTGAATCCCAGGTTGGATCGGCAGGCCATGGCTCACGCTTGCTAAAGCGACGCTCGATTTCGTATAGATCCAACGCCTCTCGCTCGTGCAGCGGCATTATCAAGCTCGAATGGTCTGCTCCGGGCGTGTCAAATTCCATACCCACATACTGCACGACCTCAGGAACCGCAACTCGGGACTCCAACAAATCTGGATAAGCATGCTCAAGATTGATCTTGGCATGATTAGGGCCACCATGATCGGTGCTTACCATCCACTCTAGGCCAAATCTTCTGCCCATCGCGGCGTTCATCGCAACAGGATACGCCGCATCGCCGCCCATTTTCGGACTGGGCGGATTAGTCGAATCATCCCAACCAACACTGAAGCGGCTGTGTATGTGATGATCACCGGCAAGCCAGCGTGCTCCACCACCGGTCGGTACCGGCATAGTGTTTTCCACGTGGGTTAGGTTCGGTTGCGGCACAGGCTCCCAACCGCATCCAGCAGCAAAGATACCGGCCAAGGTAAGAGCGCTAACCTTTTTCAAAATGATAAGTGCCTGCATGACACCAGGGTCTTATCGCTGAAAAAAAACAGGGGATCTTATGCAGATCCCCTGTTTCACATACGAGAGTTCCGAAGGGGGCGTGGAGAGGCGCGGAAACTCTCATATTCGTAACTGGCACAAGAGTGTCTCTATTTCGACAGACTGGACAGCGCCGCAAAAACCACATCGATTAGAAGCTAGCTCGAATACCAAGAGTGTAGCGCGCACCGTACGTTTCGATCTGATTTGGATTTCGTGCATTGCCCGTATATCGAACGTCCTCATAGTCGGAGAGGTTCATGAGGTCTGCATATAAAATCGCTTTGTATCCGGTGAGGTCTTCAAGGTCGTAGCGCAAGGATAACTCAACCCTCTCTTGCTCATCCCAATAGTTACCATCGCCCACGTCAGCCTCGGTGGTGTCTAACCAAGCGTCTCGGTATCGATAGTTGAGCCTAATAGAAATATTATATTGCTCGTAAAATATCGATGCGTTGTAAGTTAGATCCGACGTTCCTGGAAGCGAATACTCGTTTCCATCTGGCGCCGTAAAGCTTGAATCTATCGCTGCTAAATTTAGCTCTACCCCAAACCCGGACAGCGGACCTGTCATGTAATGATCGAGCCGATCGATAAAATTCAACTCAATACCCGTGAGCTCACCGTTCTTGCCATTAGCGCTTCCCGACAACGTCCACTGCTCGCCCGGTTGAGCAGAAGGTGAGTAAACGGACCCGTCAACTGTGGTGGAGCCAGCGACAATGACGTTATCAACTTCTCTGTAAAACGCTGAAACAGCAAAAATGCTCGCTTCCCCAAAATACCATTCATAGGCCAAATCAAGGCCCCAGGACTCTTCCGGGTCGAGGTAGGGATTACCACCCGACACACTCTGATTAACAGGATTGATGTCTGCGCTTGCCCTAGCTTCGTTGTAACCCGGTCGACTCACCGCTGTGGTGATCGAAGCCCTTAGCTTTGTGTCTTCGTTTAGGTCGTAATTTACGTGTGCACTTGGTAGCCAATTCGAATAGCTCTTCGATATTGAAAGCGGAATTTCCTCTCCTTCAGCGTCTAACTGCCAGCCAACTGTGCTGAAATCGGTGTCCTCAAACCTCAGCCCCAGTATGATGCTGCCAAAGTCAGTATCGATTGTTTGCATGGCGTACAGGGAAACGATTTCTTCGTCGACCGTCACTAAACCATCTGAATCAGCATCTTCCAGACCTGGGAATACGACTCCTCCGGCGACCAGCGCGTCAAAAATGGATTTGTTGTCTGTGTAAAAACCGCCGATCGGATTTCTGACGTTAGTGAACCAAAGTCTATCGGGCTGCTCGTAACCCTTAATCGCTTCCCTAGACAGGCCGTATTGAGCGAGCGTCTGGTATTGAACCGCACTTCCGCCGAGAGCCTCCCTTTGATCAAGCTTTGCGCCCAGCTTGAATGTACCGAGTCCATTGCTCGTGTCGGCGTCAAACTTGAACTGCTGGTTTTCAGTGTTTGTTCGCCCCCAGTAATTCAGAAAGTCAAACACGGCAAAGATCGGGTCATACTGCAGGTCTGCAAGCGGTGTATCGAAAGAGAAGAAAGGGTCTGACGGATCCGAGACGTCATACGTCACACCATCGCTCCAGCTCATGTATGGGAGAGGTAACCAAGTTTCACTCTTAAGCTCTATGTCGCTGGCTCGCATTTCAACATTCCAGTTTGCGACGAAAAAATCTGTGCCTAGCGTCTGCACTTCGGTTGTGTTGTTGTATTTCCCATATTCCAACGCTCTGTTACCTCGGGCGTCAGGGGCGTAGCCAGTATTCGGCGTTGGATTCTCGATTCGACGAAGATCAATCTGCCACTGATTGCGTTCCTCGAAGTCAAGAAACTCAGTGTCTAAGTATTTGTAAAAGACGCGTCCCCCGTTGCCGAAGTAAAACTCGCCAGTTACACCAGAAGCTTCGTTCCCATAATCCACGAAATAATTATTCGTTCGGATTCGAGAAGGAATAATTCCGCCTTCGGTGTACGTCGAATCCATGTCATCCAGGTTCGTTGTTACCTGTTCGTTACCAGTCTTTGAGGCAAACACTAGAATGCCGAACGCGTCGTTTGAATAAGA
>CACFGV010000039.1 GCA_902565895.1 K189A clade bacterium
TGGTATTTAGGGTCAGGATGGCCGCTAAGGGTCGGTCGATGTCCTCCTTAAAGGTTTGCAAACGGTGCCCAAGCCGGTTGCCTTTTTGTAACTGGATTTGCGCGTAGGCAGGGGTGATGCTCAATAAAACCGCCTCCCACAGCGAGCACAGAAACGAAACGACTATGGCGATCGCAAAGAACAGGAGCAACAGTGAAATCATGAGGGTTCCGGTAGACGCTTGGTGCAAAGTATGCCAACGCTTAATGGCTTCTGACCAGCATCTCTAAGCGGTTGGAAATTTTAGCGATTTTCGACCTGTCACTAAGTAACGACCGCTAATAGAGCAAGGCTTAACGTCAAAGGATGATGTAGAGTACGGTCTTACGGCGCTAAACAAATCGCGAAAAAGAAAAGCGAGAAGGCTCAAACAGAACATAAAGGCAACCGCGAGAAAGAGCTGTCACAAAAAAATTACAGTTGTCGCGAGATAGAGCTCGCACAAAGACGCAACATTGGCCGCGAGACCATGGTGCCCAGGAGAGGACTTGAACCTCCACGGGGTTGCCCCCACTAGCACCTGAAGCTAGCGTGTCTACCAATTTCACCACCTGGGCGCGGTCGCGCACTGTACTTAAACCAGTCGGAAGCTGTCAATCTTGTCGAAACATTTGGACTCAGCCGTCGCTGTACCTGCAAATCAGCTGAATGCCAAAGTGGTGCTCGGGATATTCGAGGACCATTCTGAGTCCTTGAGTTGGAAGTTTTTGGTTGCTGCGGTGGGCGCGACTACACCCTTGCAGATAAAGAAACTGCGCCAAGTTCTGAAAGGGCTGGTGCGCACCCACGAGCTGAGTTTGATTGATGGCCACCTTTATCAGCGACGCCATGCTGTGCAGACGTCGACGCAAAAGAAACAGCTCATCACCCAGGGCGAGGTGACCAAGGTTGACGGTGTCTTAAAGGTTAACCGGCTATCTATCGCCCAGGCGAAGAAGGGGGATCCTGTTGCTCGGGCGGGGGACCTAGTCAATTACCGCGTCGTTGCAAATAAGGCACACGTAACCGGTGTCATTAAATACAGCGAGCTGCCGGTCGTGGGTGTACTGAATTTGAAGGGACGCTCTGCGGTGGTCGAACCGTTGGGGCGCAACTTCAGCGGTCGTATGCATTTAACTGAGCGGCCTACCCAAGCCCAACACGGTGACACCGTGCGCGCGCAAATCATTGGTGATAACGACCGTGGTTTAGTAGGTCGTTTTATCGAAGCCCTACCTGGGACCTCGGTGGTGCAACAAGCCATCGAATCAACGCTGGCTAGCCTCGACATTCCTACCGAGTGGAGTGAAGCGACCATAAAGGCCACGGCCCGTCTGCCTAAGTCGGTAAAGCGCGCCAACTTCTCGCAGCGGCAAGACCTCACCGATCTGCCCTTTGTCACTATCGATGGTGCCACGGCGAAAGACTTTGATGACGCTGTATTTGCACAGGCTCTTGGTGGCCGTCGTGGTTGGCGGCTGGTGGTCGCCATTGCTGATGTCTCGCACTACGTTAAACCAGGCAGTGCGTTGGATGATGATGCGCAAACGCGCACCACCTCGGTTTACCTACCAGGCTTTGTGGTACCCATGTTGCCAGAAGCTATCTCTAACGAGCTATGTTCCCTTAAAGCTGAAGTGGATCGTTTGGCTTTAGTTTGCGATATGCACATTGGGGCTAATGGCGAAGTGCGCGAGTTTGACTTTTATGATGCTGTCATTTGTTCTCATGGCCGTCTGACCTATGAACAGGTGCAAGCCCATTTAGATTGTGCCAGTGCCCTGCCGGTGGCGCCGTCCAAAGCAAAACCAGTAGCTCGGTCGGTAGCCTCATTAGCGAAACTACACGCTGCTTTTCGCAGTGCTAGAGCGCGTCGCGGAGGATTGGATTTCGAAACTCGCGAAGGTGTGATCGAACTGACCGATGGTCATGTCACGAGCGTGAATCGGGTGCAACGGCTCACTGCTCACCAGATCATCGAAGAAGCCATGATAAACGCTAATGTGTGTGCCGCGCGTTTTATAGAGGGCTCGGAACAGTGTTCCCTCTACCGGGTCCACGAAGCGCCCGACGCAATGAAGCTTGAAGAACTGAATCAGGATCTGCGCAGTGTGGGTTTGCGCCTGCCCAAGGGCGTACCCGAGCCTAAGGTGTTTATAGACTTGCTAGACGATCTGGGGCAACGGGCAAATGGTTGGCTTTATCAACAGTTAGTGCTGCGCAGCATGCAACAGGCCGTGTACACGCCAAAAAACCAAGGTCACTTTGGACTTGGGTTAGAGCGTTACATGCACTTTACGAGCCCTATCCGGCGGTACCCAGACCTGTTAGTGCATCGGGCTATAAAAGCCATCATCGCTGCCAAGGTAAAGCGCCTGCCTAACTTAGAACAATTGGAGCACTTTGGTGAACGCTGTTCGGTCAACGAACGCCGTGCGGAGTCAGCGGGCTGGACGGTAGAAGCATGGTTAAAATGCGATCTATTGAAACAGCGCATAGGCGAGAACCTAAACGGCACCATTGCTGGGGTCACGGAGTTCGGCTTGTTTGTCGAGATCAATGACTATTTTGTTCAAGGTCTATTGCATATTTCCGATCTGGGCGCGGATTACTTCCGGTTTGAGCGAAGCCAACAATGTTTGATTGGCGATAGCAATGGCCAGCGCTTCTCTTTGGGCGACCCTATTCAAGTATTAGTGGCTGGCGTCGAACCGGCCCAGGGCAAAATAGATTTACGGCGAGTGCGCCAGGGCGGTGGCAAGAAAAGCGCCGGCAAGATCAAAAACAACCGTCGGGGCGGTGGCAAACGCACTGGCCGTGGCCGTCGTCGCTGACTATTAGGACACCTTAAATCCAATGGATGAAGTAATCGGTATACAGGCAACTCGGGCTGTATTGCGCGACAAAGCGCAAAAAGGCCGCTGCTTGTACGTGCAACGTGGCCGGCGCGATGCACGCATGAACGAGCTGATCAGTATGGCCAAAGACGCAGGTGTGCGGTTTCAGGTGGTGGACGATGCTTGGTTTAAGCGCCGCGCTGCCGATCTTAAACACCAGGGGGTACTGCTGGAATGCCACGCCAGAACCCTGGCGGACGAGCAAGCGTTAAAAGAGGCATGGCCGCAATTCGGTGAAAAACCTTTAATACTCATCCTCGACGGGATCACAGATCCGCGCAATCTAGGCGCGTGCTTGCGCACAGCGAACGCCGCAGGGGTCAATGCGGTAATTCTGCCCAAGCGCAAAAGTGCACCCTTGAGTGCGGTAGCACTAAAAACCGCCCAAGGCGGCGCAGAAGACTTATTCATTGTGCAAGTCAAAAATCTGGCACGCTGTCTGACCTGGCTACGTGACCAGGGGGTGTGGTTGCTCGGCGCAGATGGCGAGGGAGAACACCTATGGCATGCCATGGACACCAACGTGCCACTCGGATTGGTCATGGGTAGCGAAGGCAAGGGGCTAAGGCGTTTGACTCGCAGCCTGTGCGATCAACTGGTCAGCATCCCAATGCTCGGTCGGGTTGAAAGCCTCAATGTGGCCGTCGCCACGGGCGTATTGCTGTTCGAAGTAGTCAGGCAGAGAAGCCAGCCCCGCAAGCTCTCTTAACCCCCGTGTAGGGGCGGGGCCAGCCCCCGCGAAAGTCGGGCCAGCCCCCGCGAAAGCGGGGGGGCTTGCAAGCAGTCAATGAGGCCCCTACAATGCGCGCCCGCTGCTGGCCTACAGCAGCTATTCCTTGCTCCACCGCGGTCGCAGAAGGTCTGCGTAATGCCAGGGGGGCTACCCGTCACTAAGGTGACGTAAACCACAAGGAGATGCTATGCGTCACTACGAGATCGTATTTTTAGTGCACCCTGATCAAAGCGATCAAGTGCCTGGAATGGTCGAGCGCTATCACGCCATGATCGAGCGTGGTAACGGTAAAGTTCACCGCTCTGAAGATTGGGGCCGCCGCCAACTGGCTTTCCCAATCGCAAAAATACACAAAGCCCACTACATCATGTTTAACGTCGAGGTCACCCAAGAGACCCTTGACGAGTTGGAAAGCGCGTTTCGTTTTAACGACGCTGTAATCCGTAGCATGGTTATTCGTCGCAAAGGCCCTATTGTTGGCAATTCGAAGTTGTATGAAGAAGAGTTGCGCGAGCAAGAAAAAGATCGTGAGCGTGATCGCCGTCGCGAAGAAGAAAGTGCGGCACGTGCAGCGGCCGCAGCAGCGGCGCCGGCCGAAGAAGCCACCCCAGAGGCCAGCGAAGAACCAGCAGCCGAACCAGCCCAGGAGACGGAATAATGAGAGGCGGACGACGAGTACAAGTTCAATTCAAAGAAATAGACATCGATTACAAAGACCTCGACGCGCTACGTCAGTTCATTGGCGAGACGGGCAAAATTGTACCCAGCCGCATCACCGGTGCGTCAGCTCGCTTCCAGCGCAACCTAGCTACCGAGGTAAAGCGCGCACGCTATCTTGCACTGCTGCCGTATACCGACCAGCACAATTAGCGCTAACTGGGGAATTATTATGAACGTGATCTTATTAGAGCGAGTTAACAACCTCGGTGATTTGGGGGACGAAGTCTCTGTCAAACCAGGATTCGCACGTAACTTCCTTATCCCGAACAGCAAGGCGGTACAAGCCAATAAGGCGAACCGGGAATACTTTGAGGAGCGTCGTGCGGAACTAGAAAAAGCCGCGAACGAAAAACTCACCCAAGCGCAAACTCGTGCAGAGGGTCTGGCAGACACTGTGGTCACCATCATGGTCAAGTCGGGCGAAGAAGGGCGACTGTACGGTTCTGTCGGCACCCAGGATATTGCAGATGCGCTGGAACGGGACGGCAAGACTGTAGAGCGTAGCGAAGTGCGCATGCCAGAGGGCGTGATTCGTAGCCTTGGCGAATACGAAATCGCCTTGCAACTGCACTCAGACGTAACGGTGCAAATCCAAGTAGCGGTGGTTGAAGAGTAACATCGGACCCAGAGCACCGGTGTAGATAGGCCCAGGCAATCTGGGCTGCATCGCAACGTCTGACGCGGAGCAATGGAGCGGCAGAGCCGCAACGCAAACGCCGTCGTTACGAATGTAACAAGAACTTGCATTCCACCCTCTAAAGCCTAATCTGTTCGACCCCCCTGTTCTTTATTTTGAGTGGGGCAGTTACGCACGAGGCATACAGATCAGTAACCCATAACCATGTCCGAATTCGCGCCTGAAAACCCAAATATGACGGTGAACCCACTGAAAGTGCCACCACATTCTGTGGAGGCAGAGCAGTCTGTGCTGGGTGGCTTGATGTTGGATGATCAGGGTTGGTTTGATTTAGTAGAAATTGTCCTGGCTGCGGATTTTTATCGCACCCAGCACCAGATTATCTTCGAAGCGATGATGGACTTGGCCAACGAGGATCAACCGCTGGACGCAGTAACGGTGTCTGAGCGATTGCAGTCCCGGGGATTATTAGACAAAGCGGGTGGCATCAATTATTTGGCGGAGCTGGCGGAATCTACACCAGGCGCCAGCAATATTTTGGCTTATGGCCGCATTGTTCGAGAACGTTCGGTGTTGCGACAACTCATTGGTGCGGCGAATCACATCGCGGATAGCGCATTTGCGCCAGACGGCCGCGACAGCAACACCCTGCTGGATCTGGCAGAACAGGCCGTGTTTCAGATCGCCGAAAAACGCAGTAAAGACGGCGGGCCGGAAAAAGTCGGGCCGTTACTGGCGAAAGCCGTTGAAAAGGTTGAGCTTCTTACCCAGTCCAAGGGGGCTATCACAGGCCTAGCTACCGGATTCAAAGATCTCGACAGAAAGACCTCGGGTTTACAGAAGTCTGACTTGGTGGTTCTGGCAGCGCGGCCGTCCATGGGTAAAACCGCCTTTGCCATCAACATGGCAGAACACGCGGTGATGTCGAACCAGGCGGTGCTGTTTTTCAGTCTGGAAATGCCGTCGGAGCAGATTGTTATGCGGATGATTTCCAGCCTTGGCCGCATTGACCAAACACGTTTGCGCAATGGCGAGTTACAGGATGAAGATTGGACGCGCTTTACCGGCGCGGTCAGTCAATTGCGAGACAAGCACTTGTATATAGATGACACCCCAGGACTAACGCCTGCTGAAATGCGTTCGCGTTCGCGTCGGGTTGCCCGCGAGGCAGATGGTTTGGACTTGGTGGTCGTGGACTACTTACAACTCATGCGCACGGCAACCCCCAGCGAGAATCGAGTAAACGAAATCTCCGAGATCTCCCGCTCGCTGAAAGCGTTGGCGAAAGAAATGGGTTGTCCGGTGATTGCCTTATCCCAGCTGAATAGGCAGCTAGAGTCGCGTCCAGATAAGCGACCATTGAACGCAGACCTGCGGGAATCCGGTGCTATTGAGCAAGACGCGGACGTGATTTTGTTTATCTATCGCGACGAGGTGTACAACGAAAACACCGAAGACCGTGGGGTCGCAGAAATTATCATTGGTAAGCAGCGTAATGGTCCGATTGGTAAGGTGCGCATGAAGTTCACCGGACACCTGACAAAGTTCGAAGATCTTGCCCACGACATGTATAACGACTACGAACACGGTTGATGCAACCGCGCACCCAACGTTAATGCCAAAGGCCAAGGTCAAAAGCGCTTACGTGTGCCAAGAGTGTGGCGCCGAGCACGCCAAGTGGCAGGGTCAATGTCACGCCTGCGGCGAGTGGAACAGCCTCAGTCGCGTCACCATAAGTCCTGTTGCTGGATCCGCAACATCCCATCAAGCCCTAGGCTTTGCCGGTGTAGAAGCACAAATCCAAAAACTCAGCGAAGTTGAAGCACTTGATACCGCGCGTATTGGTTCAGGCTTCAACGAGCTAGATCGAGTGCTCGGTGGTGGTTTTGTGCCCGGCTCGGTAGTGCTTATTGGCGGTGACCCGGGTGCTGGTAAGAGCACATTGTTATTGCAAGCCTGTACCAAGCTTGCCACCGATCACGGCGTGCTGTACGTCACCGGCGAAGAGTCCTTGCAGCAGCTTGCGTTGCGAGCCCAACGGTTAAAACTGCCTATGGATGGCTTAAGTGTCGCGGCAGAAACCCGTGCTGAGGTGATTGCTAGCCATATAGCCGCCCAGAAACCTCAGGTGGTGGTTTTAGACTCTGTGCAAGTGCTGCAAATGGAAGGCTTGGATTCGACTCCGGGTTCCGTAACCCAAGTTCGAGAAACCGCAGCATTTTTTACGCGCTTGGCGAAACAACAAGATGTGGTGATCATTCTGGTTGGTCATATCACCAAAGAGGGTGGATTAGCGGGGCCCAAAGTGCTGGAGCACATGATCGATTGTTTCATGATGCTGGACAGTCCAGCAGGCAGTCGTTATCGCACCCTGCGTGGCCATAAAAATCGCTTTGGCGCGGTCAACGAACTCGGTGTTTTCGCCATGACCGATCTGGGCATGAAAGAGGTTGCGAACCCGTCGGCCATTTTTTTGCAACGTGGCGAGGTAGATTCACCGGGCAGTATAGCCACCGTCACCTGGGAAGGCACCCGACCTTTGCTGGTGGAACTGCAGGCCCTAGTCGATGACGTGGCGGGTGGGCATCCGAAGCGCGTGGCAGTAGGTTTGGATCAACAACGTTTGGCAATGCACTTGGCCGTGCTGCATCGGCACTGCGGCATTACGCTCGGTGATCAGGACGTATTTGCCAATGCGGTTGGCGGTGTGCGTATCAATGAAACCGGCGCTGACCTAGCAGTGCTGCTTGCGGTATTGGGGTCATTTCGCGACCGCGTGTTGCCGCGTGAACTCATTGTATTTGGCGAGCTGGGGCTAACCGGCGAACTGCGCCCAGTAGCCAACGGCCAGGAGCGCTTGCGTGAAGCATCGAAACATGGGTTCAAACACGCCATCGTGCCGTTCGCCAATCGCCCCAAAGAGCGTATTGGCAACATGACGGTACACGGCGTTAAAACCCTGGCCGCGGCACTTGAGGTGGTGTCTACGCTGTAACCGTCTACCGATGAATGGGTTTGTATTGCACTCGAGTTGGTGCGGCGTCGCCCATACGTTTTTTGCGATCCGCCTCATAGTCGCTGTAGTTGCCCTCGAACCACTCAACATTACTGTCCCCCTCAAAGGCAATGATATGGGTCGCGATGCGGTCTAGGAACCAGCGGTCGTGAGAAATGATCAGAGCAGTGCCGGCAAAGGTCGTCATGGCTTCTTCGAGTGCCCGCAATGTTTCTACATCTAGATCGTTAGTTGGCTCGTCCAACAATAAAACGTTGGCGCCTTTGCGCAGCAGTTTTGCTAGGTGGACGCGATTGCGCTCACCACCGGAAAGTGTGCCCACCTGTTTTTGTTGATCTGCGCCCTTGAAGTTGAAGCGACCCACGTATGCGCGGCTGGGAATCTCGTGCTTACCAATGCGCATAATGTCTTGGTTATTCGATACCTCTTCCCACACAGTCTTGTCCGCAGCCAAGTCATCGCGACTCTGGTCGACATAAGCCATATCTACTGTAGAGCCGATATCAATGCTGCCAGAGTCCGGTGTTTCGGCCCCTGTGAGCATTTTGAAGAACGTTGACTTACCAGCGCCGTTGCCGCCAATGATGCCAACAATCGCGCCACGGGGAATAATGGCGTTAAAGTTGTCGATCAGCAGGCGGTCGTTAAAGCTCTTAGACAACCCCTCAATTTCAATGACCTTTTCGCCCAAGCGTTCGCCGGTAGGAATAAACAGCTCGGTGGTATCGTTGCGCGCTTCGGTTTGCTCAGCGACCAATTCGTCAAAGCGCGCCAGCCTGGACTTGCTCTTTGCTTGTCGTGCTTTTGGGTTAGAGCGCACCCACTCTAGCTCGGCTTTAATTGTCTTTTGTCGCGCTTCTTCCTGTGAAGCCTCGCTGGCGAGGCGCTGTTCTTTCGCCTCTAGCCAGGTGGTGTAGTTGCCCTCGTACGGAATGCCGCGGCCTCGGTCCAGCTCTAAAATCCAGCCGGCAACATTGTCGAGGAAATAGCGGTCGTGGGTCACCGCCACCACCGTGCCAGGGTATTCGTCTAGGAAGCGTTCCAGCCAGGACACGCTGGCGGCGTCCAAATGGTTGGTTGGCTCGTCCAGCAACAGCATGTCAGGTTTAGATAACAGTAATGCGCACAACGCCACGCGCCGTCGCTCGCCGCCAGAGAGGTTTTTTACCGGCGTGTCCCAGGGTGGTAAGCGTAGAGCATCAGCCGCAATATCCAGCGTTCGGTCAATCTCCCAGCCGTCGATGGCGTCAATCTGTGTCGACAAATCGCCCTGGCGTTCAATCAGCTCTGCCATGGTGTCGTCATCCATAGGTTCGGCAAAACGATCAGAAATGTCGTTGTACTCATTCAGAATCGCCATGGTCTCGGCTACGCCTTGCTCAACATTTGCGCGCACGTCTAGGTCGTCATCCAGAGCGGGTTCCTGTGGCAGGTAGCCAATACGAATGTCCTTCTGCGGCCGCGCCTCGCCCTCAATTTCTGTATCCACACCCGCCATAATGCGCAGCAAACTGGATTTGCCTGAACCGTTCAGACCCAGTACGCCAATTTTTGCGCCGGGAAAAAACGACAGGTGGATGTTCTGCAAAATAGTGCGCTGGCCGGGTACCGTCTTGGTAACGCCCTGCATGGTGTAGACATACTGACTCATAGTTAAAACGCTTATAGAGTGGAAGTGGTGTAGGCGATGAAAGACTCGATTCGAAGTAGTTCATCTGCTCTGCAAAGCCATTTGCTCGCGACAGCTATTGTATAACCCGCAATGTGCTTTCACTACAAAAACGACGGCGTGTACTGCTAGCAAAATCTCGCGCTGTGCTGAATGACTCACGGATTTAGAGTGTGTTATACAGACGGCGGATTCCGGGCTTGTTTGCCAGAGTCTAAAGTTGACGAATAAGCGGGGAGGAACGCAGTGATTCATTCGATAAATTTTTACCGTAACGGTCTCTACGCAGCTGGGGTAGCCCTTGCCCTGGCGTTAACGCCGATCAAGGTTCATGCCGAGGCAACAAAAAACTTACCGGCGACCAAAGCTGAAAAAGTAGGAATGTCATCGGACCGGTTGGCCAGAATGACGGCGCTGGGCGATAGATACATCGACAATAAGCAGGTCGCAGGTATGGTGAATCTGGTGATGCGCAACGGCAAGGTCGTGCATTACCAGGCTCATGGTGCAAAAGGTGCAAGCGATGACCGTCCACTAGAAAAAGATGACCTGTTTCGTATCTACTCCATGACCAAGCCCATTACCGCGGTCGCGGCGATGCAGCTGTACGAGCAAGGCAAGTTCCAACTCAGTGATCCGGTGGCTAAATTTGTTCCAGAGTTGAAGGACGTGAAAGTGCTCAACGCGAACGGTCAGCTCGAAGATCAGGACGCGCCGATGACCATGCACCAGCTGCTAACCCATACCACGGGGTTGTCTTATGGTTTCGCAGCGCAAGTCGACTTGGTCGACCAGGCCTATATGCGTGCAGACATTTGGGCCGCCAAAGACCTGGACGAATTTGCCCAACGCGTGGCCAAACTGCCACTGAAGTTTCAGCCCGGTCGCGAGTATCACTACTCCATAGCCGTCGATATAACCGGTTTGGTGGTGCAACGCTTAAGCGGCCAACCTTTCGATGAGTATTTGCGCGACAACATATTCAAGCCGTTGGGTATGCACGATACGTTTTTCGAAGTGCCTAAATACAAGATGTCGCGATTTTTGCCTAACCATGTGATCAACCCTCAGACTGGTGCTCTAATGGACGTCGCCCTGGTGCCCGCCGATAACCCCATGGCAATGTTCTTCAAACCGAGACCAAACGTGGCAATGAACGATTACGAGTCGGTCGGGCTGTTTTCAGGTGGCGGCGGTTTAGTCTCCACAGCCATGGACTACGCGCGTTTTGCCGAGATGATGCGCAACGGCGGCAGCTTAGGAAGCACAAGAATCCTCAGCCCGAAAACTGTCGACTACATGACGCAAAACCACCTCAAGCCCAGCATGCGCATGGGCGGCATTGGCGAGCAACCGACCACCGACGGCAACACCTCAGGGGTTGGGTTCGGTTTGGGTTTTGGGGTTATAACCAACCCAGCTTATACCGGTGTGATCGGCAGCGCGGGTGAGTTCAACTGGGGCGGTGCAGCAGGCACGGTGTTTTGGATCGACCCGGTCGAAGAAATAGTAGTGGTCAGCATGATCCAACTGATGGGATCGCCCTGGCCATTGAGATCGGAGCTGCAGGTGGCGACCTATCAAGCGATTACCGAGTCCTTTCAGTAGACAACGTTGCCTTAAAGGAAGACCTTGATGCGGCCTGACTCTGAATTTTTTTAATTCGGAGCGGCCGTCGGCGGCTATTGAATGACTTAGACGTGAGTGGGATTGTCGATGCCCCGGCAATTCTTTCAGCGTCGAAATGTTCCGCTTTGAGATACAATGCGCAGCTTCTTAAAACCCCTAACTCGGTGAACGGCTAATGTTTGTAGGCAACGAATCTATTGCAGGCTTTGATGACGAGATGGCGGAAGCCATAAAAGCGGAAACGCTGCGGCAAGAACAGCATATAGAACTGATCGCTTCAGAGAATTACGCCAGTCCTAGGGTGATGCAAGCCCAAGGGGGTGTACTGACCAACAAGTACGCCGAGGGCTATCCGCATAAGCGTTATTACGGTGGATGCGAATACGTAGACCAAGTTGAAGTGCTCGCCATAGAGCGTGCCAAAGCATTGTTTGGTGCGGACTATGCAAACGTGCAACCCCATTCTGGTTCCCAAGCGAATGCGGCGGTTTATCTTGGGTTGCTCGAAGGCGGTGATACGGTACTAGGGATGAGTCTGGCGGATGGCGGCCACCTGACCCATGGCGCTGGGGTGAATTTTTCCGGCAAGCTGTACAACGCGGTTCAATATGGCATCAACAATGAAACCGGTGCAGTGGACTACGATGACGTTGCCCGTCTGGCCCGAGAACATCAGCCGAAAATGATCCTAGCGGGTTTTTCGGCCTACTCACGAGTTTTGGACTGGCAGCGGTTCCGCGACATCGCCGATTCAGTGGGGGCTTATCTGCTGGTAGACATGGCGCACATTGCGGGTCTTGTTGCAGCGGGTGAATACCCTAACCCGGTCCCTTATGCAGACGTTGTTACCTCTACTACGCACAAGACCTTGGGTGGCCCACGTGGCGGCATTATCCTTGCTCGCGCCAATCCTGAGGTCGAAAAGAAACTGAACTCAGCGCTGTTTCCCGGTAGTCAGGGTGGGCCGTTAATGCACGTCATTGCAGCCAAGGCCATTTGTTTTAAAGAGGCGATGCAAGAAGAATTTAAAACCTATCAGGCGCAAACCCTCGCCAATGCGCGCACCATAGCCGCTGGTCTTATCGCGCGAGGATATTCTGTGGTGTCGGGTGGTACCGACAACCATCTGTTGCTATTGGATCTCGTAGACAAAGACATCACAGGCAAGGCTGCTGACGCGGCGTTAGGGCGGGCGAATATCACCGTGAACAAAAACGCAGTGCCCAATGACCCTCGCTCACCCTTTGT
>CACFGV010000040.1 GCA_902565895.1 K189A clade bacterium
TTTGGCTTGGAGTTCATCAATTTTCCGACCGATGCCGAACCAGGCGTTCTCGCCCAGGAAACACTAACGGGTTTGTTGTTCCTTAATGGGCCGGTGTATCTCGTCCTCTATCTGCTGGCTATCTGGTTCATGACGCTCTATCAGCTAGACAAGGATACACATCGTGAGATTCTGCAAAAACTTGAGGCAAAGCGGGTCGCAGAAGGCGAGTAGACGGAGGAAGAAGTGTCCCATCCAGAAGCAGTTAACGGGCGACTTAATGCGGAAATATTGCTGTCATTAGATGTAGCCGGTGATGCTGGTTATCATCCTTGTGCCGAAGCCTATCCGTCTGCCGATGTGGCTAGTTCCACCCTTGTCCACATTCGTGATTGGGATGAGTCGCGGATCTACCCTGATACAAAACGTGACATTCGCATTTCAATGCCAGCAAAAATAGGTGGCGATCTCGGTCTGTTGGTTTGCCAGGATGGTAAAGACTACGTAGACAGCGAAGGTGCTGTGCGCGCGATCCAGGTACTGGATTCACTGATGCACCGTGGCGAGATACCGCCCACTGTAGGTGTGTTCATAGATCCGGGACAATCCGAAAGTGAGCCCAGACAGAGGAATCTCGAATACGACGCAATGAATGATAGCTATGTGACAATGATCGAAGATGAGGTTCTGCCGATAGTGGAGCGCAAATTTGATCTGAGGTTTTCCAAAGATCCCGCACAGCGGGTCGCCATGGGCATCAGCAGTGGCGGGATCTGCGCGTTCAACATGGCATGGCAGCGACCAGAGAGTTTTGGCAAGGTAATCAGTCATTGTGGTTCGTTCGTTAACATCAGTGGCGGCCACGAATACCCATTGTTAGTTCGCAATGAAGCGCGCAAGCCGATAAAGGTATTTCTGCAGTCCGGCGCAGGAGATGTCGATATACCTCTAGGTAATTGGCCGATGGCCAATCAACAGATGGCAGCAGCACTCGAGTTTGCGGGTTACGACTATCGATTTGAATTTGGTACCGGTGGACATAATAGGCGCCATGGCGGGGCCCTGTTTGCCGAGTCAATGCGCTGGCTGTACAGAGAATCCGGTGTTGGCCGAACGAGTGCAGAGGATGACGCGCTGGCATCCGAACTATCGGAACGAATTCGTGCAGTGCAAAAGACAATTTAGCGGGTAAGGAACCTGTGAATACTTAAAAGGAGTAAGGCATGCGAATTTCAGATGTAAAAGTCACAGTTTGGGAATGGCGCGATATTCCACCAACCCGTTACACCTTGAAGGTCAAAAGTTCTGGTAGCCGTTCAACGCACATGGGTCTGGTGCGTATTCAGACCGATACAGGAATTGAAGGGCACGCCTTTTTGGGTTCTGCACTGAGTGCCCTGGGGAATGATGCAAAACTCATCGTTGAGCGGTTTAAACCGATGTTGGTAGGCCAAGATCCGTTAGCACGAGAACGTATTTGGCGCTCGATGTCTGGATGGGCCATGGGTGGCGTGATGCGAGTGATTGGCGCGCTCGATGTGGCGCTTTGGGATCTCGCAGGTAAGGCCGCTAATGTGCCGATCCATCAATTGATGGGTACCTACAGAAAATCGGTACCCGCTTATGCGAGCTCGGCGGTTTTTGAATCGATAGAAGAGTATGCGGACGAAGCTGTGCGGTACAAGGAGGCCGGATGGCAGGCCTACAAAATACACCCACCTGCAATTCCAGAGCGTGACATCAAAATCTGCGAAGCGGTTCGCAAAGCAGTGGGCGACGACTACCGGCTTATGCTCGATTCCACATGGTCCTACGACTACCCCGCTGCGTTAAGAGTCGGGCGTGCAGCCGAGGCGCTTGGTTTTTACTGGTATGAAGACCCGCTTCAATACGACGATCTATATGGCTACGTAAAGCTCAAGCAGGTTTTGCAGATCCCAATTATGGCGACTGAAATGCCAAGCACTGGGCCGACCTCTTACGCACCTTGGGTGATGGAGCGAGCGACAGATTACTTGCGCGGCGACGTGGCGATAAAAGGTGGACTGACCTCCTGTTTGAAAACAGCGCACATGGCCGAGGCTTTTCAAATGAATTACGAAGTGCACCATGGGGGAAATTCCCTCAATAACGTAGCGAATTTGCACCTGATTATGGCGATCGCAAACTGTGAGTACTTTGAGGTTTTACTTCCAGATGAGGTGCAAAAACAAGGTCTAATAGAAGATATTGAAGTGGATAAAGATGGACTGGTGCACGCATTCCAAGGGCCTGGATTAGGCGCGAACATCGATTTTGAAATGATCGAGAAAAATAAAGTTGCAGACCTCTAAAGTCTATCGATACAACCCTCAGCCATTGGCAAGTCGCGATGAACAATAAAAATGCAACCAAGACAAAGGGAACGAGGGCACAGAGAGCAAGGGCAAAGGTAAAAAAGGAAAGGCGCAAGGAAAAAAGACAAAGAGGCGAAAAGATAAAAAGCGAAAGGGAAAAGAGCTAGGAAAAAAGGCAAACAAACACTGGGAAAAGGCACAGGTTGATGCCGAGTACTGAGGGTTGGATTATTGAGCGTGCTGAAAATTACTGGAGTTTGGTTTTTCTTATGGGTTGTTTGTTGTCCCGCCTGGGGCGACAACGCGTTGCGGAAGCTTTTGCAGGGCACCCCTACGACCCCTCAGCTCAGCGGTTTGCAAGTGAGTACTATGCAAGCCGGGGAAACGGCTGATCACTTCGCCTTTGGCATGGCAAAAGAAGACGAACACGGCATTTTGCCGTTAGGGTCTGAACACCGTATTCGAGTCGCGTCCATATCGAAAGTGGCTGTCGCCATCGCGATCTTAACGTTGGTGGAAGACGGGCATTTTGCGCTAGACGATGATGTATCTGACCTTCTTGGCTGGACGTTACGGAATCCTAATTTTCCACTGTCGCCCATTACTGTTCGCTCATTGCTTTCTCATACTTCTTCGGTCCGAGACGGAGATCAGTATTTCATAGCCGCCGGTGCGGGGAATCTGCGAGATTTTTTCGATCCAAATACTGCACTTTGGGACCGAGGCGCACACTGGGCAGCGGACCCTCAAGAGCGACCCGGTGAGCACTTTAAATATGCGAACTTAAACTTCGGTCTGCTTGCGGCAGTTATAGAAAAAGTATCCCAGCAAAGATTTGATCTTTTCATGACGGCGCGCATCTTCGCGCCGCTAGGACTCATTGCCGGTTTTAATCCCTGCGATATACCGCCAGCGCTACTTGCAACGACCTACCGCAAGAGAAATGCAGAGGGTCGTTGGGACACTACGGGCCCTTGGCGGCCGCAAGTAGATGGCGCAGAAGTATCCTGTTTCTACGGTATGCATACACACCCTAGGGGGAGCAAGTTTCTGGATGAGTATGTATTAGGCAGTAATGCGACTCTGTTTTCGCCTCAAGGCGGACTGCGAGCGAGCACATCAGATTTGTTGATGCTGTTAAAGATATTGGCGAACGGTGGATCGGTAAACGGCACTAGCGTGCTTGAAGCCAGCTCAGTGAAGGCATTGTTGTCGTCGGTTTGGACGCTGGATAGCCACGGCGGCAACGGCGTCAGCTCGGGAGAAGCCGAGCCTGGAGGTCCCCGAGACGGCCTCATGACAAGTTATGGTCTCTCGATCCATCGAATCAACATGGGTGAATGGGGTTTTGAGGATTCGCCGACCTTGCTTCTCGGCCATCTTGGCAGAGCTTATGGCGTTTTCAGTTTTGCGCTTTATGATCCGGTCTCGCGAGACGGGATTGCGGCCATCGTCACTGGGGTTGGCGCTGATCCGTTTAAGTCACCCGGCCATAGCCCACTCACTCGCGTGGAAGAAGAAATACTGCATTGGTGGCTTAGCTATCGTGCCCAAAGCGGTCGCAATGAACTCGTAGACTGACGACACCGACGCGCAATAGTGACAAGCTGTATCGCCCGGGCATGACCACAGGGGGAGATTGGCGCTTGAATGTTACTGCGGTAGCACCGGTGCAACCCTCGATTCTTCGCCTGGCTCAAATTGCAGCTCATCCCAGCACCCTGTAGACAGCAGAAAGGGTCGGATGAATGCTCTGTCATCGTCGGACAATTCCGCCAACGCGTGTTTCAAAGACAGCAGACATTTGAGGCGATAGCCTGGCCCTCTTAGCTCGCCGGTAAGGTCACTGCGACCGTGGGTTTCTTTTGCCCGGTCCTGTAAAGCGAAATACGGAGGCGCGAGCGTGCTGACTACGCTTGCCAGTTCGTCTGTTAGACAGGTGTGTGGATCCGCCCATTCGCCGTCCAGGCCTGATGCATCATCAAGCAGTTGTGTCCATTGGAAAACGCGCACCGCTAACGTCTTAGTTAAGTTTGATACGAAGGGATCGACAACATATTGCGACAGTTGCCCATACAGGCCGAATTCTGCAAAGGAAGGTCGAGTGCCGAAGAAGAAGAACGATTTTTTTAAGCTGGTCTCCAAAGCGTGCAGTAGGTCTTCAAAAGGTTTCTGCACTGCCTCTCTGGGTATTTGCGCCGCTGCGCCTAGTTGCGCCTGCTGCCTCTGTATGAAGGCTTTAGACAATTTAGTCAGCTCTGCATCGGTCAGGGGCCCGTTCCATCCGATCATTTGTCTGCGACCACACCATTCCGCATCGGTGGTCCACCGAAAGTAGAACATCGGAAATGGCAAACCCTCATCGGTCATGTCTTCTATTAGACTAGCGATAAACGCGATGCCGGGGTGGGGTGGAACGATCGACCGGTCCGGGTAAAGGGTCTCAAGCTCCGTCATAATCGGTGTAGAGTCGGCTTTAAACGTCTTGTCGGGGTATTGGACGACCGGCACCATGCCTTTTGCCGCCTGATGTAGGGGCGAATCCAGATCGCCTTGGCCTAACGCGCCCGAGCCGTCGAAACGCGATTGCGGCACCAGCCATAGATGTGGAATCCGCCGATATCTACAAACCGCACGCAGCTTCAGTGAATACGGAGAAGCGGGGCCGCCATAGATTCGAAAGTACTCGCTGCTGCTGTGTGTCATTTTTTCGCCCTATTAGAATTGCCAGGGGTTTGGTAATTATGCGCACGGTCGTGCCCAAGTCGGTCACTGTCCTATGCTCGGTTGCCGTGCAAAACGCCCAGGCTATTAAAGCGCTGTAAGATTCATTATTGAAGTCGATTGTTGGGCGGCACGTTGCCAGTAAACCATTTCGCGCCTCGCTGATCCTGTGGCCCTTGGCTAATTTATCGCAATCGTGGTGCTGAAGTGGTCACTGCGCCTGCTAGACTTGGCCTTAAGAGACACACTGGTTCTGATTGCAGGCTGTGAGCCTGATCAGCGTTTAAACAAATATGGGGAGAAAAAACAGTGCAGTTTGATGAAGTAGTTTTGGGGCGTCGTAGTATCCGCGGTTACAAAGATAAACCTGTGCCGAAAGCGCTGATCAAAGAAATTCTGGCTCTTGCTATGCGCTCTCCTTCTTCAATGAATACGCAACCATGGAATTTCACTGTGGTATCTGGTGAAACCTTGGATCTTATTCGGGCCGGCAACACCGAGCGCAATTTAGCGGGCGTTCCGCACTCCCGAGAGTTCCGCATTGGCCAGCCTTTTACCGGGCAACATAGAGATCGACAAGTTGGCGTTGCAAAACAATTGTTCGCAGCAATGGACATCGCGCGAGACGATAAAGAAAAACGACAGGATTGGGTGCTGCGCGGTTTTCGCCAGTTTGATGCGCCAGTGTGCGTGATCATTACCTACGACGCTGTGCTGGCCGACAGTGACGATACGGCTTTTGACTGTGGGGCGGTGACGACTGCGTTAGTCAACGCTGCTTGGTCCAGGGGCTTAGGCGCGGTGATCAACAGTCAGGGCATTATGCAGTCGCCGGTAGTGCGCGAGCATGCCAAGATCTCAGACGATCAGGTCATCATGAAGGCGGTTGCACTTGGGTGGCCTGACGACAGTTTTCCTGCCAACGCCGTGGTGTCTGAACGTAAGAGCGTTGACGAAGCCGCAGTTTTCCTTGGTTTCGCCGACTAGGCCAGGTTGCCACTGAGCGGACATCTTCTGCTCAGGTGTGGGGCCCCCTCAGATGCCGCCACTCTAGGCCAGTCGATATGGCCTGGAGTCTCCTAAAAGTTATTGCAATGGTTTACGCATACCAACCACTGATGCATCTACAAACCTTAATCATTGCCCGGGAAAAGCAATTGCAGCTGCAGAGGGATTGTCGGTGAGAAAAATTTGCTAGATGACTGTAGCCCCAGTGCTCGGGTACGGTCGCCAGTAAAGGTGGGCTAAAAAAGAAGGAAAAATTGGCAAGAGTGCAAAAACAATTTTCAATGTTGTTTATCTTTTCTTTCTAAAGTAGAAAATAAACGGCACAGAGGAGGGGGGCTAAGGTAAGTGCAAGCGTTTATTTTGCGGCGTCTACTCGCTGTCATTCCGACACTTCTTTTTACCAGCGTAATTGTGTTCGCATCTATCCGTCTTATTCCGGGTGACGTGGTGGACCTTATGTTGGCGCAGAACGATATTTCCACAGGTACCGACCGAGCTGTGCTTGAGGCTGCACTTGGCCTTGATAAACCCATCTACGAGCAATACTTCGTCTGGATATTAAATATTACTCAGGGCGACTTCGGTTACTCCTTGTGGCAGAACACGTCAGTCGCCGAGCAATTGTCCCTTACCCTACCGATCACGTTTGAATTGGGGTTGTTGGCGCTGATTGTGGCCTTAACGGTCGCGATCCCGATCGGCATTTATTCGGCCATGAAACAAGATACCGTGGGCGATTACGTCACTCGATCCTTTTCGCTGCTGATGTTGGCCATACCGAGTTTCTGGCTTGGTACGTTGGTAATGGTGTTCCCCTCAGTTTGGTGGCGATGGGCGCCACCGCTGCAATACACGCCTTTTTTTGAAGACCCCATCGGCAATCTCATGCACATGATGGTGCCCGCGGTGCTACTTGGCCTGTCCTTATCTGCAGTGACCATGCGCATGACACGCACGATGATGTTGGAGGTGCTGCGGCAGGACTATATTCGCACCGCGCGAGCCAAGGGGCTTAAAGAAAATCTCATCGTCTTTAGGCATGCGCTACGTAATTGTTTGATTCCTGTGGTCACGCTCATTGGCTTACAAGCGCCGCTGTTGATTGGCGGCGCAGTAATTCTGGAACAGATTTTTGTAGTACCCGGTATGGGTCTTATGCTGCTTGAAGCCGTATTCCAACGAGACTATCCAGTGGTCACAGGCGTGTTTTTGGTGGTCGGTTTATCAATCTTAGTCATTAACCTGGTTGTTGATCTCACCTACGGCTTCTTAGACCCCAAGGTAAGGCACTGAAGCATGAGTGAAATCACCGCGCAAACTACTAACGCAACATCGCTGCTAGCCTTTCATCGTAAGATGCTCCGCACCAAACCCTTGGGTGGCGTCGGGGGCTTTATATTTGCTCTGTTTCTTTTCTGCGGTGCATTTGCCGATTTCCTAGCGCCCTATGGCATGAACGATACGGACATGCTTCGGGTGCTAGAAGCGCCTTCGTTAGCGCATTGGATGGGTACTGATCACATTGGGCGAGATGTGTTTTCGCGGATCCTCTATGGCGCACAACAGTCGGTGATCATTGGCTTTCTGGCAGCGGGCCTGGCCACAGTGATCTCTATTGTCCTGGGCGTGCTAACCGGCTACTTCGGCGGGAAAGCAGATATGCTCATACAACGTTTCGTAGACGCCTGGATGACCTTTCCCGACCTGGTTCTACTGATCGTAGTGGTTTCGATTGTTGGGCCGGGTGTGAACCAAATCGTCGTTATTCTTGGCTGTCTGTACGGCATCGCCGGATCGCGAATCATTCGTGGCTCGACCATAGCCGTACGAGAAAACATGTATACCCATGCGGCACAGTCTATGGGCGCTAACACGTTGCACATACTTTGGTTTCATGTGCTGCCTAATGTCATGCCGGTGGTGATCGTACTTTTCACAACACGGGTCGGCGCGGTGATCTTGGCAGAAGCGGGCTTGTCTTTTCTTGGTTTAGGCATTCCACCACCGGTACCGACTTGGGGCAGCATGCTCAGCGGTGGCGGTAGAACGTATATGTATGTTGGGCCTTGGCTCGCGTTAGCACCAGGACTTGCGCTTACCGTTGTTGTCTATGCGATCAACGTCTATGGAGACGCGCTTAGAGACATGCTAGATCCAAGGATGCGAGGAAGATGATGCGATTTCTGCTGGCGACGCTGGTGTTTTGTCTCAGTTTTACCAGCTGGGCAGAGGACCCAACTTATGGCGGGGAGCTGAATGTTGGAACGGTAAGTGTGACCCTGTCGCCATTGTCCTGGGACCCTGCCGACTGGACCTGGAAGAGTAACCACGATCATGGAAGTGCGCGGGAGCAGTTGTTTGCCGGCGATTTGACCAAGAGCATACGCAACGGTGGTCCCTATGCATTCGTTGCAGACGCATATCTTCCAACAGACTCGATGCGTGGCGAATTAGCAGAGAGTTGGTACTGGGAGGACCCTCTAACATTGGTGGTCAAGCTTCGAGAAGGTGTCATCTTTCCTGCCAAGCCTGGGATCATGGAGGCACGGGAGTTCGTTGCCGATGACGTGATCTATTCCTACGACTTAGTTAATGACAGTCCCAAACGTATCCCGACCTACTTTGATCACATTGAAAGGCTCGAGGCGCGAGACGAACATACTGTGGTTTTTCACCTCAACCAATACAACGCTGAGTGGCCCTACCGTTTTGGCTATGGTTATTATTCAGGGATCAGCCCACGCGAGATGGAAAAGGTAGATCGAAAGCGTTGGCAAAATGTCACTGGCACAGGGCCCTTTGCACTGGAGCGCTATGTCCAGGCCAACGCGCAAATCTATAAGAAAAATGAACAATATTGGGACTCTGCGCTCGTCGGAGGCAGTCGACATCCGCTACCCTTCGTCGACAAAGTGATCTATCGCATTATTAAGGATGAGGCGACCTATCTAACGGCCCTGCGTACTGGTCAGCTCGACATCTTAGAAGCGATCCGATGGATCGCTGTTGATCACCTGAAAGAAACCACCCCGGAACTCCAGTGGAATCGTTGGTTGGCCACAAGCGGGCAGTTTATTGCGTTGCGTGTTGACCAAAAACCGTTTGATGATTTGCGAGTACGTCGTGCGTTAAATCTTGCTGTGAATCAGCAGGAGATCGTGAAGCACTTTTACGGTGGCCACGCAGAGCTGATGGCATACCCTCAACACCCGGAGTTCGGTGCTTACTTTGAGCCTCTTGAGGACATGCCGGAATCCGTGCAGCAGTTGTTCTCTTATGATCCCGAGGAGGCGCGAAGACTGTTAAAAGAGGCTGGCGTTCCCGAAGGATTCGCTTTTGAGATGCAGGTTTGCTCCTGCTCACCATCGCATATGGATTTGGTTCCACTGCTTGAAAGCTACTTTTCCAAAGTTGGATTAAAAGCCAACATTCGACCGATGGAATACGCGTCCTTCTTATCCGCGATGACAACAAAAACTCACGGTCCTGCTTATCTTTTGTCCAGCGGACACGTTAACCCCATGACCACCATTCGTAAGAGTTTTGTCACTGGCCAAACTTGGAACCCGTCCCAATATACCGATCCGGCATTCGATGAGAAAGTTCGCATTCTGCATCTAACGCGGGATGAGGAAGAGCGGATCAATATGCTTAGAGGTTTAACGCGGGAAATCCTTGAGCAAGCGCCCTATGTCTGGCTGCCGATACCCTACGTGCACACGGCCTGGTGGCCTTGGGTTAAAAACTATGGCGGTGAATTACGCGCTGGCGCGGTGCGGCCTTGGCCGATTTACGCTCGAATCTGGATTGATCAAGAAATGAAAAAACAAATGGGATTCGAATGATGGAGCCGTTGTTAACGATCTCCGACCTGTCGGTCACTTTTGCTACTGAGCGCGGCCGCGTCCAAGCACTGGATGGTGTCTCATTGGAACTTGCTGCCGGCGAGACGTTGGCCATCGTCGGCGAGAGCGGCTCTGGGAAAAGCGTCACGGCGCTTAGCATTCTTGGTTTGCTGGGTGATGCCGGTCAGGTGAAGGGCGGTTCGATCGAGTTTCAAGGGGAAGATTTGACCCGGGTGTCTGCCGCACGGTTGCGCGAAATCCGAGGCAATCAAATTGCATTCATCTTTCAAGAGCCAATGTCGTCGTTGAATCCGGTACTGACCATCGGTACTCAGGTCGCAGAACCGATATGGCTACATCACAAGAAGTCTTGGCCTGAGGCTTTCGCCGAGGCTGGTGAGTTGTTGGCGAAAGTCGCCATTCCCGACGCCGCACAACGACTGGAGGATTATCCCCACCAGTTCTCAGGGGGAATGCGTCAGCGGGTGATGATTGCCATGGCCTTAGCGTGTCAACCTAAGTTAATCATCGCAGATGAGCCTACCACCGCACTCGACGTTACGGTTCAAGCGCAAATTCTCTCGCTACTGAAAAACCTGACCAAAGAATTAGGCTCGTCGTTGATTCTCATCACTCACGATCTTGGAGTGGTAGCACGCTATGCAGACAAAGTAGCGGTGATGTACGGAGGCAGGGTCGTCGAAACTGCGAGCGCCTTAGATCTTTATAAAAACCCAAGACATCCCTACACCAAAGGGCTGATGGACTCGATACCCAAGCTTGACGGAGATCCCGGCAGCAGACTGCATACCATAGAAGGGCAGCCGCCTGATTTGTCGGATTTACCTTCGGGGTGTGCTTTTCACCCCAGATGTCCCTATGCCCACGAAGCGTGTACAGCGAGCAAACCGCCGCTGACCGCTATCGCGACCAATCACCAACGAGCCTGTTTCGGTTATGAATGACGCCAATATTCTAGAGGTCGCAGACTTAAAGGTTCACTTCCCAATAACCGAGGGATTGCTTAAGCGCCAAGTGGGGTCCATTGCTGCGGTAGATGGGGTGTCATTTCACATCAAGCGAGGCGAGACGTTTAGCTTGGTCGGCGAGAGCGGTTGCGGGAAATCAACTACAGCCCTCTCTGTTCTGGGTATGCAATCGATTCTGTCAGGGCAGATTACGTTCGACGGTGAAAATATTACCGGCTACACCGGGGCGCAAATGCGCCGTATCAGGCGAAAAATGCAAATGGTCTATCAAGATCCTTTCGGCTCTCTGAATCCTAGAATGAAGGTGGGTGCAATCATAGGCGAACCCTTGCGAGTCCACGGCATGGCGGGGGACCGAGAGCAGTACAGGGCGAGAATTAAATATTTAATGAAAACGGTAGGCCTGCTTGATGAGATGAGTGAGCGATACCCACATGAGTTCTCAGGCGGACAGCGTCAGCGAATCTGCATTGCGCGGGCGCTTGCGCTGGAGCCCGAACTAATCATCTGCGATGAGCCGGTATCGGCGCTGGACGTTTCGATTCAGGCTCAAGTCATAAATCTATTGATGGAATTGCAGGAACGCCTCGGACTCACGTATCTCTTCATTGCTCATGATTTGTCTGTTGTTCGGCACATCAGCAATCGCGTCGCCGTGATGTATTTGGGGAAGATTGTCGAGGAAGCTGACCGAGATACTTTGTTCAAAACGCCCAAGCACCCCTATACCAAGGCGCTGTTAGGTGCTGTGCCTGAAGCGGATCCAGAGCTGGAAGCCCAGCGTGCCGAGCAATTGATAGTGGGCGAAATTCCCAGTTTAAGATCACCGCCCAAGGGCTGCACATTTCACACCCGCTGTAAGGATGCCATGCCCATTTGCGGGAATCAGGCACCAGTAGCGACGGCGGTTAATGCCACCACGCTGACGTGCCATTTGTTCCAACAATAAAGGCACTCATTCCAAGGCAACCAATCGCGCATTGCTCAACCAGCGGTTAGGCGAGGGATCCCAGGATATTTACAACTCAGGTGAAGCGTTCATTACTGTCTCGCGCTCACGCTTGCTGAGGGTCGACGGAGATCCGGCGCCAACCCACTTCCCATCATGT
>CACFGV010000041.1 GCA_902565895.1 K189A clade bacterium
TTGCGAAAAAACTTCGGTCCCAAGAAGAATTCTTCCATGTCTTTAATGCCTTACTGGAAAGGGGCCATCAGATGGTACTGACCAGCGACAAGTACCCGAGAGAAATTGATGGTTTGGAAGAACGATTAAAGTCACGCTTCGTTTATGGTTTGACGGTCGAGGTGGAAGCACCAGATCTAGAAACTCGAGTAGCGATCTTGATGAAGAAGGCAGAAGCGGAACAAATAGAGTTGGATCAAGGCGTCGCCTTTTTTATTGCAGAGCGAATACGTTCTAACGTTCGTGAGCTGGAGGGTGCATTGCGACGAGTTATTGCTAATGCACGCTTTACTGGCAGCAGGATTTCTGTGGATCAAGTTAAGCGCGCCTTAAGAGATTTGTTTGCGATACAGGATCGACAGATTTCAATCGACAACATTCAGCGCACTGTCGCTGAGTACTTCAACATTAAGATGGCGGATATGTTGTCGAAGCGACGAAGTCGATCTATCGCTCGGCCAAGGCAAATTGCGATGGCGCTTGCAAAAGAGCTTACGAATCATTCGTTGCCAGAGGTGGGCGACGCTTTTGGTGGGCGGGATCACACAACCGTGCTACATGCATGTCGTAAGATCGAAGAACTTCGTGGAACGACTGCAGATGTAGCAGAGGACTATAAAAATCTGACGCGATTACTTGCAGGCTAGAGGTTGCTATGAAATTCACTATTGCTCGGGATCGGTTGTTAAAAGCGCTGCAGCTGGCGACAGGTGTGGTAGAGCGACGTCAAACGCTACCTGTGCTTGCCAATCTGCTCATAAAAGCCAACGAAACGGGTGTCGCACTTACTGGAACAGACCTTGAAGTAGAAATAGTTGCTCACACCGACGTCGATGTCGAACAACCTGGCGAGATAACGATACCGGCTAGGAAACTCGCAGATATCTGGAGAGCCTTACCAGAGGGTTCTGATGTCACGCTCAGTGTGGAGGGCGACCGCGCGACGGTGCGAAGTGGAAGAAGCCGTTTTACCCTTGCTACGCTGCCAGCGGTAGATTTTCCAAAAATTGAAGGCGGTGAAACAGACGTGGTGGTGTCTGTAGCGCAAGCGGATTTGCGCATGCTTATTGACGGCGTGGGCTTTGCTATGGCGCAACAGGACGTGCGGTATTTTCTGAACGGCATGCTTTTTGAGGTTACAGAAGATCATTTGCGAACAGTCGCTACCGATGGCCATCGTTTAGCCCTGAGCACCAAGGGCTGCTCGCTAGAGTCTCCCATCGCAGAGCGTAGGCAAGCTATCGTGCCAAGAAAAGCCGTTCTAGAGCTAGGTCGTTTGCTTGACGAAGAAGATGAAGACATTCGAATCCAGTTAGGGACTAATCACCTAAGAGTGAGTAAAGGGGCATACACTCTTACGACTAAGCTGGTAGATGGGCAATTTCCAGATTACGACAAAGTGGTTCCAAAAGATGCGTCACGCACCCTTGTTGGAGACCGTGACACCCTGCGCCAGGGGTTCCAGCGGGCGTCGATCCTCTCAAACGAGAAATATCGCGGTGTGCGACTGACGATTGCTTCGGAGCAGCTGACCATACAGGCTAATAACCCAGAACAGGAAGAGGCTGAAGAAATCGTACCTGTAGAGTTCAACGGCAATGAGTTGGAAATTGGATTCAATGTTAGCTACCTGTTGGATGTCCTCGGGGTGATTGCGGATGACCAGGTGAAACTGTCACTGTCTGACGCAAACAGTTCCGCGCTTTTGGAGGCCTCTGGGTCCGATGACGCGGTGTACGTTGTTATGCCCATGAGGCTATAACAGCCCATCGTGCCAACCATTGTTGCTTAACGCCATAGAGCTAGAGCAATTCAGGAACTTGACGTCAGCGCGGCTCGAGTTCGTTGATGGCTTGAACCTTTTAGTCGGCGCTAATGGTGCAGGAAAAACCACGGTATTAGAGGCAATCCACCTGCTTGCTCGAGGCAAGTCTTTTCGATCATCTCGCCCGGTTAATGTGGTGCAAAAGGGTAAAGGACTGTTGCGTGCTAGGGCCGAGGTCCGAAGTCGGGAGGGTATTCGACACACCTTAGGAATCGAAAAGCCAGTGGTTGGGCCGCGTAGGTTGCGGTTGGATGGCGAGGCATCGAGGAGTGCTGCGACCCTTGCTGCGTACTTGCCAATACAACTCTTATTGCCAAGCGTTGGGGATTTCGTTTTTGGTGGACCGGGGACAAGGCGGGAGTTTATTGACTGGGGCTTGTTCCACGTGAAACAAAATTACGTTGAAACCGCTAGGCGGTATAGAAAGTTGCTGAAACAACGTAATGCATGGCTTAGACAGGCTGGCACTGTGCAGACTGAAGATGATCCCTGGCTAGCTCTCATTACCGAGACGGGACACCTGATTAACGAGCTTCGAGAAGAATATCTTAAAGACTTCGCACATCATTTCTCGTGGGTGTTAGAACGTTTGGATTCAAAACTGTCGTGTCACTTTGAATACAACGTTGGCGGCTATGAGAAAAATCTTGCGGACACGCGTAAAAAAATGACCGAAGCGCTCCAGCGCGAGGTAAAATCAGGCAGCACCCAACTCGGGCCACACAGGGCGGACTTAATTATTCGCATGGACGAAGCCTCCGCCAGCGAAACGGCGTCAAGAGGCCAAGGAAAAGCTATTGCCAGCGCGGCGGCTTTGGCGCAGGCGTCGCTCATGGCGGACAAGCATCAGCGACCGTCGCTGGTGTTGATCGATGACATTGGGGCAGAGTTCGACAGAGAGCATCGTGTGAATTTGTTACAGGTTTTGGCTGGGATAGGCAGTCAGGTTGTAGCAACAGCCACAGAATCGTTGCCAGAAGCTCTGAGCGTGTTATCTGCAGACAGAATTAGGGTGTTCCACGTGGAACAAGGAACCGTCAACGTTTTAAAATTTGATTGATGCTGCAATGACCTAGGGCACAAGGTTGGTGGCGAAGGAAACTCAAGGACACAGCATGAGTGAAGATAAAAGTTACGATTCCGACAGCATCAAGGTGCTAAAAGGCCTCGACGCCGTGCGCAAGCGGCCTGGTATGTACATCGGCGACACCGAAGACGGAACAGGACTGCACCATATGGTGCAGGAGTTAGTTGATAACTCCATAGACGAGGCGCTTGCTGGGCATTGCGACACCGTTTACGTAACAGTGCACCCAGAAGAAGCAATTACCGTGCGAGACAACGGTCGTGGAATTCCAGTCGACATACACGCGGAAGAAAACGTCAGTGCTGCAGAAGTGATCATGACCACGCTTCATGCTGGGGGTAAATTCGACGACAACGCCTATAAGGTCTCTGGTGGTTTGCATGGTGTAGGCGTCTCGGTGGTTAACGCGCTGTCCGATGTCTTCAAGCTCACGGTGAGACGAGAAAACAAGGTATATCAACAGGAATACCATCACGGTGTGCCAGTTGCGCCGTTGAAAGAGGTAGGTGAAACCGAAGAAAGAGGCACGGAGTGCTACTTTCGCCCATCCCCAGAAACGTTTCACAACATCCGATTCCAATACGAAATACTCGCTAAGCGCTTGCGGGAGCTGGCGTTTTTGAATTCTGGGGTAGCGATTCACCTGAACGATGAAAAAACGGGTAAAGAAGATGTTTTCTTATACGAAGGTGGCCTCAGCGCCTTTGTTGAGTTCCTGAATCAAAATAAAACACCATTAAACGATGTTTTTCATTTTTCTATAGACCGCGAGGACGGTATTGGCGTCGAGATCGCCATGCAATGGAATGATACGTTCCAAGAACAAGTTCACACCTACACCAACAACATTCCCCAAGGTGATGGTGGCACCCACTTGGCGGGTTTCAGGGCGGCGTTAACGCGTACGCTGAATACTTACATTGAGCGAGAAAATATGCTCAAAAAAGCCCAGGTCAGCACCACGGGTGATGATGCAAGAGAAGGGTTAACCGCTGTAATTTCCGTCAAAGTGCCTGATCCCAAATTTTCTTCCCAAACTAAGGACAAGCTGGTTTCTAGTGAGGTGAAAACCGCTGTAGAACAAGAGTTGTATCGTTTCTTTGGGGAGTTCTTAGATGAGCATCCGCAAGATGCAAAAGCTGTGGTTGGCAAAATGATCGATGCAGCGCGAGCGCGAGAGGCTGCGAGAAAGGCGCGCGACATGACCCGGCGTAAGGGAGCCCTGGATATCGCTGGTTTACCCGGTAAATTGGCGGATTGCCAAGAAAAAGACCCTGTGTTGTCCGAGCTATTTCTGGTTGAGGGCGATTCGGCGGGTGGTTCAGCGAAACAGGGTAGAGATCGCCGCACCCAGGCTATTTTGCCTTTACGGGGCAAAATCCTGAATGTTGAGCGTGCGCGATTTGACAAAATGTTGTCCTCCCAAGAAATCGGCAATCTCGTCACTGCCTTGGGCTGTGGTATTGGTAAGCAGGAGTTTGACGTAGAAAAGCTGCGTTACAACAGCATAGTCATCATGACCGATGCTGACGTTGATGGGTCGCATATCCGCACCCTTCTGCTGACGTTCTTTTTTCGGCAAATGCCAGAATTGTTGGAGCGCGGCCATGTATTCATCGCTCAGCCTCCATTGTACAAAGTGAAGAAGAATCGCCAGGAGCGATACGTAAAGGACGACGATGAGCTGAACGGATACTTTTTAGAACTCGCCCTGCAAGATGCGCAACTGTTCGTAAATCCAGAGGCTCCCGGCATTCAAGGCGAAGCGCTTGAGTCATTGGTAGGGGACTTCCAACGTTTGCTTGATGATTTGGCGCCCTCCAGCCGTAAGTATCCACCAGATGTCACTCATGCCTTGCTACGAGTGCCGAGCTTAGACGATGCAATGCTCAATAATGAAACCGAAATGCGCGCCTGGGCACAAAGCTTAAAAGAAGTGTTAGATGAAGACGTCTCCAAGGCACCGGTGGTAGAGATTTCTCTCGACAACGAGTTGAATGTTTATTTGCCCACGGTCAGCATCCTGCTTAAAGGCAGTCGCAAGAACATAGTACTCAGCAAAAAGTTTATAGACGGCTTTGAGTATCAACAGATAAAAGATATGCGTGGGCGCTTAGAGAACTTGCTTGAAGAAGGCGCATACGTGCAACGTGGCGAAAGAAGTGCAAAAGTAAAGCACTTTGCTGAGGCCTTTGAATGGTTGCAGAGCGAAGCGCGGCGGGGTGTAGATATACAGCGCTATAAAGGTTTGGGTGAGATGAATCCGGAACAGCTTTGGGAAACCACCATGGATCAAAGTGTGCGACGTATGTTGCAAGTTACAGTCGATGACGCAATCGGCGCAGATCAAATGTTCACCACGTTAATGGGTGACCAAGTAGAGCCGCGGCGTGACTTTATAGAGACCAATGCGTTGTCTGTGGTTAATTTGGACGTCTAATCCAGACCCAGCCTGACGAGTACGTGGTCGAACGCCTCATGTCAGGGCGACAAAACGAGTTGCGACGTTGCTATTGGTGCGAGGGCGATGCGCTTTATGAGCACTACCATGATGAAGAATGGGGTGTGCCGGTCTTTGATTTACTGGAATTGTTTGAACGGCTCGCGCTGGAGTCTATGCAGGCAGGACTATCCTGGATCACGGTACTAAAGAAGCGTGAACACATGCGCAAACGCTTTATGGGTTTTGATCCACAAAGACTTGCATTATGCGATGAGATAGAGATAGCGGATTGGTTGAAAGACCAAGGCCTTATTCGTCACCGTGGCAAGCTGCAAGCGCTTGTTCAAAATGCTCGCTTGGTTTTGCAAGAACCCGACTTTGTAGACTTGATCTGGCAGTTCGCACCAAGAAAAGGTTGCCCCCCCGCTGCTCCCGAAGCGGGATTAGGCGCAACTGAAAACGCCAAAGCGATGGCCAAAACGCTGAAAAGTAAAGGGTTCAAGTTTGTTGGCCCAACCACCTGTTACGCTTTTATGCAGAGCGCCGGTTTAGTTAACGACCACGCAAGGGATTGTTGGCGCTTTAGTGCCTGCGAAGAGTTGCAGCGTAGCGTGCGTGCGCAATGATCGAACGTTTACTCGAGCTGCTGATCTGGTGTTTGAGCCGGCTACCCGAAGCAAGTGCGGTGGCAATGAGTCAATGGATTGCTAGAGTGCTCATTGCGTCGAAAGCCGAGGCAGCGCGAATTGCTCGGATCAATATTGCACTTTGTTTCCCCAACTTACCTGAAAACGATAGACAGCATATGTGTAAGGACAGTCTGGCCAACTCGATTTTGTTGGCATACGAGTTTGCACGACTGCGTTTTGCGGATCAGGCCTCGATTCAGAAAAAAATTGTCAAGGTGGATGGTGCAGAGCTATTGAGCGAGGCATGGCAACAGGACCAAGGTGTGTTGTTGTTGACCCCACACTTAGGTTGTTGGGAGGTATTGGGGGCATACCTAGGGGAAAGTTACCCAGTATCTGCGCTTTATGATCGCCCTAATTTAGCTGCGCTGGAAAAGATTATACTAGACATGCGGCAACGTTTTGGCGCCACCATGCATGCCATCAGTGGTGCAGGACTGAGAAACATAATCCGTGCCATGAGAAAAGGCCATTTGGTGGTGCTGTTGCCAGATCAAGTGCCGGATTATCAATCCGGTGGCGCGGTTGCGCCGTTCTTTGAGCAAGATGCCTTCACTATGTTGCTTGCCCAACGTTTGCTGCAGAAAAGCAAAGCAAAGGTGCTCATGGCTTCTGCGGTGCGCTCACTGGATAGCAATGGCATTGCTTATCACTTGATGTTTTGTGAAGCAGAGCCCGGCATTCTGGCTGACGACCCTGAGGTTCACGCAACCGCTTTGAATGCGAGCATAGAGAAGCTGGTAGGCGCGCATCCAGAACAATATCAGTGGTCCTATAAACGTTTTAAACGATTGAAAAAAGGTAAGGCCAACATTTACCGGCGCCAATAGGCTGGGGTCAGCAAAACCAGCAATGTGAAAATTTCCAATCGCCCCAACACCATGTTGAAAATTAGAATCCACTTTATCGATGGAGAGATGTCTGCGTAATTCACGGCTACGTCACCGAGTCCAGGGCCTAGGTTATTAAGGCATGCCCCAACAGCAGAAAACGCGGTAATAAAGTCCAAATCGCCCACGGCCATCAGAGCGCATACGGACAACAGGAAAAAGAACACGTAAACGCTGAAAAAGCTCCACACTGCGTCGACTAGTCTGTCGGATACAGCGTTGCGGCCCATTTTGATGGTGAAGACGCCATTAGGGTGAATGAGTCGCTTAACTTCGCGCATGCCCTGTAGGTAAATCATCAGCACGCGAATTATTTTTATGCCGCCTGCGGTTGAGCCCGCACAGCCGCCAGCGAATGCAGCAAACAATAGGATAATGGGCGCCACAGTGGGCCATGCTGCAAAATTGTCGGTGGTAAAGCCCGTCGTGGTAGTAATGGATACTGCTTGGAATAAGCCGTCTCGCAACGGTTGGCTGGTGCTGTTGGGATTCAACCAGAGGATTGCAGAAACGACTATGGCGACTAAGAGTAGCACCAGGAGGTAAGCACGCACCTCCATATCTCGAAAGTAGTGTAAGGGATTGCGGCGCCGCCAAACTAGGAAGTGCAAAGCAAAGTTGATACCAGACAGCGTCATGAAAACGATGGCAACGGTTTCAATTGCAGCGCTGTCGAAGTAGCCCAGGCTCGCATCGTGAGTAGAAAACCCACCGATAGAGACGGTAGAAAAACTATGGCTAACAGCATCAAAGCCATCCATACCGGCCAACCAATAAGCGAAAGCACAGGCAGCGGTCAGGCCGATGTAGATGTACCAGAGCGCTTTTGCTGTTTCGGTGATGCGGGGAGTGAGCTTGTTGTCCTTTATCGGGCCTGCGGACTCTGTTCGGTATAGCTGCATGCCGCCTATTCCGAGCATCGGGAAGATGGCCACCGCTAACACGATAATACCCATGCCGCCCATCCATTGAAGCATTTGCCGATACAACAAAAGCGACTTGGGCAGACCGTCGAGCCCGGCGATGGTGGTGGCGCCTGTGGTGGTTAGCCCAGAAATTGATTCAAAGACAGAGGCCGTGAAGGTCAAGTCAGTTGCGTCAGCTAACCAAAAGGGTATGGCGCCAAAAATGCCCAAGCCCAGATAAAATAATGCGGTAACCAAAAAGCCATCGCCACCCCGGAGTTCGCGCTTGCCGCGAAGCGGCAGCCACAGGACCAGACCGCTCAAAAGAGTGATAGCAAAGGCCGAGAAAAAGGTACTGAGTGTCGGTTCTCCGTACAGCAACCCCACAATGACCGGTAACAAGAAAGCGAAACTAAAAAGGGTGAGTAGGGTGCCGGTGATACGTAATATTACTGTTAGGTGCATGACGGCGGGTTTGGTGGGACTTTAAAAAAAGGTCAGCCCGACCTGAAATAGACGCTCGACGGCCCCTACCTGACCCTTGTCTACCAAGAACAGGATAACGTGGTCGTCAGACGCGACAATGACATCGTCATGGGCGATGAGAACTTCGTCGTCGCGAACAATCGCGCCAATAGTTACGCCAGCGGGCAGTTTGATTTCGCTGATACGTCTACCTACCACTTTGGAGCTGCTTCTGTCGCCATGAGCAATTGCCTCCATCGCTTCAGCTGCACCGCGGCGCAGACTGTGCACTTTGGCTACATCAGCCCGCCGCACATAGGACAACAACGTACCGATCGTGGCCTGTTGGGGTGAGATCGCCACATCGATCTCACTGCCCTGCACAAGATCAACGTAAGCGGGCTTGCCGATCAACGTCACCACTTGGCGCGCCCCCAGGCGTTTAGCCATCAATGACGACATGACGTTAATCTCATCGTCGTCTGTGACTGCGCAGAACGCATCACATTGATCAATGTTCTCTTCTAATAAAAGATCGCGGTCAGTAGCGCTGCCCTGAATGACGACGGCCTGATTGAGCTGATCGGCCAAATTCTGAGCACGTTCGGGGTTTACCTCCATAATCCTTACGTCGTAATTGTCTTCGGTGTCATTAGCCAGTCGCGTACCTATATTGCCACCACCGGCGATAATGACTCGCCGGTACGGTTTTTCAGCTTTCCGCAGCTCCCCCATAACCGCTGTGATGTGCTCTCTTGCCGCAATAAAAAATACTTCGTCATCCGTCTCGATCACCGTATCGCCGGTGGGAATGATTGGTTGGCCGCGGCGAAAGATGGCGGCAACACGAGTGTCGATGTTGGGCATGTGCTCACTCAAAAAGCGTAACGCCTGTCCAACCAATGGCCCCCCCAGATAAGCGCGCATTGCGACTAACTGCACCCGCCCCTCTGCGAAGTCCAGCACCTCCAAAGCGCCGGGATGAGACAGCAACTCAGTAATCTGGTCCGTCACCACTTGCTCAGGGTTTATCAATCGATCAATCGGTACATGATGTTTGTCGAATAGATTATTTTGACTGAGATAGGCGCCGGAGCGGATACGAGCAATCTTTGTTGGCGTGCGGAACATCGAGTAACACACCTGGCATGCGACAATGTTCACCTCGTCACTGGACGTTACCGCGACCAAGATGTCGGCATCGTCAGCTCCGGCTCGACGCAGTACGTCGGGATGCGACGCCGCACCCTCAACCGTTTGAATATCCAACCGACTGGCTAATTCGCGCAAGTGTGGGCCGTCTCGATCGACTAAGGTGATATCAAAGGACTCTTTGGCCAAGCTCTCTGCCAGAGTGCCGCCGACTTGGCCGGCGCCCAAAATCAAAATCTTCATTACTGGACAGCCTTGCGCAGCATTGCGTAATAAAAGCCGTCAGTGAGTGGTTCGGTTGGCAGCATTTGCCACCCTAAACGTGTGGCCTTGCCATAAGGAAGTTGCACTGAGGCGACAATGGTGTCGGGCTGTGCGCTTACAAATTGTTGAATCACTTGATCGTTTTCTTCGTCAAATAGAGAGCAAGTCGAGTACAACAGGGTACCCCCCTGTTTAAGCCCACGCCACAGGTTGTGCAGCAGTTGCAGCTGTGTCGCCTGGTGGTCATCGAGGTGCTCAGGCTGAAGCAAAATCCTAATGTCCGGGTTACGCCGAATGGTACCGCTGCCTGAGCACGGAGCATCAAGCAGTATTGCATCGCAACTTTGCTCGGCAACGACATCTGCATGGGTGGCATCAGCGCATTGCAAAATCAACCGGGCGTCATCGCTGTGGCCAAGTCTTTGAGCGATTTTTCTCGTTTCTTCCAAACGCTCGGGCACCTTGTCGTTGCCAATCAATCGGTGAGTGGAAAATTGGCCACAAAGACTCTCGTGCAGCTGTAGGAGTTTGCCACCTGGAGCGCTGCACGCATCAAATATGACGGGGCTGTGCAGGTCCATAGAAAGAGCCTGTAGTAGCAACCCGCTAGGAAATTGCGCGGAGAGTTCTTGTACCGCCACAAAACCGTCCTGCCAATGGGGTAAGCTCGCAGCCGGTTGCGGTGTTACCAAAACCAAAGAGTTAGTTGCCGCGCCCAAGGCAAATTGAATGCCCTGCTGATCAAGCACTCGGCAGTAGTCCTGAAAGTTAATTTTTCTTGTATTAACGCGCAGTGCCATGGGTCCGCGCTGATCATTGGCGGTGAAAATGTCGGAGCTGTTGTTTGGGTACTGAGCTGTGATTTTCCGTGCCAACCAGTCAGGATGATTCAACCGTCCGTCCTCTTGGTCTGCTATGGCATTCGTGTTGCGCTGAACCTTTCTTAGCACGCCGTTAATGAGCCCTCGAGCCCAGGGTTTTCCTAAGGCTGCACAGGTGTTGACGGCGCCATTGACAATAGCGTGATCAGGTTTGCGGGAAAATCGCAGCTGATAAGCACCCACTAACAGCAGGGCGTATAGGTCTTGATCTTTGCTGCGCAACGGCTTTGCCAAGTACTCAGAGATGAGCTTGGTTAACGAAAAATAATGGCGTGTGGTGCCGTACAACAACTCTTGATGCAATGGTGTGGCCAGCAACTTATCTTGATGACTGCGTAACCAATCGAGTGTCCGTCTGCGATTAACTACTTGTACAAGACCCCTGCATACTTGGGCAATGACTTGAGCATCGCCGGCTCTATGGTTTTGCTGTGCGGTGGGCATATTCGATCTATGACTGGGTCGTCGCCCTGCCAGAGCCATCGATGATCGCGCCGGGACGCAGTATCTCGCCGTAACCGTTTATTGCGTCGGCAGCATACATAGCAAGCCCCTTGCCCTTGTTGAGCTTGAGGCGAGTAATGAGCAGCTCGCCACTACCGCATTGCACGGCAATACCGGTTTTTGCGCATTCCATAATGGTGCCTGGGGCGGTGGCGGCGTTGTCGGTATCTTGGCGTCGGGCCGTGGCTTG
>CACFGV010000042.1 GCA_902565895.1 K189A clade bacterium
AATGCTTCAACTCTGCTCGCCTCTGGCGGTACAACCGGCAGGCCATCGGTCCATCCTTGGTCATAACAGTAATCAATGGCATCGAGCACATCGTCACTGACCTCGTGTCTCATGCTTGAATTGCTCATACGCTCCCCTAGTGAGTGACCGTTGGCGGCCCGTGATGCTTGAAGCATAGCGAAGGGAGTCATGATTGAGCAATTGTCCTATCCCAATGACGTCAGTGAAAAAAGCCCACGGCCGGTGTAGATGTGTCCTCGGCGGAGTACACTAATCTGAGCGAAGCCGTGTGATATACGGCGCAAGGGCGTTTTTGAAACAGCAATAATTGGGGAGCGAAAATGACAGAGTTCGTGCGGACAGCGGAAGCGAACTTCCAGGATTTAGAAGACTTTGACTACGAGCCAAATTACCACTTTTGGCAGGACCTTCGGGTCCACTACGTAGATGAGGGGCCGAAAGACGCCCCGGTGATGCTGTTAATGCATGGCATGCCAACCTGGTCTTACCTTTACCGCAACATGATCCCTGGCTTAGTGGCAGCAGGCTATCGCTGTATAGCCCCCGATCACTTGGGATTCGGACGCTCTGACAAACCCACAGATTTGCATTGGTATACCATCGCACGGCATACCGAAGTGCTGACTTCGCTCATCGTAGAGCTGGACTTAGAGCACATTACGTTGGTGTGCCAGGACTGGGGTGGCCCCACGGGTTTGGCCCAGGCCGCCGCCATGCCAGAGCGCTTTGATCATCTAGTGATTATGAACACCTGGTTGCATCACCCTGAGTATGAATATTCCGAAGGTATAAAACGCTGGATCGCTGGTTGGCACGAGGGCGGCAACTTCTGTTGTCCTGAACCGGATCTTGGTTTGATGATGGTGATGTCTGCGGGATTGATGACACGTGAGCAGTATGTGCCGGCGTTCATGCATGGGCAGGATCCGGGTTTGAGTGGCGAGGCGGCGACCATGTACAGAGGTTTTTCTGCGCCTTATCGCGGCTTGCCTGATGAGGGCTATAACGGCTTCCGACGTTTTCCGTTATCTATTCCTGCGACCAACTACCACAACGGCAATGCAGCAGCGCAAGCCCTACACTATCGAACTTTGCGTAATTGGGATAAGGGCTGTCAGTTCATTTGGGGCTGCATGGATGATGTTTTCACAGAAGCTTGGGGGCGTACGTGGGCGCAGCAAATGAATGCTCACTTTGATGGTATTCCCGACGCTGGGCATTTCCCACAAAACACCCACGGCCCTGAGTTGGTGGAGTTGATTTTGCAGGGCCAGCAACGCACAGCCTAAACGCTGTAGACGGAACTAGAATAAGGTATCGTTTTCGGCAGAGTAGGCCAAAGCTCGGGGGAGCATTATGAATATAGGCTTTGCGGCCCATTACGAAACATTTCGTGATGAGGTGCGACGGTTTTTAGACGAAAACTTAACGGACGATTTGCGGGATGCCCAGCGATTGTGTCCGGGCATTTTTTTGGACTACGAGCACAATATTGTTTGGCACCGAATCCTGCATAAACAAGGCTGGATCGCCCCCAGTTGGCCTCAGGAATACGGTGGCACCGGCTGGGACTTGATTCAACGTTATATCTGGTCCATTGAAAAAGCCCAGGCTCATGCGCCAGATACTGCCCCCATGGGATTAGGTATGTGTGGCCCCATGTTGATTGGCTGCGGCACTCAAGAGCAAAAAGATTACTATCTGCCACGGATTCTTTCTGGTGAGGACTATTGGTGTCAGGGGTACTCTGAACCCGGTTCCGGGTCGGACCTCGCGAGCTTAAAGTTGCGCGCCACGTCGGATGGTGACGACTTTATTTTAAATGGCAGCAAGATTTGGACCTCCCATGCGCACTACGCTAACAAAATGTTTTTGCTGGTTCGCAGCGACGACAGCGGCAAGCCCCAAGAAGGCATCACCTTTTTATTAATGGACATGGACAGCCCTGGGGTTCGGGTGGAACCCATTTTATTTGCTTCAGGCAGTCACGAGGTCAACCAAGTGTTTTTCGATGATGTGCGAGTGCCTAAGCGCAACATCGTGGGGGAAGAGAACAAGGGCTGGCAGGTGGCCAAATACCTCTTGGAATTTGAGCGTGGAGGCTCCACTGGAGGCAACGCTGCGCGCAAAGTGGCGTTGCAGCGTGTCCGCAAGTTGGCCGAGTCCATTGCCTTGGAGGGGGGCACGGTCGCCCAGCTGCCTGACTTTAAGCGCCAACTGCAAGAGACCGAAGTGCAGTTAGAAGCCATTCAATATACCGAGTTTAGGCTCATGGCGTCGTTGTCCAAAGGGCAAAACCCAGGTCCCGAATCGTCCGTGATGAAGGCGCTGTCAGCCCAAATACAGAAGAAAATCAGCGAACTTGCAGTGCAAGCAGTAGGGCACTACGCCAGTGTCCATCAACCCCAGGCACGCACCGTGGGCAGTAATGTTGCGACGATCGGCCCAGAAGCCGGCGCGATGGCGTTTACCAATTATTTTAATTTTCGCGCGATCTCCATCGCTGGGGGCAGTGACGAGGTGCAGAGAAATATCATGGCGAAATTGGTGCTCGGTTTATGAATCACCCATTTTCAGCAGAGTCGATGGCCCAAGCCCAGGCGCTGGTGTCGCAAATGACCTTGGCGGAAAAAGCGGACTTTTGTTCCGGTCAGGATTTTTGGCATTTGGCTGAGTTATCGCACCTTGGCATCGACAAGATCATGGTGACCGATGGCCCTCATGGGTTGCGCAAACAAGCCAAAGAGATGGACCACTTGGGTGCGCATCGCAGTGTCCCGGCGACCTGCTTCCCTACCGCCTCTGCGCTGGCCAGTTCCTGGGACACTGAGCTGATTCAGCGGGTTGGCGAGGCTCTGGGTCAGACTTGTGTGGATGAAGAGGTCAGTGTGTTGCTTGGGCCTGGGCTGAACATAAAGCGCAATCCTCTGTGTGGCCGTAATTTCGAATACTTTTCGGAAGACCCGTTTTTAAACGGTCATATCGCCGCTAGCTTGGTTAGGGGCATACAGTCCCAAGGCGTAGGGGCTTGCCTTAAGCACTTTGCGGTGAACAACCAAGAGCGTGGCCGTATGTTTATGGACGCGATCGTCGATGATCGAACTTTGCGCGAGATTTATCTCAAAGGCTTTGAAATTGCGGTTAAGACCGCGCAACCGTGGACGGTGATGTGCGCCTACAACCGGCTCAATGGCCTCTACTGCAGCGAACATGATTGGTTGCTGAACAAAGTGCTGCGCGACGAATGGGGTTTTGCTGGCTTGGTCATGACCGATTGGGGTGCAACAAACGATCGTGTATCAGGTGTTAAGGGTGGTTTGGATCTAGAGATGCCCAGTAGCGGCGGCATTAACGATTCGTTAGTAAGGGTTGCGGTAGAAACAGGTGAGCTGGAAGAGGCAACTTTGGACACGATCGTGGCACGTAATGTGGCGTTGAGCTTGTCGGCCAAGGATCGGCAAGCACCGAGCATTGCTGCTGATCTAGATGCCCAGCACGAGCTGGCGCGTGAGGCCGCAGCCCAGTGTTGCGTGTTGCTGAAAAACGCGAACCAGGTTCTACCGCTCAACGCTGGGCAATCCATAGCGCTGATTGGTGCCTTTGCAGAAAAGCCGCGCTTTCAGGGTGCAGGCAGTTCCCAGGTACGGCCAACACAAATAGAAACTCTACGAGCCGCCTTGGGTGATTACACCGACTCGATTACCTACGCTGCGGGTTACGACCCAAAGCACAGCGAACCGGACCAGGCCCTAATCGACGAAGCGGTGGCCCTTGCCCAAGCGGCAAAGGTCGCGGTGGTATTTGCAGGTTTGCCTGGAATCTATGAGTCCGAAGGCTTTGATCGGGAACACATGGGATTGCCAGCGCAGCATGATGCGTTGATTCGAGCAGTGGCCGCTGCGAATTCCCGCACGGTTGTGGTGCTGGCCAATGGTGCGCCGGTAGAAATGCCCTGGGTAGGGGAGGTCGATGCTGTATTGGAAGCGTATTTAGGTGGTCAAGCGGCAGGTGGCGGTATTGCGGATGTGCTCATGGGCAAACACAACCCAAGCGGCAAATTGGCAGAAACCTTTGCCTTGCAGTTGTCTGACATTCCATCCCAGCCTTGGTTTCCAGGTGCCGACCGACAGATGCAATACCGGGAAGGCGTATACATCGGTTACCGTTATTTCGACAGCGCCCAGCGTCCGGTGCTGTTTCCCTTTGGCCATGGTCTGAGCTACACCGAGTTTGCAATCTCTCAAGCGATACTGTCCAACGACACTCTGACCGCGCAAGGCCCGGTGAAACTGACCGTAGAAGTGCAAAATACCGGTGCCCTTGACGGCACCGAAGTAGTGCAAGTCTATCGCCACATGAAACACAGCGCGCTGCACCGCCCAGAGCAGGAGCTTTGCGGTTTTGCCAAAGTTCATCTGGCCGCCGGAGCCAGCGGGTCGGTGGAAATAGACTTAGCCCCAGAATGTTTCCAGGTATTTGATCACGGGCAACAACGCTGGGTGCTAGAGGCGGGAGGGGTAGAGTTGCGTATTGGGGTCTCCAGTCGTGATATTCGGCTGCGCAAAATGCTTAATGTCGCCTCGGTGGATGTGCCCAGTGAGTTGGCGACTCAGGTAGCAAGACCGGAGTTTTTGCCAGCGGACAGAAATCCTGCCATTGCTGTCTCTGACGAGTTGTTTGGGCAAATGTTGAACGGTCCAGTACCCCAAGGCGAAAAGGTGCGACCCTTTCATCGTAACTCGTCTGTTGGAGAGCTCGGCCAATCGTGGTTGGGTGCTAAGTTCAGAGCCAAGATGAGGGAAAGATTTATAGGTGGTATGGGTCTGGACAAAGCCGACGAGACCACGCGCAAGATGTTCACCGAGATGGCGGACAACATGCCGCTGCGGGCGATCGTACTCTTTCAGCGTGGCAAGTTGAGCTATGCACAGATTGATTGTTTGTTGGCATTGCTCAATGGCCGTTATTTAGACGCGGCGCGCCGTGCCTGGAATATTTGGCGCGCATGAAAAATTTTGTTAGAAACTTTTAATTAGGGGGAGAGCAATGTCTGCACATGAATATGCAGTATCACCAGCGGATGGGCCGATTGCAGTGACCGGAGCCAGTGGCTATATCGGTTCTTGGATTGTTCAAGACTGCATGGAGCAAGGGTACGAGGTGCGCGCCTGTGTGCGCGATGCCACTAATCCAGCAAAAACAGAGCACCTGCTTGATCTAAACACCCAGGGCATGCGCGGTCAGGTGTCGCTGTTTGAGGCGGACTTATTCAAACCAGGTAGTTATGACGAGGCGTTTAAAGGCTGTGCGGCGGTGATTCATGCTGGCGCTACGGTAGGTTTTAATCGCGAAACGCCGCAAGAAGTTTATGACGGTTGCTTTAAAGAAAACGCTCATGTCATTGAGTCGGTCAAGCGCTCGGGCAGCGTTAAGCGATTTGTGTTCACGTCCTCTTTTGCAGCTGTTGGGCATCCCCGTCCGGCAGGCTATGTGTTCACTGAAAAAGATTGGTGTGGCGACAATATTGAGGGCTACAAAGGTCGGTGGAGCGAGGAGTCTATAGCTAAGGATCGAGACATTGCCTACGCTATGGCCAAGGCGAATACCGAGAAACTGGTGTACGCCGAGGCCGAAGCCGATGGCAGTTTTGAGGCTTTGGCGATTTTGCCCCTACACGTAATTGGGCCGCTGATCGCTAGCAATAATGACCAACCCTGGAGTTGGCAAAACCACATCCGCCGCATGATGCAGGGCAGTCCGTATAAAGGTGGTCGCGAGGGCCGTATGTTGTGGAATTGCGTGGACGTGCGCGACGTCGCCCGGGCGCACCGGTTGTGCATGGAAACCACAGTGGGCAGTAACGGCAGTCGTTATGTATTGTCAGCCGCAGACCGCAGCGGCGAGTTGTTTACCTGGCAGTTGCAGGCCCTTTTGCAGTCTTTATTCCCGGCAGTCGGCGACATTGGTGGCGAACCCATGGACGGCGACACCCCAGCCAAACCGACCTACGATGCGCCTCGAGCATACTGTTTATTGGCAAAACAAGAGCTAGGACTGGAGACGTTCGACCTAGAAACCACCGTGCGTGACACGGTGGATTCCTACTATGCAGTAGGCCTTTTAGAGCACTGATTGTTTGGGTTAGCGAAGTTGCTGATCCGTAATCCAGTTGCCGTGAGCACCGTAGGGCACCGCATAGGGCAGCTCTATGCTGGCCACAGGGGCGGCAGAAAAATCGTCGGCGTCAATGATCAGTAGTTTCGATTTATTATTGGTCTCGTTGTGCACCAAACACATCACCCAGCCGTCGTTTTCTGCATCGGAGCCCGGAACCGGTGCATACACCGGCTCCGCGCCACGGGTACCGTCGCCTAGAAAGTGTTCCTTGCATTGGCCGTTGTATAAGTCGTACTGATACAGCTTTGGGCCGTAAATGGGTTCTTCGCTGTTGCCTTCCCCCTCTAATGCCATGAGATAGCCAAATTGGCTGGGTTGGCCCACGAAGTTGTCGTTAACTCGACCGAAGTCGCCAGGGCGGTCGTCGACTTTTTCTTCGCTCACCTGGCCGGTGGCTAAATTGATTTGCCAGCGATGCAACCGCGAAACTTCAGAAAAGTCTCCGGAATCCGCACCAAAGGCCGAGTCCTGTTTGGATACAAATAAGGTAATGACATCACCTTGTTCCCAGGCGTTTACTTGGTGGAAGACATAGCACGGGTTGATCTCAAACCAACGAATATCTTTCGCACTACCGGTACGTGGCATGACCCCTAAGCGCGCTTGGTTTTCGCGCTTGAAGCGGAAAGGGATACCGCTGGCTAGCAAGTCCAAATCGAGGGCCAAGGGCAGATCCATGAAAATGACGTAATTTTCGGTGATGTTGAAGTCGTGCATCATCACCATTTCTGGCAGTTCGATGCCCTCCAGTTGCTTCACCTTGCCGTCTGCACCCACACGAATGTAGTGCAAAAACGGTTGTTCAAAAGAAAAGTAGCTAAACGCCAACAGCTCGCCTGTTATCGGGCATAGCTTGGGGTGCGCAGTCATAGAGCAGGGCAGGGCATCATCAAAGTTTTCGAAACCAATAGTGTTAAGTTCGCCGTCAATGGCCCAGGGCCAATGGGCTTCTTCAAGGCACAAAATTTTTTTGTTGTGGGCCATGACATGGGTATTGCCCTTACCGCGCCGCAAGTCGCCAATGCCGCCCATGGGATCGGTCAGTGGCTCGGTAATGTCTGGGGTTTGCACAAAGCGATTGCGGTACCACTCGGCTTTGCCGTTCTGTAGCCGAATGCCGTGCACCATGCCATCGCCAAGGAACCAATGGTCGCCGGTACCAGAAGCCGGATTAGGGCCAGTACGAACGTAGAGGCCGTTCAGCTGTGGTGGAATGTTGCCTTCAACCGTGAGTTCGCTGCTGGTGTGCTGCTGTTGTGTAGGCGCCCAATTACCGCGCAAAAACCAGGGCGTTTGTTGTTGTTCCATACTCGCCTCCCACCGATGCAGGATATATTGCGGGGATATGGCGGCTAATGCCAGAGTCTGCGTAAGGTGATCTAAATGCTTTAGATCGCCTAAAGGTTACTTATGGATCAGAGATCTCCCAGATCGCAGCCGCGCTGTTGCAAGATCGGTTTCAGCTCGCGGTAAGCGGCTGGGGTTTTGCTGAGTGGGATGTGCGGATACAGGTGGTGCACGATGTGGTACTGCATGCCCAAAGACAGCAAGTTACCTAAACGGCTTTTGAATGCCCGGGTGTCGCGATAGCGACCTTGTCGCTTGCCCGGATGATGGGGTGCCCAACTCAAATAGTATTCAATATAAATAAGGCCAACATGACGCGGCAGCCACCACAACAGGGCGGCTTCAAGGGCATAACCGCTCCAGGCCATACCAACTAAAAAGGCCAGGTATAAGACTGCGTAGACGAGCGCATCGATAAGTACGTGCTCTTTACCGACCCGCTGTAGTGCGTCGGAATAGGCGTCAGCCGCATTAGTATAAGGCTGACGGTTCTTTATAGCCCCCTTCAAAAACGCAAAATCCCCCGGTGCGTGTACTGGATAGTCTGGATCCAACTGTGGATCGTTGGTGTGGGCGTGATGTTCCATATGTGTGTCGCGCAGCACTCGATAGGGCTGGAACAGGGGAATGACTGATAGATGGCCTACCACCTCATTAAGCCAGCGCAAGGGCTGACCGCGGCGGGCGATGATGTTGTGTTGGGCTTCATGGGAAGGCAGATAACACAGACTGACGTTAATCGATGCGATGATAAAACCGAGCCATAACGGCATGATGCCCATGAGCACCAAAGGCCACAATGACAGCCATACGGCCAGATTGGCAAAGGCCCAGATCACCGCTCCCCAGGGCATGATGCGCATATACTTAGCGGCGATCTGACGCTCAGCAGCGTCAAGGTCGGTGATGTTTTGTGGGGTCACGTTAGGACTCATCGCAGCCAAAACCAGCTGCCGCGCAGTTGCGCCATGAGGCCAAGCCCGCCGCCAACCATCAGGCCAACCCATAAGGGGTCTACGCCGGCGTTGGGCCAATCTAGGGCAATCAGAGTCTGAGCCACGAGCGGGGTCAGAAACGCCAAGCCAAAAAACATAGGTGAAAACAGGACATTCAGTAGCTTCATGGTGCGGTCAACTCTATGGCACAGTCAGATGGCGTATTATAGGTGCAATCGTGGTATCTAGCCATGTGTGCTTTAGTGTTTGCTGGGGAGCAAATTATGATGAATCTGTTGTCGGCGCGTTGGTTCCGCGCACTAGCAGTTATCGTGCTGTTAGTACTGCTGCTGTGGATGAGCAGTAACCGCATTGTTGTAATGTTAGGTAACCAATACTTCGAGCCGACCTATCAGTTATGCATCGACACCTTGGGTTGGATAGCAGAAGACGCAAGCCAACTGGAACTGCAGACGGTGTGTAACATCACGATGGTCAAACTGGTGGCCGACGCTGAACGAGAACTGGCGGCCCAATAATCCGTTACCCGGTAGCTGAATCTTCAAGTAATTGATGCGCTAGCGCCGTGCCGCTGCGGTAGGCACCGCCCGCGCCTTGACCTAAACACCAATCCCCTGCAATAGATAAGCCGATCGTCGGGTCGAGGGCGAAGGGTTTTCCCATTGGCGTGCGCGTGTGCGCGTAACGCCAGCGGTGCACAGCGCTGTGTAAGCGCGCTGGCTTATTGCCAAATAGGCGTGAAAGTTCCTTAGTAAAGGCTTCTTCAATGGTGTCCTTGTCCGCCTCCTCATGGTGAGAGCTCCATGCTGCTGAGGCTTCCAAGACATAGGCGTACTCGCCGTCGGGCAGTCCGCGGTCCGGTTTGCTGTGTTCTGCGCTGATGCGCTGAATAAAACTCTGTTCTGGGTAGTGTTCTGCTGCGTCGAACAGTTGGGTGGGCGCTACCCACATCATTACCCAGCTTGGCGCCATACTGACGGCTTGCAGGTGACTGCGCAGTGGGGTTGTGAGGCGAGCCAGCAGCGTCAAAGCCTGGAGAGGTGGCAAGGTCATCACGACGTGGTTAAAGCTGTCAAATTCGGCACCGTGTTGGTCCCGTACTAGCCAATCATCGCCAGTCTGCTCGATGGACTCGATCAAACAGTCCCGCTGCACACGCAGCGCTGCACCCAGGTCTTTGGCAAGTTGATTGATGCCTAAAGATGGCAGGTGCTGTGTACCCTTGGCACGGGCAGTGTCCCACCTGGGATAACCACCTATGAGCTGCTGCCATTCGTCCTGGTCACCGTGCAAGCTCGGACAACCGTGGTCGAATCGCCAATGCTGATGTCGGCGCGTTGCTAAACGCCCACCCACGCCTCGGCTTTTATCAAACAGCTGCACTTCAAGGCCGGCGTTTTGTAATACCTCGGCGCAGCGTAGGCCGCACAGCCCTGCACCGATGATCGCGATACGTTCCATAACGCACCCTGACTTGGCAAAACCTAAGTCTAAGATCGCACGGGTCAAAGGTTCGTGAGGGTGGTGCTGTCGAGGCTGCGTCTTGCTTTCCTGAAGTGGGAAAAACGCCTGCGTTGCTACAATTTGAAGTCGGCAGGGCAGGAACATGGGCCATGTTGCGATTCGCCAATGCAAAGGCAGCAGATCTCGATACGATTAACGCGCTGATTGCGACGGCGATCGGAACCTGGCCAGTCAGCGCACGATTGAAGCGTCTGGCGGCGCTGCCGCTGCGGTACAACTGGGCGGATTTTCAAGATTTTGAAATGGTCTTATGTTATAAAGCCGCCACAGAAATTGGCGTTGCCATTTGGCAACCGGATGCGCCAATGCAGGTGAGCGATTCTAACCAGGCAATACTGCTGCATGGTTTGTACGTCGCTCCAGATGCTCAAGGCCAGGGCGTTGGGCGGGGGTTGCTTGAAGAGCTCGCAAAGCGTGCTCTGATGCGAAAACAAGACACTTTGTATGTGCGGGCGGAACGCTTCGCGGTGGGCTTTTTTAGGCGCGTCGGAGGTCGTCAGCTGGCTGCTCATGAAGGGCCACAGGGCGGTGAGCAGGCTTACCCGCACCGGTTCTTGATGTCGGTAGAAGCGAAGCGACAATCGTTCAAATGAACGCATCGGCGTTGATGCAAAATTTGTAACTCGTAACTCGAAGGAAGACACAAATGACAAAGAGTGGTCATATCGGGCTGATAAGGGGTTGGTTTGCTGCACTTGCTGTGGCTACAAGCTTGCTGCTTGGTTGGGCGCCCGCTGCATTGGCGGACGACGATGCGGAGTTAGCGTGGAAGTACCATTGTGTGACCTGTCATGGCGACACCGGTATTGCGAATTCTGATCGCTACCCTAATCTGGCTGGGCAGAATGTGGGTTATTTGGTGAGTCGCTTAAACTACTTCCGCGAAGGCAAAGAAGCGGGGAATCAAATGAACGCTCAAGCTGTGTTGTTGAGTGACGAAGAAATACAAAGACTGGCTGAGTACTTTAGCCGCCAGGTGAACTGAGGTTGACTGT
>CACFGV010000043.1 GCA_902565895.1 K189A clade bacterium
GCAAAAGTTATTGCGCAATTCAGAGAATCAGCGCGCGTGGACCGCTGAACTGCGCGCGGTATTACCTGATCCGTTATGCTACGAGGTGGAGATCACTGAAATTCGCGGAACTACCGCACATTTGCTGTGTAGATCAGCGGCTACCGCAACTCGGTTGCGATTTATGTCCAACGAATTACTCACCCGTCTCAATGATCTAAGCAGCTTTGCGCAGGTGCGGGAATTGAACTTCCGGATCGCGCGAGGTCGAGGTTAGCCCTTGAATTGGGCCTTCACTGGCGCCTAAACCAGTGTGGTGATTTTCCTCTGATAAGCTGGCGGTACAGCACAATCTGACTCATAACAAATCACATCAAAGCTACTGGGATTGGCCAGTACCTTTCGCAGCAAAGCATTGTTGATTGAATGACCTGAGCGGTAGCCATGAAAACGACCGAGCAAACTGAAGCCCAACAAATAAAGATCACCTAAGGCATCGAGCAATTTATGTTTTGCGAATTCGTCACGAACACGCAGGCCTTCCTCATTGAGAATGCGTGAGTCGTCTACGACTACCGCATTGTCCAAGCTACCGCCTTGCGCCAGGTTAAGATCTTTGAGTTTTTCGTAATCTGCAAGAAAACCGAAGGTTCGAGCACGACTGATTTCTTTGATGAAGGCGGTAGTACAAAAGTCCACTTCCGCCGTGTGATCGTGCAGAGCAAATACTGGGTGGTCGTAATCCAGAGTGTATTTCAATGTGAACCCGTCATATGGCTGCAGTTCCGCATAGGCACTTTCGTTGCCAACCCGCACAGGTTCGCGCATAACTAAGAACATTTTCGGCGCGTTTTGAGCGACTATGCCCGCCGATTGAATAAGGAAAACAAACGGCGCGGCGCTGCCATCCATAATTGGTAACTCAGCCGCATCCACCTCCACTTCGGCATTATCGATACCTAAGCCCGCAAATGCCGCCATTAAGTGTTCAATGGTAGACAACTCATTACGTCCGTCAGTCAATGAGGTTGCCATGGTGGTGTTGCCCACATTCATGGCATGGGCTTTTACCGAAAATTTATAGTCAAGGTCACTGCGTTTGAACACAATCCCGCTGTCTGGCGTTCCAGGGCGGAGTAGCAAATTGACCTGCTTGCCTGTGTGCAGGCCGACTCCTGTGGCACGGATACAGTGTTTCAAAGTGTGCTGCTGAGCGTTGACTGACATAGGTTACATTCCGCTAAGACCTAATGTCTGGTCCAAACTTCTTGCGAGTGAGGACAACCTATAGGCCAAGAAACTCTTACCGACAAACAACTTGCACCATAATTTATTCGTTAGAATCAGACGTAGCGTCCGACATCATCACTTCTAGCAGGAGGTGTCGAATCGATTATAGCTTTGTTCTTGTGGCTCGGCTTTTATTTGCTTTGAACTAATCCGCCTGACGACGCAAAAATGCTGGAATATCTAGATACTCCATGTCCTTGCTTTGATTGGTGTCAATCGTTTGCGCAGGCTTTTCTAGGGGTTTTCGCTCATACGCTGGCGCGTCTAGTTTATCGTAATCCATTAGTCCCGATGCCGACCGTTCCACCACAGGGGTATTGTCAACAACAACATTCGGCACAGCCATTTTACCGAGGCCCGTAGCGACGACCGTGACTTTCATTTCATCTTGCAAAGTTTGGTCAATAACCGTGCCGACGACCACCGTAGCATCCGATGACGCAAACTCCTCGACACAACGGCCTACCTCGGTAAATTCACCAATGCTTAGATCCATACCGGCCGTCACGTTTACCAATATGCCCCGTGCACCGTTCAGATCGACGTCTTCGAGCAGCGGCGATCGAATGGCCGCCTCCGCCGCCTCACGCGCGCGATTGTCACCAGCAGCGGCTCCGGTACCCATCATTGCCATGCCCATTTCGGACATAACCGTGCGGACATCTGCAAAGTCTACGTTGATCATTCCTGGCCGAATGATCAGGTCAGCAATGCCTTGGACAGCACCGAGCAGCACATCGTTCGCCGCTGCAAATGCATCGAGTACGCTGGTCTTTTCACCGAGTACTTCTAAGAGTTTTTCGTTTGGAATTGTAATCAGCGAGTCTACGTGCGCGGCAAGCTCTTTGATGCCTTGCTCGGCGTTGCTTTTACGCTTTTCAAAGTCGAATGGTTTGGTCACTACCGCGACAGTAAGGATGCCCAGTTCCTTAGCGACCTCAGCAACGACCGGACCTGCTCCAGTGCCCGTACCGCCACCCATGCCTGCAGTGACGAAGACCATGTCAGAGCCATTGAGTAGCTCAGCAATGCGATCACGGTCCTCTAGTGCTGCTGCACGACCGATGTCTGGGTTTGCCCCTGCTCCCAGCCCCTTGGTCACACTGCTTCCGATCTGCATAGTCGTTTGCGCAGCTAACCCTTTGAGGGCCTGAGCATCTGTGTTGGTGGCGATAAAGTCTACGCCACTGACCTGTTTAGAGACCATGTGTTCAACAGCGTTTCCGCCGCCACCACCGACCCCAATAACTTTTATAACCGCACTTTGGGGTGCGCTATCCACCAGTTCAAACATCGTATTCTCCTGCTAGAAGTTTTCACTAAACCAACCTTTTAGCTTTGCAAACGTGCCACTCTTACGGTCGCTTTGTTTGTTTGGCTTATCCTTCTCTTGGTCCAACCCGTACTGCAACAGACCGACGCCAGTCGCAAATACCGGGTTCCTTACGATGTCCTTCAATCCCGCCACATTACGTGGCGCCCCCAAACTGACTGGCATGTGGAAAATTTCTTCCGCAAGCTCAATCAAACCTTCCATCTTGGCACCGCCGCCGGTGAGCACGATGCCAGATGCTACCAGGTGTTCAAAGCCGCTACGACGCAACTCTGCCTGAACTAACTTAAATAACTCGTCATACCGAGGCTCTACCACCTCTGCCAACGTTTGCCGAGACAATTCTCTATCAGGTTTGTCGCCAACACCAGGCACTTTGATGACTTCATCCGGCCGTGCCAGTTGAGTCAGCGCACAAGCGTAGCGGATCTTTATATCTTCTGCATTTTGCGTTGGCGTTCTTAACGCCATTGCGATGTCATTAGTAACCTGATCTCCCGCAATTGGGATGACCGCAGTATGCCGGATTGCGCCATCGGTAAATACCGCTATGTCGGTTGTACCACCGCCAATATCCACCAAGCAAACACCGAGGTCGCGCTCGTCAGGACTTAGCACGGAGTAACTGGACGCCAGTTGTTCCAGCACGACATCGTTAACCAACAGTCCGCAGCGTTCGACGCATTTTTCGATATTTTGCGCGGCATTAACCGCACAAGTAACCATATGAACTTTCGCTTCCAAGCGCACACCAGACATACCCAGGGGTTCTTTGACTCCCTCTTGAGCGTCGATTACGAACTCCTGCGGCAGCACATGAAGTATTTTTTGATCTGCCGGAATGGCCATGGCTTGGGCGGCGTCAATGACGCGATCAACATCTTGGCCATAAACCTCGCGATCACGAATAGCAACGATGCCATGGGAGTTGAGGCTCTTTATGTGGCTGCCAGCAATACCCGCATAAACTGATTCGATCGCACAACCGGCCATTAGTTCGGCCTCCTCCACCGCGCGCTGTATGGACTGCACCGTGGACTCAATATTCACTACGACACCCTTCTTTAAGCCGCGAGACTGATGGGTGCCAATACCGATGATTTCCAGTTCGCCAGCGTCACTAACCTCGGCCACTATGGTAGCGATCTTGTTCGTGCCAATGTCCAAGGCCACTATTTTTTGTCTTTCTACATCAAGAGCCATGCTTAGCGCCCATCATTTGAATTGCTGTTAATCCGCTCGTTAACCGTCCCTCGCTGCCAATTTTGCGCTTGAATGCGCCCAAGCGCATCAAGTTTAGCGACATCAATTTCGCTGTAACGTACGGCGATACCGCTGGGATAACGAGCATCTACGTAGGCGACCGGTCGCTGCTGCTGATCGATGATGCTCGCATAGGCGTTGAGAAATCGAATCATTCGCGCCTCTATGTTCACAGCTCCAAGTCGTACAATCGTTCCCGACGCTAAACCAAGCTGCCATTCGCCTTGGGCGTTCTCACTTAACTCTAAAATAGTTAGGTCCTGTCGCGCCGCGTATTGTTGCAGTAATCGAAAAATTTCCATGCTCTCTCTTGGCGAACTCAACTCCGCCGATAATCGAGGCAACTCGTCGTACTGATCTGGCAACTCCAAGATATCCCCGTCAGCCGACAAGAACGTATAGTCATTCCACTGGGCCACCGGGCTCTCTTTGTAAACGTAGATCACCAGCTTATTTGGCCAACGCCGACGCACGTCTACCCTGCGCGCCCAATCCATTTCTTGCAGTTGAGCTTCGAAGGCCGGCAAATTCAGGCTCAAGATCCCAGGCAATTCGAGACCCCGAATGTGCTGCTGCATCACCCCTTGCTCTGCTCCAGTCAAGTCGCCCTCGATTACTACAGTTTCGATGGGCAGATCAAATTTGAACCAAATAAATGACCCTGCAATCAGCAAAGAGACCGCTGTTATCCCTGCAAGGACGCGCTTAATCATCGATACCTCGCAGCGACTTGGAGATGGCGCTGACATTCCCAGCGCCCTGAACCAGCAAGACATCGTCAGTTGCGCAGATATTTGGCAGTAGCTGCATGGCCTCTGTCGTATCCTTGGCGTGCACCGGACTTATTTGGCCGCGCTGACGAATCGAGGCAATCAACGAACGACTGTCGGCGCCATCAATTGGCGCCTCACCAGCGGAATAGACGTCTAGCAGTAACAACGCATCGACCGCAGACAACACCCGCACAAAGTCATCAAAGAGATCCTTAGTGCGGGAAAATCTGTGTGGCTGATACACCATGACTAAACGCTGCTCTGGCCAGACTTGCCGGGCCGTCGCGATCACTGCCTCAACCTCTGTCGGATGGTGGCCGTAGTCATCTACCAATGTCACCACGGTATCTTGAATAGCCACCTCAGGGGTCATTTCAAAGCGCCGGTCAACCCCAGCGAACTCGCTAAGCCCTTGGATAATTGCAGCATCAGCGATCCCTTCATCGCTGGCAACGGCGATCGCCGCCAAGGCATTCAATACGTTGTGATGTCCAGGAATCGCCAGACTCACCGGTAAGGGCGCAAGCTCAGCACCACGATCAACATCAAATCGCCAGACCGACCCTTCCGTGCGTATATTGGTTGCGCGGTAGTCAGCATCTTCGGCGCTACCATAGGTGATTACTCGCCGCGTAAGACTAGGGATCATCTCTCGAGCTTCATCGTCGTCAGTACAAATCGCCACCGCACCGTAGAAGGGCAGTCGAGCTACAAACTCCATAAAGGAGCGCTTTAGCTCAGCAAAACTATGGCCATAAGTGGCCATGTGGTCTTCATCAATGTTGGTGATGACCGCTGTCATGGGCTGCAACCGCAAAAACGAAGCGTCGCTTTCGTCGGCTTCGGCTATCAAATAACGTCCCAGACCCAATTCGGCATTGGTTCCCGCGCTATTTAACATTCCACCAATAACAAAGGTTGGCGCGAGTTCGGCGCAGCGAAAAATTTCTGTAATGAGACTGGTTGTGGTTGTTTTGCCATGAGTACCTGCTACCGCAATACCATGCCGATAGCGCATTAATTCACCCAACATTTCAGCTCTAGGCACCACAGGAATCAGCGCATCGCGCGCTGCCCGCACTTCTGGATTTTTCTCATCAACCGCTGACGAGACGACGACAACGTCGGCGCCGTCAACCCAGCACTTATCGTGTCCTTGATGCACCTGGGCGCCCCGTTGCTGCAAACGAACAGTGTTCGCAGAGACCGCAATATCTGATCCAGATACCTGATAGCCCTGATTCAAAAGCACTTCGGCTATACCGCACATGCCGGCACCGCCAATACCAACAAAATGAATACGCTTTATACGGCCCATTTCGGGCACTTGGAAATGACCTATGTCAGCCACCTCGCACCTCCCGCGGATACGCGCAGCGTAAAACAAAACCGAACATCGCCGACGAAATGATAAGACTGTTACCACCGTAACTGATGAACGGCAGGGTTAATCCCTTGGTCGGTAAGGTGCCTGTGTTAACGCCTAGATTGATCAACAATTGGAACGCAAAAATGAGGCCTATGAAGTAACAGCAGTAGCCTGAGAACAAGGCATCTTGTTCAACTTGAGCCCGCGCCACGGCGAAAATCTTAACGATAAACACGCTATAGACAGCGACCAGTGTCAATGCGCCAACAGCGCCAAGCTCTTCCGCTATCACTGCAAAGATAAAATCGTTGTGAGCTTCGGGCAGGTAATAGAGTTTTTGCACGCCTTCACCCAAGCCAAGACCGAACAGTTCACCGCGACCAAATGCGATCAAAGCCTGCACGAGCTGATAACCGCCGTCGTAGGGCTTAGCCCAAGGGTCGATAAAAGCCAAGAGACGTTCCATGCGATAGGGCTCAACCCAGATGAGTAGAGCTAATGCGCCACTGGCCGCTATGAGTAACAACAGGAAATATCGCAGTTGTGCGCCAGCGATAAACAAGAGTGCTATGGATGCGGCGACAATCACTACAGCGGAACCCAGGTCCGGCTCAATCACAATCAGCGCGCAAACCGAGACGATCATTCCCAAAGGTACGAACACCTTCACAGGCTCCGCACTTAGTTGTTCACCGTAACGATGGAGATAGCCGGCGAGATATATCATGAGTCCGAACTTCGCGACTTCCGAAGCTTGCAAAGTGAAGCCACTGATTTGCAACCAGCGGGTGGCGCCGTTTACGGTATGCCCAACGCCAGGTAGCAACACCACAAGAGCAAACGCTAGTGCGCCCAGCAAGCCAACGAGATAAAGCTTATTCCAGACACTCATGGGCAAAATAAAAGTGACAGAGAACGCCAGTACTGAGAGCACCAGGAATACGAGGTGTTTACTCGCATAGTCTCCGTTCAGGGCGACGGACGCAGAACTAACCATCACTAATCCAAAGGCGAGCAAGAGTAACCAGCACACTAACAGTGACAAAAAGTCTGCAGGGACTTGCGGATATTGCTTCAGCGCAATGTTCATGAAACACCGCTACCGGCTACTGACTCGGCACCCAGAGCGCGTACTGCCCCAGCAAACACTTGGCCCCGCTCCACGAAATCTTGAAACATGTCCAAACTTGAGCACGCTGGCGACAACAACACCATGTCGGCGCCTGTAGACATTTCACGGGCTGCCGCGACGGCAGCGGTCATGTTCTCCACATGACGGTGCGCAACGCCTGCTGCATGCGCTACCGCCAACAACGCCTCAGCGTCTTTGCCCAGCGCCACCACACCTACCGCAAAGTTTGACAGCGCACATCGCAGCACTGACAAGTCCGCACCCTTCGCATCGCCGCCGCCGATCAGCACAACCTTTGTGCCTGGGGCCAACCCCTGTAAGGCCGCTAATGTTGCGCCAACATTAGTCGCCTTGGAATCATCGATATAAATGACATCGTCGAGCTGTCCGACGCGCTGAAAGCGATGATCTAATGGCTCGAATTCTGCTGTAGCTGATATTGCCTTGCGCGCTTCAACCTGCGACTCGACCAAAGCAAACGTCGCCATGATATTAAGCACATTATGGTTACCCAGCAGGGGTAGCTCATTGACCGCCACGATTGGCTTATCGCCCCGAGCAATCCAAGCCTGCCGCGACGCCTGAATCACACCCCAAGCGTTTTCTGCATCTGGGGCATCTAAGCCAAAACTGCTTGATCGACCCGAACCATTAGGAGTGGTCACTGGATCCTGTCGATTGAAGACTCTGTGTTGGGCTTTGTTGTATATACGCAACTTGGCCTGTTGATAGTTTTGCAAAGAACCATGGTGGTCTAAGTGATCCTCTGACACATTGAGTACGCTCGCTGCTACCAAAGGTAGAGAGGCGCTGCGCTCCAATTGAAAACTGGACAATTCAAGGACGTAGCAGCTTTGCGGTCGACCCAGTAAGTCCAGTGCAGCATGGCCGATATTGCCACCAACACCGCATGTTTTGCCCGCTCTGTTGAGTATGTGACCGACTAACGACACCACGGTGCTTTTGCCGTTGGTGCCAGTAACACCTATTACTGGCGCTGTAGTCGCTTCGAAAAATAAATCGATGTCGCTGACAATCGGCAGATCCATCTCTCGAGCAACCTCGAGAATCGGCAAGTCCAACTCAATACCAGGACTCACTACCACACGACCTACCGTCCCAAGTTGATCAGCCATTTGCTGCTTGGACCAGTCCGCGATCTGCCAATGAATGGCAAGCTGCTCAAATTCTTTGGGGGTCAACCGCGATGGCCGCGTATCAAAGACCATGCACTCTTTTGCGTTCGCCAGAAGGTGGCGAGCCACCGATTGACCGGTAACCCCGAAACCAAGAATGGCATGCTTCTGTGTCATGTTATCTGAGCTTCAATGTTGACAGTCCAATGGTTACCAACACCAGAGTAATGATCCAGAAACGCACGATGACCTTAGGCTCTGGCCAGCCTTTAAGTTCAAAGTGATGGTGTATGGGTGCCATACGAAAAACACGCCGACCGGTGAGTCTAAATGACGCTACCTGAATAATTACGCTGGCGGTTTCCAATACAAATAAGCCGCCCATGATCAGCACAACAATTTCGTGCCTGACAACAATGGCAACCAACCCAAGTGCGGCGCCAATTGCTAAGGCACCTACATCACCCATGAAAATCTGCGCGGGATAGGTGTTGAACCATAAAAAACCAAGACCAGCGCCGATTAATGCACCGCAGAACACCGCTAACTCTCCCGCCCCGGCAACATACGGAATTTGCAGGTAAGAGGAAAATTCAGTGTTACCGGACACATAAGCGATCAAACCCAAAGCAGCGCCAACCATAACCGCCGGCATAATGGCTAAACCATCAAGCCCGTCTGTCAGATTAACCGCATTGCTCATACCAACAATCATTAGGTAGCTCAGCAGCACAAAGCCCAAGCCAAGTGGAATGGCAACGGTTTTAAAAAACGGCACATATAAAGTGGTTTCTACCGGTGACTGTGCAGCGGTGTAGAGATAGATGGCAGCTATTAGCGCAAAGGCTGACTGCCAGAAATATTTCCACCGAGCGATCAAGCCTTCGCTGCTTTTACGGGTTATTTTCAGATAATCATCGGCCCAACCAACCAGTCCGAAACTAAGGGTGACAAAAATTACTAGCCAAACGTAGCGATTGCTCAGATCGCCCCAAAGCAGCGTGGTTATCACCAAAATGACCAGAATCAGCGCACCTCCCATCGTTGGGGTGCCCGCTTTGCTGAAATGGGAAGAAGGCCCATCATCTCGGATGGTTTGGCCAATCTGCGCTTGAGTTAACCGCTTAATCATTACTGGCCCGATGAGCAGTGACATCAATAACGCCGTGACTACGCTGACCATGGTGCGCAAGGTCAAATACTGGAAAACCGCAAAGCCGCCAACAAATCCAGATAAGTATTCTGTTAACCACAACAGCATCAGTTCTTCCCGCTTTGTAATTGATCGACAATGGCAAAATCGCTAAAGGGCAGGAACTCACCATTAATCTCTTGTGTCTGCTCATGCCCTTTGCCGGCAATGAGCAAGATATCGTCGGCACCAGCACTCTCAATGGCTTCGGCAATAGCCTTGGCGCGATCGGCTTGACGATGAACTCGACTGGAGTTGGGGTCTTTTAGCGGCTCCAACATGTCATGAATTATCGCCGAAGGATCCTCAGAACGAGGGTTATCTGAAGTGAACCAAACGCGGTCACTGCCCTTGACCGCAGCCAAGCCCATTTGGCCTCTCTTGCCGCGGTCGCGATCACCACCGCAGCCAACAAGGCAAATCAGGTCGCCTCTACACTGAGGCCGAAGCGCGGCTAAGGTTTTCTCAAGCGCGTCGGGAGTATGTGCATAATCCACGATAACCCTTGGGTAAGGCGATCCAGCATCTATCACTTGCATGCGACCCGGCACAGGTGTCATGCATGCGACCACGTCTGTCACTTCTCGCAAGCTATGTCCCAGACTCAGTAACGCGGCCATAGCGGCGGCGACGTTGGCCACTGCAAATTCTGCGGCAACCGGCATAATGGTTTCAGCGCTACCCCAGGGCGTAGAAAACTTCACCTGCATGCCTCGACGAACCACTTGGCTATGCCAACTCACATCACCGTGTTTCCCATAACTGATGACCTCGCGAGCTCGCGAGGTGCAGAGCAGTTCTCTGCCAACCGGATCATCGCTATTGATTACTGCCGTATTTAAGGGCCAATGTTGAAATAGTTTCGCCTTCGCCGCCTTATAGGCCTCGACCGTTTTGTGGTAATCCAAATGGTCTCTGGTCAAGTTGGAAAAAACCGCCACTTCAAAATGCACCGCTGCAACTCTACCTTGATCTAACGCATGCGAACTCACTTCCATAGCAATTCTGGTTACACCATCACTGCGCATAGCCGCCAAATACTCTTGCAGTGTCACAGCGCTGGGCGTCGTCAACTGAGTTGCACGTAAATGACCTAATTCGCCCCACCCAAGCGTGCCGCAATAGCCACTGGTCACGCCTAAGCGCTGGCTTAAGTCCGTTAAGTGAAAGGCTATGGATGTTTTACCGTTAGTGCCGGTAACCCCCAAACAGCAGACATCCTTGCTTGGATGTCCATAAAAACGTGCAGCAAGCTCGCTGCGTCTTACTGCAAGATCACTAACAGCGACCACCGGAACCGACGCCACCTCAGTCGGTTGATCCGGCACCAATACAGCAACCGCTCCGGCAGCGATCGCTTGGTCCACGTGCACAGCCCGCGCCTCGTGATTAGCACTGGCTGCAACAAAAATATCGCCTGGACGAACGGTTCTGGA
>CACFGV010000044.1 GCA_902565895.1 K189A clade bacterium
GATTACGTCACTTTACACGTACCGCTGCTACCTGCCACCGAGGGTATGATCAATGACGAGAGTCTGCGAGCGTTTAAACCGGGCAGCGTGTTGTTGAACTTCGCGCGGCAGCCTATCGTAGATGCAACAGCGTTGGCTCACGCTTTAGAGAATGGGCAATTGGCGCGCTACGTAGCAGATTTTCCGGTACCGGGCTTGCTTGAGCATGACAAAGTCATGCTGACACCGCATCTTGGTGCCAGCACGGATGAGGCTGAAGAGAACTGCGCGGTCATGGCGGCAGAGCAACTCAAGCGCTTTTTAGAGACAGGCAGCATTGTTAACTCTGTCAATTTCCCTGCCGTAGCTTCCGAACCTCACGAAGGGTTTCGGTTAGCTGTCAGCAACGTGAACGTGCCGGGCATGTTGGGGCAAATGACCGCAGTACTCGCTGAGCGCAACATTAATGTCATCGACCTCATTAACAAAAGCCGTGATGACATTGCCTACAACCTCATCGATTTGTCTGAAGCGCCGGATCAGGGCTTGATTGATGCCATTGCGAAAATCGAGAGCGTCATCAACGTTCGCGTTATCGAAACTTAAACACCGATCTTTTTCACCCCGCGTCGCGCCTGTCGTTCAATAAAGCGATCCGGAGCGGCGCTGGCTAGGGCACGTGGCGACGCGGGCGGAATCCAACCGAGCACATCGCTGACAATAAGGCTTGCCGCAAAAGGTGCGCTACTTGAGCCCATCGATCCATGGGCGGCGCTGACCCACGTATGCTCGTCGACTTTACCAATCACCGGATCGCGATCGCTAGAAACACATCGTGCTGCGCGCTGGTAGCGCACCGGTTTAATAGGACCGTCGCCGAGAAACCGTTGATTGCTCGTAATGTTGTGCTCGGTGGCGGTTGCAGGAGGCCACGGTGTTTGCTCGTAAGTACTGCCCAACACCCAATGTTCAGCGCCAGGAAGCACATAACCATTGCCCACAATGGCGGTATCGAGTCTGTCCGCCGACGGAATATCCGGCGAGGCAATCCAGTCCAATTGCCCATAAACGTCGCCTATTTCTAAAGGCATAGAGGTCACCAAATCACGGCTGGCGCTGGCGCTAGCGATGACGTCAGGCCGACCTTGTCCCTGGGTTGGAATTAGGGTTATGCGTGGGTGGTCTGCTAATTGCTGACACAGCAGATTCAGATTGATCAGTGCTGAATTTGGAAACAGCAAACCAGACAGCGCCTTGATGCCCAGGCGCTGATCCAGCTCGCTGGCCTCTAGAAATTGCAGCCAGGGACTTGTGGGATGAGCGTAGACGTCATAAAGCCGCTGTTGTTTGCGCACTTCATCGGCTGACAAGGCCAATTGCACCGCGTCGATTGCTCGTACACTTGGGTAATGAGCCAGAGCTTGCCGGGCGTGGTGGTAGGCACGAGCGCGGAACTCGCCAGCGCCGCTAGAGTCCCCAAGCAGTCGACAGTGCAATGCGCTGGTCTGCATCTTTGAGCCACCTTTACCAATGCCTTGGGGATCGAACAGCGCCACATCAATGCCTTGGTTAGCCAGTTCCCTGGCAATCGTGCAACCGGCAATCCCAGCGCCAAAGACGCGCATTTCAGAGGGTTGCGGGGTTTTGCTGCGCTTAGTTTCTAGCGTATAGACCCCCGCCAGACTTTCTCGTTTGCGCGGCCGTTGATCGACCCGCCGCATAGTAAAACCCGCTGCCGCCAATCCTCGTCTTACCTGGCCTGCGGCAGTAAAAGTGCTGATCCTGCTGCCCTTGTTAGAACATCGGGCCAAAGCGTTAAAGACGTCCGGTTGCCACATTTTGGGGTTTTTGCGTGGATCAAAGCCATCAAGAAACCAGGCGTCGATCGGTTGGCGTTGGCGCGCCTGTAAATCTTGTAAACCAGCTAACACATCGCCATGGAAAACGCTTAACTGAATTCGGCCCTCTGCAAAGCTGCGTCGATGCCAACCGCTCAGTAACGGCGGTGCAGCAACGGCTAAATCTTGGAACAAAGGTTGTGGGCGTTGTTGGGCCAGTCGTTGCCAGTCAACTGGTGTTAAGGGATGGGCTTCAAAAGCAACGTAGTGCAAACGTCGGTGAGTACTTTGCACGATGGATTCAGCGCACTGCACAAAATTCCAACCGGTACCAAAGCCCAGCTCCGCTACCTGGACACAGTCGCTGAGATCCTCCCGAGACAGCAACTCGCTTGGGTTTAAAAAGACCTGGCGGAATTCTTCTATGCCATCGCCACTGTAGTAAATGTCGTCGAAGCGTGGCGCAAAGGGTTGATCATCTCGCCACGTAAGAGCGGCGGGTTCAATAAGTTCGCTGTTCGCCATGGCTCACAGCGTTGTCCAGGGTCGGCTCGGATCGGTAATCCAACCACTCCAAGAGTCGGCGTACAGACCAGGTTCTGGCAAACCAGCAAGGCGTGCAGCAAGAATGTTGTGAGTGGCGGTTACACCGGAACCGCAATAACACACTAGGTTGTTGGGGTCGTGGTATTGTGCAAATCGTTCCGCCAGTTGGCCTGGCGGCTTAAAATAGCCGTTTTCATCAAGGTTGTCGGTAAAGGGCAGACATTGGGCGCCAGGAATATGACCGGCCACGGGATCTATCGGTTCCTCTTGGCCCGCGAAACGTTCAAAACTTCGCGCATCCACAAGAGTGGGCTGGTTGGCGGATGTTGCATTCACAATGTCGAGCACATCAGCACTGGAGTAAAGCCTTGTCAGCGGTTCTTTGGCCGCGAATGCGCTGGCAGTTGTAGCAACGCCAGTGCCTTGCTCTAGGGCCCCAGGCCATTGACCGAGTCCGCTATCTAATACGGCGACGTTGGCATGGCCCAGCCAGCGCAACATCCACCAGGCGCGGGCTGCGAAACAGCCTCCGGCGTCGTCATAGGCCACAATTTGTGCATCGTTCCTCAACCCCAAAGCGCAAACCTGTGCCAACCATTGTTGCCGTGTCGGCAGCGGGTGTCGGCCATGTGCATTAGGTGCGACGGACAACATTGTGTCTAGGTCAAGGTGTTGGGCGCCTGCAATGTGGCCCTGTTCAAACGCCTGTTTGCCCCACCCAGGGTCACCCAGTTTCGCCCGACAATCGAGTATTTGCAGCCGCCCTGGGTATTGGGCCAGCTCTGTGGGGCTGATCAACAGTTCAAACACGCGGACGTCAGCCCTCCATTTACATATGATCGACCACGCCGATCCCTAGTAGATTCAGTCCTGCGGCTAGGGTTGTGCCCGTGCTGTGTGCAAGGGTCAGACGCCTCAGGCGCTGATCTGCTTCGCTGTTCAAGATCGGGCACTGTTCGTAAAACGTGGTGAAGCGGGTTGCTAGCTCGTAAAGGTAGGCGCAAAGATAGTGAGGAAAACCCTCGTCCGCTACCTGTTGCAATACATCGTTAAAACCGGCGATGCATACGGCTAAGCGGCGCTCTGGCTCGTCCACGGCAACGGTCTGTTGCGGCAATTCTCTGGGATCTACGCGAGCCTTGGTTAAGAGGCTTTGGATGCGACTGTAAGCGTATTGCAAGTAGGGTGAAGTATTGCCGTCGAAACTGAGCATCTGATCCCAATCAAACACATAGTCGCTGGTTCGGTTTTTTGATAAGTCAGCGTACTTCACCGCGCCTAAACCAATAACCTTTGCAAGGTTTTGCAGTTGATCGGGGCTGATGTCCGGATTTTTTTCGCGTACTAATTCAGCGGCGCGGCGTTCTGCCTCATCCAATAATTCGGCCAGTTTGATAATGCCGCCCTGGCGTGTTTTGAAAGGCTTGCCGTCTTTACCCAACATCGTGCCAAAGGGTAAGTGTTCCAATGATGACTGTTCCGAGGCGAAACCGGCTGCCTTTGCCACCGCAAAGATCTGCTTAAAGTGCAGGGATTGTCGAGCGTCAACAAAGTAAAGCACCCGATCAGCCCCAAGGCGTTGGGTGCGGTGTGTGACGGCGGCGAGATCGGTGGTGGCATAAAGGTATCCACCGTCGGACTTGCGCACAATAACGGGTTGAATGTCGCCGTCTTTATTTTTGAATTGGTCAAGAAAAACACAGGCTGCGCCCTCAGATTCTTGCAGTAAACCTGCTTCAGCTAATGATGTGATGACCCCCGCAAGGTCCTCGTTGTACGCGCTCTCGCCCATGATGTCGTCCGCACTCAGAGTAATGCCTAAGCGGTCATAAATGTGCTGACAATGAGACATAGAAATATCGATAAAGCGCTGCCACTGTGCCAATGCCCCAGAGTCACCTGACTGTAGGGCCACCACCGCCTGGCGACTGCGCTCCTGAAAGTCGTTGTCCGCATCAAAGCGCTGTTTGGCGGCGCGATAAAAGTTCTCTAAATCCGCCAACTCATCTGAGTCGTTGCCTGAGTCTGCCAAGTAGGTCAGTAACATGCCGAACTGGGTACCCCAGTCGCCTACATGATTTTGTCGAATCACGGTATGACCTTGGGCTTCAAGCACTCGAACTACGCAGTCACCAATAATGGTGGTGCGTAAATGGCCGACGTGCATTTCTTTTGCGAGGTTAGGTGCCGAGTAGTCAACGACCACCACCTTAGGTTCGGTGCTGGTTTGAATCGATGCGTTTAAGGCCGGGGCAACAAAGTGTGGGGATAGGGTCAGGTTGATAAAACCAGGACCGGCAACATCCATTGCGCCAACAATTTCGGTGAAGGCGCTGTTGCTCTGCAAACGGCTTATCACTGCAGTGGCAACCTCGCGAGGATTCAAGCCCGCGCGTTTGGCGGCGGCCATTACCCCATTGGCTTGGTAGTCGCCGAACTCCGCGCGGCTGGCGGCCTGCACCATAGCCGCCCCTTGCAAGTTCAGTTCAGCAAAGGCCGACTCTATGTGATGCGACAACAGGGCTTTTATGTGCATTGACCGAGTACTAGCATTTAGTCGAGTGCGCGAACCTGGTCGGCTTGAACGCCTTTCTCATGATTAACCACTATAAAAGACACAGCTTGGCCGTCCCGCAGATGAGCGCGTTGGCCCTCGCCACTACTGACAATACAACGCTGGTGCACGAAAATTTCTTCGCCTGATTCACGCATGATAAAACCGTATCCCTTGGTGCGGTTAAACCATTTAACCGAGCCCTTTTCGGTTGGCCCGCTGGCCTCGGGTGGGGAAGTCTTCTGTGGCGTTTTGGCCTTGTTAGGTTGTTTGTTGCGGCTGCGACGCTCGTCGTCCCGGCGCCCTTTGCCGGCTCGGTTGCCGCGCGCATTGCGGTTTTGATTGCGCCCGTTGTTGCCCTTGGTTCTGGGTGCGTTGTTGGTGGCAGCCAAACGCGCGTTAAACAATCCATTCACAAATAGGGCAATTGCCACCGCAGAGCCGAGAATCAAATAGCTCGGTTCCCCTGGGAAAAATTTGCTGAGAGATTCCACAACGAGATAGGTGAGCAAGAGAGCGCTAGCGAGCGCGATAAGAAAAGTACGCATAAAAGCAATCGTTCAGATAAAGACCGGGATTGTAACGCAATCCCACCACAGATGGTGGCTAAAGCGTAGGTGCAGTAACGTAACTGATTACTCGCAGTCCGACGGCATTGGCTACTGCTGCAATTCTGTCGCCAGAATCACAATAGCTTTCTCAGGCACTGCGGCCATGCCCATGCGTAAATGAGTGTCGGTCAGTTCAATGGTCTCGATAACATCCATGCCTGAGACGACCCGCCCAAAAACGGTATAACCTGGCTCACCCGGTTGTGCATCCAGATGCGGGTTGTCGCGCACGTTAATAAAAAATTGAGTGTCGGCGGAGTTTGGATCACTCAGGCGAGCCATGGCCACAGTATAGCGTTTGTTGCGCAGGCCATTGAACGACTCATTATCCACCTGGCCATCGCGAGGCCGATAGGTCAGCTCAGCGTCATAGCCACCGGCTTGAACCATAAAGTTCGGAATTACTCGATGAAACACTAAACCGACGTAAAAACCTTCTTCTACCAGAGCCAAAAAGTTTGCCACGTGCTTTGGTGCAAACTTTGGCAGTAGTTCAATTTCAATCAGACCCTCGCTGGTGACGAGATTAACGCGTGGATTGTCCTCCGCCAGCGTTGCGCTGGAGAACGTAAGGACAAGCAGTAGGGTCAGAATGCGCCCAGTTCCCCGGGTCAGAAACGATGTTGATTGCATGAAACTATCCGTTCGTGGATTGTAGAATTTTGGCGTAAGCGGCCACCGTATCACTGAATCCATCGATCAGTGCCTCGCAGATAATGGCATGGCCAATAGACACTTCTGCCAGTCCGGGCAAGTTGGCAAACAGAGGCAGATTTTGTTGATCGAGGTCGTGACCGGCATTAATGCCCAGACCTGCGTGCAAAGCCGCTTCCGCGGCTAGGGCGAATTGCCGATAGCAGTCCTGGGTACGTTGGTCCGCGGCGCCGTATTGCCAAAAGGTCTCGGCATAGGGGCCGGTATAAAACTCTACGCGATCGGCACCATAGTCAGCGGCAATCGCCATGTGTTCGACCACGGGATCCATAAACAGGCTGACCCGAGCGCCGGCCTTTTGGCAAGCTTCAATGTGAGCGCGTAATTGGGGTTGTGCAACGGACAAGTCCCAGCCGTGGTCTGAAGTGAGTTGGTCGTCGCTGTCCGGTACCAAGGTCGCCTGAGCTGGGCCTACTGCTTTGATCAAAGGGATGAAGCCTGGATAACCGCCAGCATTGGCATCAGCAACTGGATTGCCTTCGATGTTGAACTCAATATGCGGGTATTCGGTCTTCAGCATAGTCGCCAAAGCAGGCACATCACTGGCTCGCACATGTCGCTGATCTGGCCGTGGGTGCACGGTAATGCCCCCAGCGCCGGCGGCTATGGCCAGTCGCGCGAATTCGATAACACTGGGGCGCTGACCTTCGCGGGAGTTTCGCAGCAGCGCGACTTTGTTCAGATTGACGCTAAGTACGGTCATTTGGCGACCTCACGAATCTTGGGGTTCTGACTTTTCTAACGACCCTTCAGACAACGCGCCGGTGACTGCAAGATAGACAACGGTTAGCACGACAAAAGCCAGTTGCAGCCCCATCAGGCCGAACACCTTAAAGGTTACCCACGTGTCCATGGAAAAATTGTCGGCCACCCACAGGTTTAAACCCGCACAGGCCAAGAACGCCACCGACCACCCATAGGTTAGGTGCGTCCACTTAGTGGGGCTCAGTTGTAGGGCTTTGCCAAGAAGTTTTTCCAGCAAGAAGACGTTGTTGAACCATAAAGAGCCCAGCAACGCTGCCGCAAATACACAATAAACAACGGTGGGTTTCCACTGAATAAAGGCTTCGTCTTGCACGATGAGCGTTAAACTGCCGAGCACCATGCTGGCCCAGAAGGTGATTCTCAGCTCGTTGCTTATGGGTTTACGCAGTGCTTTGTAGAGGATCATCTGCAAGGTCACGCCGACCATTAAAACGCCGGTAGCGATAAAGATGTCACCGCCCACGAAATATGCGATAAGGAATGCCAAGACGGCGGCGAAGTCGATGAGTTGTTGCATTAAAAGACCCTGAATTGAAGGCTGCATCATAAAAGATTTGGCGACCCTGAACACCCAACTGGGCTGCTGGTGTCGATAAAAATCAATCGCGGTAACGTTCGTCCAAATCAGTCACTCGGAGGTGACATGACTCAACTGCTGAACGTACATCCTACCCATCCCCAAGCGCGGCTGTTAAAGATGGCCGCTGAGGCCTTGCATCGGGGCGAGCTGGTGGCCTATCCGAGTGACACCACCTATGCCCTAGCCTGTCATGTGGGCGACAAGGCCGCAGTAGAAAAGCTGATTCAGATTCGCCAGCTCGCAAAAAATCATCAGTTCACCCTAGCATGCCGCGACCTCAGTGAGTTGAGCACCTACGCACGAGTGGAAAACGCCGACTACCGGCTGCTGAAACGCAACACTCCCGGGCCCTTTACTTTCATCTTGCAGGCCAGCAAACAAGTGCCCAAACGACTGGTGCATCCCAAAAAACGCACCATTGGTCTGCATATCCCTGACCACCCTATAGCCCAAGGGCTTTTAGAGGTCCTGCAAGAGCCCATGTTGACCAGCACCCTGCGTTTGCCAGAGGAGGAGCAGTGTTTGCAAGAGGGCGATGAAATTCTTAAGCGTCTGAAAAATCAGATCGCCATCGTGTTGGACGGTGGCCCAGGGGGCATTGAATTCTCCACCGTGGTAGACCTTACCCAGGGCGATGCAGAAATTGTACGGCAGGGGGTTGGGGACTTGGTCTAGCGGCTCGCCTGCAAAGACTCATGAACGATGACAATGGTGGAAATCTCTGCCATCCCAACACGGCAACGCCTATAATGTGGCATGTTCTTCAGTAGGGCGCTCGCTTGAGTAGCAACGATTCCAATCAAAGGGTTCTTTCCGGTATGCGGCCCACAGGTCGTTTACACCTTGGCCACCTGCACGGCGTTCTAAACAATTGGGTGCGCCTGCAACATGAATATGAGTGTTATTTCTTCGTGGCTGACTACCATGCGCTGACCACTAATTACGAGCACGCTGAAAATATTGATCAATTCACCTACGACACGGTGGTGGACTGGCTTGCAGCTGGAGTTAACCCAGGTGCGGCCACAGTGTTTGTGCAAAGCCGAGTGCCTGAGCATGCCGAACTGCACTTGTTGCTGTCCATGATTACGCCGCTGTCTTGGTTAGAGCGTGTGCCGTCGTATAAAGACCAACAACAAAAATTGTCAGACCGTGATCTGGCGACCTACGGCTTCCTGGGCTATCCGCTGCTACAGGCGGCGGATATTCTGATTTACCGCGCCGGATGGGTGCCCGTCGGCGCAGATCAGGTAGCCCATGTCGAGCTGACACGGGAGGTAGCGCGGCGCTTTAATCATATTTATGGCCGTGAGCCCGGCTTTGAGGAGCACGCTGAAGCAGCGATTAAGAAGATGGGTAAGAAGGCCGCGCGGTTGTATGTGAGTTTGCGTCGGGATTTTCTTGAGCGGGGTGATGCCGAAGCGTTGGAGCGCGCGCGCGCACTCTTGGCGGAACAACAGAACTTGTCTATTGGCGACACCGAACGCTTGTTCGGGTACCTAGAGGGCAATGGCCGCATCATTCTCCCAGAGCCACAAGCGTTATTAACCGAGCAGCCAAAAATGCCCGGCCTGGACGGCGAGAAGATGTCAAAGTCGTACAACAATTACATTTCCTTACGAGAAGCGCCGGACTCGGTAGAGCAAAAGATTCGTACTATGCAGACCGACCCGGCCCGGGTACGTAAGACTGATCCGGGCAACCCCGAACAATGCCCAGTCTACGGTTTGCACCAGGTCTATTCTGATACGGCGACGTTAGAGTGGGCGGCTCAAGGTTGCCGCAGCGCGTCGATGGGTTGTATAGACTGCAAAGGCCCATTGATCGATAACGTCAACGCGGAGCAAGAGGTCATTCGTCAACGTGCTCAGCAATTTGATGAAGACTTGGATCTGGTGAATGCGATCATTCAGGAGGGCTCAGACAAAGCACGCAGTATTGCGCGAGAGACCTTGGATGATGTTCGCGAGGCCGTAGGCATCAGTCACCGTTAGACGGTGAAGAATGCATTTCGCGGGGGCAATAGCGTGGCAACAGAAACAGTAACAACAGGCACAGAAACGACAACGTCGTCGGGTCATCTAGATCAAGCCAGAGCGCAAGATCAGAGCACGATTGCCTGGGTCGATGGCGAATCGGTCAAGCAACTTCCTACCGATCTCTACATCCCACCCGAAGCCCTGGAAGTATTTTTAGACACTTTTGAAGGCCCCTTGGATTTACTGTTGTATTTAATCCGACGGCAGAACCTCAACATACTTGACGTCAAAGTGGCGTTGATTACCGCCCAGTACATGGAATACATAGACCTTATGCAGGCTCTGGAGCTTGAGCTTGCTGGCGAGTACTTGCTGATGGCGGCCATGTTGGCGGAGATCAAGTCTCGCATGCTGCTGCCGCGGCCCGAGTCCGACGAAGAAGAAGATGATCCACGGGCGGAGTTGATTCGTCGTTTACAGGAATACGAACAAATTAAGACCGGCGCTGAGCGCTTGGATGAACTACCCCGCATTGAGCGCGAGCTGTTCGTCGCTGCCGCTAGCAAGCCAGAATTGGTACGCCAGCACGCCGACCCAGACGTGGATTTCCGCGAAGTATTGTTGGCCATGGCCCATGTCCTGCGTCGAGCCGAGATGTTTACCCAGCATGAAGTGCAGTTAGAACCTTTGTCGGTGCGTGATCGCATGGGCAGCATTCTCAACCGCGTCAAAGCCAGTCGCGAGTTTGTGCCTTTTCAAGAATTGTTTGCCGCAGAGGAAGGCCGTTTGGGTGTGGTGGTGACCTTCTTGGCCATTATGGAACTGGTGCGAGAGTCGTTACTGGAGTTTCAACAAGCACAAGCCTTTGCGCCGATTCATGTGCGTGCAGGTACAGGGGCGGTACAGGGTGGCCCGATAGCAGATTTCGCCGCCATT
>CACFGV010000045.1 GCA_902565895.1 K189A clade bacterium
CTGACTATTCTGAAAGGTGCCGAGGTCGAGACCGAATACGGCCATGTGCTGGTCTTTGGCGTAACCACAGAACTGCAACAAGCTTTCGACTTCAGCAACATCCATTTGGCGCTGGCAGATGTCATCGCTGCTTGCGAGGCTCACGGTGCAGTGGCAGTGCCCTGCCATCCTGGTCGCAAGCGCGTCGGCATGGCAGCGCATTTAGAAGAGTTTGGTGTACCGGAAGGCGTGCGCATTGTCGAAGTCATTAACGGCGGCAGCCGCGACGATGAAGACGCTGTGTCTCAGCGTATGGCAGACAAACTAGGTTATAACGGTACCGGCGGCAGCGATGCCCATATCGTCAGTCACATCGGACGCTGTGCGACAGAATTCGAGCAGCCAATACATAACGAACAAGAGCTTGTTGCTGCACTCAAAAACGGCGCCTTTAAGGCGATTAAGTTACCGGTGCAATGAAGCAAGCTACGCCCATTCCAACTTCAGCTCTCGGTTCTGGGATGCGCAATCTCTTAGGTACAGATTGATAAGGCTCTGATAGGGAATGCCTTTTTCCTCAGACATGCTCTTGAAGTAGTTGACCGTGTCTTCGTCCAATCGAATCGTCACCTGCTTCTTTTTCTGTTTCGCGTGGGGATTTGGCGTCGACTTTGAGAAGTCATAGTTTTCGCGCATGTACAAAACCCTCGTATTGTTTTAGCTCTCGCAAGCTCGCCTTTCTTGCGGAGATAATTCGAATCGAGTTAACAGCACTTTCGCAGTGGCTCACAACCAAAAGACGCATCATCGAACTCACACCTAACAATAAGCATCTTTGCTCATCAATTGAATGATCCGGATCTGGCACAACACGGGCAAACTCATCTTGAAAGACGGTTGCGGCTTCAACAAATGAAACACCATGCTTTCGTTGATTAGATTGGCTTTTTGCATCGTTCCACTCGAACTCGACCATGTCTGCGACTCGCAATATGATCCACCCAATAAGTAGTTACAACGTAATTACATTATCCGTACGCTATAGCTACCGTTGCATGAGTAAAGAGTGGCGCGGACGATAAGGACGTTACAGAGGAGTTCGCTTCGTTTTGCTGTAGGAAATGGCTCACGACACAGGTACAACCTTGGACGGGTCGCTCGGACTTGGTGTGTTAAACCACGACTAATTTAATGCATTGATCTCTACCCTGCCCTGAAAGCAAAAACCCCAGCGCTTGGCTGGGGTTTTTGCTCATCTACGGGAATTTCTATACCGGCGTGACTAACGGTACCGACAATTCCTCGTATTCTTCCCAATGCAACTGCACGCGCTGCCCGATGTGCACATCTGCACCCGGATCATCTACGCCCACAACGTTGGTGAGAAACCTTGGCCCTTCATCGAGGTCCACATAAGCCACGGCAAAAGGCGCCTTGCCGCGGAAAAAGGGGTGGTAGCTTAAACGCACAATACTGTAGCTGTAGATCGTGCCTTGGCCTGCAGACACATGCCATTGCAGGTCGCCGTCTACACAGCCCGTGCAATGAGCGCGGGGATGCCACACCACGGTTCCGCAATTGGCACACTTCTGGTACCGAAACTCTTTGTCTTTGGTGCCGCGCCAAAATTCTGCTGTATCCAGCTCGGTAAGCTTGGGCAGTGGGCGTGTTGGTACTTTTTTCTCTTCACTCATCGCTTAATTCCTCCCCAAAATCACGGTTCCTGCCGAGTGTCGCGCACCCAACATGCCGCCATTACCATGTGCAATAGCAAGCTTTGCATCGTCTACCTGAGACGTCGATTCGCCGCGTAACTGGCGGGTAGCTTCAAGCAACAAGAAGATGCCTCGCATACCGGGATGGTTGGACGACAACCCTCCTCCATCGGTATTAAGCGCGGGGCCGTCGTTGGGCCGATCAAAGCGCAAGCGTCCACCTTCGACCCATGCACCGCCTTCCCCTTTGGCACAGAAGCCGAGGTCTTCGAGCAATGTCAGCACGGTAATGCTGAAAGAGTCGTAGATCATGGCAATGTCCATCTCTGCCGGCGTTACTCCAGCTTCGGCAAAGGCGATGGGCGCTGATTGCGCACCTGCAGAGGTGGTGATGTCCGCACCATTTTGCGGGTACTTGGTGGCTTCACCCGTGCCCAGAATCCATACCGGCGGTTTCTTGCAGTTGGCCGCCACGTCTGGGCTGGCGATCACCACAGCACCACCGCCGTCTGACACCATGCAACACTCCAACAAGTGCAATGGATCCGCGATCATGCGTGAGTTCACTACGTCTTCAATGGTGGTTTCCTGAATGCCGACAAACTCCAGATCCGTCATAGCCTGAACCGCTTCGGGATTGCGCATGGCGTGATAGCGAGTCGCCGTAGAGATCTCTGCCAACTGTTCGCTGGTGGTGCCGTATTCGTGCATATGTCGATGTGCAACCATGGCGTAATTCGCAATCAGAGTTTGTCCGGCAAAGGTCTCCATATTGTCACCAGGGCTGATGCCTCCGCCTCTGCCACCGGCACCAATAGCCATGGCGTTACTGTGTGCGGTAGAACCGTAAGTGAGCAGTGCTACCTTAGCCTTGCCTTCGCGAATGGCCTGCAACGCGTGGGCGGTATGAAATTCGTAAGAACTGCCGCCCACACCCGTGGTGTCGATTACCGTAGGTTGAATGCCAAAGTATTCGGAAATCATGAGCCCACTCATAGGACCACCTTCACCAGCGTCGTAGATGGCATCCACATCGCTCCAGTTCAGCCCAGCATCTGCCAGGGCCTTGGCAGCACTCGCGGCCTTGATTTGCAGGGAATTTACTTTTCCTTCTACGTCTCGTGATGGGTATTCGTGAATACCTACAATCGCTGCGTCGCGCTTTTGACTCGCCATTATTCCCCCTTGCTACTCAGCCTGGTTATCGTTGTTGGACAAACTCATATGTCCTCGCCCGGTCAACTTTTCGTAGAACGAAAGTTCGTAGGCTTGCTCTGGATCTTCTCGCACCATGGCGTCCAGCACTTTCGCATCTTCGCCAACCAAAATACGCCATCGCTGTTCGCGTACGCCGTCAAGAATAATTGTCGCCGCTTGGGCAGCTGTAGTCGGCGCCTTGTCGCGGAAGTCCTCTTGCTGCTGACGCACCATTTGCCGAATGTGATCATCAGGCACATTGTCAACCGGTAACCCCAGCGCCAAATAACGTTCGCGAACATCCGCTACCTCTTGCTCGTCTAATTCCAATGCACTGTGCTTACCCAAAACCGACGAGGTATTCAAAGCGATGGAGGTGCCGATATGACCGGGCATCACTACGGAACAATGCACATGCGGTGCGTTCATTCGCAGATCCGTTACCATCGCTTCAGTGAACCCTTTGACCGCAAACTTGGCGGCTGAATACGAGGTGTGGGCGGTCATCGGACCGACACTGGCCCAGAATCCATTCACTGAACTGGTGTTAACAATGTGCGCTTCCTCACTGGCGACCAACATCGGCATGAATGCGGTGCAACCATAGAACACGCCATACCAGCAGACGCCAAAGGTGCGCTCCCATTCCCGACGGTCGATGTCGATCACGCTGCCACCACCAGCAATGCCCGCGTTGTTAAATAACAAGTTAATATGTTGGGTTTCGTGCTGTTGCGCCACTTCATCGCGAAAGCGCAGCACATCTTGTTCACTGGAAACATCGCAGCGATGACTGGTAAGACGCCCCGCACCCAACTTGCTGGCAAGATTATGGGTTTCTGCCATGTTGTCTTCTGAGACATCACACATCGCCACATGCGCCCCTGCTGATATGAGTTGACATACCAGCTCTCTGCCCATGCCGGTACCACCACCCGTCACAACAGCAATCTTGTTGGTAAAGTCTTTCATTCTCCCCCCCCTTGGTTTTTTTAACTCAACTGCCGCGAGCCCGCGTCAAATGCTTTCTTGGTCATCAACCCTTTCCGGTACAGCGCACTTAACGATGCCTCGGCTACGGCCTTGGCATCAACCGCAAAATGTTCGCGTAATCGCGAACGCGATTCCGACAATCCATAGCCGTCTGTGCCAAGCACCTCAAAACCTGGCGGCATCCATGCCGCAATGCCCTGGGCCAGAGCGGTCATATAATCGGTCACCGCAATAAAAACACCGCTTTGATCGGCAAACATCTTTTGTAGGTTTGCAGTTTTTTCTGGCGATTTTGGATGCTCACGATTGTACTGCTGACACTCTATGGCGTTTCGTTGCAACTCAACAAAACTGGTGATACTCCAAAGGCACACGCCAATTCCAAGGTTCTCAAGCGCATCTTTGGCGAGCAACGCCTGCTGCATGATGCTACCGCTGGCTAATATATGTACCGAGTGTTCGGTATCTGTCTGGCTGCGATAGAAGCAATAACCACCGTCCACAACACCCTGCAAAACCTCAGCCTCGCTAGCCGAAGTTTGTTCAGCAACTTCGGCTAAGCTCGGCATCGGATAGTTTTCGTTGTACAGCGTTAGGTAGTAAAAAACGTCTTCTTGGCGTTCGTACATCTGATACATGCCTTCGCGCACTAGGGCCATCACCTCAAACCCAAAGGCAGGATCATAGCTACGCAGATTAGGCACGGTGCTCGCCAGGATATGCGAATGTCCATCTTGATGTTGTAATCCCTCGCCATTCAAGGTTGTACGACCCGCGGTACCCCCCAACAGAAATCCTTTGCACATCATGTCGCCGCAACTCCAGATCATGTCACCGACTCGCTGGAAACCGAACATGGAGTAAAAGATATAAAACGGAATCATCGGCAGACCGTGTACCGCGTAAGCGCTGCCTGCCGCCATAAACGATGCCATGGCACCGACTTCGCAAATGCCTTCTTGTAAGATTTGACCGTCTGCGGCCTCGCGATAAGGCAACAAACTGTCCGCATCTACTGGTCGATACTTTTGCCCCTCTGACGAATAGATGCCCGCCACTTTGAACAATCCATCCATACCAAAGGTACGGGCTTCGTCAGGCACAATAGGCACCACGTAACGACCTAGTTCAGGCTGCCTGAGCAAGTTCGACAGCAGACGCACCATGAGCATGGTGGTGGACATCTCACGCCCAGAAAAATCACCGAGGAATTCAGCGAATTGATCAATGGCCGGCACCGCAAGCGATGCGCACTCTACCTGACGATTTGGAATCTGACCGCCAAGGCGTGTGCGCTGCTCGCGCAGATACGTAAGTTCGGGCGAGTTTTCCTGTGGCCGATAGAATTGCGCCTGTTTGGCGGCGTCTTCGCTCAACGGAATATTTAACTCACGAGCCACTTTGACGCGCTCTTCTGGCGACATGTTTTTGTATTGGTGAGCGGTGTTTTTACCCTGAGCACCCATGCCGTCGCCTTTTACCGTTTTTACCAACACTACGGTAGGACGACCCTGAGTCGCATGAGCTTTAGCAAAAGCCGAATAAAGTTTCTTTTGATCCTGACCGCCCCGCTTGATACCGCGAACCTCTTCATCGGTGAGGGAATTCATCATTTGCTCAAGTGCTGGATTGCCTTCCACCCAATGCTCGCGCTGCACATTACCCGGCAACACAGAGTACATTTGATAGTCGCCGTCTAAACACTCGTCCATGCGTTGGCGTAACACACCGTCATGATCTCTAGCCAGCAGGCCATCCCAGCCACTACCCCAAATAACTTTAATGACATTCCAGTCGGCGCCGCGAAAAACTCGCTCCAGTTCCTGAATGATTTTCCCATTGCCACGAACCGGCCCGTCTAAACGCTGCAAGTTGCAATTTACGACCAGGATCAGATTGTCGAGTTTCTCCCGCGCCGCCAGACTGATGCTTCCCAACACTTCAGGTTCGTCAGACTCGCCATCGCCAATAAAGCACCAGACCTTGCCACTGGCTGCCTGCTTTAACCCTCGATTTTCGAGATATTTGGCAAACCGCGCTTGATAGATCGCTGAGGGTGTCGACAAACCCATCGAGGCATTCGGCACTTCCCAAAACTCCGGCATGCTGCGAGGATGAGGATAAGACGACAGCCCGCCACCCTCGCCCAACTCTTGGCGATAATTTTGCAATTGCTGTAAGGACAACCGGCCTTCCAAAAAGGCCCGAGCATAAACACCCGGTGCGGCATGGGGCTGGGGTAATAACATATCGGCTGCACCGCGATCATTATCCGGCCCGGCACCACGAAAGAAGTGATTGAAGCCAACCTCTAACATAGTGGCGCAGGATGCGTAGGTCGCGATATGGCCGCCTACACCAATGCCTTTATCTTGCGCCTGCAACACCATTGCAATGGCATTCCAGCGCAGAATTTGCTCAATGCGCTCCTCCATCTCGACGTCACCGGGGTAAATCGGCTGATCCTCGGGCGCGATGGTATTGATATACGGAGTATTTAGCGTTGCTTCATCCAACGCGACATTGCGACTGAGGACATGGTCTTGCACGCTGCGCAATATCTCCCGAACACCAGCTTCACCGAACTCGGCATGAATAGCGTCAATGGCTTCTAGCCACTCACGCTTATCGTCAGCCAGTAGCGCTTGTAAGTCTTCTGCGGACACTTTGTCTCGAATGGGTTCAGCCATAACCGTGATCGCTATAACGCTTCGCGTATACGCTGCGCATGCTGTTCAAGCACACCAAAGTCGGCCATCTGTCGCGCATGCATCAACATCTCCAAACCCTCCCGACGCGGCAAAATGTGAAAATGTAAATGAAATACCGTCTGCCCTGCTGCTTCACCATTTAACTGCGCAAGCATGATACCTGGCGCGTCGAAGGCTTTTTTGACCGCAGCAGCGACAGTCTGCACCGTTGCCATAGTGTGCCCTAGGATAGTTGGATCGGCATTATGAATGTTCTCTGTGGGATCTTTTGGAATAACTAAGGTATGCCCGTCGACCTGAGGCATAACGTCCATAAAAGCCAGGGAATAGTCGTCTTCATACACTTTGAATGCGGGTGCCTCACCTCGCAAAATTTTGGCAAAAATATTGTCACTATCGTAGGCCATGCCACTTCCTCTATGAACTTATAAGGCTGCGATTTTGCGGCAAAAGTTACCGCGCATTCAAACTAGGCATCCGATGCTAAAGATCCAAGCACCGCCTCGGTATCTGCACCCAGCTCTGGCACCTGGGGTGAAAAGTTAGCTGCATAGGCCAATCCTGGAACCCTGGGCAATTCGATACTCTGATCATGCACCTGAATCGTCTCGGTATGGAAGTCAGCATGGTCAGCGAGGGCCGCAATGGCATTGAGCGGCGCGAACGCAATATCCGCGGCAGTCAGTCGTTCGCTGATTTTGCGGTAGCTAAGCTCACTGAAGACGTCCTGCACCGTTGTGTCTACGAACTCACGATGGGCTACTCGACTCTCGTTATTTGAGCATCTTGGATCGTCGACAAGTTGGGGTTGTTGCAAACCCATACGACACAACTGCTGCCATTCGCGTTCATTCTGCACTGACAGTACGAAACGCTGCTGGTCGGCGCTGACAAAGACGCCGTAGGGACAAATGCTGGGATGGGCTAATCCTACCCGCTGGGGGGCGTTGCCACCGTAGCGCTGCAACAAATAGGGCACGGCGAGCACTTCCGCTACCGCATCAAATAACGATACGGCTATGGTTGCGCCTTCACCGGTGTTGTTGCGTTTAATCAACGAACCCAGCACTGCTTGATAAGCGAACATACCGGTGGCGATGTCAACAATAGAAACGCCGACTCGGCCAGGAGCATGCGGACTACCGGTGATGTCCGCCAATCCTGATTCAGCCTGCATGAGCAAATCATAAGCCTTGCGGTCATGGCCCGGACCATCTGGACTGAAACCTGAGATTGAGACCGAGATAAAATCCTTGCGCCTTTCATGCACCGCACCCAGATCGATGCCTAATTTCGCCAAAGCGCCAGGTTTTAGGTTCTGCACCAAAACATCAGCCCGCTCAATCAACTGATTCAATGCGTTGAGACCCTGGTCTGTGCGCAAATCCAGCACAACAGACTTTTTGCCCGCATTGAGCCAAACAAAATAGGCGCTTTCTCCGGCAACCGCAGAGTCATAGTAGCGCGCAAAATCACCTTCTGGACGCTCTATTTTTATTACCTCAGCACCCGCCTGAGCCAACCGCGAGGTACACAGCGGCGCTGCCACAGCTTGCTCTAGGGTCACAACGTTAATCTGCTCTAGCATAGGCGTATGCTCATCGATTGCGTCTGTGCAGACAAAAAAAAGAGGGCACGATGCCCTCTTTTTCCTGTCGTTGTGAATACAAATTAATGATTAAGAACGTGGCGAATAACCCAAGATTGCCTTGGTTTCGAGAAACTCTTCAAAACCGAAGCGACCCCATTCGCGACCGTTACCTGACTGCTTGTAACCACCAAAAGGTGCCTTCTGATCGCCAGGCGCTCCGTTCAAATGCACATTACCGGTACGAATCTGGCGCGCAATACCGCGAGCCCGCTCCGGGTCTTCCGAGGAAATATAACCGCTCAAGCCATAGACGGTGTCATTGGCAATACGCACCGCGTCTGCGTCGTTTTCGTAGCCGATCATTGCGAGCACTGGCCCAAAGATTTCCTCTTGGGCAATGGTCATATCGTTCGTGACATGAGAAAACACTGTAGGCTTGATGTAGTAGCCCGCATTAAGCCCTTCTGGACGGCCAGTGCCCCCAGTTTCCAACTTCGCACCTTCGTCGATGCCCTTTTGGATCAGATCCTGGATCTTGTTGTATTGCACTTCAGAGACCACGGGGCCGATCGTAGTATCTTCTGCGTTCGGATCACCGACTTTGACCTGCTCTGCGGCCGCTTTCGCCACAGCCGCGGCCTCATCCATACGCGCCATTGGCACCAACATACGGGTTGGTGCGTTACAGCTTTGACCCGAGTTGGTCACCATGCCAAAGACGTCCCGAGCAATAGCTTTTTGGAAGTCTGCGTCGTCGAGAATAATGTTCGCGGACTTACCGCCTAGTTCTTGAGCAACACGCTTGACCGTGGGCGCTGCGGCCTTGGCCACTTCGACACCAGCACGAGTGGAGCCTGTAAACGACATCATGTCCACATCTGGATGGGCTGACAGCGTTGCTCCTACCGTCGGACCGTCGCCATTGACCAGGTTAAAGACACCCGCAGGCACGCCAGCCTCGTCAAGAATTTCGGCAAACAAAATGGCGTTAAAAGGAGCAATCTCAGAGGGCTTGAGCACCATAGTGCAACCCGCAGCTAATGCCGGTGCAACTTTGCAGGCGATCTGGTTAATCGGCCAGTTCCACGGCGTGATGAAACCGCACACTCCAGCAGGTTCGCGAATCACTCGGGAGGTGCCTAGATCTTCCTCGAACTCAAACTCTTTCAACACACCCAGAGTGGTCATCAGGTGGCCTAGTCCTGCCGGCGCCTGGGCTTTATTCGCCAGGTTTACAGGCGCGCCCATTTCTTCACTGATCGCCGCGGCCACATCGCCCATGCGCTCGCTATACTTTGCGATGATGGCTTCTAGCAAGCTGATACGTTCCTCACGAGTAGTCTGAGAAAACGTTTCGAACGCTGCTTTTGCTGCCGCAACCGCCTTGTCGACGTCTGCTGCACCGCCCATAGCTACTTGTCCAATTGGCTGCTCGGTGGCTGGATTGATGACGTCAATGGTGTCGCTAGTAGACGGCGCAACCCATTCGCCATTGATGTAAAACTTTGTTCGATTGCTCACTGGGATTCCTCTCTGTTTCGATTAGTGATTTATTTTCGGAAGATGACGACGATTTCGTTCGTTTTCGAATAATCGCCATTGCAAAAACACGATTGTAAATGGCTGATTCAAGCCATCCGCTAGCTTAACCTGCTGCTGGCGGATCTTAAACTGCCAGAAACTTCGACGACCTTGGCGATACTTAAGCTGCCGCCCTTATAAGTGCTCGGCGCAGCAAGCCGCCGAGGACCAGGCCCACTGGAAATTGAAACCACCAAGCCAGCCGGTAACATCTAGTGCCTCGCCAATGATGTACAAACCGGGCACCTGTTTCACTTCAAAGGATTTTGACGACACTTCATCAGTAGACACTCCGCCTAAGGTAACCTCGGCTGTGCGATAACCCTCGGTGCCGCCAGGTTTGAAGGACCACTGCTGAAGTTTATCTGCCAACCCACGCAGGGACATATGGGACGCCTCACCTACCCGCTGGTCTTTGAACCAGACGCCACTCACCCTTTGCACCAGGCGTTTCGGCAGTTGCTTTTGCAACAGCGTACTGAGCAGGGTCTTGGCCTCGTCCGACTGCTTGGCCACCAACCAAGCAAAGGCATCCAGGTCCGGCAATAGATTGATCTGCACCACGTCGCCCGCTCGCCAGTATGAGGAAATTTGCAGAATACCGGGGCCACTCAGCCCTCGGTGGGTAAACAAGATGTCTTCACTGAATTGTGTAACACCGCAACTGACCGTGGCAGGTAACGACACACCGCTGAGCTCTGCA
>CACFGV010000046.1 GCA_902565895.1 K189A clade bacterium
CCCGTGGACTAAGGAAGGTCGAAGCTGGCGCCCAAGGCAGCCATAAAGTGGCACGCGGCTACCTGCCTCAAGCCACTCACAGTGCGCACTGGATTGCCGATGCTGGATTTCGCGATGCGGTGGCGCGCTTCGTCGACGAGGAGCGCGACTACGTAAGCCAAGACATGGCCTACATTGACGAGCACAGTCCGTTTAATGCACAAACAGATGTTCAGGCATTACGCGGTGACCCGCCAGCCTAAGGGGTAAAATCCGCGCCTGAACACAGAAAAATACCCCTTAATCATCTAAACTGCCGGTTTTACCTTACGCTGCCATCATGACCGAATCTGTTGCCATCAAAGCTATCCTTGCGCACGACGTCGAGGTAGGAAAATCTGTCACCGTCAGAGGCTGGGTGCGATCGCGACGCACCTCAAAGGGCGGCTTCGCCTTTATCCATATCCATGACGGCTCCTGTTTCGACACCATTCAAGCGGTGGCAGACGAAGCGCTTCACAACTACGAAACGATCAACCAACTCGGCGCGGGATGCTCTGTTGTTGTGCAAGGCGAGTTAGTGGAATCTACCGGGCGTGGCCAAGATCGAGAGATTCAAGCACAGCATGTGGAGGTGATCGGATTAGTCGACGACCCCGAGACCTATCCGATCAGCAAAAAACAGCACACCTACGAATTTTTGCGTGGTGTTGCCCACCTGCGACCTCGTACCAACACCTTCGGTGCCATGGCACGCATCCGTCACACCGTTGCAAACGCCGTGCATAACTATTTCAACCAACATGGCTTTTTTTGGGTCAACACACCCATTATCACTGCCAGTGACTGCGAGGGTGCCGGTGAGCTGTTTAGAGTTTCAACTCTGGATCAGGTTAATCGACCCGAGGATCAAAATTACGCTGACGACTTCTTTGGCACCGAAACTTTTTTAACCGTATCAGGCCAACTGAACGTCGAAAGCTATGCCTGCTCCCTAAATAAGGTCTATACCTTCGGACCCACCTTCCGCGCCGAAAACTCCAACACCAGCCGTCATCTGGCTGAGTTCTGGATGATTGAGCCGGAAATCGCATTTGCCGATCTAACAGATAACGCACGCCTGGCAGAGCACTTTTTACAGTCTGTGGTCAGTGAGGTTATGCAGCGCTGCGCCGACGACCTGGCATTTTTCGAGCAGCGCGTCGACTCCGAAATCATTGCGCGCTTACAAAATATCAGCAGCAAACCGTTTACCTCTATGACCTACACCGAAGCAGTAAATTTGCTGCAATCCAGCGGCGCAAAGTTCGAATTTCCTGTGGCTTGGGGGACCGATCTGCAATCCGAACATGAGCGCTTTATTTGCGAACAAGAGGTCAACGGCCCGGTGGTCATTACCGACTACCCTCGCGACATCAAAGCTTTTTACATGCGCTTGAACGACGATGAAAAAACCGTCGCAGCCATGGATGTGCTGGTGCCGGGCGTCGGTGAAATCATCGGCGGCAGTCAACGTGAGGAACGTCTAGACGTACTCGATGAGCGTATGGACGCACACCTCAAAGAGGAACTTTGGTGGTATCGAGATCTACGACGCTACGGCACCGTACCCCACGCCGGTTTTGGCCTGGGTTTCGAGCGTTTGGTGCTATACCTAACCGGTATGGAAAACATCCGCGACGCGATTCCATTCCCGAGGGTGCCAAATAACGCCGCTTTTTAAACGGTGCTGTAGCTCACTCACTAATGACCGAATCGACACTGGAAACTCCGAAATCACGATTGAGCATATTTGCGGCGCTATGGCGCATCCGCCTGTTCATAAATCCGTATCGCCAGCGTTTGTTTGCAGGCATTGCGGCTTTTGGCGTCGCGCGGATCTTCGAGGCCATGGTGCCGGTACTTACCGCTGTTGCTATTAACCGAATGGCGGAAGGGAATTTCCAGGTGGGGTGGCCGGTGATTGGCATCTTCGTCGCCGTGGTCGCCCGTTACATGGTGGTGTCTCTAGCGCGTTTTAATGTGCGTCGCGTCGGCCTTACCGTGGCCTTCGACTTACGTCAGCGCTTATATCAATCGCTGCAGCTACAAGGGGCCGAATTTTTCGCCCAATACAGTATTGGTGACATGATGACTCGGGCGGTGGCAGACATTGCGTTGATTCAACGCTTGATATCCATGGGCACCATTTTATTGATCATTCTTGTCTATGCCACCGTAGTGGGTTTCGGCTTCATGCTTTATTACTCCCCGTCCTTAACGTTACTGCTGCTGCCACCTATGCCCTTCGTCTTCTTATATGCACAGTACTCCTCGCGCAGAATGGGTGTGGCTTCAGCGGAAGTGCAGCAGCGGCTGTCTGATCTGGGCGCCCATACCCAAGAGAATCTGTCAGGCATTCGTACCATTCAGGCCATGGTGCAGGAACAAAACGAGGTAAAGCGCTTCGCCAAAACCAACCAAGCCTATGCAGATTCCTTTTATGAACAAGGCCAGATCAACTCTGCAATGATGGCTTGGATGCCAACCTTGGCAGCGGTCTGTTCTCTTACGATTCTTGGCTATGGCGGCAACTTGGTGCTTAGTGGCGAACTGCCGGTTGGGGATTTCGTCGCCTTTTTTATGTTCGTCAATATGGTCGTGCAGCCCTTCCGCGTAGCTGGCTTTATCGTCAACTTGTATCAACGCGCAGGTGTCGCCAGCACACGCCTGTTCGAGGTCTTCGACCGCGAACCAGAAATAGCCGACTCACCGAAAACAGATGCACCTGCGCACATAAGCGGGGCCATTCGGGTTAGCGATCTGAGCTATCGCTATCCAGGAAGCGAGCAACTCGCACTGGACCGCGTCAGCCTGACGCTCAATCCAGGCGAGACCATAGCGATTATGGGCCGAGTGGGCGCTGGCAAAACCACATTGCTAAAGCAAATTGTGCGACTGATCGATCCTGCGCCTCAACGCATTTTCATCGACGATGTCGAAGTCGCCGACTATCCGTTATCACAACTGCGCTCTCAGGTAGCGCTGGTCCCACAAGATCCATTCTTGTTCGCAGAGCCCTTGAAAGACAACCTGACCTACGATGATCCAGCCCGCGCCCTGGATGCCATTTGGCAGGCAGCCACCTCTGCGGATCTAAAGAACACCATTGAGGACTTCCCAGATCAGCTCGACACCTTGATCGGCGAGCGCGGCGTCACACTTTCGGGTGGACAAAAACAACGCGCAACCCTGGCCCGAGGTTTAATTCGCAACGCACCGATACTTATTCTTGATGATTGTTTTTCCGCCGTAGACACCGAGACTGAAGAACACATCTTGTCAGAGCTGAAACGCCTGCGGCAGCGCCAAAGCACACTATTGGTGTCGCATCGAGTCAGCACCGCTCGACACGCGGATCAAATTCTGGTGCTGGATCGCGGCCAAATCATTGAGCAAGGCAGTCACGCAGAGCTGTTAGCTCAGGGTGGCTATTACGCCGAACTCGAGCGAGTGCAGCGCGAAGGCGGCGAAGAGGAAGACCTACAAAACCTGCGGCAGCGCTGGTCATGAGTGACGCATTGAAAGCAACGCCATCGGCTAAGCGCGATTACGCAATTTTTGAAGCAGACATCAGCGGCGCCGTATTGAACATGCAGCTACTACGGCGGTTGCTGCGCTGGTTAGCGCCGTATAGGGCGCAGTTATTCCTCAGCACCGTTTTGGTATTGCTCGCTTCCGCCTTACAAATTTTGCTGCCCATAATTATCTCGCTGGTGGTAATCGACCATATCTTGCGCGACGAATCCAGTGCAGACACACCTGACTTCGGCATGATCGACTTCAACAACAGTATTGCCAGCACTCTGGAGATTTCCCCACTGATGGCCGCCTGCGTGTTGTACGGCGTATTGCAAATCCTTGGTGCGCTGTTTGGTCATGCTCACCGCATGACCCTGATCCAGGCGGTGATCAATGGTTTACGCGATCTGCGTTTGGACTTGTTCAGTCATTTAGAGACAAGACCTTCGTCATTTTTTGACCGGGTTGCGGTGGGCCGGATCATGACCCGGGTGACTAACGATGTGGAGGCGCTGTACGAACTGCTGCGCGGTCTGGGCACCCTTATCGGTGAGTTTGTACCTTTTTTTGTGGCCTTGGCGGTCATGCTGGCCATTGATGTAGAACTCACCCTACTGCTGCTGCTAGCGCTGCCGGTGCTTGCCCTGGTGACGTATTACTTTCGGCGCACGACTCGATTGTTATTTCGTCAGGTTCGACAGACGCTGTCAGCACTGAACCAGAACTTACAAGAAAACCTCGCCGGGCTACAGGTGGTACAAATATCCGACCGCCAAGACTACAACCTGAACCGCTATACCGACATTAATCACGACAATCGTGACCACGAGCTGCGTCTGGCGAAAATTGAGACCATGTACGGTGCCTTCAACGAGACCATCGCCCAGGTTTGTATTGGCATCATCCTTTATTACGGTGCCAGCCAGGTTATGGATGTACACATGACCGTTGGCGAGGTGGTGCTGTTTACTCAATTTGTCAGCATGTTGTTTCATCCCATCGTCGTACTTGGCGAACAAACGAACATTCTGTTTCGCGCTATGGCCAGTGGTGAACGCATCTTCCAGGCGCTGGATTGGGATGAGGCCACCCATGAACCGGACAAGCCCTTAGCCCTGCCGCCACGCTTGGCAGGCCGCGTTGAGTTTAAGCAGCTCAATTTTGCCTACGATGCCGATGTACCGATCCTGAAGGATGTCTCCTTTGACATTGCTGCTGGGGAAAAGCTCGCCATAGTTGGGCCTACCGGTTCGGGCAAAAGCACTCTGATCCGGCTGCTTGGTCGTTTTTACGATTTCGCCGATGGTCAGATTTTCCTCGACGGCTTTGACCTGAACCACATACACAGCCATGACCTACGTAAACGGGTAGGCGTGGTGCTGCAAGACTTCCACATATTCTCTGGATCCATCTTAGACAACATTGCTTTAGGAAACCCAGACATAAGCCGTGAACGGGTGATCGAGGCGGCGCGCACGGTTAACGCCCATGATTTTATCAGCGCGCTGCCTGAGGGTTATGACACAGCCCTAACCGAGCGTGGGCAGAATCTATCCCAGGGCCAACGTCAGCTGTTGGCCTTTGCGCGAGTGCTGGCTGCTGACCCAGAAATCCTAGTGTTAGATGAGGCCACAGCTAACATCGACACGGAGACGGAACTGCTGATACAGGAGGCGCTACAACGACTCACAGCAGGCCGGACGTCCATCATCATAGCCCATCGATTGCAAACCATTCAGGAAGCCGACCGAGTGTTGGTTCTGGACCATGGACAAGTTGTGGAACTCGGGCGCCATGTCGAACTTTTAGCTGCTGACGGCCTATACGCCACCTTACACAGCTTGCAATTTCAAGACGCCGACCCACAATCACCGTCAGACTCTGTGTGATCATTTTATGAATCAAGACCCCACCCGGCGACCGAAAAGCGGTGAAAAATTTGCAACCGAGCAAGGCTTCAGCGCGATCAAAAATGGCATCAAGAAGAGTTCCAAGGCCACTGCTGACATTGAACGCAAACCCCCGTGGTTGCGAGTTAGACCTGGCACTGGTAAGCGATACCAGAACGTTAGGAAAATCGTTGACGACCATAAACTTGCCACCGTCTGCGCCGAATCACACTGCCCCAATATTAGCGAGTGCTGGAATCACGGTACCGCCACGATAATGCTGATGGGTGCAACCTGTACCCGCGCTTGCCGCTTTTGCGCGGTCGATACGGGTAATCCTAATGGTTGGCTCGACCCAAACGAGCCACACAATGCAGCCAAGTCGGTGCAACTCATGGGTTTAGGTTATGTGGTGTTGACCTCGGTTGATCGTGACGATCTCAGCGATGGCGGCGCGCAGCATTACGCCAACTGCATTCGCGCCATCAAAGCTCTAAATCCCAACACTCGCGTAGAAGCATTAACGCCGGATTTTTCTGGCGTGGCCGACCATGTTGGTACCGTCGTTAACTCGGGGCTGGAAGTGTTTGCCCAAAATGTCGAGACCGTCGGGCGTTTGACACGAACCGTACGCGACCCCAGGGCAGGCTACCAACAAACCCTAGACGTATTGCAAATCGCCAAGAACACCAATCCAGAGGTGTTGACCAAATCCAGTTTGATGCTGGGGTTGGGCGAAACTGACGATGAAGTACTGGAAACCCTCGCGGCATTACGCGATCACCAAGTTGATATTGTCACCTTAGGTCAATACATGCGTCCGACGAGAAACCACTTACCTGTGGCGCGCTGGGTGACGCCTGAGCAATTTGCCGAGCTACGACGCAAGGGTTTGGCCATGGGTTTTACCGAAGTGGCTGCCGGACCTCTGGTTCGCTCCAGCTATCGAGCTGATCAGGTATTTGCCGGTAACAATTTAGGATTAGGCACGATTCCGATAACACAAATTAACTAATTCTAATGACCCCTACGGCTAACATGGCCTAACATACCGCCTCCAAAATCGACCCAATGCCAAATGCAGTACTACAATGACCAAGACATCGCCGCTGCTGGCTTCGTGACCAATAGCGATGCGGCCACCCACCTCACCTTATTGACCGCTGAGCAGCTTGAGCAACGCTTAAACGATATCAGCGCTGTGGATCAGGCCTGGATCAAGCGTCAGAGCTTCTCGGCCAAACCCGGCGAGGTGGCTTTTTTACAAAGCGGTGACGCCCTAGTCGGTTGGGACGGTAACGACAATGTCGCGTCACTAGGCCATTTACCTATGCGCTTACCAGAAGGTGACTATCAGCTGAGCCACCCCATCTCAAACCTACAGGCCGTCGGTTGGGGACTGGGCGCCTATCAGTTTGATCGTTATAAAGACGTAAAACGTGCGCCGGCTCGGTTAATGGTCACTGCTAACCTGAGTCTTGATGACATCATGCACAAAGTAGCAGCGACCCAACTGGCCCGGGATCTTATCAATACCCCCAGCCAGGATATGGCCCCCTCGCACCTGGAGGCAGAAACGCACGCCCTGGCGAAACGCTTTGGCGCCGCCCTGACCGTGACCGTGGGAGAAGAATTGTTAGATAAGGATTGCGGCGCGATTCATGCTGTAGGTCGCGCTGCAACAGACGCGCCACGGCTTATGGACCTGACATGGGGCGACGAGCAACACCCCAGGATCACCGTAATCGGTAAGGGTGTAACCTTCGACAGTGGCGGCTTAAACATCAAGCCCGGCGCCGGCATGCGGTTAATGAAAAAAGACATGGGCGGTGCTGCCATCGCCATGGGCCTCAGCTATCTGATCATGGCCCAAAATCTGCCAGTGCGCTTGCGATTACTGCTGCCGGCAGCTGAAAACGCCATTTCCGGTAACGCGTTTCGTCCTGGCGACATTCTGCATACTCACAAGGGTCTAACGGTTGAGATAGACAATACAGACGCCGAGGGTCGACTGCTGCTGTGCGACGCGCTGTCCATCGCCAGCGAAGACGAACCACAGCTGATCATCGACTACGCTACCCTGACCGGCGCTGCCAGGGTGGCCGTGGGCACCGAGATCGCTGCTATGTTCTGTAACGATAAGGCTCTTGCCAATCAAATCAGCGACTCAGGCGACTCGGTGGATGATGCCGTTTGGCCGCTACCACTGCACAGCGGCTACAACCATATGTTGTCAAGCAAAGTGGCTGATTTAGTCAACTCAGCCGCCAGCGGTTTCGCAGGCGCCAGCACCGCAGCGTTGTTTTTACAACGTTTCATCAACGACAAAACGCCCTGGTTGCACTTTGACGTGATGGCCTTCAACACTCGCAGTCGTCCAGGCAGGCCCGAGGGTGGCGAAGCCATGGCTCTGCGCGCGGTCTATCACTACCTAGAAAAAACCTATGGCCACACTTAAGGACCTAGAGGTCAGCCCAGAGGGCACCCAAGTTCCGTTGGCTGACGTGATCGATCAGTTAAAATTCAACAACGACGGACTGATTCCTGCCATCGCCCAAGACCATGACAGCGGTGCGGTGTTGATGTTGGCTTGGATGGATCGACACGCCATCCAGCGGACGTTAGCTGAAGGCCAGGTGGTCTATTATTCGCGCAGTCGGCAGACATATTGGCGCAAAGGCGAAACCTCAGGCCATTTTCAAGATCTGGTCAGCATGCACTTTGATTGCGACGGCGACACAATACTTTTGCGCGTCCACCAAACCGGTGCAGCCTGTCATACCCATCGACCCACTTGTTTTTATCTAGCGGTAGACAATCAGTCAGTCAGCGTAGAACTACCAAAATGATTGATCTTCGACTTCACAACACTTTGAGTGGTCGCAAAGAAACCTTTGTTCCAGCAGATCCGCAACACGTCACCGTCTATGTCTGCGGCCCGACTGTTTATGACTACGTGCACATCGGCAACGGTCGGCCAGCGGTGGTTTTTGATGTGCTGATTCGCCTGCTTGAACGGCATTACTCTAAGGTCACCTATGTCAGCAACATCACCGACATTGACGACAAAATTACTGCCGCGGCGGCGGCCAACAATGAACCAATAAGCGACCTTGCCGAACGCTTTAGCGCGGCCTACGTTGACGACATGACGACCCTGGGTGTGCGCCCACCTGATATTGTGCCGAAGGCCACCCACCATATTGATGAAATCATTGCCATGATTGAGCAATTGATAGCTCAACAACACGCTTATGTGAGCGCTGATCACGTGCTGTTTCATGTGCCTTCAGACCCGCTCTACGGCAGTCTGTCGAAGCGCAGCTTGGAAGATATGATCGACGGCGCCCGGGTGGACGTTGCGGATTACAAACGTGACGCAAAAGATTTCGTTCTTTGGAAACCCTCTTCACAGGATCAACCTGGCTGGGACAGCCCCTGGGGGCGCGGTCGACCTGGCTGGCATATTGAATGCTCGGCGATGATTAAGAAGCATCTGGGTGACAGCATCGACATTCATGGTGGCGGTTCTGACCTGACCTTTCCGCACCACGAAAATGAGGCAGCTCAAAGCCGTTGCGCCAATGAAAGCAAAGACTATGTGCGTTACTGGTTGCACAACGGTATGTTGACCTTAGGTTCGGAAAAAATGTCGAAATCTGTTGGCAATGTACGCACCGTACATGGCCTCGCGGAACAACATTCAGGTGAGGTGTTGCGCTACGCTTTGCTGTCGGGACAGTACCGTTCCAACCTGTCTTGGTCTGACGAGCTACTCGCCCAAGCCCGGGCGAGCTTGGACAGTTTGTACCAAACCCTGCGGGACAACCCCGCCGACACGCTGATCACCAGCTTAGATTTTGCCGACGCATCTGCGGCTCTCGACCCAGAGAACGTGGTCAATGCCCTCGCCGATGACCTAAATACGCCCCAAGCGCTAGCGGGTTTGCACGAACTAGCCAACCAGTTACGCAAAGCCTCTAGCCCGCAAGCGGCCGAGCAAGCGCGCAATCGTCTGTTAGCGGGCGGTTGGTTATTAGGGTTCTTGCACCAACAACCAGAGGAATACTTCACCACCTCAACAAGCGCCACTGAGGCCTCTATCAGCAATGCAGACATTGACGCCATAATCCAGGCTCGCCAAGACGCGCGAAAAAACGGCGATTATCAGCTTGCCGACGATCTGCGCAACGAGCTTGCCGCAGCGGGGATTGAGTTGGAGGACTCTCGCGAAGGAACACGCTGGCGCCGACTATAATGTATCCGCTGGCGATCGTAGGTGACGACTGCACTGCGGATCTATTAACCCTTGCCTGCTCGGCTGCGGGTTTTACCGAGATCAGTCGCTACTGCCCAACCAATCTCTATGCCCAGCCCTTTGCACCAATACCAGCAAACGCTACGCGACTGATCGCGGCCCTATGTCCGGTCCCTTTCGAAGAATTCGCTCACGAACCGCAGCGGGCACAGATTCGCTTAGGCCGCTCAGCTTATCTGGTATCCGAGCTACCGCTCGGTGAGTTTTATCGCAGCCGCTATGGCGCACCAATGCTTAATTGCAGCGAGGACGAACTGCGCTGCGTTCTTGCAGCTGAGCGACCACAGGCGAAACAAATCGATGCCGAGACACTGAATCAAATTGAAGCTGCGCATCAATTGACCTTGGTGACCGGTCGCCTGAAACAGCGACTCACAGAACCCAAAGAGCCAGGGCCCATGAGTTGGTTCAGTGTCAACACATCGCTATGCGAACCGATCAAAGCCAACATCACGTGGCTCCACGGTAATCAACGCATCTT
>CACFGV010000047.1 GCA_902565895.1 K189A clade bacterium
CTCGAGATCCACAAACCCTGATGCAGATTTACGCAGAAATAGACGAGCTGGAGCCTGTCGATCAAGATGCTGAAACCTATCGACCAGTGCAGGCCCTATTTTATTGGCCGTTAGGCTTGAGTCTGCTTTGCTTGTTGCTCTTCCTACTGACCGATCTGTTGCGTCAGCGGCAAAACTCCGGGCAGCTAGAGTACTGACATGTTGGAAGAGTTTCACTTTCTACGCCCCATCTGGTTCGCCGCATTGGTCGTATTGCTGCCTTTAAGCTGGTACTGGTTCAAACGCACCAGAAGCGCCAGCGGCTGGCGCAGCGCAATAAGCAAAGAATTACTGGCTGTGCTGTTGGATGCACAACAGCCACGCTCAGGCCGTTGGCTGCGAGGCTTGATGTTGACAGCCATAGTCGTGTGCATTTTTGGATTGGCCGGACCGACCTGGGAAAAACTGCCACAAAACGTACAACAGAAAAATGATGCCCTTATCATCTTGTTGGACTTGTCACTGTCCATGTGGGCAGAAGATGTTAAGCCCTCGCGAATCGTCAGAGCACGGCAAAAAGTTGCTGACATTCTGCGGCAACGCGAGGAAGGCCTGACTGCCCTCATTGCCTACGCTGGGGATGCACATGCTGTTGTACCACTCACCGATGATGTAGCCACCATAGAAAATCTGCTGGGCGCCCTTGATCCGGGCATGATGCCAGTACTTGGAAGCAATCCCGGTCATGGGTTGGAACTGGCTGCAGAACTGTTCAGCAACGCCAACATGAACGAAGGTCGTGTGCTCATAATTTCGGATGGCATTGATCGAATCAGCTCCGTAACCCGCCATCGAAACCGCGCGTACCCAATCTCAATCATCGGCGTAGGCAGCTATGAAGGTGGCGCGATACCTCTGGAGGCGCCCACCGAATCTCGGCGCTATCTCTTAAGCCAAGAGGGTAACCGGATCGTCGCCTTGCTGGACGAACAGAGACTCGCCGAGGTAGCCAGTTTGAGTTTTGGCGAATACGCAAAACTGAGCGTCGGCGACGATGACATCTACAGAACTCTGTCTACCCCCCTTCCAACCGAGGACGCCTCTATTGAGGTCGAAAGGGAATTCGATACCTGGTTTGATCAAGGGCATTGGTTTGCGCTGGCGTTGTTGCCGCTGTGCCTGTTCGCTTTTCGCAGGGGTGTCCTAGTTCTCATCGCATGCTCTTTCAGCCTGCCGGCCACTGAAACCATGGCGAACACCGCAGCAACCACACCCCTTGCTGACTCCTCCAGTCCAAGCAGTCTCTGGCAAAAACTTTGGTTACGAGACGATCAACGTGCCTATAAAGCACTGACTGAAGGTGAACCAGAACGCGCCGCGATGTTATTTGAAGATCCACAGTGGCGCGCAGTCGCCCGCTACCGAACTGGAGATTGGGCAGACGCACTCAGAGGCTTCAACCAAGATCGCAGTAATGTGGGCACCTATAATCGTGCTAATACCCTCGCCCGCCTGGGCGAGTACCAGGGCGCGATCGGTTTATATGCCGACGTTCTTGAACAAGAGCCAGACCACGAAGACGCCGCCTTTAATAAAGCACTAGTGGAACGATTATTAGAACAGCAACAACAACAATCTGAGGAACAGCAAAACGAAAGTTCGAATCAGCAACAGCAGCAGCAAGACAGTGAGTCCCAGCAAAGCCAATCCAACGACGAACAACAACAATCGGATCAGCAAGCCGATGAGGCTGACTCCGATCCTTCTGAGCAACAGCAAAACGAACGAGACCTCGAGGGTGAGAACCAAGATGAGGAGCGCCAAGAACTGGTGAATCGCGACGAGAAGCGCGAGGCTCTAGAGCAATGGTTGCGGCGTGTTCCCGACGAACCGGGCGGCTTACTGCGAAGAAAATTTCAGCACGAAACCAAACAACGACTGCGCAATGGCGAGTACGAGAACCGGCAGGGTGAAAAAGTATGGTAGCCGTTTTGCGTTATTGGGTTTTGCTGCTGCTAGGAACAACGTGTCTTGGGCATGCTGAGCTCAGCACGCGCCTATCAAGTAACAGTATTGAAGAATTGGAATCCGTTAGATTGGTAATCCGCGATCACGGCGCACAGCAAACCGAGACCCTGGATCTGACCGAGCTGCAAAACAATTTTCACATCATGGGTAACAACACCAGCAAACAGTATCAATACATTAACGGCCGCACCCAAAGCTGGGTTGATTACCAAATCACCTTACAGCCCAAACGTACTGGCGACCTAACCATACCAGCCATTAACGTAGGCACAAAAAGCACCTCGCCACTTACGGTTCGCGTGGTACCTCTTGCCCCGGCGACTCGGCAGAAAATTGATGAGCTGGTGTTTTACGAACAGACCTTTTCGAACCTGGACGCCTATGTGCAGGGCCAAATTCTCATGCAGCGTCAGTTGTTTTATTCCAATGGCGTACAGCTCTATGGAGGACAACCCACTGCGCCCAAGATCAAAGATGCCGTAGTGATTACCCTGGGTGAAAACCGTGCGAGTACCGTTCAACGCGACGGCAAACTCTACGGTGTAGTCACCCAGAATTACGCCATATTTCCCGAATCCAGTGGCACCCTGACAGTACCGTCAGTAGAAATGACAGCCAGTGTCAGAGTATTGAACAATAATCGAGTATCTCGCAAAGGTGTGCGAGTGAGCACCGAGCCCCAAGCAATCAACGTGCGTGCAGTTCCCGATAACTATCCGCGAAACGAACCTTGGCTACCCGCCACAGACGTCACCGTCACACAAAGCTTTGAACCCGATGTGACCCAAGGTTCGATCAAAGTAGGCGATACCTTCACCCAAACGATACAGGTTACGGTAACCAGTAATACCGGCTCTATTGTGCCGCCTCTCAATCTTGCAGTACCGGAGGAGCAATTTCGCCAATACCCCGACCCACCTGAATTAAAGGACGATACGCTGGGTAATGAAGTCATTGGTCGACGAATTGAGCGGCGTAATTTTATTGCGCTGCAACCGGGCGCTTTATCACTGCCAAGTAGCGAAATGGTTTGGTGGGACACCCAATCGAATCGTTTGCGCAACACGACGCTACCTGCAACATCAATCTCAGTAACAGGCACAGCTATCACGTCACAAAGCAATGAGGCATCTCAAGCGATTACGCCAGAACAATCCAGCGCTGCGCCACAATCGTCGCCATCGACTTCGATCACTGAAAATCAGAACCTTGCTACAGATTTATCAACTAGCCGCATTACGCCTGGCCTGCTTGGCAAACTGGGGCTCGGTTTGATTGTTATTGTGATGGTTTGGTTAAGTTGGCGTTACGCCCAACGACCGTATCAAATGAGGCAACGAGCGCTTGAGCGTTGCCGAAAAGATTTATTGAAAAAAATTCAAAATCAAAACTTCGACAACATTCAACCGTTAGTTTCAGACTACTTGAAGCTGCGATACGGGCTAACCCACAACAAAGCACGCGAGGCTTGGATTAACGACCAACCCGAAGCAGCAACTTTTCTGCACTTGTTGGACCAAAGCTCATACCGCCAAAAGGTTAAAAAGCCCTCTAAAGACAGAATTTTGCAGCTCGCGACACATCTGCTGAACGCAAAAGCAACCAAGGCCCAAAAAGAAAAGCGCAGTGCATCACTGCCTGCGCTTTACCCCCAAACCCGCTGACGCAGACCGCGTCGGGATCCGCTTATGTACCGCTGGTAGACGAAGTAGCGGTAGTAGCTGTCGTTGCGGTGGTAGTTGTTGTAGTGGTACTGGGCGTCGAAGGCGGATCTACCGGGGCAACGCCACCAGCTGCCGGATTGTTATTGTCATCGCCCACTTCATTGATTATTCCACCCAACACGGCCGCTCCAACTACCCCAATAGCTACAGCCGTTGCCAGACCAATGCCACCAGCCGCAGCAACCCCACCAGCCGCTGCTCCACCGGCTGCGGCGCCACCACCGGCTGTTGCGCTACCAGTGGCAGAACCAGCCGAGCCACCGGCTTCTGCGGCTTGACCGAAGGCAGCAGACGACACAAACAAGCTCGCCAGCCCAAATAATGCCCCAAAAAGTTGATTTCGATCCATGAATACCTTTCTCCAGAATCTAAATAGTTGATTTCGAGAACGCTTCTACAGCGATCACTGACAAACAGGCGCCGTAAGTGTGACTACTGACCTTAAAAGCCTGATGTCCCGTGTGCTCCCCGCCCCAATTCGTTCTTGAACAAATCAACGTGCGGTTCTTTTACTTCTGTCAGCAGACGCTTCTATCAGCAGATGCCTTTATCAGCAGATTTGTTGTCTAAGTAACTGCCCAAAGATCAAATACAAGACATAGCCTTTTTAATTGTTAGATCGCACAAAGACGAACAACTTAGGATAAGCGGTAGATTATTTCCGACGAAAGGGTATCGTCACCGTAAAGTTGACAGATAGGTTGCGGCTAGATGCCCAAAATTCAGCGCTTAACGCAACTCGTTATTACGCTCCGAACCTGCCTCGACCATGGCCTCGTCTATTGGTCGAGGCTTTTACTCACGATCTCAAACAGGTCTTTTGACACCTCCTGGGTGGCTACAGACAGCAAACTGTTTAGTGCGTCGCGCATTAAACGTTGACGCGTGGGATCGAACTTTTTCCAGCGTGTAAGTGGTGTTGCCAGACGCGCAGCAATTTGTGGATTGATCGTGTCCATCTCCGCTACCGCACTGGCAACAAATTCATAACCACTACCATCAAGTGCATGTAAACGACGCAGATTGAGCATGCCAAATGCACCGTAAACAGAGCGCACCCGGTTCGGGTTTTTTCGATCAAATCCTGGGTGGCTCGTTAAGGCCCGTAAAGCAGGCACATCTGAACGCGGGCTCTGCGCCTGAAGGTTGAACCACAAATCGATCACCAACGCCTGGCTTTGCCATTGAGTGTAGAAATCCTCGAGGATACGCTGGCGTGTTTGCTCATCTAACTCGGGCAAACGCGCAACCAGTGACAGTACCACGCGCCGATCTGTCAGGTTATCCGCTGCGCCGTAGCGATCTTCAAGCAACCGAGCCAGTCCGGCAGCGTCTTCCTGCGCGGCAAGACTTTGGCACCAGTAGCTAAACGCTATATTAGCCAGCGCTCGATTGGCCATACTGTCGGCATCGACCTTGAATCCGTCTTGGGCCGCGTACTTATGGAACAGTTCCTGCCAGAGATCCTTATTTTCTATGGCGGCCTTCCGAACCGCTTGATCCCTGGCATCTAATAAGCCATCCACATCAAATCCGCGCAGCTGTTCAAACAAATAGAGCTCGCTGGGCACCGTTAACATACTGGCAGCAAGCAACTTTTCGTCTGCTACGTTTAGGGTTAATGCTTGTTGAGCAATGCTCGCCAAAGTGTCCTGAGGCTCCGAACTGGCAACAACGAAGCGTTGATCGAATTGCGATACCCACATAGTTTGCAGAGCATCCCAACGCACAAAGCCGTCTTGATCGTAGCGGGCCAGAAAACCAAGCTCAGAGCCAGGTCGTTGGTATTCGACTTTCACCGGCGCAGAGAACTGTCTTAGAAAACTCACAACCGGTTTATCGTTGAGCCCAGAAATAACCAACTGCGTTACCTTATCGCGAAGTTCAAGCAGTATTGTTCGGCCCTTATCTCGCAATTGAGTCTGCGCGCCTGGACTCACTTGTTCATCTCTTATTGCGATTTCTGCACCCGCAGCGTCCAACAAACCAAGCAGTATAGGCATATGAAACGGCGCTTTTTGTTCCTGGCCAGGTGTTGCTGGACAAGATTGTTCTATCGCCAAAGTCAACACACCGTCTTGATAGTCTTCTGTTACACGCAGCTCTGGCGTGCCCGCTTGTTCATACCAACGCTCAAACTGACTAAGGTCTACGTTGCCTGCTTCAGACATGGCTTGCATAAAGTCATCAGTAGTCGCCGCCTGACCATCATGACGGTCAAAATAGAGATCTGTACCTTGGCGAAACTTGTCATCCCCTAACAGTGTGCGATACATACCAACCACCTCGGCACCTTTTTCATAAATTGTGGTGGTATAAAAATTAGAAATTTCAATATAAGAACTTGGTCTTACCGGGTGTGCTAAGGGACTGGCATCTTCAGCAAACTGAATAGAACGGAGAAAGTTCACATCTTCGATCCGTTTCACGGCACGAGAATTCATATCCGCCGAAAACTCAGCATCGCGAAAAACTGTGAAGCCCTCTTTAAGACTGAGCTGAAACCAATCGCGGCAGGTCACTCTGTTACCAGACCAGTTGTGGAAATATTCATGAGCAACAACCGCCTCTACCCGCTGATATGCATCATCGGTAGCGGTGTCCTTAGAGGCCAGCACACACGAGGTATTGAAAATATTTAGGCCTTTATTCTCCATCGCCCCCATATTGAAATCTTCCACAGCGACGATCATAAAAATGTCGAGGTCGTATTCACGGCCAAAACGTTCTTCATCCCAACTCATAGAGCGCTTCAGGGCGTCCATAGCGTAGTGACACTGATCTATGTTGTGGGGCTCAGAGAAGATTTGCAGCTTCACCTCACGTCCACTCATGGTCGTAAAGCGATCCTCTAGTACTGCCAGATCACCTGCTACCAGCGCGAACAGGTAACACGGCTTGGCAAACGGGTCTTCCCAAGTGACTTTTTTACGTCCGTCAGCGAGCTGCTCTTCAGCAATAAGATTGCCATTCGACAAAAGATTAGGGTACTGCTCACCGTCCGCGATGATGGTGGTGGTAAACTTCGACAAAACATCAGGGCGATCCTGGTAGTAGGTGATTTTGCGAAAGCCCTGAGCTTCGCACTGAGTGCAGTACATCTTGCTGGAACGGTAAAGCCCTTCAAGGGCCGTGTTCTGTTCAGGATGAATCCTGGTAACTATCCGCACCTGATGTTGCTGGCCCAGTTCACGCAGAATCAACTGTTCGTCCTGCAACTGATATTCGTTACTCGACAACAGCCGGCCGTCCAATTCAACGCTTACAAGCTCTAACTCTTGGCCGTCCAGGTACAACTCGGATCCTGCTGAATTTTGTCGCTCGATATCTAACGTGCTGGTCACCTCGGTCACACCATCACGAATATCGAACACCAAATCTGTATGCACCGTGCGGTAATCCGGGGCTTGGTAGTCTGCTAACGAAATAGCTTGTGGTAATCCTTGTTGCAAAATGAATTCCTTTACATTGATTAGGCTATTGCCGGCCTTTTCCGGCGTACCTTAGTGTCTTCGCGACGACCGGCGCCGTCCCAATAAAACAGCGCTCGTCTAAAATAGTGGGATCTGCCCATCGTTGCTACTTCGCGTGCTCGAATATTGCGGTGTTACCTCAACAGCCAGCGTGATACCGACATGCCGCGAGACATTAAATGCACCTGATTGCATTAATAGATATTGGCCCTTTATACCGCAAAGATTATCCGCCAGCGTTGGCGTTTTTTCATTAAGCGATTGTTGTATCGGCGGCGCATAAGCAGCCACAGGGTAGGTAAGCTGATGTTCTGCCTCGCCCTCTGCCCACCGGCAGTCCTCGGGTAAAAAAATTTGTCGTTGCAATTGTTCGAATACGCTGTGCAGGTTAATCGCCACCGGCGGCTGGGAGACCAGCTTTCGCCAGGGGGTACGGTCACTTATGGTCTGGGCAATCATGGCCTCCAATACGCCAGCATCCCGACGAGTGTTGGCCCGGGCAATGACTAAACCTTGAGTCGCTCCTTGCGCCAGCCAACGCTGCTGTTCCCGTCCTTGCTGAGTCAGACCCACTTTTATGCCGCTGCTGTTGGCCAGATAGACCAGGTGGGGCTGCATACACACCTCTTCACCCCACTCTGGTTCACGACATGTGCCTAATGCATAGTGGCAGCGACTCGGGCTGACAAAGCAACGGTCACAACGCGCCAAGGCAAAGAAACAGGTCCGGCAATAACCGCCACGCATCAGTTCATCCACTGCTGCGTTGCAGTGCCCGCAAAACGTCTGGGGACGCAATGTTAGACGCAATCCTTCGCCCAACAGCGGATTAAGGTGCAATCGCTGTGCGCCGACAGACAGCTCATAGCTCGCCGCACCCTCTGACTGTGCCGTTATGAATAAACCGTTAAGTCGACCTGCTATCACCCTGGTGCCCTATGGGGTTACACTTTTGACCTTACTATAACCACCTAGACCGTCGAAAAGGTTGTCATGCAAGCAGTAGATAAAGAAGTCATTGGGCAGATTCTGAACTGGCTCAGAGCAGGAACGCGGTGTTGGCTCGCCACTGTGGTGGAAACCTGGGGTTCTTCACCACGCCCCGTCGGCTCTTTATTGGCCTGTAACAGCGACGGCGTTATGGTCGGCTCTTTGTCTGGCGGCTGCGTAGAAGACGACTTGCAAGAAAAACTGTTAAACGGTGAGCTGGCTCCAGAGCGCCCACAATTTTTCCAATACGGCGTCACACCAGAAGATGTCGAGAAGTTCGGCCTGCCCTGTGGTGGCCACTTGAACATCATCATCGAACCCCAAATACCGAGCGCTGAGAGCATCGCGCAGTTCGACCGACTCAACAAAGCGCTGAGCGAGCGCAGTTGGGTGTTGCGCCACGTCGACTTACCTAATCAATCGGTGAATCTAATTGAGGCGACCAAGCCCAGCGCGCTGTCATGGTCTGGCGACCAGCAAGTGCTGCAACATACTTACGGGCCGAGCTATCAATTGTTCATGATTGGCGCCGGCATGGTAAGCCAATATCTGGCTGAAATGGCTTTGATGCTGGATTACCAAGTCACTGTTTGTGACCCAAGAGAAGACTTGTTAGAACAGTTTCCCGTGCGCAACGTTACTAAGGTCCGTGACATGCCGGATGATGCGGTGCGTGAATTTGCCAACGACCACGCCACCGCCATCGTTGCGCTAACCCACGATCCACGCATTGACGATATGGGTCTAATGGAAGCCCTAACCACCGAGGCCTTTTATGTCGGCGCAATGGGCTCAAGTAGAACCTCAGCGAATCGCCGCGAACGCCTGCTGGCTTTAGACGTATCAGAACAATCTCTTGAACGTTTACACGCACCCATTGGTTTGCCTATAGGCAGCAAGACACCACCAGAGATTGCCATTGCGATACTGGGCGAAATTACCGCAGTGCGAAAATCCCAACCCGCCGCGCAAGCTACCGTGACGCCAATGGCGGTGAAAAATACAGCCTCAGGCTAATTCGTGCCGAATCACCACGGTATTGGCTGCGTCATTCTGGGCGCTGGCTTCAGTCGCCGCTTCGGCGCAGACAAAAGAACTCAATCCCTAGGATCGCTGACCGTTGCACAAACCACGCTGCAAACTTATTGCACAGTTTTTTCGGAAGTACGCCTGGTATTGCGAGAGAAAGACGATGCGCAGCACATCGCAGGTGAGCAGCTGCAGCATGAGAATTTACACCTTGTTCGGACACCTCTTGCGCATCTGGGCATGGGCCACTCTCTAAGCGCGGGCTTTAACGACTTGCCTTGGCGTTGGAGTTTTGTAGCGCTGCTGGATATGCCGTATGTGCGACCCGCCACCTTGCAAGCGCTGATCGATCATGCCATGGACAGTAGTAGCAAACTTGTACAACCACGTCTGGTCTCAGCAACAACAGCCACACAAGAGCGTTCTGATGGCCACCCTATTGGCATTCATTGCAGCTTATTTGAGCACATACGCGCAAGTACGGGCGATCAGGGTGCCAGACCGCTAATAAAGCAATACCGTCACGAGATAGCTTATTTGGATTGCGACGATCCGGGTGTTATTCAAGACATCGATCAGCCGTCTGACCTAATGAAGCCTAGTTGACCCTACGGCTAAAGCTTCTAAGTACGCTGGCCACCCAAACGGCTACCCCAATCCAGTTTACTGCGACAAGACTGATAAAAACTGTGGCCAGGTGGATACAACAACCGCAAGGGGGCTGCGTACTTTTCAATCACCACCTCATCACCGATTTGCAGCTCCACATGCACTTGGGAGTCGCAACTCATTTGTGGCTCAGCGTCCACGACATCCAACAAACGCAATCGCAGTACTTTTTCCCCAGGCACCACCAAGGGTCTGGAGGTCAGCGTATGCGGAAACATAGGCACAATCACGATGGCATCTAATCCGGGGTGCATAATCGGCCCCCCGGCTGATAACGAATACGCTGTGGATCCGGTGGGGCTGGCGATAATCAACCCGTCTGAGCGTTGATCA
>CACFGV010000048.1 GCA_902565895.1 K189A clade bacterium
AGACATTGACGGCAACGAATACGTCTCAGGTGCTTACGAAACTTGGAGTGCCTCGGGTCTAACTGGGGTTTGGGCCGAGGAAAACACTCGGGAGGCCCTTTATGCGGCGTTGCGTCGTAAAGAGGTGTTCGCAACATCTGGGCCGCGGATCAAGATTCGTCTGTTTGCTGGTTATGACTACGAGGATGACGACAGCCTAGAAGATCGATACGCGAAGGGGGTTCCGATGGGTGCTGAACTGCATGGTGCAGATGGGCGCGCGCCCATTCTTGTCGCCAGCGCGCTTCGCGACCCTAGTTCTGCAGCATTACAACGGCTGCAAATCATCAAGGGTTGGGTTGCGGACGGCGAGACCAACGAGCAGGTTTACGATGTCGCGTGTTCAGACGGTGGCGAGGTGGATCCGGAGACTCACCGTTGCCCGGATAACGGCGCTCGCGTTGATATAAGCGACTGCTCGATTACTAAGAATGTGGGTGCATCCAATCTTGAAGCAGTATGGCAGGACCCTGATCATAATCCGCAGCACCGCGCCTTTTACTATGCTCGTGTGCTAGAGAACCCCACATGTCGTTGGTCCACTTGGGACGCAGTCAAAGCCGGTGTAGAACCGCGCCCAGCCCTAAAGAAAACCTTGCAAGAGCGAGCGTGGTCGTCACCGATTTGGGTTATGCCACAGAGCTGAGTCGGCAGCGTCGGGCCACCCGAAGGTCTACTGTGGCGTAGCTGCTTGCTACTCAGCTACTGCGCTTTAATCGCGGGAAGTGACCATAGGTCAGGCCCCGCCACAGCCACTCCATCGGCCCATAGTGGTAACGAGCCAACCACCATGGCGATAGATAAAGTTGCGCAATCCAGATAGCCAGCACGATGCCATATAGCTGCCAGCGTGGCAGTTGGTTGACCAATCCAAATCCCGCTCCAGTGAAGATGAATAAACAAATGAGCGAGTGCATGAGGTAGTTGGTGAGCGCCATACGTCCCACTGCTGCAAGGCGCCAACCGATGTTCAAATTGCGGAGAGCTAATATGACGACACCGATCCAACCTATCGTCATAGCTGTGCGGCCGAGGTGGTAGGTCGGAGCGATTTGATTAAACGATGCAATAGTATCGAAGTTACTGGCATGGGCGATCCAAAGCTCATAGGCGTTAATGAGCAAGCCGCAGCCAATACCGAAAATCGCCATATGACGATAAATGGAAGAGTGCTTCTCACCCTGTAGCACGCCCAGTTTAAAGAGCGCCATGCCCAGCAACATTAATGCAAATGCATCGGGCAGCAAGATGAACCAAAGACTGCTGAGCAAAATCTCGGTATTGTGTTCTGCGGTCCATAAAAACGCGCTGACATAAGAGTCGCCACGCGCGGCTATTTCGGTGGTTATTGCTGCCTCGGCGGGACGATACTCGCTCATGAATTCGTGCCAATCGCTTTGCGCAGCAATCAATTCAGCAGGGACGGTTTTGCCTTGGGACTGCAACGTGGATGCTTCCGTTGCTGAGTCCTGTAGATATGAGAGTCCGAAATACATACCCGAGTTATACAGGCTTAATAGGGCGATAAAGAGGCATGAGGTAATCAGCAGTCGCCGGCCGCTAACATTTCTCGCAAAAAATAAAATAAACCCACACAGCGCATAGGTCACGAGAATGTCGCCAGTCCACAACAACAGATAGCCGTTTATCAGGCCAAATATCAACAGCCACGATGTGCGTTTCATGTGCAACCAGCTGCGACCGAAACCGTCACGGCCGAGAAAAAGCACAACACCGGCACCAAAGAGGATAGAGAACAGCCCGCGCATGGCGCCCTCAGCGGTCAGATCAACCAAGATCCAGGCAGCCATATCGGCAGGTGACTGAATAGTTAAAACTGGAGCGACGTAGCCAGAGGAAACAAAGGCGAAGCCAATTATGTTCAGTAATAGTATTCCCAGAAGAGCGAAACCGCGAAGGACGTCCAGGCTTTCGATCCTCTGACTCTCCCTGACTGGGGCATTGTCAGTCATGTATAGGCTCCCGGCAGATTTTACTGACGTCGACCGTTTGGATATTGGTGGCTATTCCCGATTCTGCGCGAGATGCTCGTTAAGTTGAAGGCCTTCTTTAACTTGCTCACAGCTACGAATAGTTTGTCGTATCAGCAAAGACGATGCGCCGTTGCTAAATGATCCGGGTTGGGAAAGATTATAAAGAACGAGCTCTTTCTCACTTGCCACGCTAGTATTGACTGCTGAATTACGGTAAGACGGCCAATAAGGAATTCGTATGCAGTTCTCGTCGCTTTTGCGCCTGTAACAAAGACGATACCTGTTAACTTAAAGACGTTGTTTGTTAGGAGAGCTGTATGAAACTTATACGTCGCAATCGACTGAGATCACTGGAGCGCACGATACTAACGATTGGGTTGCTGTTCGCGGCTCAGCTCGGCTTTGCTGACTCTGAGTACGCGCAAGGTTGGGGGCCAAGTGTGGGCGCTATTGCGCCTATGCTTTCTGCTAAGGACCAAGATGGTACGCAACAAGATTTGAATAGTCTCAGTGGCAGTCAGGGCTTGCTCCTTGTGTTTAATCGATCGGTCGACTGGTGACCATTTTGCATTCGTCAGTTCGTGAAACTGAATGATCTTAAAGCGCAATTTACAGACATTGGCGTTGGTGTAGCGGGCATAACTTATGACAAGTCCGAGTTAATTCAAGCATTTGACGAAAAGTGGAGCATTGATTTTCCTATTCTTAAAGACGTGGAGCGTCAGCACGTTGAGGCCTGGGGTGTGCGTAATCAAGAGTATGGCCCGGGCACATTTGGTTATGGGGTACCGTATCCGGGTGTCGTGTTTATCTCTCCCGAAGGGCAAATTTTGGCCAAGTGGGCCGAACCGGGTTATCGATCACGTGCAGACTGGTCAAAAGTCTTACAGGACGTATCGGCAATAGTAGGCGGCGACTGAGCAGCTTGGTGATGGCGGTAGGTAGGGATAAAAGGTTGGGCGGTGGCTAAGCTCAAAGGCGCGATCAGTTGGGCGGGTATCGTAATACTTGGTCTCGCCCATGGCGTTCTTGAGGATCTTATGTTCATCAAGGTGCTGGTGGAGTACCTGCCGCCGAGCTGGGATCTGACCGGAGACTTGTTCTTTATCTTTACGGTGCCTTTAGCCCAATTGCTGACCTTTGCCGTCACCGGGTCTTTAGCTTGGTATCTATTGGGGCTTAACCATTTGCCTAAACTCATAACCTTTTGGGCATGTTGGGTTATCGCTCGCACAGCGTTTTTGGTATTTGCGCTTAACCCTGTCGGCGATATTGCAGTCTATTTGGCTTGGATTTCTTTGTGGTGCTTCCTTGTTGGACTGGTAGCTAGGTCACGGCGCCAGCCCGCCGGTGCAAGCGACTAGCTGGCGCTGCGGTTTTGCCAACACTTTAGGGTGCTCCTGGTCGGGTAGGGGCAGGATGTTCTGACTTCTAGATTGATCTAATATCCGCGCTTCTAACAGCTACCGGATTCCACATGACCTTTGCGACGGCTCCTTATTTCAACCTAAAAACGCAAAAAAAGAATGGCACCTTCGTAGATACGCCAGTCTGGTTTGTGCGCGCCCCAGAAGCGGATGCCTATCACGTTTTCGCCAATGTCAGTTCTGGCAAGGTGAAGCGCATTAGGAACTTTGAGGCTGTGCAAGTCGCTCTATGCAATTGGCAGGGCAAACTACTAGGCGAATGGAAGCCCGGACAGGCCGAATTGGTAGCCGAGAGTGACGCTATTTATGACGCTTTTAGAGCCAAGTACCGAATGACCTTTAGAGTGTTTGATTTTTTCTCAAAGTTGTTTGGTAAACACAAAGAGCGTCAGATCATTAGAGTGGTGATTCCCTCTGCGTGATTAGGCTACTCCTTAGGCACTGGCTTTTGGCGCTCGAAAGCCTTGCTCATTTCCAATACCTGGGCACCTGACGCATCTGAGGTGTCGCCCCCAAGTAACCAACCAGGCGCAACGGCAAAAATTGCACAAATGGGGTCAACGTAGCTCTGAAACACTACCATGGAGTCGTCGCTGTCAGCGGCTCGCTCCCAGGTTTGCCAGTCGCAGGGGGAGACCAGTCGGTTGCTGCTCAGGGTCAAACGGTAGGCACATTCTTCTATTGACCAACCGACTTCTATGCGAAGCAAATGCAGACGTGTGCCAATGGATTGGTTAGCCACCGGTGATCGTCGCAGTTCCGTGTAATGTTATAGCTTCGCGGTGTTCAGTCGGTGCACCGTCGTGGTCGAAGCCAATCATTTCTTCATAAGCGCTATGGTGGACGAAATCCACCTGGCGCAATCCCACTCGTCGAAGGTGATCTAGCGCGACACGCCTGCTTGGACATTTGATCGATTCACCGTCGCTGTTTTGTAGCGGCTGGCGGCGTCCATCTATAAAACAAAAGATAAGATAAATACTCGGATCAACGCCATGGACCTCGACTTTCGGCTCAAAGCCATGGGTGATAATTGTACTCAGTTCAGCTAGGGTCATCGTTTTCGTCTCCAATGCAGCTTTGATTTGTAGTTAATTAGGAATCAAGGGTGCGTGAAGAAAAGGTCGCTTGTTCCGTGATCTTTGACTCGCTAATGTCATTCAACTGAAATCGCTTTGAGTAATAGGGTGCTGATGAAAAAGTTACTTACACACTGCGGTGTCTGGTTGCTGTTTGGTGTCTTTGCTGGGTGCCAGAAATCAGTGGTTACACCGCTCGACTCGCCAGCTGGGGCGAACAGCAGCACGCCGAATTTCACGGTGGATCATCTCGGCCGAACAATTCTGAGTTGGCAGCGTAAAGAGCAGCAAGACACTGTGCTGGAATATTCTGTGTTGTCCGCTGGTATGTGGTCCGAACCAATCGAAGTGGCTCGTGGCGAGGATTGGTTTGTGAACTGGGCCGACTTTCCGGCTGTACAGGCGGTAAGCGAGTCTTTTTGGGGCGCTCATTATCTTCAGCGTACACCGGGTGGAAAGTATGCCTATGACATTCATTTGCGTTTATCAAATGATGGCGGACGAAGTTGGTATGACGCGGGACGACCCCACAGCGATGGAACATTAACGGAGCACGGGTTTGTTTCTTTGTATTCTCATGACGATCGTCTTGGGATTGTCTGGTTGGACGGACGCGCCGTTGCTGAGTCTGCGGGTGGGGGCGGTGACCATGCTCATCACGGAGCGATGACATTGCGCAGTGCGTATGTGGATGCCCAGGGACAACTGAGTAGTGAACAACAGATTGATTCGAGAGTCTGTGACTGTTGTCAGACCGCCGCCGTTCTAACCTCATCTGGTCCATTAATCGCGTACAGGGACCGAACCTCAGAGGAAGTGCGGGACATCTCCAGCAGTCGTTTGCTTGATGGTGATTGGACGGCGCCACAACCGGCGGTGGTGGATGGGTGGCACATTAACGGCTGTCCGGTGAATGGTCCGGCGCTTACGGCTAGAGAAAACGATGTTGCACTGCTCTGGTTTAGCGGTGCCGATGACCGCTCTCAGGTATTTCTATCGCGCTCTTCAGACGGCGGTAAAAGCTTTGGGCGTAAATTAAAAGTTAACGAACGGCATGCTTTGGGACGAGTGGCTATGGCGATGTATCCGGACCGTTCTGCGGTGTTGGTTTGGCTACGCGAAGATGTGTCTGGGACGGCGCAAATCGTCGCGCGCTATGTCAGCGCTAACAATCAACTTGGCCCTGTGCGTGAGCTAGTAGACGTGTCTGCGGAACGGCTGTCTGGGTTTCCAAAACTTACCCTTGCAGATGACGAAGTCGTGCTTGCTTGGACGGATGTCACTGGGCCTTCTCCACAAGTTCGTACATCAATAGTTCACATCAAATAGAGAAGATCCAAACTGTTTGATTGGTAAATTCTGCATAAATTTTTCGATTTTTGCCGACGAACGGTTGAAATTAGTCGATCAGCGGTGGTTTCTTTGCGGAGAATTTTCGATGTCGTTAGGCAGTTTACAGCTTGATCGCTCTAGTGACGTGTCAAACTTTATGCAAATCTGTGCTGAGCGGGTTTTTGCCTTGGAGGATCTCAGGCCAGCGTTGAGTTACCCAACACGACAGGGCTTGATAAGCGTATTCGTTTGCGCAGACAGTGAGCACTTGGCGGAATTTTTTAAAGCGATTCTAATAAGCGATCCCAAGCGCTTTTATCGATTGTCGCGTGTTTTTGATCAGGTGCACCCGGGCGTAGCAAGCCATGCGCCCGGTTGGACGCTCACACTTTTTTCGGTCATGGGTACTTCAGTTTACGTCTGTCAAACGACATTTTCGTCTACAGGGTCCCGACGCACTTGCGTCAAAAACTCACAGAGTTGGCCTTTGCTCAAGGTTGCTATCTGGATTGCTCCGCAGTGGGTAAGGATGTCGGTTCGCCGCAACATAAGATGCCGCTGCGGTTGGCGTTGGAGTTAGTGAGTTGACCTGCAAATAAAGTCAAATCACCAGAAATTCGTCCAAATTGCTACGTCTGTCACCTTTTTGTTACCACTCCTCGGATAGTTGAGGCTTTTTGCTACCGCATAGCCAACATTGCACAACACATACAAATTGGTCTGCAGTTAGCTATGGTTGATCAGTTTTCAAGTCGATTGCGCGCGCTCAGGGCTGAAAAAGGCTTTTCGCTACGTGCGCTGGCGAAGATGGTTGGCGTGACGGCCAATGCAGTGCTGTGCTGGGAAAAGGCCGAGGTGACCCCTACTCGAGACAAAATGATCGAGCTGGCAGAAGCGTTTGAGGTCGAGCCGGGTTGGTTAGCCTGGGGCATTGGTGATCGCAATCGTCGAACCAGTGTCGAGGCGATTGGAAAACGCTTAGAACTTTGCATCGGAGCCGAATTGAATGCCGTGGCTACGTTGCTTGATGCATTTCTTATGGAACGAGATCTAGCAGCGACTGATGCGGCTAAAAAGCAGGAGTCTTAGCAACTTCTTGGCTGTGGAAACTATGGCCAAAGGCCATTCGCGTTGGAGGTGTGTCTAACGCATTTGGGATATACACTCATGGGCAGGAGGAGTGGATATGCCTATTAACATCTTAGGAATGATTGGAGTCAGTGCGCCAGCGACAGAATCGACGGTGCACATCGTCGGTGGCGGAATTGATCCGCAATACATTACCGATTTTTCAAAAGCCCACGAGGACGCTGGTTTTGACGCCGTGCTTATTGGCCATTCTTCTAGTTCGGCAGATGGGTTTGCGATTGCACAGCATGTTGCTTATCAGACTGAACGAATAAAAATTTTATTAGCCCATCGCCCCGGCTTTGCTGCTCCCACCCAGGCCGCTCGACGTGTCGCAACCTTAGACAATTTGATTAATGGACGATTGTTGTTGCACATCATCACCGGTGGCGTTGACGCAGATCAACAGCGAGACGGGGATTTCTTAGGCCATGATGAGCGGTACCAGCGCACTGACGAATACCTTCATGTAATGCGTCAGGTTTGGACGGCTCAAGGTCCATTTGATTTTGAAGGCAAATACTATCAGGTGCGCCGCGCAAGCTCGGAGGTTACTGCGGCGCAAAGCCCTCATGTGCCGCTATGGTTTGGAGGTGTTTCTGAGGCCGCGAAACCGATTGGCGCGAAGCACTGCGGCACCTATGCGCTGTTTGGTGAATCCTTAGGCCTAGTGAGTGATCTGATGCGGGAACTTGATGGTTTGGCTACTGGGCACAATCGCTCATTGCGCTACAACCTGTCTTTTCGGCCCATCATTGCTGATACGGAAGACGCCGCCTGGAAAAAAGCACGACAGATTTTGCATAACGTCGAGACCACTACTAAAAAGTCTACCAAAGCGCCGGAAGCCGAGACTGCCAAGCGGTTAAGTCGTTTAATTGAGGAGGGTGAAGTGCACGACGAGAGGCTGTGGGTGCCTATCGCCGCAGCGGCCCAAGGTACTGGCAATTCAACGGCTTTAGTGGGTACGCCGGAGCAAGTGGCTGAGGCGATCGCTAAGTACTATGACCTTGGCGTAGCTGGGGTACTGATTCGGGGCTTCGATCCGTTCAATGACGCGGTTGAGTTTGGTAAAGAACTGATTCCATGGATCCGTGACAAGATTCGTCAAAGGGACGAAGGTTAAGCAAACGGGTGGGCTTGTTATCTGCACGGTTTTAGAAAGCTCTGCCCTCTAACGGCCCAATAACCAACCAGTCGACGATGGCCGATATAATAGCTACGGTCAAAAACACCAGGAAAATAACCCCAAGCAGGCGCCAGCCGTGGAACTTTTCCTCTGGTGGCGTTGGTTCTTCGGGTTCCGTCATCTTAATGTCTTGCTTGGTTGAAAAACTAATCTAGGAGCGCTGTGATTTGTGCGGCATCCAAACCTGCCCGGTCTGCTGCCTGCATGATGTCCTGCCAACTGTTGTCGTCGATTTCTATGCCCTCGGCGTTGCGCGCGCGGGTACTTTGCCGTTCTGGGTCGCCCGGAATCATCACTTTATCAACGCCATCCGCCGGTTCGCTGGCGTAAATATAGTCGATCATTGCTGATACCTCGGCGTCATAAGTCGCTAGATCACCCACAGCCGCCGGATCCAAGATAATCGATAACATGTTGTTCAGTGTTGCTCCGGAACGCTGGTTGCCGGGTTGCATGGTGAAATGACCACCTAGCGCACCGCCCAGCAATTCGCACATCACCATCAGGCCATAACCTTTGTGCAATCCGAAGGGTTGCATAGCACCCCCACCGTCTTTGCTGAAAATTACGCTGGCGTCTGTGGTCTCGACACCATTCTTGTCGACCAGAGAGTGCTTGGGCACCGGCTCGCCCCTCATATAGGCAACCCTAACTTTACCCGCAGCGACTGTGGTTGTAGCCATATCCAATACCACATGATTGCCATCTACCCTTGGTACAGCACAACAGAACGGGTTGGTTATAAAGCGTCGATCGCGACCGCCGTACGCGACCACCATAGGATCATGGCCCACAACGTTTACGTAGTGGGTTGAAATCAATCCTGCCTCAGCGCAATGCTCTGCAAATGCGCCAATGCGCCCGAGATGTGCCGCACTTCCAAGAGCGACACAGCAAATGCCGTGGGACTTTGCTCGCTCAATGCCTTTATCCATTGCCTGCATACCGACGATGCGACCGAACCCGAGATCGCCATCAAAGGTCAGCACTGCGCCGTTGTCGCGGGTGAGCTTGACATCATTTTGTGGATTAATGAGCCCATTAACCATGGCGCCAACGTAGTTGGGTACCATACCGACACCGTGAGAATCGTGGCCTTTCAAGTTGGCAATGACTAGATGCTCAGCAACAGCATGAGCGCGATCGGCTTCAGCGCCTGCGCTGGTCAAGATTGCTTTGGCCACTTGGATGAGCGAGTTTTTGTGGATTCGCATGAGGTTTTCCTATTCCACGGTGACTGTACTTTTGTCCGGAGGCGAAATCATAAGAGGGCATTCCCTTATTTGCCAGATCAGGAGATCATTAATGGAGGAACGACCTCAACTTGGAGAACGAGCATGACAAATTTGACCTTCGCCGCAGCTGTGGATATCGCGGCCGCAATATCAGCTGGTACCGTCAGCTCCCGTGAAATAACTCAGCACTATATCGATCGTATCGAGTCTCTAGATACGTCAGT
>CACFGV010000049.1 GCA_902565895.1 K189A clade bacterium
CACAACATCATCTCTTTGCAGAAGCAGGTCGAGGCTACTCATATAGTCAGCCATGTCGCCATCTGGGGGAGAAATGATACTTGTCGACCACCCCATAACATGATCACCAGTAAATAAAGCTTTTTCCTCACGCAGCGCAAAACACATATGGTTGGACGTGTGCCCAGGGGTGTACACGCATTCTACCGACCAATTGCCACCCTGGATGATGTCCCCATGGCGTACGGCTTGATCTGGTACAAAATCCATATCACCGCCTTCTTCTACAGTAATGCCTTGTTCCTGCTTACCAGCACCATGAGGCCCGTATCCAAAAGTAGGAGCGCCGGTCGCAGCCTGTAACTTCCTACAGCCAGGCGAGTGGTCCATATGAGTATGAGTGACCAAAATATGGGAAACGGTTTCGCCGTCTAGCGAGGCTAGAATGGCGTCGATATGTACTTGATCATCTGGACCAGGATCTATTACAGCAACCTCCCCGCTCCCAAGAATATAGGTACCCGTACCGTGAAAGGTAAAAGGCCCCGGATTGTTTGCGATCACCCGGCGAATGCCTGGTGATAGCACCTCCGCCTTACCGTATTCAAATTCCAACTGACGTCTGTAAGGAATTTCTACAGCCATACTTTTGCCTCTAAATGCTGTGTGGGGAGCGCGACCGCGGCAGAATATAGGATTCGGGTTTGCGAATTGCAAATACCGTTAACTGCGCTGCCATTGTTGTTGCAGCGTTCGCCATTTTGGATTGCCCGGCTGAATTGACAAAGCCAGCGCGAGGTATTGATCTGCGTCAGGGAACAGACCAAAACTGTGGGCTTCTATAGCAGCGGCAGCAAGTCGTTGTGCGCATCGGCTCAGCAACTCCGAGGCTTGATCGTTGTCCGGATCCAATTGTTGAACGCGACGCAGCAGCATCACGGCATTTCGCTCAACCGGTTCGGTCAACAAGCCATTGGCCAGCAGTTCGCGACCATCCTGCAAGAGATCTCGTACTGTATCTCGGCGCTCGGTCTCAGCGTCTAGTTCAGCGCGAAGCTTATCGACCACAGCTTTTCGAATGCCTCCAGCTGACGCATTGGCGACCAAGGTTTCTACACCATTAAACTTACCTTCTCGCAAAAGGCGCCCTCCCTCTGCTTGCACCCACACCGCCAAGTCATTCATCCCACGCAACGCCTGAACGTTGTCTGGGTCGGTAGCGAGTACCTGCTGGAAGCGTTCCACCGCACTGCTGCCCTTGGGTTCAAACATTCGTCCAAGCTCGCGTAGCTTCTCGCCCTGAAGCAGCAATTCATCGATCGCTGCCTGAGCCGTAGTAGCTTCTGAAATTAACCGCCGAGCGTCATCCAAACTGCGCAATGAGCCATCAGCCGCGGTGGCTCTTTCTAAAAATCGAATTGCTTGGGTTACGTCCCCCGCTATGGCTGTCTGCTTCGCTAACTCGACATAGTGGGTGGCGATTCGCTCTAAACCCGTCAATGCATCTGGGTGTCTTGGAGCAAGCCGCAGAATTTCTTGATAGGACTGAATAGCAGCCGCTGCACTGGGCAAATCGCTAAATCCATTGCTGGACAGCAGGGCATCTGTGCTTTTCAAGAGGCGTTCCGCTCTATAGCGGTTTTGCAATTGCAATGACAGTAAATTGACCTCGGGATCGCTAGGAAGCAAAGCAACCGCCTCCTCCAAGCGCGTGGCGGCAAGTTCAACGTTATCATTCATCAAGGCACTCGATATGCCCTGCTTCCATTCAGACAACAACATGCCCAGAGCCTCAGTTGCAGGTCGATGCTGTGGATCTAAGGCCAGCACACGTTCATAGGCGGCGACTATTGCCGCTAGACCCTGGTTTGGATCCTCACGCAACGACCGCGCTTCAGCCCAAGCAGCAATCACCTCCGGATCTTCAGCCAGCCCCAGAGAAGCCGCAATTGTATCTACCGAGGTGAGCTGGGAATTCTGAAAAAGATAAATAGCACCGAACAACATCCCACTGGTAAAAAGGGCAATTGCAGCTATTGCCGTTCTGCGCTGCCGTTTTTTTCGTTTCAACGTACGCTTGCTCGGACGACCGTCAGAATCGGCAATCAGCAAATTGCCGCCTAAGGCTCTAATTTCTTGGGCGTTTACATCTTCGCTGCGCAAGGTGGCCTTTGGTCCCAACGAAGTGTTCTTAATCACCTCCAATTGATCGACCAATGAAATATCCATCGAGAGTCTTTTGCCTGTTTTCGACGACAACAACGCCTCTAGTAATGGTCGGAACTCCACCAGCTGTTGGGGCAAGGTGGGTAGAGGGCGCTGTGTGATTTGCTCTAGAAGCTCCTCAACACTAGTGCCTCGAAATGGCTGCTCACCAACCAGGGCCTGATAAATAACGACACCAAGAGCAAATAGATCACTGGCGGCTGCCACTGGCTGCTGTTGCAACACCTCAGGACTTGCTGTCCCAGCTTGAAAATTGATTTCACATAACGCGGTGGCTTCGGGGTGAATTTGTTCCAAAGGTGAGGCCCAGCGATAGTCGACCAGCACGGCACTGCCGTCAGAACGCAGCAAAATTCTGTCTACAGAGACAAAGTTGTGGGCAAAGCCCTGTTGGTGCAGATGCTGCAGGGCTGCCTCAACATCGGCAATAATCCGCACGAGTCGCGCTATGCTTACGCCTGATTGCAGAAGCTCAACCAGACTGCCCTGACTCATATATTCAGTTGCGACGTAAAACCACTCCTGCTGTACGCCATGATCAATCAGTTCGGATATCCCAGAATGCTGACACGCGGTGAGGACTTCGACTTCGTGTCGTAGTTGTTCAATGCCTCTTGGCGAAGATGTCGCCCGCACAAAACAACGCTTATTCGAGGTTTTCTGATACATCAGCAGAACCCATTCGTCAGGGCCTTGTTTAAGCGTCTGAGTGGTTGTATATCCTGGCAGCTGAAACGAGCTAGCCATCTGTTGTCGTCTCGGTGTGGTCACGTTCCGTCCGAGGAATATTTATCAGTTCGCCTGCGACCATTTGTCCTAGCACAAAGCGGCCGCCAATGACGACAAAGTCACCGTCCAGACTAACGGCCACGCCACGCCCATGCGCCAAACCGTTGATGCATGAATCCGCTGAAAACATCCAAGCGCGCGACCTATGTTGGAAATCACAGAATTCGTTAGCCCTTATGCTCCAAGCCCGAAGCATTTCGCCGTTTTGCCATTGCTGAAGCTCCAAAAGATTGTTGGGCTGCTCTTTGACGCCGTATCCGTGTTGCTTATTCGCTAGGAATTGGCCGCGGTAAACCGTACCGTCTCGCCAGAAAAAAACACCATCACCCTCGCGCTGGCCGTCAGCAAACGAACCTGTGTAGCGATTACCATTGGGCCAACTGAACGTACCGACGCCGTTTTTCTTGCCCAAGACGAAGGCACCCTGGTATTCACGGCCATCTGCAAATACATAAGTACCTAGGCCATGCATCTGGCCGTTGTGAAATCCACCCTCATAGGTTTGTCCGGTATGCCAAGACATAGACCCGTTGCCAGTGCGTTGATTGTTGCGAAATGACCCGCGATAACGGTCCTTGTTCGCCCAGGTAAACGCACCCATGCCTTGCATCATATTGTTAACGAACTCACCCTGGTAAAGATCGCCGTTTGGCCACTGCAATTGCCCACGCCCCTGCCGTACGCCAGACTGAAATTCACCGATGTAGATTCTTCCATCTACCCATCGGTATGTCCCGGAGCCTTCAGGCCGGTCGTTGAGGAATTCACCCTCGTAGCGATCGCCATCTGCCCATATATAAGTACCGACTCCATTTAGCGCACCATCAACAACTTCACCCACGTAGCGATCACCATTAGCCAGCGTGACCTCTGCACTGTGAGCACAAAAAGACCACAGACAAAACGACAGAAAAAAGTACTGTTTGTGAATTCCCATATTGCCCTGGCCGATTCGCGTGATTTATGTTGGTCATGAACGAAACAACAAAATAGCCTACTTGGAAGCGATTTTCTTTATATCAATCTGTCTATGCCTGGGTCTGAGCAGCGGCTTTTTAGGCGGCCTTCTAGGTATCGGCGGCGGCATCGTAATCGTTCCGGTATTAGCGATCTACTTTTCCGAAAGTGAGCGCTACACACCGGATGTGGTGCTATTGATCGCTGTGGCTACGTCTTTGGCCTGTATTGTCTTCACCTCGGCCTCTGCTGCCCTTGCCCAGGCAAGAGCAAACCGTGTCAACTTCACCGCAGTCAAGCGTCTGTTACCCAGTTTGGTGCTGGGGGGATTCATAGCCGGCTACGTCGCTCCGCTGGTCGCTATAAATCTCTTGAAAATATTTTTCGCGCTGTTTCTGCTGACCGTAGCCAGCGTAATGTTCTTCCAGTGGCGGCCATTACCGAATAGACAACTGCCTGGCGTATTCGCTGCCTCCCTAATCGGCGGTGTCGCGGGTTTTGTATCCGCATTGGTCGGTATCGCGGGAGGCAATATCCTGGTGCCAACGCTGACTTACTTTAACGTTGCAACTCATAACGCGACGGCCACGGCCAGCGTGCTTGGTTTACCCCTCGCTGCCGTGGGCGCCTTGTCTTATGGCTTATCAGAGGCAGATATAGACACCTCGACGAAGATGCTGGGTTGGATTGATCTGGAGGCCGCCGTACCGATCATCTTAGGAGCCATAGTCGCCGCGCCACTGGGTGTGCGCTTCGCTCAACGTGTTCCAGCAATAACGCTTAAGAAAATTTTCGCCGGTGCGCTGTTTCTCGCCAGTCTGCGTATGCTCGCGAGCGTGAGTGCATAGTCGCCTAGGTTAAGCCGCGAATCTGTATGGCTTCGGTTGGTTGATCCGCTAATACATCTGAAATAACCACCAACTTCGATGATTCACTAAAACCCTCGCGATCGCGTAACAAATTAAACGCCCGCTGTAAGGTTTTCTCAGGATCACTGCTGAACGCCATTCGATGCGCATACACCGCCCTGTTCAAGGCTAAGCGTCGTCGCGTTTGACTGTTATTAGTGAAGGCATAAATCGGCACAGTTTGCGGCTTGGCATTGGTTACCAAATCAGCGGTCAGACCGCGCCTTGTGATTACAACGATACCTCTTGCGTTCAACGCTTCCGCTAGCGCCACGGCGTGCACCGCCACATGCTGCTTATCAACGTTCACGGTCAGTGTTTTTTCATACCCTAAGCCAGGGTATCTTTCGGCGTTTTTGGCTATTTTGTCTAACTGCTCCACGCAGCGAATAGGGTAATTGCCGACACTGGTTTCGCCAGACAACATCACGGCATCTGTGCCTTCATAAATTGCGTTGGCCACATCAGTGACTTCGGCGCGCGTAGGTATCGGATTATCGATCATTGATTCCAGCAAGTGCGTGGCGACTATACAGCGCACACCCGCCGTGGCACTGGCATGAACTAACCGACGCTGAATGTTTGGCAGATTTGTAATGTCTGTTTCGATCCCTAAATCGCCTCGCGCCACCATGATGCCATCTGACAATTCTGCTATGTCGTTGATGTTCTTCACACCTTCCTGATCTTCGATCTTGGCAATGATTTTGACCGACTGCTGCTTCTTGCCAAGCAAAGTTCGCAATTGGGTTATGTCGTCGGGACTGCGCACAAAAGATAAAGCGATGAAATCCACATCGTTATCAAGCGCAAACTTTATGTCTTTCTCATCTTTGGCTGTTATCGCCGGCAGATTGACCCGAACACCAGGTAAGTTAACGTGTTTGCGACTGCCTAATGTACCGCCATCAATTACTTCGCAGGTCAGCTGATGCTGTTTCTTTTGCAGTACCTTGAAGTTCATTAACCCATTGTCGACGGTAATGACGCCGCCCAAATCTACCGCATTAACGATGTCATCGTAGTTAATCTGAATCGACTTTTGCTCAACTAACTCTGAGTCGCGTACGCTCAGCGTCACTACGTCGCCTGTTTTCAGCTTCATCGGATTAGCCAAAACGCCGGTGCGTATCTCTGGCCCTTGGGTGTCCAACAAAATCGGGATGGAGTAAGGGACTTGCCGATTAAGGGTCTTAACCCAGTTGATAATTTTCTTCGATGTGGCGTGATCGGCGTGGGACATATTCAGCCTCACCACATTCATGCCAGCATCGTAAAGCTGCTTTAAAGATTCAAAGCTCGTGGTTGCCGGGCCGATAGTACAAATGATTTTAGTGCGGCGAATCATCGATCAAGCTTACTTGCCGACCCCTGCTGTGTCATGTTCCAAAACGCTTTGAGCGCGCCTTTTAACTGTTTCGATAGAATGTTCTGGATTTGCCAATGAACAGGGAAGAAGCTTTGGACCTGTCTTTGTTGAAAACGCTCATCCACCAAACAAATCACACCCCGATCACGCTCCGAGCGCAGTAGACGCCCGGCCATTTGCACAACCTTAGTTAAGGCGGGCTGGTGATAGGCCACCATCTGACCCCAACCAATGCCCTGCGAACGATCAAAGTACCGTGCGGTCAAATCGCGTTCCAGCGACGGCGGCGGCAGACCTATGCCTACAATGATGATTCCAGACAAGGGTGCGTTCACAAACTCTACTGACTCACTAAGACTGCCGCCCAAAACAACACCCATTACCGTTTGGGCATCTTGCTCAAACTGCTGCCGCTGTCGTCTCAAGGCGTCTATATCTGCACCTTGTTGTTGTGAAAGGTAGCTGTAATTCAAAGGCCTATGTTGTTGGGAAAAGGCGTCGAGATAAGCATAAGAGGGAAAACCCACCAGGTAGCGACCGGGGGCCTCCTGAAGCATTGCATCAAGCAATTCGCTCAACATCGCTAGACTTTGATTTCTTTGCCGGTAATAGGTGGGCACATCTTTGATAACCAATACCGCAGATTGTTGCGGTTGGAACGGCGATTCGGCGCGCACAAAGGCCTGGTCTTTGCGCCCGTGCAACCGCTGATATAACTCCAAAGGAGAAACCGTTCCTGAGAAACGAATGCTCGCCGCGTGGGTTTGCAAGACAGCATTGATATAATCACCAGCATCAAGGCAGTAGCGTTTTACGCACACGCCAGTTTGATTCACGTCAACAAGTAGGCGATAACGCTCTGGCTGATACCATTCCAAGCTGCGCACCCAACGATAACAAGCAAAGTAAAGCGCCTTAGTGTCGTCATCGAGTAGGTCAAATAGTTCCAGCTCGTCGATACACTGCAGGAACTTTTCGGCCGTCTGCTCCAGTGCCTTTGTGCTTTGCAATTGTGTGGGCAAAGGAACTTTAGGATTAGGAAGCAATGACTTTACGGCTCTGAAAAGCTTGTTAATAGCTTGGTTAAACTCCTTACCAAGCCTAACGTCGGGTTGTAGATTAAGGTCTAAAAGCAATTCAGCCGTGAGCATTTCCACGACCCGAGTACCGAGTTGGTGCGCTTCATCAACAAGTAAAAGACTCTGCGAAGCATCGGCGAAGCGTTGCAATCTTACAAAGGGATCAAAGACGTAATTGTAATCGCCGATTATGACGTCCGCCCACAGAGCCGCGTCCAAGCTAAGCTCAAATGGGCATACTCGAAACTCGGTGGCGACCCGTTCTATGCACGCTCGATCAACAACGCCCATCGTCAGCAACTTATTAACCGCGTAGGGTGCTCGAGCATGATAGTTTTTACAGCGGCTACACGCTTGGGGATCGCATGGGGCCTCGCGCTCCATACAGACCTTCTCTCGCGCGGTAATTTGTATGACGCACAGTTCTTGACTCTCACCGGCAATCTGCGCCGCTGCTTTCAGTGCCGCATCTGCCCCGCTGGTCTTACTGGTGAGAAAAAAAAGCCGCTGCGCTATAGCCATTTGCTTCAACGCTGGATACAAGGTGGCAACGCTCTTACCTGCGCCGGTGGTGGCCTCAAGCAATAGGTGTTCGCCATCACGAATCGAGCGATAGACCTGGCGCGCAATTGCTTTTTGACTTTTGCGGTAATGTGGAAACGGAAACTCACAACGCTGCATCCACTGGTCTCGCTGCACACAACGCAGATGATGACGATGCTGGCGCACATCAAAACAAAGCAACGCCAATGCTAGGCATTGAATTGCATAGTCCGCGGCAATCCGTTGCTCAAAAAACTGCTCGCGCAAGGACTCAGGATGCACATACACCACCGCAACGAGTATTTCTTCTAGACCGTATTGCCGTGCAATCAATGCAGCATAAAGAAGACATTGTCCCCAATGGACAGGGTTTAGCGCCGCTTGTGGATCACGGGTTGCTTTGTATTCTTCGATTCGCCAAGGGCCATTGTCGTTGCGTATAAGTCCGTCGATACGACCAGCCAGGCGACCTGCACCTAGGGCCAAATCAACGTCTAAAGCAATCGGAACTTCTGCCTCAAATACTGGCAACAAGGCTTTACGCTGATTCTGAATTTTTTCCTGGGTCTCAATGCCCTCCCGCGCATCCACACCGCGGCCTTGACGAGTTGGATACAAGTCGCCCTGCCGAAACACAAATTCTGCAAGCTGCCGCACCGCTATTTTAATGCTCATGGTTTATGCAGCTTCAAAATCCGTGCTGGCAAATCCATGGTCGCTAATTGCTTCAGCCAGGCTCGTTGCTGAGGCTGCAATTGATCCCCTGGTCCTTTTACCTCGACGAACTCAAAGTCATGGAAACCGTGGCACAAAAACAGATCAGGAAAACCTGTGCGATAGTCGTTCAGATTGCGAATCAAAAACGCCGCCACCAAGCGAATGACATTGATCGGCATGGCCTTGAGCCATTCATGCAGAGGTATCGTTTCAAACAAAGACCAATTCACAAGCCGGTTAGCTATGCCGTGCTTTTGTTTAAGTGTATCCGACAGCATCGCAACGAAAGCCTCGTCGTCAGCCAAACGGCGTTCATGCTTTGCTAACAGTGATTGTCGGCGATGGCAAAACGCTTCCTCAAACAAATCATGGGGTGCGGTCTGAAATGGGTTAGTGAAGGCGCCGTCTACATCAGCGAAGATCACCGGCCAATAAAGCAGGCCGGCAAACGATTTGAACAGCGTATTCTCACAATGAAGGCCCCAACCACCCGGTTTAAGCAGCTTAGTCAGCGCATATTGCTCCACCGAATCAAAGCACCCAGCAATTTCCATTTCACTTATGATCGGTTGGAACCCGGCGTTACGCCTACCAAACCGCTCAGCAAAAACAGCTTCTTTTGCCGAGCGCGGGCATGCCAGTATCGCCTTATGCAAGGCGTTAGATTCAATCATTCGCCCTAAACAATGCAATATCCTAACTCGCCGCTCTCGTGCGGGTGGCATTTCAGCAAGGCCATAGGCTTCTAATGCCAAGTCAAAATATTGATTGCGCTCTGCCCAGTGGCCCAAACGTAAAGCGCACCTTTGCAGACGTGAATCCTCTTTATTCTTTTCGATCATCGGTTTTAGCGAGGTCAGCAACCCATTTGCCAGCAATGGGTACTCGTCTAGCCGGTAACTCGCGCGCTGCAGCTGTTGTGCTGTGAGTCGGAAATTGAGGGCCTGGGCGTCTGTGTACTGAGGCTGCTTTAACGGCATTGACTC
>CACFGV010000050.1 GCA_902565895.1 K189A clade bacterium
CATGGCGTCAGGTTGTTCAACCTCGGCACCGACCTTGTAGAGGTTTGCAGAAAAACGCGCCAAGCCGACCGGCGCGATGGCATTGTAGGTTTTGATGTTGTGCATAGCGGGCGGGTATCTTGCAAAGAGCGGCGACGTTAGGGATCGCCCCGCTAGATGTCAAGGTTGCGGCAATTGACGTGCAGAAAATTCAAGCCAATGACTCGATTTCATCAACCAACAAGTCAATGGTGGGCAGTCTCTGGAATTGCGCGAGTTTGCTCATGTAGCTTTGGCGGTCCTCGCGCAGACGTTGCAGCGCTTGACACAAACTTTGGGGATTCAGGTCGCACTCTTGCAAAACCTGACTGTAGCCTTGCTGCTCGGCATAGGCGGCATTGGCAATTTGGTCACCCCTAGAAGCCGCCGCTGACAACGGCACCAGCAAGTTCAATTTGCCCAAGGTCAGCAACTCGAACAGGGCGTTGGCACCAGCCCGTGATAAAACTACCTCTGCTGCATCGAGTAGGTCAGCCCAACCTTCTGCGACGTATTCAAACTCCATATAGCCGGGTTGCGCAGCGCCACTAACTTTGCCCGGCCCGCAGATGTGCAGCACCGTATATTGTTGCAGTAACTCTGGCAGTGCCTCTCGTACGACTTGATTTAGCTTGTCGGCGCCTAAACTGCCGCCAGTGACAAGCAAGATCGCCTTGTTACCCGCGGCAAAGGTGTCGCGCCCCTTGGCGCCATCTCCAACCAACAATTCAGGCCGAATCGGCGTGCCTGTATGTTTAACGCGACCTCTAAACCGGCCTAAACCTGTGTCTGCAAAACTGGTGCAGAACGTTTTTACAAAGGGTGCCGCCAACCGATTTGCAAGCCCTGGGGTCAGGTCAGATTCGTGGGCCACCACGGGTATACGCAGTAACCACGCCGCAACAACCGGTGGCAGTGACACAAAACCACCCTTGGAAAACAATACTTTGGGTTGAATACGGCGAAGTAACCACAGCGATTCGAGCAACGCCCAGACAATGCGGGCAATGTCAGTGATATTTTGCCAAGCCAAGTAGCGCCTTAGTTTCCCAGCCGCGATCCCATGGAAGGTGATCTGCCTACCCCCTAACAAGCGCTCCTCTAAACCACTGCGGGTGCCGATAAAGTGTATTTGCCACTGGCGATTCAACAATGCGTCGATGACAGGCAGCGCCGGCACCACATGACCCGCGCTGCCGCCACCCACAACAGCAATAGCCCCCAGACTATGAGGTTGCTCCGTCATATCAATAACCCAGCACTTCTTTTAACAACGGTACCGTCAACAAACGCTGATGCACTAGAGTTGCCTGGTCAAGTCGCTGCAGATCGGCAACCAGCGTCGCTAAGTCTCGGGGCCCCCGTCGCAGCCAATAGTCGAGCACCGCTTCAGTCAGTTCGTAGCCCTTGGCTTGTGCACGAGCCGTCAGCACCTGGGCTTTGTCTGCATCGTTCAATGGCACTAAGGCAAAGTGTTCAAGGCCGCGCATGCGCGAGTTCAAGTCCGCCAGCGCAAACTCAACGCCCAAGGCAGAGGTGGTGTGACTGATCAGCAATTCACCACCTGCTGCGTGCAGCGATTGGTAAATCGACATCAATCCTTCTTCCGCAATACCAAGGTTTTGCAACACCCCAATGTCGTCAATTATGACCGCTGCCCCCTGACTCTGAGCCGCCTTGAGCGCCTGCTGCTGTTGCATTGACCACCAAACTTGCGGCTGGGCGTGGTCGACAGCACCGCAGGAGACAAGATAGGCCGCCCTCGCCTGCCGAGCAACGTGCGCGCGATACGCTGCAAGCAAGTGACTGCGGCCACTGGAAACCAGACCGCTGATCCAGACTCCACGAAACCCAGAACACTGTGCGCGCAGACTATTGAGCAGTTCGGCGTTCTCGCCTACCACGAAATTTTCGAGGGTTGCGGAATAGGTGCCGTCTATAGGCAGCGTAATCTGACCGCTCAAGATCGACCGCCACCATCCTGGCCAGCAGCTTGCGCCAGTTTGCGCAGCCGAAACTGATCTCGGGTGCGGCCGCCCCACACCACGATGTAATGTGCACCAGACACGGTACTGAGCACTGCCAGCAACCAAAAACAATAGGGGTTGACCCAGGCCTCGGTACTGCGCCCTAAATACTGGCCGAGTTCTTCAAGCACCGGCAACTGCACCGATGCGCCGGGCAATAGGTACAACATGATCATAATCAACGTCACAATTTGCATCGCCGTATTCGCTTTACTGATCAAGGTAGGGCGTATTTCAAAAGGTCCAAAGCTCATTCGGTACAGCGTGCCGCCAACTAAAATTATCAGGTCACGGCCAATGGTCAGAGCTGCCAGCCATAGGGGTATGTAACTTTGGAAGGTGAAGACTAAAAAAGTGATCGCCACCAAAAACTTATCTGCTAAGGGGTCCAGAATTGAACCCAGATGGGACTGCCAGTCATAACGCCGTGCTAATGCGCCGTCTAAGGCATCAGAGATTCCAGCCACGGCCATTAAGGCAAGCGCCAGCGCGATTTCGTTATGCCATAAAAACCAAGCCGTCGGCGCCACCAACAATATGCGCAATACCGATACAAAATTGGGCAGATAGCGCATCAGTCTCGCCATACCAGATTGATTTCGGCGCCCGGAGCATCGTCATCGACGCTTTGCAATTGGCCTTCTCTGGTCAATAGCGATACCAACAGCCTTTCACTGGCGGCTGTACTGACCGTTAGGTTCATACTGCCGTCTACGATAGAAGACACGACCACATCATCAACAAACTCAAATTGCCGAAAGTAATCCATCATCCGCGCGTACTGAGCCAGCTCCGCCACGCCAGCTACGCGCAAGCCATACTCGAACTGGTCTCCAGCAAAAATGGTCATTGGTGGCGCAAAATATGCCGCGGCCAACTCAATTCCTAGATTTGCCACTTGGACTGCGTTGAGTCCGCTGAAATTACTGGTAATGGGTTCTAGGTCTCTAGCGAAAGCAATCTGCCAGTCACCGCTGTACAGGGTGTCTTGACCGTACATTTCGGCACGCATTCGCCCGATCATTAGTTGCTTAACCCCATAGCGGTCAGTAGCGGCTGCCAAGGTCGGCAAAAAATTTCCCCAAACAATACCCGGCGATACTTGCATGGTGTCTTGTAAGTCCAACAGCGGCAGCGCCAACGGCAAACCTCGTCGCTGGGCTTGACGCAGCAGAGCGGTAGAAAGTTCGCTGTCACCACCATCACGCAACAGCGTCCGTTGCGTATCCTGTTCTACCACAACCCAAGCCAAACTCATGGGCCGGCCGGACCACCAAATGGGCAGCTTAGCGTCGCGCACCAGATCCAACACAACGTTGTCCTGAAATTTGATTTCCAGCGCCAGGGCTTCATCGGCAGTGACTTCACTCGTGGCAGCAGTGCGCACAAAAACGTATTCACTGTAAAACCGGTCCGGCCGCGCTAACGCTGCAGCTATGGTTGCATTACGCGGGATCGTATTTAGGCCCGTGACCCGAGACAACACTTCTAGCAGCGCTTGCCGGGCAGCAATTTCTCGTTGCTCCTCGCTCTGATCCGCTACCGCTTGCTGTACCGTATACAACCACTCATCCGTGACCGCCCCATGGGCGGTGGCACAAGTCAACAGCATAAACGGCACCAACAACCAACAACGCACTCGGCGCTGAGCGCTAGCAACGACTGTGCTGAATGTTAGTTGAGCCATTGATTCCACTAAAGTTGGCCGGCAGGTGCGCAGTTTAGCGAATTCCAACAACCATTGAGAACAATTGTGCTGAACGAGTGCTTTGACCATCTCTCGGGATACTGTATTCCCGCACTGGCTCGACCGCTGTACACTGCGCGGCAAAGTGATCGAGGCCATTGCGTGTCAGACTCCAACAACCCTTCTGGATTAACCTACAAACAAGCCGGCGTGGATATCGAGGCCGGCGCGGAGCTGATTAAACGTATTGCACCTGCAGCGAAAGCGACACGCCGCCCTGAGCTACTCGGCGATTTGGGCGGTTTTGCGGCCATGGCCGAGTTGCCCAGCGGGTACACCCAACCAATCTTGGTAACGGGCACCGATGGCGTGGGCACCAAACTCAAGCTTGCCATCGACTATCAACGCCATGAAGGCGTTGGTCAGGACCTAGTAGCGATGTGCGTCAACGATGTCTTAGTGACCGGTGCCGAAGCATTTTTGTTTCTTGATTATTACGCTACCGGCAAGTTGGACGTGGATGTTGCCGAACGGGTCATTAAGGGCATCGCCAAGGGCTGCGAGATAGCAGGCTGTGCTCTAGCCGGTGGCGAGACCGCAGAGATGCCTGGGTTCTATAGCGACGGTGAGTACGACCTAGCAGGTTTCAGTATTGGCGTTGTTGAGAAAAGCAAGATTATAGACGGTAGTAACGTAGCGATCGGCAATAAGATCATTGGTCTGCCCAGCAGCGGCCCGCACAGCAATGGTTATTCCTTAATACGCAAAGTTTTGGAGCAAACGGGCGTGACGCCGAATGAGGATCTGCTGGATGATCTACTGGCACCCACTCGAATTTATGTCAAAGCGGTGCGCAAACTGTTGGAGCAAATAACAGTGAATGGCATGGTGCACATCACCGGCGGCGGCTTTTACGAGAACATTCCGCGAGTGCTTGTTGACCCGCAACATGCAGCACTGATTGACCTGGACAGTTGGCAACGGCCAGAGGTGTTCTCTTGGTTACAGCAGGCGGGCAACATCAGCGATGCAGAGATGCTTACCACCTTTAACTGCGGTCTGGGGCTGCTGCTGATCGTCACTGAGGAAGATTGCGACGCCGCGGTGCAGGCGCTCACCGATGAAGGTGAAGCGCCGGTTGTGGTTGGCGAGATCGTCGCTGAAGATACAGTGGCCGGGCCAGGACAAGCGGTGTTTGCGTAAACGCTACGCACTCGAGGTTTAGGTCTTTGGCAACGTCACCCCAGTTTGGCCCTGATATTTACCGCCGCGATCTTTATAGCTGACCTGACAGCGCTCATCGGATTGGAAAAACAACATTTGCGCCACACCTTCGTTGGCGTAGATTTTTGCCGGCAGCGTGGTGGTATTAGAAAACTCTAACGTCACATGCCCCTCCCACTCCGGTTCTAGCGGTGTGACATTGACGATAATGCCGCAACGCGCGTAGGTCGACTTGCCCAAGCAAATGGTCAACACGTCTTCGGGGATTCGGAAGTACTCCACGGTGCTGGCCAGAGCAAACGAATTTGGTGGAATGATGCAGACATCGTCTTCGATGTCGACAAAGCTATTAGCGTCAAACGCTTTTGGATCCACAGTAGCGGAATGAATATTGGTGAACACCTTGAACTGCGGACCACACCGCACGTCGTAACCGTAACTAGAGGTGCCGTAAGAAATGACTTTATTGCCGTCTTGATGACGCACTTGCCCCGGTTCAAAAGGGTCGATCATGCCGGCTTCGGCTTGTTCAATAATCCAACGATCAGACTTAATGGTCATAGTAGGTTCTCGTTAAGTGTTCTTAAGATCAGCGGTTTGGCGCGTTAGTCGTCAACCATCCGAATGGTTGGGCCAGACTGCTCCTTGGTCCATAAGCGTGCTGCCAGATGCCGAGCTGCATCACGGTACAGTTCAGAAGCCTGAGACTGAGGTGCAGCGCGCACGGTCGGCGTACCGCCGTCGGCTTGCAAGCGAATGTCCATAGACAGCGGCAGCTGCCCTATTAACGGCACACCCAGCTCTGCCGAAATACGTTCTCCACCACCGGCACCAAAAGGATGGCTTTGATGACCGCAGTTTTCGCACTCATGCACACTCATGTTTTCTAAAATGCCAAGAACCGGGATGTCGACTTTCGCGAACATTTCTACCCCTTTCATTGCATCCAACAAAGCTATGTCTTGGGGGGTGGTGACAATCACCGCGCCGGCCACCGGCGCCTTTTGGGACAGGGTCAACTGAATGTCTCCGGTACCTGGCGGCATATCGACAATCAAATAGTCCAGATCACCCCATTGGGTTTGGCCTAGAATCTGCTGCAACGCGCCACTGGCCATCGGACCGCGCCACACCATAGGTGTTTTGTCGGTGATCATAAAGCTCATGGACATGGCTTTAAGGCCATGAGCGCGAATCGGCTCAAAAAACTTACTGTCTTTGATGTCGGGGCGGCGACCTTCTTCGACGCCTAACATCATGCCCTGACTAGGCCCATATATATCAGCGTCCAGCAACCCTACCTTGGCCCCTTCTGCGTCTAACGCCAGGGCTAGATTTACCGCCGTGGTGGACTTTCCCACGCCGCCTTTACCACTGGCCACTAACACGATGTTTTTCACCTGGTTGAAGCCACGACCATGATCTGCTGCAAAGCGTAACTCCAGCTCTATGTCGTCTACCCCTAGGAACTCGGCCAGTTGCTTTTGCAACTGCGCCTGCATGCCCATGGCGGGATAACCTAAGGTCACCGAAATACGTTTACCCGAAGACAATACCCGCGCGCCCAATTGTTGCCAGGACCGCTCCAGGTAGGGATCGATAAATTCCTCAACTTTCATATTTAATGTGACCTCGAATCGGTAGCCCGCTAGTGTAAGCCCATCCACTCGGCGGCGACACTTTTGCCACCACTCTTTCAACAATCCGCCCTATAATCTGCGACGCACCATCGCCGTATTGATCGACCAGTTAGGACATTCATGTCACGCCAAATTTTCGTAACCAGCGCATTGCCCAATGCCAATGGCCCAATTCACTTGGGGCATATGCTAGAGCACATCCAGACCGACATTTGGGTGCGCTTTCAACGCATGCGCGGTCACAACGTTGTGTATGTGTGTGCAGACGACACCCATGGCACCGCCACCATGATTAAGGCGGAGCAAGAAAACACCACACCGGAACAATTAGTGGACTCGGTGCGGCAACAACACATGGCTGACTTCAGCGGTTTTTTGGTGGATTACGACAACTATTACTCCACCCATTCTGATGAAAACCGCCATTACTCTGAGCTGATCTTTTCGCGCCTCAAAGATCGCGGTCTGATTTTTACCGAGGAAGTAGAGCAGCTGTATGATGCCGAGAAGGGGTTGTTCCTAGCGGACCGTTTTGTCGTCGGCGACTGTCCACGTTGCCATGCCGAGGGCCAATACGGTGACAATTGCGAGCGCTGCGGCGCTACCTATAACGCCACTGAACTGGGCAACCCGAAATCGATTTATTCTGGCAGCGTGCCCGAGCTGCGTGCGTCCGAGCACTACTTTTTTGACCTGGGTAAGTACACAGAGTTCTTACGGGAGTGGACCCGATCTGGCCATGTGCAACCAGAAATTACGAACAAGCTGAGCGAATGGCTACATGATGAATTGCGGCCTTGGGACATCTCTCGTGATGCCCCCTACTTCGGCTTTACTATTCCGGGTACTGAGGACAAGTACTTTTACGTCTGGATGGATGCGCCTATAGGTTATATGGCAAGCCTGCAAAACCTTTGCGAGCAGCGCAATGATTTAGACTTTGAGCAGATTTGGGCCAAAGACAGTACTGCCGAAGTTCACCACTTTATTGGCAAAGACATTGTCAACTTTCACGCGTTGTTCTGGCCTGCGGTGTTGGATGGCGCCGACTTTCGCACCCCAAGCCGTATCCATACTCATGGCTTTGTTACGGTGAACGGCACCAAGATGTCTAAATCCCGAGGCACGTTTATCCTGGCCGAGCGTTACCTGCAACATCTAAATCCTGAGTACCTGCGCTATTACTATGCCACCAAGCTCAGTGACTCCGCAGACGACTTGGACATTAACCTTGAAGACTTTGTGCAACGGGTTAACTCAGACTTGGTGGGTAAGATCATTAACATTGCCAGCCGCACCGCCGGCTTTTTGGTGAAGCACTTCGATGGTGAGCTTAGCCGTGACTTGCACGATGCACCCCTGATGCGGCAGTTCAACGACGCGGCAGACGGCATTGCTGAACACTACGAACACGGCAACTTCGGCAAAGCAGTACGCGAAATCACCGCTCTGGCAGACCTGGCCAATCAGTACATTGCGAGCCACGAACCATGGAATATGGTCAAAGACCCAGAGCGCAAAGCCGAGGTACAG
>CACFGV010000051.1 GCA_902565895.1 K189A clade bacterium
CCAAGTTGCAGAGGCGGGTTTAGCGTTTCTTGGGCCGTCGCCTGAAGTCATCAAGACATTCGGGTTAAAGCACGAAGCACGCGCGATAGCAGAAAGTCAGAACGTGCCAGTGTTACGCGGTACCGACATTTTGCCTGATCTTCCGGCCGCGCGGACCGCCGCGGAGCAGGTTGGATATCCGCTGTTGTTGAAAAGTACCGCCGGTGGCGGCGGCATTGGTATGCAGCGCTGCGACAGCCCAGAGCAGTTAGACGCAGCCTTTGAGTCTGTGACGGCGCTTGCGCAAAGCAACTTCACCAGTGCTGGTGTGTTCATTGAAAAGTGTATTACCCAGGCTAGGCACGTAGAGGTGCAGTTGTTCGGCGATGGCAGGGGCAATGTAGTCATCTTGGGGGACCGAGATTGTTCGTTGCAACGGCGCAACCAGAAATTAGTGGAAGAGTGTCCGGCACCGCAACTGTCCACATCTATTCGTACCGCAATGCACGAAAGCGCCCGAGCGCTCGCGGCGTCGGTGAACTATGCCAGCGCCGGTACTGTAGAGTTTTTGTACGATGCCCAGGCCGAGCAATTTTACTTCTTAGAGGTGAATACGCGTTTACAGGTTGAACACGGTGTCAGCGAGCTGGTTTACGGCATCGATATTGTCGAGTGGATGATCCGCCTAGCAGCGGGAGATTTGCCCAGTTGTGCAGAACTTGAGCAGTCCATTCAGGCACAAGGCGCGGCGGTGCAGGTGCGGCTTTATGCAGAGGATCCTTTCGACAACTATAAGCCGACGCCAGGAACCGTTGACGTGGTGTTTCCACAACAGGGCCGCATTGATAACTGGGTCGGCGCTGGCAGCCTGGTGTCTCATTGGTTTGATCCGCTACTGGCGAACGTCATGTCCCATGCGCAAACGCGAACAGAGGCCATTGAGCAACTGAGAGAAACGCTGGAACAGACGCAGATATACGGTACGACCACTAACGCGGCGCTGTTATCCCAAGCGCTGGGCAACGAACGATTTCAAGCCGGTGAGGTAGACACAGGGCTGCTGCAGACGGTTGTTTATCAGCCCAACGAATTAGAAATAATCCGCTCTGGGTTGGAAATGACTGTTCAGGCTTTTCCAGGTCGGCAGGGATATTGGGATGTCGGTGTGCCGCCATCCGGGCCTATGGATGACCTATCGTTTCAATTAGGCAACCGAATGGTAGGTAACCCGGTCAATGCGGCTGGCTTAGAGATGGTGTTGGCGGGCGCCAAAATAAAATTCCGCAACAGCACTCAGTGCGTTTTAACTGGCGCCCAGGTTGTTGCTAGTGTCAACGGTCAACCGGTCGATACGGCTAAGCCGTTTGCTGTTGCCGCTGAACAAATCTTGTCTATAGATGACATCGAAGATGGACTGCGAAGCTACTTACTACTTCGCGGCGGGCTTGATGTTGCAGAATTTCTTGGTTCCAGTACGACGTTTGTTCTAGGTAAGTTTGGTGGCCATCAGGGTAGGGCGCTGCGAGCAGGCGACGTGCTGCGTTGGATTGAGGCTGATGGCGTGAATTTAGCCGAGCCCTTAATGGCAGATCGGCAGGTGGATTTATCCGCACGCCACACCTTGAACGTCCTGTTGGGACCCCATGCTGCGCCGGACTTTTTTACCCCCGAGGGGATTGACGAACTTTTTCAGGCGTCATGGCAAGTAGACCATAACTCCAATAGAACAGGGATCCGACTGAACGGACCTGTACCACAGTGGGCGCGCGAGGATGGCGGCGAAGCGGGACTGCATCCCTCGAACATCCATGACTCTGCCTATGTCTTTGGGGCGATGGACTTTACCGGTGACATGCCCGTTATCCTGGGTCCGGACGGTCCCTCTCTTGGCGGTTTTGTTTGTCCGGTAGTCGTGACCAACGCAGATCGTTGGAAGTTGGCTCAGTTGGTTCCCGGAGACACCGTGCAATTGCAGCTTGTGGATCGACACCAGGCGCAACAAATGAGCGCTGAACAAACGGCCTGGCTTGCCGGAGACAGTAGCAAAACTTTTGAGCTGCCGATCAGCTATTCAGCTAAAAGCAGTGCCGCAACCCAAGTTCGGTTATACGAAGATGATGACGTGGTCATCCGTCAGGCTGGCCAAGAGTGGCTTTTGATTGAGTTCGGCGCCGCGGTATTGGATCTGCAATTGCGCATCGTGGTCGGTCAGTTCGCGCACATCCTTAAGGACAGCGATTTGTCCGGCATTGTTGAACAGACAGCCGGCGTGCGTTCTTTATTGGTACGGTTCGATATGGGCGTGTGGACCCACGATACATTGGCCAAAGCGCTACAGCCTCTGCTTCGCGAAGCTATTGGTCAGGAAACCCATGAAGTCGAGTCGCGAATTGTCCATCTGCCGTTATCTTGGAACGACCCCGCGTGTCAGGAAGCGGTTGACCGGTATATGAAAAACGTCAGACCTGATGCGCCTTGGGGTCCTGACAATATTGAATTTATTCGTCGCATTAATGGCTTGGACTCGGTCGAACAGGTTAAACAAATTGTCTTTCAGGCAAGCTATTTTGTCTTTGGTTTGGGTGATGTCTACCTGGGCGCGCCACTGGCGACACCGCTAGATCCTGCCCATCGACTGGTTACCACCAAGTACAATCCTGCGCGCACCTGGACCGCCGAAGGTTCGGTAGGGATTGGCGGCTCGTATATGTGCATCTACGGCATGGAGGGCCCTGGCGGCTACCAGTTTGTTGGTAGGACTATTCCGGTTTGGCGCAATGTCGGCTTCGGTCCGCTCGGTGAGCAAAACTGGTTGTTGCGAAACTACGACCAGATTCGTTACACAGAAGTGGATGCAAAAGAGCTGCTGGAAATCCGTGATGCCTGCGCGCACAACGAATATTTGCCAACGGTTGAAGCTGGGCGTCTTGACTTGCGAAGTTATCAACAGGGCTTAGAGACAGATGCCGTTCGGATAGGTACATTTCAGAGCACTCGACAAAGCGCCTTTAATGAAGAGTTAGAGCGTTGGAAACAGTCCGAGAGCATTACCTTTACGCGTACGGTGGCGCCCACTGTCGCGCCGGTGAGCGACACTGATCTGGATGGCGAAACCATCACCTGCCCAATCAGCGCATCCGTGTGGAAAGTGCTAGTGGGTGATTCGGAAGCGGTCGAAGAAGGCCAAGAGATTGCCGTTCTCGAGTCAATGAAAACTGAAGTGCCGCTCATCGCAACAGCCTCGGGTCGCATCACGGTATTGGTCGCAGAGGGTCAAACCGTTGCTGCGGGAGATCCTGTTGCCGTGGTCACGGCTGCTGTCTAAAACCCGTTGTATGCAGATCAGCGAGTGCGAATAAGTTCTGCTTGGTTCTGTCGGCGAGCTGGTCATTTCATGTCATGGATAATCCTGACGATCCTTTGAGCGACATAGGCGACCGACCCGCGCTGCTCCCAGCAGTTGTATTAGCCATTCTGGTAGTGTGGGGGCTGGTGGTTCGGCCTTTGGTACTTGATAGGCCGGCAATCCCCTTAGAAATTGTCTTCTTAGCCAGTGCTGGTTTCGCAATTGCTCAGCTCCTTTGGCTTGGTTTTTCGTGGCTCACCATTCAGCAGTCGATCGTGCAGCGTCTAGCGAAAGCGCTGCCAGCAATTTTGATTTTGCTGTTAATCGGTCCGCTTGTGGCGGCCTGGATGATCAGCGGCACAATTCCGATGCTGGTCAGTTGGGGCGTGCAACTTATCGATCCACGCGTTCTGTACGTAACGTCTTTTTTGATAGCGGCGGTGTTCTCCACCTTAACAGGAACTTCGTGGGGCAGTGCCGCAACAGTCGGTGTGGTGCTGATTGGGATCAGTACGTCAGTTGGTGCGGATTCTGCGATCGTTGCAGGCGCTGTCGTCGGCGGAGCCTACTTTGGCGATAAGCTGTCGCCGCTGTCGGATACCACCAACATGGCCGCGATAGCGACCGGGGTGGATCTGTTCGAGCACATTCGATCCATGCTCTGGTCCACGGTGCCATCCGCCTGTTTCGCAGTAGCTGCCTATCTTTTGATTGGGCTGCTCTTTGACCAACCCGCCGATGCCCAGAATTCCCAGACAGTTGTGGGATTTTTACAGAGCCTGCATGAACAGTTCCGTTTCAATCTTGCATTGCTTATTCCGGTATTAATTGTGCTATTCGGTACTGCCAAAAAGTGGCCGACAATTCCGGTGCTGTTGTTGTCGATTTGCAGTGCGGTGGTGTTGGCGATCTTTCTCCAGAGGTTTCCCGTGAACACCGTGCTGCAAGCGCTGGTTTATGGAGTTGAGCTTTATGACAGCGGCGCTGCTGTTCCTGACGAAGTCATAGCCTTGGTAGAGCGGGGCGGCATATACAGCATGAAGGAAGCTATTTTTGTCGCCCTGTTGGTTTTTCTCTTTGTTGGCGCAATCGATTTGTTGAATACAATGCCTCGCTTAGTCGAGACGCTGTTCGGTTTTGTACGAGGCCAGAAAGCCACGGTGGTTAGCGCGCTGTTCGCATCGGCGACAACCAATGCGTTGACATCGAATCAGAGCGCCACCGCGTTTATTGTCGGCGATGCCTTCGCGCAACGTTTCGATAACCTGCGGGTGCCGCGACGTGTATTGTCCCGTTCAATCGAAGATACCGGCACCATGATTGAAAGTATCATCCCTTGGCACGCCACTGCGTTGTTCATGTCAGCGACCTTAGGGGTGTCGGTGGCTGAATATTGGTATTGGCAGGTTCTGACCTTGGCGAATTTGCTCGTCGCACCGGTATTGGCGCTCACTGGGATCGGCTGCAATTACGGCGCGGCTGCGCCGCCGCAATCTGTGCAAACACCGGAACAAGGAAAATAATTTGAGTTTTTCAGAAGATTTATCGGACGCAGAGATAGCAACCTACTTGGCGCGATACCTTGGCCGAGCTGATCAGGTGTTCGGTGCCGCTGCACCCCCGATTTACCAAACCAGCACCCATACCTTTGAGAATTGGGACGCGCTATCAAACGCCTTTGACGATCGTATTAACACGCCGTTTTATGGTCGCCAACTCAACCCCACGGTGCAGCTCGCAGAACAGGTTTTAGCGCGCTTGGCAGGCGCCGAGCGGGCTCGGTTATTTGGTTCTGGTATGGCGGCAATAACCGCTGCCTTACTGGCCAGCCTAAAAACCGGTGATCATTTGGTGGCCGTAAACGGCATTTATGGTCCCGCGGGCCGCTTCCTGTCGAGCTGGCTGCCTCAGAAAGCGGGGGTCACGACCTCTTTTGTGAGCGCTATGGATTGTGACGCATTTGTGCAAGCGTGCACGTCGCGAACTCGGGTGATCTACTTGGAGACACCGTCCTCTGGACATTTTGAACTACAGGACATCGCTGGGATTGCCGAGGCGGTAAAAGATCGAGACATACGCATTATTGTCGACAACACCTGGGCCACACCACTCAGGCAGCGGCCCCTAGCGCTTGGCGCACATCTCGAGATACACAGCGCATCAAAATATCTTGGCGGCCATAGCGACTTAATTGCGGGGGTATTGCTGGGCAATGCCGAGCTGATTGAGGCGATTACTAACGACGAGGCAGAACTACTGGGCGCACGGTTGGCGCCACAGGACGCTTGGTTATTGCTGCGGGGATTGCGTACGCTGCCGCTGCGCCTGGATGCCCACGAACGCAATGGGCTTATTGTCGCCGAATGGTTAGCTGCTCACGCGAAAGTCAGCCGAGTTTCCCACCCGGGTCTTGCCAGCCATCCGCAGCACGAATTGGCTAAGAGGCAAATGTCCGGCTCTTCCAGCTTATTTTCATTTGCCCTGGCATCAGAAGATCTCGCAGCCGTAAAGCGGTTCTTTAACGCGTTGCAGCTGTTTGGGCGCGGAGTGTCTTGGGGTGGCCATGAAAGCCTCATCTTTGCACCGGCGATTAGCGCAATAAAAGAACAGAGCGCAGAACGCTTCAAAGCCATGGGGTTTAGCATCAGTGATATGCGTATTTCGGTTGGACTTGAGCATCCTGAAGATCTGATTGCGGATCTTGAGCAAGCACTGCAAGCGCTTTAGAGCGGTTAGTTTTGCAGCTGAGCAAGGGCTATGAGATCGCGCCGGAGCAATACGGTAACCGCTTTGGCCCTTGTTGCTAGAGGACTGAACTCACGATATGCGTTTGTGCTCGCGTTTAGGTTGGTCTCCTTCAAGCAATGACCGTTGTAGATCAACGCACAAGCTGATTGCATTTGGTGGCCACTGATATAAAACGCGCTAATCTGGTCGGCGAGAGCTTTCGATCTGGTCGTAAAGGTAATATTCGAAAAGAACCAAATCAGCTGCTTCTAACTCTTGTCCTCTTGTCGTTAGCCATCTGCTCCGGTTTATTGAAAGTCATTGGCAGGGTGGCGATCAATTGCAGTTTATCCACATATGAATTACTCCAATCTGTTGTGGTCACTAGCAGAAGAGGGTCGCGGTATCACTCAGTTCGTAGAAGATTCAGAACTAACTCGTTTAGCTCATTTGACTTAGCGATTAGCGAAGTTGTCGTCTCCTGCAAAATTCGTGCTCGAGCGTATTTTGCAGATTCCAGCGCAAAGTCAGCGTCTATAAGTTGGCTTTTTGCGAACGCCATATTGTCTTTGAGGCCTATTGCGGATTCAAAAGAATGATCCAGACGGTTGCTTAAAGCGCCTAGATCTGCCCGGGCCCTAGCGATTTGATTCAAGCTATTGCTTACTAAATTCTGTGCTAGTTCTGCTCCGTTGTGCGCGAGCAGATCAAGAGTGGTCAAAGGAACTAACGCAGAAACGTTAGCGTCGGTAGTTGTGAAGCGCAACTCTTCCCCGGTAGACAATATTTCGAGAGGTTGCATATAGCCGTTTCTAGTAGAAGTCAGGGCCGCACGAATTTGACTGACGACATCATCCGATAAGGCTGCCTTGCTGTTCTGAGAAACGGCAATGTTGTCGACGTACAGCTGGGCGCCAGCGGCAGTTCCCCCGGTTGCGTCCCAGGTGCCGGCGATGAATACGAACTTATACGTGCCCGAAGTTGAAATATCTTTACTCACGGTCGCCCAGTTGGTGGACGTGCCGGCATCAGCGCCAGTTTCGTTTAAGATCTCCTCAATATAACCCGTGTTTTCATCTACCAGATACCCGATGACATCGTACGCATCTTCACCACCAGTGGCACGCCACTCAAAGCTCACTGAGTCTCCAGGGTTCAGTTTGACGGAGGAGTCACTCACGATAGCAGGTCCATGCACAATGCCGAAACTGTCCACGCTTACTCCGGTAGAACGCAATCTCACAGACAAGCCGGATCCGCTGGATGTTTCAGTGGAAAGTTCGGTTTGATAGGTTGCGCTGCCGGGTGTCATCTGATCATAGGGTGCAGCATATCCAGCAGCTACAGTGGGGGGAAAGGCATTGTCCGTTGCAGTGGGTTGGCCTGCTAGTGAACTTGCGCCATTTAGCTTGATTTGGCTATTGCTCAGGCTCCAGCCGCTGACCGCTGTGTCGCCCGCGCTGCCCGTTTCGAAGTCGTTATTACTAAACTGACCTAGGTTGATTTTTAACGGTTGTCCATTTTGCCCGTTTTGGGTTTGATCGATGCTACCTATCGCTTCCGCACTATCTCCAGTACCGAGATAGATAAATCCATTGACTATCGAAACGTCTCCGAATGTTTGTGAAATGGATGTGTCTGTTTGGACGACGA
>CACFGV010000052.1 GCA_902565895.1 K189A clade bacterium
CGCTCATCATGACCTGTTGCGCCACAAAGCCATGCCAGCAGCCAAGGGATTGGGTGTATTTACTAGAGTCCGCATCGTAGGCGGCCATATCCCGGCGCACGATGTCGGCGGTGTACTGAGCAATTTCTAATCCGGTTTTGAAGCGGTTCTGCAGATCCATGCGCACAGCGTATTCTGCGTTAATGGCGCTCCACTCTTGTTTGGCGCTGATGATTTTGCGTTTCTCTTCGATCAGGTCTAAGTAGGCTGACACGGCTGTTCCCTCACTTGTTGCGGATTGTGCTTCGGCTAAAGACACGTGGGTGCCAGTGGCGAAGCGAGCGCAAGTTAGCAGCCACCCCTATTGATTAAAAAGGAATAATTCACAAGCAATATATTCCCATGGGTCAATTTTTAAGCGCCCAACGGGGCGCTGCAAGTGACCCTTACAATTGGAATTCGATGCACCCTAATGGACCGTAGTCGCTACGGTATTCGCCTGGTTTGGCTGGGTGCAAAGCGCCTACAGAGCCGGTCATTAATAAGTGTTCAGCGGATAGCACATAGCCCTGGGCGAGGACTTCGTTAATGAGCCAGGTCAGTGCCTGCCACTGGCCCTCCATGATGCTGCCTGCGACCTCAGCGTGCAGGAGATCATTCTTTTGAAACAAACTGATGTTCAATCCGTCGAGATCGGGTACGGCGCTTGGCGCCTCATTCTTGTGCCAATCAGCTTGATAAGGGTTTCCGGTGATGTAGCCGTAAGTTGCTGAATTACTGGCAATGAGATCTACGCCATTCGGCCGCTGCTGCAAGTGTGGAGCAGCCAGTTCAACCATTGGGTAAACCTGTCCGACGTAGCCGGTTGCGGAGTGCTCGTCTACCGCATGGGCTATGGGTGCGTTGAGTCGGAACCCCAACTCGGTCTCCAGCATTACTGGTCGGTCGGTTTGTACCAAGTGTTGGCTTGGGCGCTCACCGTTGCTGAACAAAACCCCGATCACTGGCTGCGCCACCCCCATCATCTTCTGCGCCTGGGGCGCTGTAAGTGCTGCCTTGTAACCTGCAATCGCGCCCCAGTCGCCAGCCTCTGCCAACGCCTGTACAAAGGCGCGTTGTAGTGCGTAGGCGTCGGCAATGGTTGCTTCGGGACAGTCTGTGCTGAGGTTCTTATAGGGTTGGTTATTGCGCAAACGCTGCAATTGCTCTTCGGCCCATGCCTCGGGGGTGGGTAATTTGGTTGATTTGATGTCGGCGGCTCCAAAATTGTGATGCGAAAGAGTATAAAGGCAATCTTGCCGAGCCTTTTACTGGCCACAAAAGATACGTGACCACCAGTCGCGCTCAGCGTCTTGTTAATGAACCACAGTGGAATGACCAGTGACCACCAATCGTGCTCAGCGTCTGTTGCAATTGTTAGAACTCAAGCAGATCGAAGAAAACCTGTTTTTGGGTGAGAACGAGCCAGAGAGCGGGGTGCGTATTTTTGGCGGTCAGGTGCTTGCCCAGGCCAGCATGGCGGCTTACCGCACGGTCACGGATTTAGACGTGCATTCTATGCACGCATACTTTTTGCGGCCAGGCGATTCCTCCAAACGGGTGCTGTATGAGGTGGAGCGCATCCGTGATGGTCGGTCCTTCACCACCCGGCGAGTAGTGGCGATCCAATCGGGTCAGGCTATTTTTAATATGGATGTTTCGTTTCAAGGTGTCGAACCGGGTTTGGACCATAGTCTGCCCATGCCCAATGTGCCGTTGCCTACCGAACTGCAAGAGGATCGCGCGGTTGCAATAAAACTCGGCGGCGCGAAAGCGGATCCGCGTCTGAGCCCCATGGTGAAAATAGAACGGCCGTTTGAGTTGCGTTCGGTATTTGAGTTAGGCACTCCCGCCTGGGCCGAGCCGCGTGCTTGGAATCCTGCGTGGGTGCGCTTTTTGGCGCCTGTGGAAGAGGCTGCTGGACTTTCTCAACCGATCTCAAGATGTTTGTTGGCTTATGCGTCGGACATGGGCTTGGTCTCGACGGGCCATTTGCCGCATCAGCAAGACATCAACCGTTCGCAACTGCAGATGGCGAGCTTGGACCACAGTTTGTGGATTCATCGGCCGGTGCCAATCAATCAATGGCTGTTGTTTCACAAGCGCACATCCTCAGCACAAGGTGCCAGGGCCATGGTGCATGCTGAATTCTTTTCTAGTGACGGAGACCTGCTGGCTTCTGTGACCCAGGAGGGCTTACTGCGCACTACGGCGTAGGGGCCGTGCGGTAGTGGGCCGCTTGCAGTTGGAAGGCCAACGGTTGTCCTTCCCGAAGTCGTAACAGATCAGCGTATTGTTCATCGCTCAGCGGAATATGGGTCGCGTCGCTGCTTACCTGGTTCCAGGTGGCATCTATGCTGTGCCAACGGTCGTTGGCATAGACTTCGTTCCAGGCATGGAACCTAAATCCCGGTGACCCTTCGCCGTCGTATGCCAATCCATAAACAGTTCGCGCCGGTAAGCCCAAGCTGCGCGCCAGGGTTGTATATAAATCCGCAAAGTCCGTACATTCGCCGCGGCGAAGTTCCAGCGCAGTGAGCACAGTGCCAGCGTATTGGTGTTCGACATAGCTGAGTTGGCCATGGGTAAAAGCCACTAAATTGTGGGCCGTGACCAGCTCGTCAGATGATCGTTCGAAGCGCATCAATAGCCTTTGAACCTTGGGGTGATGGATGGGGTAGTCAATGTGCTCACCCACATAGTGAAGCGGCGGTGCAATGGCGCTGCTGGCGGACAACCCGCCGGATTGCGTGACTATGATGCCAGGTAGGGTAGTGATGCCCAGCACCGTCAGCTCCAGCGCCTCTAGTTCATGACGTCGGCTTAGGGCCTGATCGAGACCGAATTTTTGTATTGCTGGCTGCGGTAGTTTAGTAATCGCGTTTTGTGGAACGGCACTTTCCTGGTTGCTCAGGCGTACATCGTAACGCCCCGCCATGGTCAGCTTAATGGGCATGAAGTTCCGATCCAGGCGAGTTTGAGTAATGGAGTCTGGGCTCGCTCCAGTCAGCTCATAACCCTCGCTGTCCTTGTTCAGCAGCCGGTGTTCTCGATAGCTGACTTGCAGTTTTTCGAAGTCAGGATAGGGCGCTCGCAGTGTACTGCCTGGTTCTGGGTCGCTTTGCAGCCAGCGCTCTACGCTGTACAGGTCGGCTAATGTCAGCGAGCCTGCAAATTCCGTTTGGTTAACGCTGTTGTTGCGCAATATGGTGGCGGTGTAGCGGTGGGTGGGGTCAGCGGCGATTTTGTGCACAGACACCACACTGTATTGGTCGCCAATACGCTGAGAGTAAGCTGCGCGCTGCAACGAGAATGGTGGCTGGTCAGCGAACTGCAAGCGTTGATGGATGACAACCGGCGGAGCCTCTGGAGCGCGATAGTTGATGTGTGTGGTCTGTGTTTGCTCGGCATGAGTGTTGTGCATAAAGCCAAGGTGTCTGCCGTTCTGCTCTATGCGATACCAGCGCTCACCGTTGGCTTGGGGCGTGATCGTATGTTGCTTATCGCCAAGCGTAAACAGCACGGCAAAGCTGACCCCGATAGCGGCAATGAAGAGCAGTCCAATGACTCGGCCCACAGGTTCTCCTGATTGGTTGTTCGAGCGAAGGTGTTGTTTATGTTAGGGCAGAGTCAGCGTTCGGGGTAGCTCGAGTCCGGCGTCGGGCTTTTCCAACGCCGCCGGGTCAGGCAAGATTCGCAGCCTGGCACGTCGCCACTTTATTACCGCTAATTACCGATAAGACAACCGAATGGAAAGCCCTCACACCGATTTTATTCGCCAGCGTATCCAGTCTGACCTTGCCGAACAACGGCTATCCCAGGGGGTGATTACACGCTTTCCGCCAGAACCCAACGGTTATCTGCATATTGGACACGCCAAAAGTATTTGTCTGAATTTTGGAGTTGCTAAACAGTTTGGCGGCAAAACCTACCTGCGGTTTGATGACACTAACCCACTCAAAGAAAGTGATGAATACGTTGATGCCATCAAAGCCGATGTAAAGTGGCTGGGTTTTGAATGGACCGAGGTCACCCATGCTTCGGATTACTTTGAGGAGATTTATAACTACGCGGTTGAACTCATCAAAGCTGACAAGGCTTTTGTGTGTTCCCTAGACGCAGAAGCCATGCGCAGCACTCGCGGAAGCCTTACCGAGCCCGGGCAAGACAGCCCTTATCGCGGCCGGTCTGTTGACGAAAATCTGGATTTATTTCAGCGCATGCGCAACGGCGAATTTGCCGAAGGCGAACATGTGTTGCGGCTGAAGATCGATATGGCGTCGCCGAACATTAATATGCGCGATCCGGTGATCTATCGAATCCGTCATGTGGCCCATCAACGTACCGGCGATGCCTGGTGTATTTATCCAATGTATGACTTCACCCATTGTATCTGCGATGCGTTAGAGGGCATTTCCCATTCGCTGTGTACGTTGGAGTTTGAGGACCACCGGCCGCTTTACGATTGGGTATTGGATAACATCAACCTGAATTACCACCCGCCGCAAATTGAGTTTTCGCGCCTTGGCCTGGAATACACGGTTATGAGTAAGCGAATTCTTAATCGACTGGTGGACGAGTCCTTGGTCGATGGATGGGATGATCCTCGTATGCCGACTATTGCGGGGCTGCGTCGGCGCGGAGTTACCCCAGCGGCGATAAGGGACTTTTGTTCGCGCATTGGTGTCACTAAACAAGACAACACCGTAGAAATGAATCTGTTGGAATTTTGCGTGCGCAAAGATATGGAGGACTCGGCCCCTCGAGGAATGGGGGTGTTGCAACCGCTAAAAGTTGTGTTGACGAATTTTACCGAGGACCAAAGCATCGAGCTGCAGGGCCCGTGGCACGCCCAAAACGAGTCCTTAGGTCAGCGCACCCTACCGATTGGTCGTGAGTTGTACATTGAGCGTGCAGACTTTGAGCTGGAGCCGCCGAAGAAGTACAAGCGCCTGTCGCCGGGCGAAATGGTGCGTTTACGCTATGCCTTTATTATCCGTTGCGATGAAGTGATTTTTGACGACAACGGCGACGTAGCGCAGCTTAATTGCAGCTACTTTGAAGACTCTCGCAGCGGTCAGGACACATCGGGCTTGAAACCCAAGGGCGTAATTCATTGGGTAGATGCGGAGGCTGGCGTGCCCGTGCAGGTACGTGACTACCAGCGCCTATTCAAAGTGCCGAACCCCGGTAGCGATACGCTATTGGCAGACATTAATCCTGATTCGGTTGTCCACTTAAATGCCGTGGTGGAGCCAGCGATCATGCAGCACGACAGTCCACGCTTTCAGTTCGAGCGGCAGGGTTATTTTTGCAAAGACGCTGTCTTGCCGGATGTGTTCAACAAAACCGTCAGTTTGCGCGAAGGCTTCTAAACCCCATGAGCGTCAGCCCAGCATCCGTCACGGTTATGGAAGTCAGTCCTCGGGATGGTTTGCAAAACGAAGACGCCTTGCTGAGTACAGAGCAAAAATTGCAATTGGTGCAGCATGCACTTAACGCAGGCTGTAAACGCATAGAAGTAACAAGTTTCGTGCATCCCAAGCGTGTACCTCAGATGGCAGACGCCGAAGCCCTTTGCGCGGCCTTGCCAGCCCGATCAGACGTGCGCTACACAGGCCTTATTCTGAATGGCCGCGGCTATCAGCGTTTGCGTGACACCTGTCTTGATGAGGCTGGGTTAGTGGTACCTGCCACGGATACGTTTGGTCAGAACAATCAGGGTTTGTCGGTGGACGAGGGCCTGAGAATGGCCACCGAGATTATTGCCGACGGCAACTCCACGGGTTTTCCTGTGCAAGTCACCATTGCCGTGGCTTTTGGGTGTCCCTTCGAAGGCGAAGTGCCGTTGTCGCGCATCCAGCGTATGGCAGATGAATTGGCGGCGGCTGGGCCGGTGGAACTTGCGCTAGCTGACACCATTGGGGTCGGTGGGCCAATGCAGGTGCAACAGGCGTTTAGCACCCTCAAGCAGCAGCTGGGGGATTTGCCGCTGCGGGCGCACTTTCACGACACCCGTAATACTGGCATTGCCAATGCTTATGCGGCGCTGATGGCTGGGGTCAGTGTCTTGGATGCCAGCATTGGTGGTATCGGAGGTTGTCCCTTTGCGCCGAACGCCAGCGGTAACATTGCCACTGAAGATCTTGTTTACATGCTCAGCCGTGGAGCGATCGAACACGGCGTTAACCTAGCCAAGCTGGTTGCGGCGGCGAGCTGGTTGGAAACCGCTTTAGCTAAGTCGGTGCCCTCGATGTTATTGCGGGCTGGCGATTTTCCGGCATAGATGATCGGTCGGACCCTAGAGGGGGTGGCGGGTGTTAATACTTCGGCCTAATTGTGAACGCTGTGACAAAGACTTACCCGCGAACCAAGCCGGGGCGGTCATTTGTTCTTTTGAATGCACTTTCTGTATCGACTGTGCCCAGCGACTATCGCGCTGTCCAAATTGCGGTGGTGACTTTGCCCCTAGGCCGCTAAGGTCTCGGTCACTGCTGCAGAAATTCCCAGCGTCCACCGAGAGAGTGAACAAACATCATGAGTGAAGCCAGCCTCAACGAACGGCAATTTTTCGGTCACCCCATTGGGTTACGCACCCTGTTCTTAACAGAAATGTGGGAGCGCATGTCTTACTACGGAATGCGAGCGCTGCTGGTGCTGTATATGACGGGTGCAATCACTGGCTTCAACCCTGGCCTTGGTTGGAGCCAAATCGACGCCCAAGCCATTTATGGCGTCTACGTCGGACTGGTGTATTTCATGGTGGTTCCGGGCGGTTGGGTGGCGGACAACATTCTTGGCCACCAACGCGCGGTGTTATACGGCGCCATCATTATTGCGCTGGGGCATTTGACCCTAGCGGTACCACTCAGTCAGACCTTCTTTTTGGGCCTGACGTTAGTTGTGCTCGGTACCGGCCTGTTAAAGGGCAATATCTCGACCATAGTCGGCAAACTCTATGCGGATGATGACCCACGTCGAGACTCCGGTTTCACCATCTTCTACATGTCCATCAATATCGGCTCGACCATTGGTTATGGCATATGCGGCTACCTAGGGGAAAAAGTCGGCTGGCATTGGGGGTTTGGTGCGGCGGGTATTGGGATGTTATTCGGCGTGTATCAGTATATTCGCTACCAGGGTTTGCTTGGCGATGCGGGTGCGCAGCCGAATCCAATGTCCG
>CACFGV010000053.1 GCA_902565895.1 K189A clade bacterium
GGGTTCGCAGCGCCGTACTAGGTTCTCGGCTAAGACTTTTGCCGTATAGGGCAAGCGAGCGTAAGCATTAGGCGTGAGCGCGTTCACAGCTGCTTCGGCGTCAAAGTAGTCTAAATCTGTGCCTGGTAAAGGCACGCGAAATTGTGAGTTCATAGTTCCCCTCGGTAGTGTTCTAAGTCAGCGTTCTATGCATGGTTATGTGGCTAATGCCAGCTTCAAAGAAGTTCTCGCCAGTCGCGATAAAACCATGTCTAGCATAGAAGCGCTCAGCATCCTTCTGAGCATGTAGAAATATTCGGTCGATACCGGCGTCATGAGCCGCTGTGACAATGTTGTGCAATAACGCCGCACCGATTCCTTGGTGCCGGTGTTGTTGCAAAACAGCCATTCGGCCAATTTGACCCTGGGCCGTCAAGCGACCACAGCCGACGGGCGTTGGCGGTTCATCAAATGCAAGAAAGTGCCGGTGTTTTGCATCGTTCGGGTCTAGTTCATCGTCTAGCGCTATGCCTTGTTCACGCACGAATATCGCCATTCGTAAGGCCATCAAGGCCTGGCTGTGGGTGCTCCAGGGAACTTCGGTAACGGTAATCATATAAGCGCTATCCAGCGAAAGACTTTTCGGTCAGGGCCTTGGCAAGGCCGATGTAGCGCTCCGGTGTGAGGTCGCGCAATTCGGCAACTGCTGCTTCTGGTAGCTGTAATTCCTCAAGCAATTCAGCAAACAACGCTTCGGACAAGCGCCGTCCACGGGTCGCAGCCTTAAGCTTTTCGTATGGTTCGTCGATGCCATATTTACGCATTACCGTTTGTACAGGCTCGGCCAGGACCTCCCAGCTTTGAGCAAGATCGGCGGCAATGACGTCGCCGTTTACGTCCAGCCGCGATAAGCCTTTGACAGTGGCTTGATAGGCAATGGCACAGTGCGCAAAGGCGCTGCCGATATTGCGCAGCACGGTTGAATCCGACAGGTCGCGTTGCCAACGCGACACCGGCAGCTTATCAGCCATGTGCGCGAGCATGGCGTTCGCCATTCCCACATTACCTTCTGAGTTTTCAAAATCTATTGGGTTGATCTTATGCGGCATTGTCGAGGAGCCGGTTTCACCCTCCACTTTTCGCTGCTTGAAGTAGTCGTTAGAAATGTAAGCCCAGATGTCGCGATCAAAATCCAGCAGGATTTGATTAAAACGCATTACACAGTGGAATAACTCCGCGAGGTAATCGTGGGGTTCAATTTGGGTTGTCCAGGGATTATTCGTTAATCCGAGGGAGTCAATAAATTCTCCAGAGACGTTGATCCAGTCAACTTTCGGGTAAGCGCTGAGGTGCGCGTTGAAGTTGCCCACTGCGCCATTGAATTTACCTAGTATCCGCACGTCCGCTAACTGACCGCGTTGCCGCTGGAGGCGCACAGCAACATTTTTTAGCTCCTTACCAAGTGTGGTTGGCGAGGCGGTTTGTCCATGAGTTCGCGACAACATAGGGCGACCGGCGTTTGCCACCGCCAGCGCATTGATTTCTGCAATTAACGCATCCATCTGTGGCAGCAAAACTTCGTTAGTGGCCGCTTTGACCATCAACCCATATGCGGTGTTATTGATGTCCTCGGATGTGCAGGCAAAATGAATCCATTCGCTGAGCGGCGCCAGAGTTTCGCGCTCACTGAACCGTTGTTTAAGGTAATACTCTACGGCCTTAACGTCGTGATTTGTCGTCGCCTCAAATGCTTTTATGCTTGACGCAGCGGCCTCGTCAAAATTGTTGATCACACTGTCTAGGAACTGCTTATCATCCGCGCTGAGTACTGGTAGCTCTGCGACCTCAGTTAAGTCTCCTAAGAAAGCCACCCAGCGGCACTCTACCTTGGTGCGAAATTTCATAAGTCCGAATTCGCTGCAGATGGCAGCTAGTGCCTTGGTTTTGCCTTGATAACGGCCATCAATAGCGGAAATTGCGTGCATCGGATCAGTTTGAGACATAGGCCATGGGCTCCAAGTAGCTGTAGGGCTTTAGAACGTGAAAGTGCGTTGGCAAAGGTCGATACAGCCGCCGCCGAGTAGGCGATCATTATCGTAGAATGCAATGTATTGACCCTCTGCAACGGCGCGTTGTGGTTTGTCGAATTGCACCAGCAGTTTATTTCCACAAGCGAGCCTTACTTGGCAAGATTGATCCTGCTGTCGGTACCGAACTTTCGCTTGGCAGTGTACAGGGAGATCTACCTCGCATAACCAATTTACATCTACCGCATGCAGCCAGCCGCTGTAAAGCTGATCTTCATCTTGGGTGACTTCCAGGCGGTTGTGTTCTTGATGTTTTGCTGCCACGTACCAAGGAGACTCAGAGCGGCCGGTCTTGCCGCCCACGTTAATGCCTTGGCGCTGACCTATGGTGTAGTGATGCAAACCCCGATGCTGTCCGAGAACTCTGCCTTGCGCGTCTACCACGGGTCCGGGCTGATCTTTGATATAGGTGCTTAGGAAGTCTGCGAAGCGGCGTTCACCTATGAAACAGATGCCCGTGCTGTCTTTCTTACGATGGTTTTGTAGACCCAATTCTCTTGCTAATTGGCGTACGTCCGTTTTTAGCCAATCTCCCAGTGGGAACAAGCACTTTTGCAGCTGGCGTTGGGGTACGGCCTGTAGAAAATAAGTTTGATCTTTGTTGCCGTCAGCTGCTTTCTTGATGACAACACCGGTTTCGTGGTGTTCCCGTCTGGCATAGTGGCCGGTGGCTATGTAGTCAGCGCCCAGGCTCTCGGCGTAATTAACGAACTGGCGGAATTTGATCTCGCGATTACACAGAATGTCTGGGTTAGGCGTTCTCAGTCGCTGATATTCAGCCAGAAAGTGTTCGAACACGTTGTCCCAATATTCTGCGGCAAAGTTTGCACAATGCAGTGGGATTTCCAGACGCTCGCAAACGGCCTGCGCATCCTCTAAATCGGCGATCGCCGTGCAGTAATCAGTCCCGTCATCCTCATCCCAGTTTTTCATAAACAGGCCCTCAACGGCGTAGCCTTGCTGCTTAAGGAGGTGAGCAGCTACGGATGAGTCCACGCCACCTGACATGCCGACGATAACGGTTGTTGTTGACGGATGCTTAGATTCAACTGCGAAAGACTGCATAGCTACCAAAAATGGACCATTGAAACGAAGCACAAAATTTTACATCAGTAGACGAGTTGGGTCAGTCAAAGATTAGCCCGCGTGGTACAGTTGCATAAACTTTGGAAGGGCTATGGCGACAGATTTCAGTCATATAAATTCAGCTGGCGAGGCCAACATGGTCGATGTGGGCAGTAAGGACGTCAGCCAGCGCTCCGCGCTTGCCGTAGGTGTGGTTTCTATGCGGGCGGAGACACTTGCAGCAATTAACGATCATCAACTGGCTAAGGGCGAGGTGTTGGCAGTGGCGCGGGTTGCCGGTATCCAGGCGGCGAAACGATGCGCAGATCTGATACCGCTTTGTCATCCATTGGCGCTGAGCAAAGTACAGGTTGAATTTTCTCAGCTATCTGACACCGAGTTAGAGGTTCGTGCGCAATGCAAGCTCAAAGGACAAACCGGCGTTGAGATGGAGGCCCTGACGGCGGTCAGCGTGGCAGCGCTAACAATCTACGACATGTGCAAAGCTGTAGATAAAGGTATAACGATCACTGATGTGCGATTACTGGAAAAAACCGGCGGCAAAAGCGGTGACTGGAAACATGAACAGGGGTCAGTAGTTAGACGCAATGAAGCTAAGCAGGTCTGATGGTTACGGTTAAATTCTTTGCCCAATTGCGTGACGCTGTCGGGACAGACAGCCTGCAAATTGCAGCGGCTGATTTAGAACAGGTCTATGCGCAGTTACAACAATCGCTCGATTCAGAAGCTTGGGAGCAGCTGCGCCAAGACAATGTGCGTGTGGCGGTCAATCAAAACATCGTCAACACCAACCCGGCACTTTGTCATGGCGATGAAGTCGCATTTTTGCCGCCAGTGACTGGGGGCTGATGTGAGTTCGCAGGTGGTCATCCAACAGCACGATTTTGACGTGGCAAAAATTTACGACACCATGCGCAATCAGGCGGGCAGCGACGCTGGTGCGATCGTAACCTTCGTTGGTTTGGTTCGAGACCGCAATGCAATCGCGGGCGATGGTTCAACTGTGAGCACGCTTACCCTTGAGCACTATCCAGGCATGACAGAAAAAAGCATCGCTTCGATTATAGATGAGGCTCAACAACGCTGGCCGGTTCCTTGGGTAAACGTTGTCCATCGGGTGGGGGAGATGCAACCGAGTGAGCAAATCGTGCTGGTGATGGTCGGCTCTGCACATCGAGATGCGGCCTTTGCGGCAGCGGAATTCATAATGGACTATCTCAAAACCAAGGCGGTTCTATGGAAACGCGAGCTGAGTGAAGCTGGCGAGCGCTGGCTGGAATCTACTGATCAAGACGCAGAACGATCGAAAAACTGGCAGCAAAACTAAAGAGAATCTGTTTTTGGTCTGGGTTTGTTGGGCTCTGCAGCGAGCGGAAAGTTGCAGAGAATGAGCGCGCCGATTATATTTCAGCGCGTTCGCAGAAGGGGGCTTTTCGACGAATGATGTAGGCGTGCGCCTGGCAATGGCAGCACGTCGCGCGTGTATGGCAATTCCAAAATAAATATAGGGGCAGTTTATGAGCGACCAACAGAAAATCATCTACACAGAAACGGATGAAGCCCCTCGGTTAGCAACATTTTCGCTATTACCCATTATCAAAGCCTTCACCGATGCCGCTGGCGTGCAAGTGGAGACCCGTGATATTTCTCTCGCTGGGCGCATCCTCGCAACCTTTCCCGAACGCCTAACCGATGCCCAACGTATTCCCGACGACCTCGCGGAGTTGGGAGCGCTGACTCAGGATCCTGGTGCCAACATTATCAAGTTGCCGAACATCAGTGCGTCAAACCCTCAAATGCATGCAGCGATCAAAGAGCTGCAGGAGCAAGGCTACGATCTACCGGATTACCCTGAAGAACCGCAAAATGATACTGAAGCCGACATAAAGGCGCGCTATGACCGGGTCAAAGGCAGCGCGGTTAATCCAGTGCTGCGAGAAGGCAATTCGGATCGAAGAGCGCCGGCCTCGGTAAAGATGTTCGCAAAGAAGCATCCTCATGCGATGGGCGAGTGGTCCAGCGACTCTAAATCTCATGTCGCACACATGCACAGCGGCGATTTCTACGGCTCTGAAGAGTCTATTGTCATGACTAAAGACGACAAGTTGAGCGTAGTCTTCAAATCCGCCGATGGTGAAACTCAAACACTCGCTGACGATTTGATGGTTCAAATTGGTGAGGTGGTGGATGCCGCGACGCTAAGCAAAAATAAGCTGTGTGAATTTTTTGCAGAACAGATTGCTGATACTGCGCCAGGAGTTTTGTTTTCGCTGCATCTTAAAGCGACCATGATGAAGGTGTCTGACCCCATAATATTTGGTCATGCGGTGCGGTCTTACTACGGCGCTGCATTTCGCGCTCATGAAAGCGTTTTTGCCGAGTTGGGTGTGGATCCGAACAATGGTGTCGGAGACGCCTATGAAAAAATTCAAAGCCTACCGGCAGCTCAATGTGCGCAAATCCAAGGGGATTTAGATGCGTGTTTGGAAAGTGGGCCGGCACTTGCCATGGTCAACTCTTATAGGGGTATTACCAATTTGCACGTGCCCAGCGACGTGATCATTGATGCGTCCATGCCCGCAGCTATTCGTGAATCTGGAAAGATGTGGGGCGCAGACGACGCACTGCACGACATGAAGGCGGTCATCCCTGATCGCTGCTATGCGGGCGTTTACGCTGCGGTGATTGAAGACTGCAAACAATTTGGGGCTTTCGACCCAACAACACTAGGATCGGTTCCAAATGTGGGCCTGATGGCGCAAAAGGCCGAAGAGTACGGTTCTCATGACACCACTTTTGAGTCCCCAGGTGCTGGTACGATCGCGGTGCTCAACGGTGCTGGAGAGACGTTGATGAGTCACGCCGTCGAAGAAAAGGATATTTGGCGCTTGTGCAGAGTCAAAGACGAGCCGGTTCGCGACTGGGTCAAGCTCGCAGTGACGCGTGCCCGCCTGACCGGGGCGCCGCTGGTGTTCTGGCTTGATGCGAAAAGAGCCCATGACGCTCAACTCATAAAAAAGGTCGAAGCCTATCTGCCAGAGCACGACCTTAGCGCCGTTGAGTACCGTATATTGGCGCCTGCAGACGCAACCAAGTTTTCGTTACAACGCATGCGCAACGGACAAGACACTATTTCCGTTACCGGCAACGTTTTACGAGACTACCTGACAGATCTGTTTCCAATTATGGAGCTTGGCACCAGTGCCAAGATGTTGTCGGTGGTTCCATTGATAAACGGTGGTGGATTATTTGAAACCGGTGCCGGCGGCTCTGCGCCGAAACATGTTCAGCAGATGGAAGAGGAGGGGCATTTGCGCTGGGATAGCTTGGGCGAATTTTTAGCCTTGGCGGCATCACTCGAACACCTGGCCAATACCTTTGATAACACCGTCGCCCAACTGTTGGCCACGACACTGGATTTAGCGATTGCGAAGTTTCTGGAAAGCAACAAATCGCCTTCGCGTAAAGTGCATGAAATCGACAACAGGGGCAGTCACTTCTACTTAGCAAAATATTGGGCCGAAGCCCTTGCAGAACAAGACAAGGATGCCGAGCTGCGCGATCGTTTTGCGCGTTTGCATCAGCGCCTAGATGAAAATGAAGCTGCCATCAATGAGCAGTTGTTGGCCGCCCAGGGCGATGCTGTGGATGTAGGTGGTTACTACGCGCCTAATCGAGAATTGGCGTCGATAGTCATGCGGCCATCGGCGCTTTTCAATGAGGCACTGGCGTCCTTGTAGCGA
>CACFGV010000054.1 GCA_902565895.1 K189A clade bacterium
CGAGACAGGGCAAACACCGCAGGGAGGCGGGATGCGTGAAAGTGGGACAACACAACTTGTATTGGGATGAGATCCAGACCGTTGTGTTTTTCCGTGGGTTATTGATTACCCCCGCAGTCACTCGGAAACGAGCGGCGAAATTACACGACAACTCAAACGAAAGGTGCCTATGAAATAAGTTGGTTCGCAGGGCGAGTCATCGGAGGGACGACAGCTCGAGCTGAGCCAATGCACAACATAGGACGCGGGGCATTTAGCGTTTGAAAAACCTATAGGGAGATGAAATGGAAATGTTAGACCCTAACGATTACGTAGGCGTTACTTTCTGGATCATATCTGCGGCCATGGTCGCAGCTACGTACTTTTTCACAGTCGAACGCGATCGCGCTGAAGGCAAGTGGAAAACCTCACTGACCGTCGCCGCCATGGTGACCGGTATCGCAGCGATTCATTACTTCTACATGCGTGGTGTATGGATCGAAACAAACGACAGCCCGTTGGTATTCCGATACGTTGACTGGTTGCTAACTGTTCCGCTACAGATCGTAGAATTCTATCTGATCTTGGCAGCCATCGCGGTAGTACGCGCAGCGCTGTTCTGGAAACTGATGATCGCGTCACTGGTGATGCTGATCTTTGGTTATCTCGGTGAGCTGGGCGCCATGAACTACTGGTTAGCCTTCATCATCGGTATGGCGGGATGGATCTATATTATCTACGAGATCTTCGCCGGCGAAGCCAGTCAGATCAACGCGAGCCAGGGTACCGAAGCGAGTAAAACAGCTTTCAACGCCCTGCGCATCATCGTGACCTTCGGATGGGCGATCTACCCAATCGGTTACGTTGCAGAGCCGCTATTTGGCGTAGAGGCGCTGAACATCGTCTACAACTTGGCGGACTTTGTGAACAAGATCGCATTTGGTGTAGTCATATGGGCGGCAGCGACGTCGTCTTCGACCGCTAAGGCGTAAGTCTTACGACCTGTCAGTAGGCGTCGTAATGCCGGCGTCTACTGACCTCTTAGCTTAGCAAAGAAGCTATTGCTACGAACACTCAACCCAGTGTGGAGGGGCACTATGAGTCCATTGCCCACAGACCGGCTTGACGCCGTCATCCGAACATTTGGATGTCACAAAGGCGCGCTCAGTAAATCGGCGGCGCACCATTTGCGAAAAAGCGGTAAACGGTCCCGTGCCAAACTTACCTTTGCTGCGGCGCAACCCTTTGAGGCGCCAACACCCCTATTGCATGTGTCGGCAGCAGTGGAGCTTTTGCACGAGGCTTCGGTTGTACATGACGACATCCAAGATCGAACAGACTATCGGCGAGGACAATTAACGGTCTGGCGGAAGTTTGGCAGTAACACGGCGCTGTTGTTAGGCGATCATTTTATCGCGAGCGCTTTTAGGTGTTTGGCGGCGAGTGAGTGTAGGGCCGAAGTACTACCTGCGCTCATCCAAGCGATGGCAGATGCGACGAGTCGCGCTACTTCAGGCCAACTTCAGCAACTGAGCCTAACCGCAGATGAGCGTCAGTTGTGCGATAAATATATGACCCTGGCGCGAAACAAAACCGGCGCTCTGGTCGCATTGCCATTGCAGTTTGCGGCGTTGTTAGCCGATGGCGACGACCAACGCGCTGAGTACGCGCGTCGCAGTGGTGAACAACTGGGTTTGGCATACCAGATTTTAAATGACCTGCAACCTCTTCGAACGCCAGCAACGCTTGCGAGTCACGAGGACATGGTAGACCGTGTGGTAACAGCCCCGGTGGTTGCAGTTGCACAAATCACGGCTGACAAAGACGTTTTCGCGCAGCTAACCCACTGCAAGGCCACGCGGCAACAGGCGATTCAGCGTTGTCGCGGTTGGGTTCGCCAAGCGGTTGCGTTGGCACGTACTAACGCTGGCTATACCCCCCAGGCAATCGCCCAGGTAGTTGAACACTTCATTGCCCAGTACCTGAGTGAACCCAAGACTGCGGAGTCGTCGACAGCAAGCGTTGAACGACCCCCAGCCAACGCAACATGGGCAGAAGCGTGATACCCAAGCGCGCCCTGGTAATTGGTAGTGGCTTTGGCGGCATTGCGGCCGCTTTACGTGCGCGCAAGATGGGTTTTGACGTAACTCTTATTGAGCGGCTGGATCAGCTTGGCGGCCGTGCTCGTACCTTTGAGCGCGATGGGCATGTATTTGATGCTGGACCAACAGTTATTACCGCACCGTTTTTATTCGATGAGTTATTCGAGCTATTTGGCCGCGATCTTAAGGACTATGCCGAGATTTTGCCGGTATCACCCTGGTATCGTTATGAGTTCAATGATGGCTCGCGGCTCGATTATGGCGGCAGCGTTGACGATACATTGGGAGAAATTCAACGGCTTAGTCCTGAGGATGTTCAAGGCTATAAAAAGCTGTTAGCTCATTCCCAGCAGATTTTCGAAGTGGGATTTAGTGAGCTGGCTCACGTGCCGTTCGATCGCTTGTGGTTCATGCTCAAACAAGTTCCAGCGTTGATCCGTTTGGGGTGCTATCGCACGGTTTGGCAGTTCACCAAACGTTATTTAAAAGACGAACGGTTACGTCGAGCCTTTAGTATCCAACCGTTGTTGGTGGGTGGTAACCCGTTTAATACCACTAGTATTTATTCGCTGATTCACTATCTGGAGCGGCGTTGGGGTGTGCACTTCCCCCGAGGTGGTACCGGAGCATTGGTGTCGGCGCTGGGTCAGCTGATGCAGGATGTGGGTGTTAGCGTACGTCTAAACCAACACGTTGAGCGCATCACAATCGATCGAGGTCGAGCTACCGGGGTCGAGCTGGCAAGTGGTGAATCAATTGCGGCTGATCTTGTGATTTGCAATGGGGATCCCGCGCAGATCTATCGTAACTTGGTGCCCGCAGAAAATAGAAAGCGTTGGACGAACCGAAGGATTGATGCGCTCAAATACTCGATGGGTCTTTACGTGCTTTATTTCGGCACTGACCGCAAGTACACCGATGTCGAGCACCACACCATTGTGTTTGGCGAACAGTATCAGGAACTGCTGCAAAGGATTTTCGCTGGCGAAACGGCCGGGGACGACCTAAGCCTTTATCTGCATCGGCCTACTGCCACGGACCCAAACTTGGCTCCCGAAGGCAAAGACACGTTCTATGTGTTAGCACCGGTACCGAACTTACAGCGTCATGACTGGTTGGCGGTGCAAGATCAGGTGCGGGAGCGTGTTATTGACATCTTGGAACAGCGCATATTGCCGGATCTGCGGCAACACATGGACGTGTGTTTTGATCTTGACCCCATGCAATTTGATGCGGACTACGCGTCCCGTTGGGGCGCTGGTTTTTCCATAGCGCCAATTTTTACTCAATCCGCTTACTTCCGTTTTCACAATCGTTCAGAAGACGTTAAGAATCTTTATATGGTGGGTGCAGGCACCCATCCTGGTGCTGGCGTACCTGGTGTTTTGAGCTCAGCCAAAGTGGTGGAGCATCTGCTTGCGGAAGATTTCCCCCAGACTCTGGAGACGAAAAATGAATTTGCAGTCACAGCGACCTGAGGTCGTATTCAAAGCCAATGCAAAAACATTCGCATTGGCTGCTCGATTCCTGCCGAGGGCGCGCTACGATGCCGTGGCGCGTTTGTATCTTTTCTGCCGTTATATGGACGACTTAGCGGACGCCGATCCAGCAGGTTGCAACCACGAAAAGCTGGTAGCGCTGCGCGCCGACTTTGTAGCGGGTTACAGTGCTGATCCGATTATGGCGGATGTACTGGTTTTACAGGCCGAGTACGAAATTCCTGTCGCCCTTGTATTGGACTTCATAGATGCACTGATTGCAGATCAATGGCCTCGGCATCTACAAACCCAAGATCAACTGATTCGTTTTTGTTACGGCGTCGCCTCTACTGTGGGTTTGATGATGTGCCACCTTTTTGGAGTAAAAGATCCCCGCGCCTATCCCTTTGCTGTGGATTTGGGTGTTGCTATGCAAATGACCAACATTTGCCGGGACATTTTAGAAGATGCGCAGCGTCAACGGATTTACTTGCCTGCAGAGATGTTGCCGGCCCGCGTTAATGCGCATGGTTTGATGAGTGGCGACGCTGAACAGCGCGATGAGGTCTACCGCGCCGCGGTGCATTTGCTCGGTATTGCCAACGAATACTACGCCAGCGCGAGGCTAGGCTACGGCTACCTTCCCACAGCGGTGCGCCAGGGAATTAAAGTGGCGGCGCGGTTGTATCAGGCCATTGGCGAAAAAATAGTGGCGCAACCGGCAGAGTACTGGCAACGGCGTACGGTGGTAGCAACAAGCACTAAATGCCGGTTAATTGGTCAGCTTCTGGGCCAACGTATCACCGAGGGATCAAGTGCATTGATGCTTAAGCGTGCGCGACATCGACCCATCTTACACAAGGCGTTAGATTCCCAACGCTTTAGCGCTTAATCTGATTCGATGAACGCTGCCGTCCCCAGACAATTCGATGTGGCGATTCTAGGCGGCGGCATGAGCGGTTTGGCGTTGGCTTGCCATTTGGATGAGCGCAATGCCCAAGGCGACAAATGTGTGCGTAAAGGAGTAGTGCTAGAACCGCGAACCGACTACCAACGCGACAAGACGTGGTGTTACTGGCAACAGCAGCCAGGTTTGTTTGACCAAGCCATTACCCACTCGTGGTCAAGCTGGGAAGTGCGCAGCGCTGGACGCCGTTGGGTGAGCACATGTGCCCAGATACCGTACGTGCGCGTTGACAGCGGCCGCTATTACGAACTCGCGGCGGCGAAGCTCGCGCAGTCAAATACCCTTGCGCTGAATCTCAATGTGGGCGCCCAGACCATAGCGCGCGACGGCGGCAGCTTTAAGGTCGAAACGACCCAGGGTGAGCTGTTAGCCCATCGGGTGGTCGATACGCGGCCATGTGCTATCCCCGAGGGCACGTTGCTGCAGCACTTTTACGGCTGGGAGATAGAAACCGAGAAAGATGTTTTTGACCCCTCCACAGTAACCCTCATGGACTTTGGCGCGGGTTCAGCGGACGACATTCATTTCTATTATGTGCTGCCCTTCAGTCCGCGCTCAGCGTTGGTTGAGACCACACATTTTTCCAAAAAGACCGGTTCAGTAGATCAGTACGAAACCGAGTTAAGGCGTTACCTACAGCATCGCTACGGACTTGCTCGGTGGCAGGTCAAGCACACCGAACAAGGTGTATTGCCAATGGCAAAACGGGGGCAAAAGCGTGCCCAGCGCGCAGATTGTGACGCCCTTACGTTGGGCCTGCACGGGGGTACAGTTAAGCCGTCTACCGGATATTGTTTTCCTCACGCTCAAGACCAAGCGGCGGAGCTGGCCCTTTGGTTAACGACAGCTAAGGGCACGACACCGCCGCAGTTAAGGGGTGTTGCCGCGCGTTGGTTCGACGGCGTGTTTGTAACCTTTCTAGAAAACCAGGCGCCGGCCGCTCCGGATGCGTTTCTGCGGCTGTTCCAGCGTGTGTCGCCGGACGCCTTAGTGCGTTTTTTGAGTGATCGATCCACACCCCTTGACTACCTCCGTATCATCGCTGCGCTGCCAAAATTGCCAATGCTTAAAGAAGCACTACGCTATGTTTTTCAGCGTTAGACCCTATTGGTACTTTCTATTCAGCCTCATGTTGGCGTTACTGTTGGCAGGAATGACGAGCCTGCAAAACAGCGTTTGGTGGATAGCTTGTAGCGTTTTGATTCTGTTGGCCGGGCTTCCTCATGGCGCCTATGATCTCGTGATCATGCGCGCGCGCCATCGTGGCGCTAAGCTCGT
>CACFGV010000055.1 GCA_902565895.1 K189A clade bacterium
TTGGGAAAATGATCGTGCGTTTCCCTGAATTCGCTTCTTGCACGGCCTCCATCGGCTCGATCCAAACTGAGTCCACGGATTCGTAGCCATCGTGTAATGCAATGTGATCTGCCGGCGCGGTGGCTAAATAAAAGTGGGTGTCGAAGCGCTTGGGCATCATGGGTGGGGTAATCCAATGGGCGAAGTGAGTCAGTTCATCACACGCCAATTGCAGCTGTTGTTGCTGCAAAAAATCAAGCAGGCTCAGTTCACCTTTGTTCATCGGCTCGCGAAATGGTTGCAGTGTCGCCAAGCGTTCGCCGCTGATGATGTCTTGCGAGCCCAACGCTCGGGCCAACAGTATTCCGCATTCCTCGAACGCCTCGCGGATGGCGCTGACCTGGGCCGCCCGTTGGTCGCTGTCGTCGCTATGACCGCTCAGAAAGGGAATCAGCGGTTCTGCAAAATCTTGTGGATCTGCTTTGCCGCCCGGGAAAACCAGCGCCCCTGAGGCAAAATCGATTTGATGATGCCGCACCACCATAAAGACTTCGAGATTCGGTTTGCCATCGCGCAGCAGCAAAATTGTGGCGGCGGGTTTTGGTGCAGGCGGTTGGGTTTTATCGTTCATAAGTCGTTTCCAATCAGTGTGTTTAAATGCTCAGCGACCGCCCACGTATTGCATAAAGCTGTCCAGGGTGGCGATTTTTGCCGCAGTCGGGCCAAGTGTGAAATCTGGCACGATCAATTCGTCTACGCCTGCTTTGGCGTAAGCTTGGACGATGTCGCGCACTTCGTCAGGAGTACCGACAATGGCCGGGCGTTCAGCCGCAGCGGCCTTGCCGCGAGCTAACACTTTCTCGTCTTCGCTCATAAACAGCAGTGCCACTGCTGAGCGCTGAATCGTCTTTGGGTCGCGACCAAGTTCGCTACAGTGCTGGTCAAGAATTTGCATTTTGTGTTTCAGGGTTTCGACGGTGCCCCAAACATTCCATTCTGTTGCGTATTGAGCAGTAATTCTAAGCGTCACCTTCTCACCGCCGCCGCCGATCATCAGCGGCATGGGGTTCTGCACGGGTTTTGGTTCTAATGTGGCGTCTTGCAGTTGATAAAACTCGCCGCAGAAGTTGGCTTGATGTTGGCCAAACAGCGCGGTGATCACCTGACAGGCTTCGTCTAGCTTGCGCAATCGCTCCCCGGCCGTGCCAAAGCCAAGACCGTATTGCCGGTGCTCGTTCTCCTGCCAGCCGCTGCCCAAACCCAAAACCACTCTGCCGTCGGTAATGTGATCAAGTGTAGCCGCCATTTTTGCCAGCACGGCTGGGTGTCGGTAGGTATTGCCGCTGACCAAGGTGCCAATCCGCAGTCGCGGCACCTGAGCGCCGATGGCGGCTAAAGTCGTCCAGGCTTCTGGCCAAGCCACATGGGTATCCTCGGCATTTGGCATAAAGTGATCTGCATACCAAAAGCCGTCCCAGCCGGTTTGTTCGACATGCCGAGCGAGCATCAGCACATCGGCATAGGACTGGCTTGGATTTGGCCAAAAGCTGAACCGCATTGTGCTCCCCCTGTAATCCCCTCTAGGCACGCGCGGCGGCGTGCATGCCGTTGGATGTTCGCTTATGTACGTTGCTATGGCAAACTGCAACGTCCTGAGCATCGTCTGATTTGTTGATTGCACCTGCCATGTCTGTCGTCGTCACCGCCGCAGTTGTCGTTTTAGTGTTCATTTATCTGCGAATGAATCGTCAGGCGCGCCTGCGCTGGCTACAGCAAATCGACTTGCCGGGTTTATGGCGCGAACAGGTCAAGACAGGGCAGGCCGAAGCCAGTGAGTTACGACTACTCGGGGGCATTGCCTCGGGGGAATATCGACTGCTGGAGGGTGGCGAGGAACAACGTGGTCAATGGCAGTTTCGTGGCGATGAATTAGTGTTGTCGCCACGGCAGGGCGATACGCGTGCTTTGACCCTGCGTCTTTTTAAACCCGGAGAAATCAGTTTGCAGGATGCCAGCGGTAACGCCCAGCTTTTTCACAAGCAGACCGATAATGTCGTCAGTTTGCAACCGCCTAGCAAGGACGCTTGAGCTAACCCATGGACAAAGCCAGTGAATCGGTGTTCACAGAACTGGCCCAGCGTGCACTTTCGCTGTTGCCGAACAACCAACAGATAGACTGGTCCCACGCCCATGCCGCGGTTTGGTTCCAAGGCCGCTGGCACAGCTACCTTCAGCGAGTCGACTATGTAGCAGACACGCGCCTTCGTAACTTATTGCACATTGATCGCCAAAAAAAGCAGTTGTTGGACAATACCTTGCAGTTTGTTAATGGGCTGCCGGCAAATAATGCGTTGTTATGGGGTGCGCGGGGAGCGGGCAAATCTTCTTTAGTCTCGGCCTTGGTGCATGAACTGGCAGGGCAGGGACTGCGTGTGGTCGAAATAGGCAAAGATGCCCTAGGAGATCTGAACTTGGTCATGCAGCAACTGGCGCAAGCGCCCTACAAGTTCATAGTATTTTGTGACGACTTGTCGTTTGAGGCATCGGATCCTTCCTACAAGGCGTTGAAAAGTGCATTAGAGGGATCGGTATTCGCAGCAGCCAACAACGTTGTCATCTACGCTACTTCTAATCGACGCCACTTGCTGCCTGAACATATGAGTGACAACCAGCAGGCACGTATGATGGGTGAAGAACTGCATCAGGGCGAGGCCAACGAAGAGAAAATTTCTCTATCGGATCGCTTCGGTCTGTGGCTTTCGTTTTATCCTTTCAAGCAAGACGCTTACTTGGACATGGTGGCTCATTGGGTCGCTGAATTGGCCAAGGAGTTTGGCCCTCAGGCTCAAAACAGCCTGGCCGATCGCGAGGAGTTTCGAGCCCCAGCCCTGCGCTGGGCGCTGGCGCGTGGGGTGCGCAGTGGCCGCACCGCTCAACACTTTGCCCGCCACTGGGTCGGTCAAAAACTGATGCAAGAGCGCGTCGTCGCAAAAAAGTAAGTTAGGTTCTGTTATGAATGATTTGGCCCTTCGGGTTATGCCACCGCGTGTTCTTTCCGTATTGGTGGTGCTGTGTGGATGCGTGTCTGTCGGGCAGGCCTTAGCCGATACGTTATCTCTATACAACGGCGACCAACTCACAGGCACGTTAGTATCAATCAGCGAACAACAGGTAGTGTTTGAAACAACCTACGCCGGCGCGATCACCGTTGAGCAAAGGGCGATACGACGTTTGCAAACCACCCGCGCTTACGTCCTGCGCGGCGCCGCTTTTGAGCAACAGGGCGTACTCGAAGTGATCGATGATCAGCAGGGGGTCGAGTCTGAGCAAGGCTTCGCTCCTATTGACATAGCCTCCATACATACAGCAGATCGAGTGCAGCGCGTGATTGCAGCTTTGCCTTTAGATTGGGCGACGCGAGTTGATCTTTCGGCAGTATTTTCTTCTGGTAACTCCAGCACTGAGAGCTTTAACACCTTGGCGGAGTCGCGCTTGAAGCGACCCAAGGCGCAACACTTGGCTACGCTATTGCGAAACACCGAAAGGTCTGATGGGACTACCAGTAAAGATCAGGTGGATTTGTCCTATGGGTACAAACGCTTTATTTCGCCGCGTTGGTTCGGATCAGCCAACAGCAACTACTTTCGCGATGAGCTCAAGGACATTGATCAACGACTGACCCTAGGTGGGGGCTTGGGCTTTCAGGTGCTCAACAGCAGTCGTGGTGTGCTGTCCACTGAACTCGGTGTCAGTGCGGTCCAAGAGCGGCTAAACGGGGTAGATCGAACTAATCCGGCTGCGCGCTGGGCGATAGATTTTCAGCGCTATTTCTTTAACCGGCGATTGGAGATTTTTCATCGCCAGTCCATCCTTGCCATTGCCGAGGAAGAGCGTGGTCAGGTACTGACCTCAAGTACCGGAATTCGTTTTGCCCTCAGCGATCGCATAGATACGGCCTTGCGCACCGACCTAAATTACGAAACCGATCCACCGGCAGGCAGTAAAAAAGCAGACACCACCTATACCTTGGGTGTGGGGTTGAAGTTTTAGGTATCCCCGCCTTCGCGGGGACAAGCTCCCCGCCTTCGCAGGGAATCGCACAGGCCAAAAGTTCCAACAAAGACTGAGAAAAATGGGAGCCTGTCCCCGCGAAAGCATGGAGCCCGCCCCCGCGAAAGCGTGGAGCCTGCCCCCGCGAAAGCGGGGGGACTTGACTGCAACTGGGCGCATTCATAGAATGCGCGCCTTCTCGGGTATCGACTCGGGCTGATCACAGTTGGCCACCCTGATACTCGTGAGCAATCTGTGTCCCCTTCGTCTAGAGGCCTAGGACTCCGGGTTTTCATCCCGGCAACAGGGGTTCGAAACCCCTAGGGGACGCCATATCTAATAGCCCCTTAAGAGCAGCCTCTTTAGGGGCTTTTTTGTGGGTCGCACAACTATCGGCGGGTCGACCACATTACTTTTAATCACACCAGCCACTAACGCAGCTTTCGTGTGCCTTAGTTGTTAGCTACTATTTTGATATATCAATCTGGCGAGAAGCTGACGATGTCTGAGTCAACGGAAGTCCCTCAGGAGTCGATGACCGAAGTCACCACCCAGGAGCGTTTTCAATTTCACGGTGAGGGCGGTGAATTTTTCCGCATTTGGATTGTTAATCTGGTGCTGAGCATTGTGACTTTGGGCATCTATTCTGCCTGGGCGAAAGTTCGAACCAAACGCTACTTTTATGGCAACACAGAGCTGGCTGGCGATCGTTTTGACTACTTAGCGAGCCCTATTGCTATTCTCAAGGGCCGCATTATTGCTGTGGCGTTGTTGGTAATTTATACCCTACTTAGCATTTTCTTAGTGCCAGCGTCTTTCCTCGTACTTGCACTGTTGCTTTTAGTGATGCCTTTTGTGGTGATGCGTTCGATCCGTTTTAACGCGGTCATGAGCAGTTGGCGCGGCGTAAGATTTGGTTTCGGTGGTGATCTGCCGGGCGCCTATAAAGCGGTGCTGCTATGGCCAGTGTTCGGCTTAGTTACGCTAGGATTCGGCATGCCTTTCGCTTGGTACAAACAAAACCAATACTTGTACAACAATTACACGTATGGTCGTTCTTCGGCGATGACCACTGCTAAGCCTGGAGACTTTTACGCGGTGCTGTTGGTTGTGATCGGCATAGGATTTGTTGGCGGATTGGTGTTGGGCCTGCTGGCTGCTGCCCTGTCGGAGCACCCCGTATTCGTAGCGGTAGTTGCTCTTGGCTACTTAGCGATGTATGTGTTGATTTACGCCGGATATCAAGCGACGTATTTTTCCGCGGTGTTTAATCACGCTGAGCTTCAAGGTAATCGCTTACAGACTGATGTAACAGTTAAGGGCCTGTTTATGGTGGTGCTGCCAAATACGGTATTTACCATCCTCACACTAGGCCTGTAC
>CACFGV010000056.1 GCA_902565895.1 K189A clade bacterium
ACCCACAAAGGTTAATAATGCTTTACATTAAAGTTTATAGGTTGCTAGCGTAGCAGCGCTTTAGCTTTGGGAATGGCGCCCATGCAGACGGTAAGAAAAATTCTCCTAACCACTGTCCTGATGGTGGCTGCGTTATTAATCGGCGCTATTTGGTTGGCATTTTTCTCTGCTCGGCCACCACTGTCTATTGATCCCGCTACTTTGGCGGGTGACGGTAGCACCCTCGATTATTGCGAATTGCCAAAACTCGACGGCAGCGGGAAAGACGCCATAGACATTGCCAAAGGCAATACGCCGGGTTGCGGTTATAGCCACTTCCCGTTGCCCATTCTTCGGGATTGCACCGAACCCCTGCCCCCTAATGCTGCCGACCTTCGCGGGTTATGGCGAGGTATTTCCGGCAAGGTCGGTCACATAGAACGCGTTGAGCAATGCGGCACTCGCGTTGTGGTCACCAGCAGCGGCATCATCCATGACTCTGGCCCCAACAGTACCGGCGGCTACAACACGAATGACACCGAGGGTCAGGTGGTCTTTACCCTTGGCGATAAAGCCTACTGTCCTCGTACCTCGGCGGGCATGTTTTGGAACGATGGCATTTTAGATTTCCGTGTCTTTGGTTGGGGTCCTGTGGTGGTGCGCCGTTATATGGATGGCGATCAACTGGTCTGGGAATACGCCGACGGCAGCATTACGCGCATGGAACGTCTATGCAGACTGCCAGCAGAACATAAAAAACCAGCCGTTCGTGGACCGCAAATTAGGTTATTTTAGTCGCCTCCAACAGATCCAAAAGGACACCAACATGACGACACCACTGTATGAGTTAACCGTAGGTTGTTATACCCAAGTACTGGAAAGCACCGTGGGGTTTTTAGAGAAAGGCCTGGCCCATTGCCAAAGCAATGGCACAGAACCAAAGGCCATTGTTGCCAGCACCTTGTATGAGGACATGCAGAACTTCTACTTTCAGGTGGCGTCGCTGAATCATCATTCAGGCAAAACGATAGAGGCTTTAAGCTCTGGCGAGTTCAACCCACCTATGCACGCATTCAATCACGAGGCCCAAGACGGCGACTACGAGGCGCTGATTGCCGAAACCCAGGCAAATGTTGCGCTGATGAAAACCCAAAGTGCCGAAGATATTAACGCTTGCGCGGGCAAAACCATTATTTTCAAACTGGGTTCCAGAGAAATGCCGTTTACCGCAGAAAACTTCGTGTTGTCGTTCTCGCTGCCAAATTTCTATTTCCATGCCGCCACAACATACGACATGTTGCGTATGCAAGGAGTCCAAATTGGCAAGATGGATTTCTTAGGCGCCATGAAGGTCGGCGTTTGATCGCACCGTTGTTGGCGACTCTGTGCCTAGCTCAGACAGCTAAAACAAGCCCTAGCACCAACGACTCGAATACTTGAAGCAACTACATTACGGTTTAAACCAAGGGAGAAATAACCATGCTTACTAAAGAATTCATCAACCCACACGCTATGGGCTTTACCAACACTGTGACCTACACCCATGGTGGCGTTAAGACCATTGTGATTTCCGGTCAGGTTGGTTACGCGGAAGGCAAGGTTGGCGAAACTTTCGAGGAACAGGCAGACATCGCGCATCAGAACATCATCCGCGAACTAGCGGCGGCCGGGGCGAGTGCAGAGGATCTGATAAAAATTAATACCTACGTGGTGGACTTAGACAGCACTCGCAGTAAGGCAGTACAGGCGGCAAAGGCGAAGTACTTCACCCAGGAACATCAACCGGCTTCTACTATGGTGGGTGTGTCGGCGCTGGTTATGAAACCCCTATTGGTAGAAATCGAAGCCACCGCTGTCGTGGAGGCATGATCTTTTCTGGTTGCTGCTGAACAGGCGGTCACGAGCCTTGATCTAATTCAGCAGCGACCAGGCGCAACGGCGCATTTGATTTAGATTTACCCACGGCGGCAATCGGCACATCTACCGCAGCGGCGCTTATCGTCGGCGTTGACGTCGAATGTTTTCCAACGAGCCCCGATGCGCTTCTAACTTCTCTTCGTCCAGTTCCATACCAATACCAGGGCGCTGGGACGGAATGAGATCGCCGTTTTCCCATTCAAAAGGCTCCACCACAATGTCGTCGAAGAAATCACGTGACTTATAAATACTTTCCTGGATTAAAAAGTTTGGGATGTTGGTATCAACTTGTACCGCTGCGGCTGTAATGATCGGGCCACCCCAAACATGGGGCGCCATGAGCACGTAATTCGCCTCAGCCATTGTTGCAATTTTCTTACAGGCTGTGATGCCGCCACAACTGCCTAAATCCGGTTGCGCGAAGGCACAAGCGTTGTGTGCAAACAGATTCTGAAATTCATGAATGCCGACCAAGCGCTCGCCGGTCGCTATAGGGATGCTGGTACTGCGCGCAATTTCACCCATTTGTTTGTAGTTCTCGGGTGGACAAGGTTCTTCCAGCCACAGTGGATCGTATTGCTCTACTTGCGCCGCAAAACGTCGCGCCGCAGACGGCGTAATTTGTCCATGGGTGCCAATTAAGATATCGGCCCGAGTACCCACCGCCTCGCGCACTGCGGCGACGCCTTGCACTGCCGCCTCGTATTCCGCCAGGCTCACTTCCCAGGGCGGGGTGGGTAGTCGACGCGGTGCTGATTGCGGCAGTGGATCAAACTTCAGACCCGTAAAGCCCTCGTCTGCCAGTTCCGCCGCACGCCTACCCAAGCGCTCTGGATTACCGGTCCAAGTGCCCACCGTGCCACCAGGGCCATCATCATCGTATACGTAGGTGTAGGTGCGTATACGGTCGCGATATTTACCCCCCAACAGGTTATACACGGGGGTGTTGAAGTGTTTGCCGACTATATCCCACAACGCCACATCAAAGGCGCTGACCACGCCCATGCCCACGTAGTCTGGATGCTGAGCCATCATGCCTTCATACATTTTTTGGTACAGTGCCTCGCGATCCATAGGATCACGGCCTTTTAGGTACGCCTCGAAAACCTGTTGTACTAATTTTTCGTAACTGTCTTCTAGGGTGTGCAGAGTCGCTAAAATCGCAGTCTCGCCCCAACCCACCAAACCGTCTTCGGTTTCTAGTTTGAGGAAAAACCACAACGCACCACCTGAGTGAGGAGGTGGGGTTTGAACCACAAACGTGCTTACTCGGGCCAGCTTCATCGCGCACTCCTTATGCCATGACCTTGAATTGATCGATCACGTTACCACCAAAACCAACCAACGCCAGGCCCCGTTTTCGCGGGGCTAAGTCCATCGAATAGCTGTATGTCGCGTACGAGATCGGTAACTCATGCGATTGCGGGGGCAACAGTGACTTCCATAGTTCGAACGAACCGCTCCCGCCGATAGCGAAATCTGGATGTGACTCTGTTATCGGGCCGGCCCGATCACACCATCTGGCACCAGCCGCGCACCACCAACAAGGTGCGCGTCAAGAAAGTGGTTGACCCGCATCCCAGGTTCAACAAAGCGCACATTGCGATTCACCTGATGCGGATTTGCCGACTCGGTAAACACCTCGCGGGTGTTGTCTTCGAAGACCAAACGACCATCCGCCAGCCCCCCGTCGTCCATAGATTTAAGAGCTGGATCTTGCGCAAAGCGTTGGGCTGCTGCCTTGTCAATGCGCTTAACCAAACGACCGCGCCAATGCATGCAGCGTTCGCCATGGTAGGTCAGAGCGATCATGGGTCGAGTTTGCGCGGACGTATTGGGCACACCGCGATGCCACATGCGCGGGTCACGAAAACAAATACCGCCAGCGGGAATAGGCATCGTACTGGGCGGGCCATGGCTCGCCACCAAGTCAGGATGGTTGCTCAAACGCTCGCCCAGGGGCCATTGCGCCACCTCTGTTTCTAGATGCGTGCCTGGGTAAATTTCTGTCGCGCCGTTGGCGTCCGTAATCTCCGATAGCGCCACCGAGCACGACAAAGTGGTTGTGGGCGGTGGCCAAGTTTGTCCGTCTTGTGCCGCTTCGTCTTCCGAACGCCAGGAAAATGGTCGGTCAAAGTGCAGTGGCTGGTGCACACTGCCGGGGCGATTCACATTGCCATTGTAAAACCCAAGCCAGGCACCAGTTCCCAACACCCCTGTAACCACATGTTCAATCAGCGGATTAGCCACCAGATCGGCCTTAACGAACGGCGCAAAGCGACGCAACCCCAACTGCAAGTGGCCCTGGCCGGTGACCTTTTCGTGGGGGGTTAACTCCTCAGAATGCGCCACCACCTGATCTGCATCTTCCAATACCGATTGCATAAGCAGCTCGCAGGTAGCGGGCGACACCAGGTCGCTGACCACTGCGAAACCTTGAGTTTGAATCCTCGCCACGATGGCTGCCAATTTGTCTGGGTCAAACGCCTGTGCTTGGCGCTCTTGTTCGGTAGGCGTGAAGATCACTGCTGCGCCGCTACCACTGGGTCGTTACTATCTCGCCAGCGATGTGGCCGGTCTTTTGGCCATAGCTGAATCATGACGCCGTGTGCTAACCTTGGGTGAATAAACACCTGGGGGGTGTCGACCCCAATCAGTTGCGCCTGTTGCTGCTGCAACGCGGCAACACTCTCATCCAAGTCGTCCACCGCCAGCGCCAGCACGTGTACCCCCTCGCCGTTGTCGTTTAGTACTTGATCAAAACGCGAGTTATCACCAGCCGGGGCAATGAGTTCTAGGAAGGTGCCATCGGCAAGGGCGAAAAACGCCTGAGAAATACCTGCGTCTGTGTGCTCGACTTGATGACTGAGCTCCAGCCCCAAGTGATTACGATAGGTGGTAATGCCCGCCTCGATGTCCTGCACCAACATCACCGTGTGGTCTGTGCCAACAATGGCCATCGCTAGGTCAGTACTCCGTGTTCAAGTTCTGGCAACACGTAGCGCGCAAATAGATCGCATTCCTGTTGGTGGGGATAACCCGACAAGATGAACGCCTCTATCCCTAAGTCCATATACTGCTTCAGTTTGTTCAATACCTGGTCTGGGTCGCCAACAATGGCCGCACCACAACCGCTGCGCGCACGTCCGATACCGGTCCATAAATTTTCTTCGGCAAAGCCGTCCGCATCGGCGCCCTCGCGCAACATCCCCTGAGCACGCACACCCGCCGAGGTGCTGTCTAGAGACTGGGCGCGAATACGCTCGCCTTCTGCGGCGTCTAGCTTCGAGATCAACTCCCGGGACGCATCAATGGCCTCGTTTTCGGTTTCCCGCACAATGACATGTACCCTATAGCCATACTTAAGACTTCTGTTATAATAGGCGGCACGCTTGCGCATGTCCGTTAAAATAGAATCAACTTCAGGCAGTGTGCCCGGCCACA
>CACFGV010000057.1 GCA_902565895.1 K189A clade bacterium
ATTGCCTGTATTGGATCGGCAGTGCCCATGGTCACCAGATAGACAAATAAAACGCCCATGGCCCAGGCCAGCAGCAGCGACGCGAGGTCCCAGCGTCCCATATTCGGCAACAATTTACGCAGCGGCTTAGCCAATGGATCACTGCCCTTTACCACGGCTTGGCTAAGCGGGTTGAAGCGGTCAGCGTCAACTGCCTGCAGCATAAAGCGCAGCAAAAACAGCAGAGTGACCAGACGTATCGCCAGGTCTATTAGCGCGTATAAAGATTGTCCGATCATGGTTTACCAAATTCCTTGGCAAGTTCTATGGAGCGCTGATGCGCAGCGTGCAGTGCTGAGACAACGGCTTTCGGAACGTGTTGTTCTAGCATTTTGTTCAAAGCCGCTTCAGTGGTACCCGCTGGCGATGTGACGTTTTCGCGTAATGTTGCAACGGATTCGGTGGCCTCTTGTGCCATAAGTGCTGCGCCGTATGCGGTTTGTAAGGTCAGCGTTTTGCTGGTTTGCGCATCCAGGCCTAATTCTGTTCCCGCTTTAATCATGTGCTCCATGAGCAAGAAGAAGTAGGCCGGGCCGCTGCCAGAAACCGCGGTAACTGCGTCGAGCATTGACTCCTCTTTAACCCAGATAACTTTGCCCGCAGCTTCCAGCACGCGCTCAGCAGCGCTCCGGTGCGCTGGGTTTACTGCCGCGTTCGCGTACAGGGCGGTCATACCAGCGCCGACAAGGGCCGGGGTGTTGGGCATACAGCGCACGATGGGTTGGTTGTTTGGAAGCCAAGACTGCAGGCTTTCAAGATTAATGCCCGCCGCGATAGAAATGACAAGCTGCTGCGGGGTAATTGAATCCAACGACTTGACTACGTCAGCGGCGATCTGCGGCTTCACGGCTATTACAACAACCTCGGCTTGGCGGATGGCGGTGTTGTTGTCTTCTGAAGTTTTAATGCCCAGATTTGCAGCCTTCGTGCGTTGTTCTTGGCTAGGGTCGGCTGCGATTATGGTGGTAGGCGCTGTGCCCGTTTCTAGCAACCCACGAATAAGGCTGATGGCCATATTACCTGCGCCGATAAAAGCGATGGTCAAAATTTTTCTCCTAGTTGCTGCGCGCGCCGAATAAATCTGTCCCGACTCGGATCATGGTGGCGCCGGCGCTGATCGCTTCTTCAAGATCAGCACTCATACCCATAGACAAGGTATCCCATTGGGCAAGATCGCCAGCAAACTGTTGTTTCAAGTCCTGGTGCAATTGTGCCACGGATTCATAGCCCACCCTAGAATCTGTGCTCTTCGCTAGAATGGTCATAAGTCCGCGTGGAGCGAGACTCGGAAGGGTAAGCAATTGTTCGAGCAGCGTTTGAGCGCCGTTTCTATCCACACCCCCTTTATTAGGGTCGTCGTCCAAGTTGACCTGAATCAACACATTCAGAGGTTCGGGTTGTATGCGCAGATTGCTCAAGCGTTGGGCGATCTTCGGTCGGTCTAAGGTTTGTACCCAAGAAAACTGATTGGCGATGAGCTTGCACTTATTAGATTGAATTCGGCCAATAAAATGCCACTGCAAAGCGTGTTGTTGGAGTTGATGAACTTTCTCTATGGCGTCTTGCAAATAATTTTCGCCGAATTCTCGCAGCCCTAAATCGATGGCTTCGGTCACGACCTCAACAGGCTTGGTTTTACTCACTGCAAGCAGCGTTATGGATTTTGGGTCGCGCTGGGAAGAAGCGCATGCGGCGCGTATTCGCTCTAAAAGCCGTGTGTAGTTGTTTGTTAAATCAGACATTGGTTATAGGCCTTTTCTGGGCGCTCATATGGCTGAGTGCTTACCTTCGTACCCCAGGTCATCTGCTTACGGCGAGCACCATAAGACACTAAGGTTTGGCTTGTCGAATTGCTGTGATTCCGCAATGCCAAATTGGATAGAACTGCTCCGCACGGGAGTGAGCCGCGGGGCCTCAGACATTTTTCTATCGGCAGGCAGTGCGCCCACTGTGCGAGTAAATGGGGCACTAGAGCGGCTGGACGGCCAAGACGAGCTACCTGCAAGTCAAGCGCGCGATATGCTCGTGAGTTTGTTGGAACGAGAACCGCACGAGGTTGTCAACGGTATCCAAGACCTAGATCTTGCCTATCAGCACCATGAGATAGGGCGGTTCCGCGTTAACATCTTCCAACATTTACGAGGCTTTGGTGCGGTTTTTCGGGTTATTCCGTCAGTGCCGCCGCGACTGAGCGAATTGGTAAGTGAAGGCCAACTGGCACTGTCGACATTGCCTTCTTTGGCTGAGCATTCCCATGGCTTGGTCTTGTTTGTTGGCAGCACCGGAAGCGGTAAGAGTTCAACCCAGGCTGCGGTGGTAGATCTTTTGAACAGACAAGGTCGGCGGCACGTTATCTGCGTTGAAGACCCTATCGAATTTGTACATGCCAGCACTGAGGGGTTGGTTCATCAACGCCAGGTCGGCACCCATGTAGCGTCTATTGCCGATGCGCTGCGAGCCGCACTAAGAGAAAATCCAGATGTGATCGTGATCGGTGAATTGCGCGACGCCAGCAGTATTCAGCTTGCGCTAACGGCTGCTGAAACAGGACACCTGGTGCTTGGCACCTGCCACGCGTCTAGCGCAGTTCACTGTGTGGCGCGTCTGTTGGAAGGGCTGCCGGAAGCACACAGATCTCAAGCGCGTGGTGTGCTTGCGGCATCGTTAGTCAGTGTGGTCTACCAAAGATTGATGCTGGGATCTGCAAATCGGCGAATTGCCGCTTTTGAAATACTCAAAGCCACCTCGGCGGTACGAAATTTAATTCGTGAGGACAAACCAGCGCAGCTGCACTCGGTAATGCAGACGGGCAGACAACAGGGTATGCAGACCATAGAACAAGCGCTCCAGGAATTGACGGATGTAGGGGTCCTGGCAGCACCGCAATGCCCCGAGCCGTTGCCGAGCTAAGTGCTTAAGTTTTGCTCGCGCAGCCAGGTTTCAACGATTCGACAGGCAGATTCTTGATGCACATCGGCTGTGGTCGTGTTGCCGGCGGCGCGGTGAGCGCTCCATGAACTCAGTCGCTCATCACACAGCACGACCGTGCGTTTGCAGCGGTGTGCCATTGTGTCAGCAAATTTGCGTGCACGCTGAGCCATGTCGGAGTCCGAGCCGTCCATGTTCAAGGGTAATCCCACAACAATGGCAATCGGTTGGTAGTCATCAATAAGGGCTTTTAGTTCGAGCCAGTCTACTGGATTGCCATTTTTTGCCTTTAGCGTAATAAGGCCATTACCATGGCCGGTCACTGTCTGGCCTACCGCGATGCCGATGTTTTTCAGACCAAAATCGACACCCAACACATAGCCCTCAGGTAGGCTTGCTGAAGCACTCACAAGTTAGCCATGCCCTGCACCTGCCAGCAGTGAGCGCATATCAACGCCCAGCAAGCCCGCGGCTAGGTCCAGGCGTTTTTCGAACTCGGCGGCAAAAAGAATGTCTGTGTTCGCTTCGGTCGTGAGCCAAACATTACGAGCTATTTCGTCTTCAAGTTGTCCGCCCTGCCAACCTGCGTAGCCAAGGGCGATAAGCACTTCGTTGGGGCCATGGCCTTGTGCGATGTCACTGAGGATCTCTAAAGCCGAAGAGAGATAGACCTCGTCAGTAACTCGGGCTGAGTGTGCGGATGCCTCATGAGGGCCGTGCAGGACGAAGCCCCGTTCACGAGACACCGGTCCGCCCAGTAGTAAGGGTTTGTCGAGCCATTGCTTATCGGCTGCCAGATTGAGCTGCGCCAACAGTTCAAGAATCGATACATCGGATGGCCGGTTCACGACCAAACCCATGGCACCATCTTCGTTGTGCTCGCAAATATAAGTCAGCGTATTTGCGAAGTAGTCACCGGCGAGATCTGGCATGGCGATTAAAAAGTGATTTTTCAGGTTCATGGGCACAGTGCTGAGAATTAGTAGTTGATGTTCGTGCCAAATCTGGAGTACTGCCAAGTTCTGGTGAACTCCAAACGGTCGTAAGCTTTCCGCATTGCTAAGGAAAAGGGCTGATAAGGAGAGGCCTGTTTTACGGTTTGCAGTGCCGCATTGTCCAACAACGACGAACCTGACGATCGGATAATACGTACGGACTCTAAGTAGCCATTACTAAGGATGCTAATCCGCATTACAAGTTCACCCTGAATATTGCCAGGCGGATAGTTGATGCGTCCGATGCGTTCGCACTTTCTTCGCCACATCGCTAAATAGGCTTCTTCAGCTGCTAACGTTTGCTTAGAGGCGGAATGCTCTTCTAATCGGCGAACTCTTGAGCTGCCGGTCGTGACCTCAGTGGGTTGCAGACTAGCAATGGCACCTACCAATTGGTCGCGATCGAAGCGTTTTTTCGGAGTAGCTGGGGCTGCTTTGTTTTTCACCAGGGGTGGCTCTGCCGCGACGGTTTTAGGTGGCTCCTTGGTTACGTCAGTGACTTGGTTGCCAATCGTTTGTTCTTGCCCAGCCTCGGCAACAGGTTCCACAGAAGCGTACAGTGAAACCGTCAGCTCTGGTTCGGGTTGCGGCACGATAGACTCTAAACCGATACCCAGAATAAATGCGGCATGAAGTGCGAATGCAAGGAACAGCCCGAATCCGAGCCGGTCTCGAGTCGTGACCGTGGAGCCCGGTGACGAGCCTATAACCTGCGCCTGCGTCAACGAGTGTGCACCTTAAGTTGCTGTAGGCAGGCACTAATCAGGTCGCCCGCAATGTCGAGCCCAAATTGCTGGTCCAGTTCTCGAATACAAGTAGGACAGGTGACATTAATCTCGGTTAGGTAATCGCCAATAACATCGATGCCGACAAACAGCAGCCCTCGACGCTTGAGCTCTGGCCCGACTTGCTCAGCAATCCAACGGTCTCTATCTGTTAACGGCCGGCCTTCACCACGCCCTCCTGCCGCGAGATTGCCGCGGGTCTCTCCCGCAGATGGAATACGCGCCAATGCGTACGGGACCGGCTCGCCGTTGATCAATAGAATGCGTTTGTCGCCATCTACAATCTCTGGCAAATAAACCTGGCCCATAATTTGTTCGCGTCCGGCGTCCGTTAGGGTCTCTAGGACCACGCTCAGATTTGGGTCTTG
>CACFGV010000058.1 GCA_902565895.1 K189A clade bacterium
TTATGTCAGTGACTCCAGTACCTTAGGCATTGCGGTGGTGTATTTCTCGACATCAGCAAGGGTGCCAACGCTCACGCGAGACCAGTGGTAGTAGTCCTGATAAACGCCCCTGATGAGCACATTTTCTTTCGCCATAGCTTGGCGGAAGTCCTCGGCGTTGATGGCGCCCAAATTGACAAACATGAAACTCGTCTGAGAGGGCAATGCGGTTAGACCATTGACTTTGACGGCCTCGGCGATCATTTCTCGTGCCTCAATGATTTTAGACTTTGAGTACGCTAAGAAGGCCGCGTCGTTATAACTTGCGACAGCCGCAGCGATGCCTGCCTGATTAAGTCCATAACTGCCCATGCCGTAGGCGGAGATTTTCTCCACAGTTTCAGGTGCAGCGACCATGTAACCGACACGCATACCCGCCAAACCGTAGATTTTTGAAAAGGTTCGAGCAACCACGACATTCTTACCCGCTTTAACCAGTGGGATCATGCTGTTCGCCTCTGGGTCATCTGTGACCTCGTTGTAGGCTTCATCAACAAGCACCATGGTCTGCTCCGAGACTTTCTCGCAAAAAGTACGTAGTTTTTGCGGCGATACGATAGAGCCCGTTGGATTGTTAGGGTTGCAGATTTGTGCGAGTGCGATGCTGCCGTCGACAGCAACGTACATGGCATCGAGGTCGACAGATAGATCGGCGGTCTTGGGTAGGCGTTTTATGCCATTAGGGCTATTACGCGTCCCCATGCGCGAGGTTGTATCCCAGAACAGATCCGAACCCAAAATAGATCCTTGCTGAGCGGCCATCATGGCCAGACTGGTGAGAACGCCACTGGAACCGGAGCTCAGTATAATGTGCTCTTTGGTCAGGCCGTGGCGCTCTGCGATCATTGTCTTAAGCGTTTCAGCCGCATCGTTCACATAGTAAGCGCCCTTGGTTATGGCCTCAGTCATGGCCTTAATGGCTGCTGGGCTGGGGCCATAAGGGTTTTCGTTGGCATTGAGTTTCGCAACACCAGGCGGTGGACCATAGAGGGGCGTTTTACTCATGGTTTGAGTCGATTGAGCAACAGACGCGTAGGGGAGAGAAGTGAGCCCAGCGCCGACAGCGGTGGCGCTGGCGGTGAGGAAAGTTCTGCGTGAGAGACTTGGTTGCGTAGTCATTAATTTACCTCATGTATTAAACGTGCATGGATTTCCAGAACATTGCGAAAGAAACAATTAATAGATAAACGCCAAACAGACGTTTTAGAACAGCCTCGTCCAGGCTATGTGCCCACCGAGCGCCAATTGGAGCGGTGATTATGGAAGCAGCGCCAACCGTAATGAGCGCAGGAATATTGACATAGCCGACCGAACCAACAGGAAGGTCGGGTTTGCCCATGCCCAGAAACATGAAACCTATGGCGCCTGCCAGACCAATAATGAAGCCAACGCCTGAGGCTGTTGCTACAGCCTGATAGATAGGTCGGCGGCAGCTGACCATAGTGATGACAGTAATGGTGCCACCGCCGATGCCCAAGAGTGATGAGAAGCCACCTAAGAAAGAGGCAAGACCCGCACGAGGCAGGCCTGTTGGCATCGAAAGCGTTGCATTACCGGTGCGAATCAGAGTGGGGAACAAAAAATAGATGGCGTAACAGAACACGCCTGCGGCGAACAACACGTACAACTGTTTGGCGTTGCTGATGGACGCAATTGCTAAACCCACAACGACCCCAATGATCAGCCAGCCCGCCCACGATTTCAGCATATCGAAGTCTACAGCGCCTCTAGCACTGTGAGCTTGCACCGCGCGAGCTGAGGAAATCACAATAGTGGCAAGGGAGGTGCCAATTGCGACATAAATCAGGTCAGCCGAGGCATCGCCCAACAAGGTGAAGACAAAGACGAGTGCCGGGACAACAACAAAGCCGCCGCCGTTTCCAAAAAGACCTGCGGTTATGCCCGCCGCGGCACCAGCCGCGCACAGGGTCATCAAGAGTCCTAGGATTTCGGGCATATCAGATTGCGGCCATGAATTGCGGGAACCAATCGTGTTAAGCGTTCATTTTGTGGTATTCAGCTACAAGTAGCGTGCCAGAAAACTGCATGTTGATGGCTATCTGCCATCTACAAAATATAGCAAACAAAACAGTAGGTTAAGAGAATTTTTGGCACCCTTGGACAGTCCGATGCTGGGCCGCTCTTGAGGTAAAGAAAAGTCCTGAAAAGTGCTTGCCAATTTGGTGCGTAGTTTAGGCACATATGCACATTTTTGGTGCTTAATAGTGAATCGGCCCGAGTATTTCCTCGTTGAGTAAAGCCAGATGTTTGTTGCCAGTGTGGCAATCGCCAGAGGTTTGTAACCAATGTGCAGATGCCTGAACGGCTAAAGCGATGTGTTATGGAATCTGGTACAACTTTTGCTGTTCTCAGACCAGTATCAAAGAGTCGGCGGGTGGGTGAAACTAACCGTGTTAGCTAATCGCAAAAATGGGAGCAGTAGAATGTCGACAATGCATCGATTCGTGGCGTTTGTGGTTCGGCTGGCCGTATTGGCATGCGGCCTGCTCACTCTGACAACCGCCCAAGCAGAATTTGACCTCAACGGTACCTACGATGTAGGTACACTCACCCCGTTGGAGCGGCCAGAGATGTACGGCGATAAACTGCTGCTGTCCAAGGCCGAAGCCGAGATTTTAGAGGAACGATTTCGCAAGTTCCAACAGCGAGCTAATCAAAACAGCGATCCGAATCGCTCGGCCCCCGAAGCTGGCGCGAGAGTCGGTGGCTACAACATGTTTTGGCTAGACCGTGGCGACACCGCAGTGAGTATTGACGGCAAGTTTCGTACGTCCATCATTACCTACCCTAAAAACGGCCGCATGCCAGAAATGACCAAAGCTGGTGCCGCTCGAATGCAACAATTGCAGGATCAGTGGCGATTACTCTGGCGGTCCCAAGACCTTGCAGCCAGCCAAAACACTGGGACTGCATGGTGGCTAAGCAACCCAGGGGGTGCAGGTCCATACGACGATATCGAACAGAGGCCTTTGGCAGAGCGCTGCATTTTGGGTTCACGCTCTACAGCTGGGCCGCCAATGCTGCCGAATTTATACAACAATCATAAACGGATCATTCATACCCCAACCCATGTGATGATACTGACTGAAATGATTCATGACGCTCGGATTATTCGTCTTAACAGTCAGCACCGCAGCTCGGCAGCGCGATCCTGGCTTGGCGACTCGATTGGCTACTGGCAGGGCGACACGTTAGTGGTCGAGACGGTCAATTTCGGCGAATTCCCTGCTTTATCCGGAGCAAACAAAAATCTTAAGGTTACTGAATACTTTAGCAAGCACACAGACGGCGGTCTGCGTTACCGCTTTGTTGTAGACAATTCGGAAATTTGGAGTCAACCCTGGGAGGGCGAATACTCATGGTCCCAGGCCCAGGGCAAGCTTTATGAATTCGCCTGTCATGAAGGCAACTACGCGCTCGGTAACATCCTACGCGGCGCGCGTGAGTTGGAGCGAGATGCCCTGGCGAGCGGGGAATAACCCAACAACGCCAGAGCAATAAAGTCGGCACCTTAAGCCAGCTAAAGTAGCGCAAACGCCATCATAAAGAGGCAGACCAAGGAGCCCAACCAAAACAGGGTTCTGATGTAGATGGCCCCAGCGATATAACTGATAGCGAATGCGCTGCGCATTAGCAGCCAATAAGTCATCAGGGATGCATTATCGACCTCTAATACAACGGACAAAATACCCAGTGCTAAGAACGCTGGCAGGCTTTCCTGTAGGTTGGCCGCTGCTCTTTTCGCCCTTGCGCAGTGCACCGATTCATTCGGGTCGACCTGATCTCGATTAGATAATAAATAGTCTAAGCGTCCGAAGCTAAAGATCATGGGCAGGATCCAAAACTGTACTAAAGCCAATAGCAAAGCCATTACAAGTAAAAACGTCATCTCTCACCTCCTAAAGAGTTTCGTCACCACGAAGCATACCAGGTGTCACCGCTACGGCAGTATCGGAGCAATATTTGTTTTAACGGGCTAAAGGCTTATTCGAGGTAGGGCAGGCAATCGCAATCGGACAGCACCGTGCGCAACGGCGGTGCGTCGACCTCAGCAAATAAGGACTTTAATCGGGCGTAGCACTTAGCTTGATACTTGAATACGGGCTGTTCAAAGGTTTGACCAGCCAACTCCACACTGAGGTTGGTCTGGCCATGGGCAATGGCTGCGGCGTTGGCGCGCAGAAAGGGCAAATAATAGGTTGCGCAATAGCGCAGTAGATCCGTAACAGCGGTGCGCATTTGCCCCAGTGAGTGCCACTCTCCCTCAATACCGCTGCTGTCTTCCAGACGTCTGACCCAGTCATACACGCTAGGTACATTGTTACGCATGATCAACATGGGTGTGTGATCACTGGCAAGGGTTTTCAATTGTCCAAACAGGCCAAAGTCTGCCAGCGCTGGTCTAGTACCGAAGAGGTACTCGTCTCGAGTAACAAAGCTGTCGAGTATGTTTAACAATGTATGAAAGCTCTGTTCGATGATGGGCTTGTTTTGCGGTGTGCAACCCACCAAGGGCATTCGGCCAACCTGACGGTCTCTTATGGCCCGAGCTGCCTTGGCCAAAGCCGTACCGCGCAATCCTGGTGTATTGTCGCTGATGATTTGGCGGCTACTGTATTGCTGATCGACTTCTAGGTCCCAGCGGTAGTGGAACATGATCTTGGTGACCCACTCATCTGCCATATCCTCGATAAGGAACGATAAAAAGGCCATGGCGGGATCGGTGGGAATGATCGAGCGCTGGTCATGCCGTGCTTCTAACATCAGTGCCAGAGGCGTTGAGTCTACATGCAGGCTGTTGTCCTCTGGCAACCGCAGGATTGGAATAACCGGTGGGC
>CACFGV010000059.1 GCA_902565895.1 K189A clade bacterium
ACTCACTCAACAAGCTTTTCGCAGATCTTGAGCGCAGAAAAATCGTCTGCCCCTTACCAATCCCATGGGAGGCTCTGTTTAGAGTTATCGAGAAGACTAAAAAGCTGAAAATGTACCCCATTGAGAAGGGACCAGAGGTTCGTTTAAAAAACCCTTTAATCCTTGGCGGCTGGGGAGCCAGCGACGTCGATAAGTGGGATAGGTTCAAGTACCACCTCAGAGAAGCAGATGAACTAGGTATCTTGAATCTTGCTGTGGAATTTCTGTCGAAACTGCACCCGAAAGATTTTCGGTTTTATCGGGACGCTATGTCTGAAAAATCAGCATGGGATGTTGAAAAGGAGCTGAAGGACGAAGTTGATAAGGTGCTTATAAAGGCTTTACCTTTTGTACAAACCGCCCTTGATCTGAACGTACCCCAAAGACAGCAATACAACCCTACGAAGCTTCACGCCCTCTTTAAAAAGCACGGCTTTTTCGGAGACTATGCGCCAACGGTATCGGATGCGACCGACTTCGAAACGGTAGCAGCCCTTCGTCAAGCTCACGACGTTTACAACAAGCAGTCTCGAATGATGGAAGGAAAAAGAGACCTCGAAGATTTTTGCGAAGCCGTTTTGGACCTGCGAATAAGAACAGAATAAGCCGCCATGCCGTGTCGACTGACACTCGGGTACCGGGATGAGGAGTTTTAATTGCCTGTCATACCTCGAAAAAATTATGCGCTGCAACACCTTAATGAAGTGAGAACCATTACGGGCATCTATAACTGGTTCGCTTTCCTAGATCGCAACGATCGACTGATATATTTGATGGAACTTTCGCGACCAACATGCAGACACTACGACGATGAACCAGCAGACTTTACCTGCTACTGCACGTGGGATTTTCTTTGCCGACTGGAATGGTATGGCTTATGGATCAACAAGACCCCACAAGAAGACTGGCTTTTCAACGAAATCGGGAAATTAGATCGAGAATGGTCGGACGCTTCTGGTGTGCTATTGCCGAAGACTCAGGCGGCGCAAGCGGTGCTAGAAAAATTTGAGAGTTTGATCGGCCTCGCTAAGCGTGAAATTCTAGCCACCAATGATTGAACTGGTCCGGGGCGATATTCTGTCGGTCGAAGCAGATGTTGCGGTGCTGTCGGCCCATCCCACACTTATCGCTGGTAGCGGTCTGTCAGGGCATTTCCATAGAGAGGCTGGTCCTGAACTGGAAGCAGCCGCAAGGCCACTGGGTCCGCTTGAGCCAGGTCATTCAGTAGTTACAAATGGCTATCGCCTAAAAGCTCCGCTAATCGTTCATGCTGTTGCACCAAGATATTTAGTTGGGAGCGAGCAGGAGCAAGCAACCCTGAGACACACCTACATGTCTGTGTTCGAACATGGCGAATTGGCAGACTGCAAACGGATCGTCTTTCCCGCAATCGGCGTCGGTATTTATCGCTGGCCAATAACCCCGGCAGCCGAAATCGCGCTGTCGGCTCTTGCGGATAGTCCTTTCGAGGAAACCATAGTTTGTTGTTATGATGATGAAAACTTTTATGCATATAAAAATCTGATCTAGCGATAGCTATTGCATAACACTGAGTGAAGAGTATCTTTGCGCGCGCATCCGGAGTGGGACGTTGTCCCCACCAACCTGCTTACCCAAGCAAGGTGGTCTAGATATGTGGCCTTAATCGGCAACCAAATGGGTTCTCGTACCGTTCCGATGCTTCAGTTAATCAACGGAGCAAAGAAATGGACACAACCAGACGAAACTTCCTAATCGGCGTTGGCGCAGGGCTGATTCTTCCCACCTTTTTCGAGACCGCTCGTAAGCATTTGTTGGCAAACGATTCTCCCTTAATCTTGCCGCCATCTAAGCCAACGATCGAGCTGCTCGCGCATGACTATGCGGGAAATGGTTCTTTTACCTTAAATTGGGGAGACCCCTACTCTGACCTGCCTGATTTCATTGACGTAAGTTGGAGGGATTTTGCCGACGAGTATATGGATGGCGATTACGAGTGGGTGTTGCTCGCGAACGAAGATGACGACGACTTCGACCTCGACGATACAGTGAATCCGTACTGGGCTGAAGACCATTGGATCCTTAAGCATTCTCCCAACGGGCGTGCGTATGACCTCCTCTCAGGCTATGACCTCGGGCTAGATCACCAAGAAGCAAATGGTGTGGGTCAAATTGAATTCATCGAGGGCGACCGTCCCGGCAGCGACTACAGAGGTGTTGAAGCCGACGCCGTTGGTTTAAGCCTGCTGCAACACAAATTGAACGAGCTCAACAGCGGCATAAGCGTGTCAGTCTATTAATTTAAAAAAAAGGAATAAGAAATGAACAGAGATGAAAATAATCGATCCAAGAGTGCGTCAAAGATCTTCGATGAGGCACTAGCGGGACTTGCAAGAGTCGAGACACCGCTTTCGCTTGAGTCGGCAACCAAAGATTCAGGTTTCGAGCCTCAGATCAGTTACGCGTCTTTTCGCCACGATCTCATAATGGAAATATTGAAGGACAAACCTGGCCTGACGTATGAGAAGCTTGATAAGCAAATGGAGGAATCCGGTTTTTAGAGCAAACCGAAATAAATTCCATCCTTAAACGCCGCGTGGAGGACTCATAGATGTTCCATTGGATTCTGCCCTCTTTGGCTCTCCTCGCGGTTTTGGGCCTGTCATATCTGGCAAGACCAAAACCATCACCTGCCAAGATAGGTTTCACCACTTGGTGCGTTAGCCTGCAGTTTTTTATTATCGGGATGCTTGGTGTGGGGCTTATTCACACGCATTTAGGCTGTCCGTATTTGCTCGGGGATTGCTATGTTGACGGCTATCCGCGCTGGCTTGAGTACATCCAAATTGCTCTAGTTTTATATGTCTACGGTTGGTGGATCGCGGCGGCCATTCAATTTTTATTCAACGTCTACAACGCTATATTTAAGCGGCGTTAACGCAATTTATCGCCCACGCTTGAAAGATCGAGCATATCCCGGGTGATTTAGTCTTCTCGACTCGTTTTATCTATTGGGGCGGCCCGTAACACTTTTGTTACTTTCAATTATTTTCGCTCAATGCACAGTCCCGTACTACAAAGCACAGTCATTTACATTGACTGAGGTCAACCAACTCCGGTTTTAGCTCTCCCTGACCATCGATCCTCACAGGGGGTTGGTGTCCCTGACAAAGGCCGCAACCTAGAGCGGCAATTTTTAGTGCCTATCTGAAGACCGGATTTTGTGAGCGACCATGCAGCTTGCGAGCGTCCGAGCGAACTTTGGCACTCACATACGCGGACAGCTCTTGCCGGGTTACACGATTGTCTCCATTCGCATCAGCTTTACCCGACGCGCCCAGAAGATAATGCTTGGTGAAAATACTATTCCCATTACCGTCATCCCAAGACGCAACCTCTCCAGCTGACGTAGCCGTCGCAGCATATATATTAAGGGGAACTTCGTTTTCCTCTAGCGAGATCACTACAGGACTTGCTTTATTTATCAGAGGTCCCGCTGAGCTGGAGCCAGAAAAACAGGCCTCAATAATTACATTTCTTTCAGTCGCAGGAAGCTGACTAACATTTGCGTAAAGCCTTCTTAAGGGATAACTTGCAAGGTTAAACACCTCTGGGTCAGCATCTACAGGCACTAGATATCCCTCTTTCGTATCCAAGGACGGTACTCCGTGGCCTGAGTAATAGACATAAAGCCTTCCTGGCTGAGGTTGAGCGTAAAGTCGGTTATAAAGACTGCCCTTGTGATCAGTCTCCGAACCGAACAGGCTCAGCATTTGAGCACCGGATGCATCTTCAACTTCGATGATGTTTTCGTCAGGAATTCCAAGCCCTTGAGAAGCATATTTCTTAAATGCTTCTAGATCTTTATGTGCTGGTTTCACATCAACAATATCTGGATGTTGGTATTCCGAATTACCAATGATGACTGCAAAGTCATTAGGATTTGCTTGTGTCCTGCCGAATGAGAGCGCCTCGACGATTGATGTATCTCGATTCTTCTCGGCTTTCTCTTCTCGTTCTGCCCTTATAAGGTCAAACTCCGCTACCGCTGCGAGCATTCGTGACCAATACGGCGAGCTAAGGTCGTCGTTAGGGGTTATTCCATCCGACAGAAGGATCTGATGTTGCTGTTTTATCCAGCGTGTTTTTTCCTGATCCCTATCCCACCAAACGCGGTTCGCGGCGATAAAGCCAGTAGGTATATCGTAGGAACCCTCCGAACCTTGTAGCAATAAAGTGCTGACAAATGGATTGGGTTTGTGCGAATAGTTAGCCCCATATCTCGCGTCGATGATATCCGCGACACCAGGCAACAGTATTAAGTTGCCAATCGTATTAGAGGCCAGAGAACCACCATCAAGACTGGAATAAACTGTCTGAGACAATTTTTTATATCCACTTTTTGAAATCGTAAAGTTGAGGTCGTCGGATCGATCAACCTCCAACTCACAAGGTGTAATGCAGCTCTCACCAGTCGAAAGTTTGACCATTGCTCCGGATGGTGCAGTCACGAACATCATAGACTCTGTGCTGCCGCGTCTCATCGTCGCACAGCCAGCTATGAAGGCGATACAAAATAGCCCAAGTACTATTTTTTTCATAACGAGACCAAGAACACCAACGGCAGAAAAATTGTATTGGCTATTTTACGTATCGACAACTATTCCAAAGTCGCCTTCAGTGCGTA
>CACFGV010000060.1 GCA_902565895.1 K189A clade bacterium
CACCCACTACAGCACCCTTTGGCATTGGTCAGATTCACGCGGTTTGGCGTGACTATGTGCACGAGAACGGACCGCAGTTGCTGAACTTCTTCGCTGTTGGTGACAGCGCCATCCGCACCAATCCGCTATACGGTCGAGGTTGCAGTACCGGCACCCTGCATGCCCACATTTTAGCTGACGTACTCGCTAACCAAAGCGATCCAGCCCAACGTGCACAGGCCTTTAAGGCCCGCTCGGAAAAAGAAATCCGACCTATTTTTGATGCCAGTCTAAACGAGGACAAACGCGGCATTAAACGCGCCGCAGCTATTTTGCAGGGTGTGGACTTAGATCGGGCAACCTCAATAAAAAAATGGTTTGGACTGGCATTTGGTGATGCCCTTACTGCCGCTGCCCGGGATAAACTGCACGTTCACCGAGGCATCATGCGAACCATTAACCAGAAGATTCGTCGGACAGTACTTGGCTACATGCTACGAGGACGCAAACGCAATGCCCGCGCGCGCATTCAACCCGGCCCTAAACGCGCCGCCATGCTGCAACATCTCGACGCGTTCCAACCCTCACCTCAAACCGACAAGTCTTTACCCAAGGCGGCAGCGTCGGCCTCATAGTTGGCATAGGAGTCTTTCAAGGTTGCCGAATTCAATATCGCTTCGGCAACCAACTCCTTCGTCTCCGCATGATAGACACGACTGAGAATCCAGTTTGATTCCGTGCGTCGGCTTTCACTTAACGCAATGATCTCTCGCTCCAGCAGATAGTCCTCGCCAATAAGCAGCGGCCCATTAATCATCTTGATTTGTTGCCCGGCAAAAAGCCCAATCGCAGGACCACGGGTACGAAAACCCGACTGACCGCCTGTGTATTGGGTCAGGACACTGACCATCTCTAAAGGCACCACCGGCTTACCCCAGGGGGACTTCTCACCGTAATACGGGTGGTTTTCGGTGATCTTTTGTAGTTTCTGGGCATTGGAAAACGGATACATATCACCCATATGCTGATCCATGTCCATACGAATACGCTCAGGATTACCGGCACCTTTTTGACCAACCTGCAGGTCCGCTAAGATCACCAACTGATCCGCTGGCCGCAGCCGTGCCATACGCTGCTCCAGTTCAGTTTCACCGTAGTCCGGTCCTAAACTTGCGGTCCCCATTAATACCGGTGTGCCATCGCGCTTTTGGGCCGCGATTCGCACTAGGCCCTCGGTGGGTGTTTTCTCAACCATGGCTTGCACCTCTTCGCCCTCGACCACCATATTCTGATAGTGGGAACTAATGCAGCCGCGTACAAACCAATCGTCACCAAATACTTGATGCAGCAACGGTACGAACTGACTGAAGTGAGTGGGTCCCTCAATGGGCGCGCCCGCAAAACCCAGGTCCTCTGCCATCTGATCGTCGTGAATAGATAAGTGACCGTCGTATTCCTGATCGCCCAACATCTGCCGTGGCCTTCTAAACTCGCCACTCAACCAATCGCTGTGCATCTCCAACCCTCCTGAAATTGACACCGCATGGTAAACCTATCCCTAGCAATTTTGGATACTATGCTCATCGATTTACCCCATCGACAGTCGATGGCGTGCGTTAACTAAGCAGTAGAGGGAGCAAAATGAAGGACTTATTTTCAGTCGCAGGTAAGGTCGCAGTGGTCACGGGAGGCTCTAGAGGCATCGGTGAAATGATCGCCGCGGGATACCTTGCAAATGGTGCCAAGGTTTACATCACTTCCCGCAAAGCGGAGGCCTGCGACGCCACCGCCAAGCGCTTAAGCGAGCAGTTTGGTGGCGAGTGCATTTCTTTGCCCGCTGACATGTCAAACCTAGCCGGCATCGAAGCATTCGCTGCCGCATTAAACGCCCAAGAGGATCATTTAGATATCCTGGTCAATAACGCAGGTGTTGCCTGGGGTGCGCCATTAGAGGAATTCCCAGAAGTAGGCTGGGACAAAGTCATGGACACCAACGTTAAAGGCGTGTTTTTTCTGACTCAGAAGTTGCTGCCGCTGTTAGAGAAAAACGCCGACAGTGACAACCCTAGCCATGTCGTTAATGTCGGCTCGATCGACGGCATCAAAACACCGGTTTTCGATAACTTTTCCTACGGACCGTCGAAAGCGGCAGTACACCACCTAACCCGGGTGCTGGCGGCGCATTTAATTAAGCGCAGCATTATCGTCAACGGCATTGCGCCGGGACCGTTTCCAACCTATATGCTCAGTACCGGTGTGGGCGCTGGCGGCGATACTGAAAATACCGATTGGGATGCCGTAGGTAAGCGCAATCCGCGCGGTCGTGTCGGTACCGCAGAAGACATAGCTGGCTTGGCGATCTTCTTAAGCTCCAGAGCATGCGGCTTTACCGTGGGTGATGTCATCACCTGTGATGGCGGCACCGTGGTGTCGTAGCGTTTTAGCTACTGCGTTGCTGAATGCCTGGCGAGTACATACTGATCAAACGCTGATCTTTTTCCCAACGTTCGTTATCAGCCCCGGCAGCGGGGCTTATATCGAGCAAGATCCTCTGCACGTCGGTATCGATAGCCTTCAACTCAGCAACAGGTAAGACAGTTTCAGCCAACGCGTGGCTTAGTCGCAGAATCAAAGCCAAACAATCCTCTGAGGACACTGCGTTGGACCAGCGCTGCCCCGCGTAGCCGAGAAAAGCCAGATAAATATACAACGCCTCGCGAACACCGAAGTGGGGAATCTCACTGGCGTCCAGGGCGGCGTCTGCCGGCAGACGCACCGCGGAAAGGTGTGCGCTGCCCTGACTCATCTCACCCAAAAAACTCGCCGCGCGCGAAGAGAACTCTAAGCCTTCAGTGGTTCGGGGCAGATTAAAGTACAGCGCACGCGCGCCTTTACCTGCCTTTATGACCAAATGCTCCACCGAGTTCACAGCTGCAACCCATGTTTTATGGCCAGAGATTACGAACTCGCCATCGTTTAGCTGATAATCCACTCCGGGAAGCGGTGGGTCATTGCGTCGATCTTCAGACACCGCAAGGGCAGCCCATCTTGGAAGCGCCTGATCTAAGAAGGTACGGCGCAAGGCCGCTTGATACCCCGCGACGAAAACCCAGGCCATTCGATCTGCAAGCATGCCGCCGTGTACTGCCATCAGGGCAGGATCTTGCTGTTGAGAGACCTGTTGTATCCAGAGCTGCAAATAGGCAGTTTCGTCACTAAATACTATGGGCTCAGGATGACCACACCGCTGTTGCAGATCCTTCCAGGCCCGTAATTCACCGACAACACTCATAACGTTGATTCACCCTGCACCTGCAAACGATGCAGCAGTCGCGGATCATCACCGTGGTCGTGCACCGCGTAATGCAACAGACAACGGTTGTCCCACATGACCAAATCATTGGGCCGCCATTGATGCCGCGCTTGAAACTCTGGCCGCACACTGTGTTCGTATAAATACTCGAGCAGCACCTTACTTTCTGGCCGCGACCAATCTTTGAACCGCCGGGTAAAGGCCCGGCAAACGTATAACGCGCGGGCGCCTGACTCTTCGTGAACGCGCACTACGGGATGCTCTGCCCGCAAGGCCTCTGCAGTATCCGCACCATACAGTCGCGCCAGATCCTCCGCAGAATGCTCAGCAATCAACTCATCAAGCAAACGTTTCATCCCAGTAGACAATTCTTGATAGGCCAAAATTTGATTAGCAAAGGCAGTTTCACCACCCAACACAGGGGTCTGTAGCGCATAGAGCATGGTAAGTTTCGGCGGCGCCTGGGCATAACTCATGTCTGTATGCCAATGTTGATTAACATCACCTTTCTTGCCGCGATTGCGTAGCTCAATAATGTTCGGATAGTCAGGCAAGCTACCGTAGGGAAACGGCACCAATTCGCCCCAATGCTCAGCGAATTGCTGATGTTCCGGCGGTGTTAGCCTTTGGTTTGGGAAAACCAGCACATGGTGTTTGCAAAATAAATCGTTCAATTGACGCCAGGTCTCACGGTCCACAGAGCGTACGTCGAGATCTTCGACAATGAGCCCTAATGGTGCGGACATAGGCCGTGTTTGCATGATAATTCTCCCCAATGACCGCTCTTAGTTTAGCCTTATTGGCCATTGATACCACTCTGGAGCGACTTTTACTCATAAAGGTATTGGCGTGTTATCGGTATCTGAGCGTCTGGCCGCGCGAGCTGCCATTGGTGAACAACCAAACCACCTATCTCGAAGGCTGTTTGACAGATCAGCAAATAAAACTCCCACATGCGACAAAATTCTTCGCCGGACTTTTCAACAAATCGATCGCGCTGGTTATTAAATCGGCGATGCCACTCGGCCAAAGTTAAGGCGTAATGAGTGCGCAAACACTCAAGATCCGCCACCACCAAATCCGTCGCCTCGATAGCGGGAAT
>CACFGV010000061.1 GCA_902565895.1 K189A clade bacterium
TGCGCGCGATTCGAACAGCGGCCACCCCGCGGTTCGCGATAAGCACCTTTTTCAACATTTACTGTAGCCTCAGTTCAACCTTCACCGGCGTCGGGTTATATCCATTACAGGGGTTATTCAACTGCGGGCAGTTAGAGATCAGCACAGCAAGATTGATGCGGGCAAGAATATCGACGTATTTACCTGCGCCGCTGACACCATCTTCAAATGTCAGCCCTCCCTCTGGCGTTACTGGCACGTTCATAAAAAAGTTCACATTGTGCGACAGATCTGCTTTGGTCAGATTGAGGTCAGCGTATTCGGTATTGAGCGCCAGCAACCAACTGTCTCTGCATGAATGCATCGTTTTCGTGTCGTGGGCGTAGCGCACTGAATTACTCTCGGCCGCGCAGGCTCCGCCCAAGGTATCGTGTCGGCCGCAGGTATCTTCGATTATTTCAGCCATTGGGCGCCCCTGTTCCGAGAGCAAGATCGATCCGGTAGTTAGATAAACCGCCCTCTGTGCTTGGATCGTTTGCATAGCGCTGTAGCGTTCACTGAAGTCATCGGCATTGAAAAACAACGTGTCTGCCGCTTGGTTACCGTGGGCATCCGTCAGCCGCAGGATGCGACCCGAAGGAACGACACCAAGCCAGTACCCACCCGCTGGGATAATCCGAGGCTGCTCGTCCTGCATAGCCAGTCTATTTGCTTTCGACAATCTATCTTCCTAGGTAATAAAGTTCTGTGTTGGTGAATCCGCGCCCGTTCTCAGCACAACTGGTTCGACACTGGTCGTCTGCCGCAACTTCTGGCGCCACGCAGAGATGAATGCCAACCTCAGTCTTTGGGTAGGTGGGCGAGTCGTTGAAGGGATGCGGACAGGTGTGCATAAGCACGATGGTGTCCATTTCAAATCTGAGACTGACGCTGGTGCCGGGCGCGTAAGGCTCGGCCAGAACCAGGTGCCCTGAATCATCGGCATTAACACGGCTGAACCAATTCATATTAGCAACCAGGTCGCGCGTATCTAGGCCATATTTGCCAAGCTCGATCGCGAAACTGTCGTAGCCATTGCGCACGAAGTCGTTAAGCGCTTGCTGATAACTGTCTTTCGACCAAGGTTTGTTTTGCAGCAGGGCTTCGTTACAGGTACCGCTCGTCGCATCGTGCCATCCGGCATCATCTGCTACGACGGAGCAAAATATCCGCCCCATATCCGAATACAAACAGTTGCCTTGGGTGATTTTGAAGGTGTGTTGACACTTCAACGAGTCAGGAATGTTTAGGCGCTCGGTCGGATTCTCTAGGTTATACATGAGCATTCCAACGTTGCTGCCCCCAGAGAGGTCTGTAAGCTTCAAGGAGACGCCTCTGCGGATAATCATTGAGCAATGACGGCCGCCCAACAGCGTTTCGGCGTAATCTCTAATCATTATTCCCTTCTGCAAAAAACGATACGAATTTGAATTCGTTGCATTGCTCGTACATACGAGAGAAGGCTGGCCTGACGATCGCCAAGTCAGCACCGATAAAGAACATGTGACCCACTAATGATTCCGATTTGTTACTTGGACCGTCAGATCGTATCGTCCGGTTGTTTAGATTTGCACTACTGCTACCAACCCAGGTTTGGGTGCGTGCTACCTTTCTACCGATTAGTTTTCGTAATTATATTTTTTTAACTTTTTGTGCTTAAACCGTTGCGTTGTTGGACAACGTTAGCAAAGATCATGACAAGAGCAAGCCAATGGTGGCTTTACCAATAAAAACAAACGTTTTTTTTAATATTTGCACCAGCATGGAGCGTGAATTTTTTCCGTGCATTATAAGCGTGCAGCGGCCGTGGTTTATTTTTTCTTGTCGATAGACAATATTAATTCGCTGAAAGTCACGACAACAAAGTACCTGGGCAGACCTTAGTAAATTACAGCGGCAAGAGAGTAGAAAGACAAACAACAGACAAGCAAAGTAGAACGGCAACAAACAAACAAACAAACAAACAAACAAAAAATGAAGGACTAATAAGAAATCTAATGGGAACAATGCTCAGCGGCGAGGACATCCTGGACCTGGTTGGAGGCTCTATACCCAACTTGCTGAAGGCCTATGAGCAGCAACGACTTGGGCCAGAGGACGTCATCGACGCAATCCTCGAAAAAACCAGCGCTCTGTCAGAAAACCCGATTTGGATCACACAACCCAACCGCGCCACCCTACAACCGTTCCTTGACCGACTGGCCGACACGCCCCCGGGGAGCCTACCGCTTTGGGGCGTTCCATTTGCAGTTAAAGACAATATCGATGTTGCGGGTATGCCCACTACCGCAGCGTGCCCAGCATTTGCCTACACAGCAACGACCTCAGCCTTCGCAGTAGAACAACTCGTTGCAGCGGGCGCGGTGCCAATAGGCAAAACAAATTTAGATCAGTTTGCAACTGGTCTGGTGGGCGTTCGATCACCCTATGGCGTGCCCTTCAATCCAAGCACGCCGACACTCATACCAGGCGGCTCAAGCTCTGGCAGCGCCATTGCCATGGCTTGCGGCTTGGTCAGCTTCGCCTTGGGCACCGACACCGCAGGTTCTGGGCGTATCCCAGCAGGTTTTAACCGACTAACGGGCAGCAAACTGACCCGAGGTCTCATTTCCACTTCAGGGGTGGTCCCTGCTTGCAGGAGCCTAGATTGCGTAAGTCTGTTCACCCATAACGCCAAGGACGCTGCACTGATTGCCAGCATTGCCGCCGCTATGGACGACCAAGACCCCTTCGCGCGACCCAACACTCCAGCCAACGCATTTAACCGGTTCGGACGTTGGTCAGGCAAACTTACTCTTGGCGTCATCAAGCCGGAGCAGCTGAAATTTTTTGGCGACGACACTTATGCTGATGCGTATCAACGCACTCTTGATCTGCTTGCAAACAGCGGCGTCGATATCCAACCCATCGCCTTTTCCGCTGCCCAACTCTATGAGGGTCCTTGGGTGACCGAGCGTTTCGTTGCAACAGCGGATATTCTGCAACAAGACCCAGAGGCTATGTGGCCGGTTACTCGGCAAATTGTCGAAGGTGGACAATTGCGACAAGCATCCGAGGTATTCCGCTCAATCTACGACCTCGCAGCATTACGCGTTGAGTGCATCGCGTCTTTAAAGAGCTACGATGCACTGCTCACCCCCACAGCGGGCAAGCACTTTACCGTTGCGGAACTGGAGGCCGATCCGTTTGGACCCAACAATGACTTAGGCCAGTACACGAACTATATGAATCTCTTAGATTTGTGTGGACTGGCTGTGCCAGGGTTAGACACTAAGGACGGGCGACCCTTCGGTGTCAGTCTGGTCGGCGACAGATTCCAGGACGCTCGATTGCTGGCCATTGGTGCAAGGCTAGAAGACACTTTACACCTGTCCACCACTGCGCGCGGCTCAGAAACGTCAACCGACTTACCTGAGTACAAAGACATTGCCACGGTTGATATCGCGGTCTGCGGCGCGCATATGGCCAACCTACCCTTAAATCCACAGCTCACGAGTCGCGGCGCAACATTTGTTGAGGCAACCAAAACTGCTGCTCAGTACCGACTATTTGCGCTTGCCGGCGGCCCACCCATGCGCCCAGGCATGGTTCGCGACCAAACTGTTGATACGGCAATCGAGGTAGAAATTTGGCGGCTTCCCGCAGAGGCTTTCGCCAGCTTCGTTACAGAGATTCCCAGTCCCTTGGGCATTGGTCTTGTGACGTTGCAAAGCGGCCAGCAAGTGCAGGGTTTCTTGTGTGAACAAGCCGGCCTGGAGGGGGCAACAGAAATCACTCACTATGGCGGTTGGCGCGCCTATCTTGACCACCAATAACGCTAACGTGTGCGCATTAGTACGCGGTTTTTATTTGGCAGGTACAACAATTCAAGAGCCCACAACACAGAGGTAGAACCTATGCTTTCCAAAACAACGACCAAGCCCTTAGGCAGCAATTTAGGCATTTCGTTTTGCGCCGCGCTCTTTACCGTGCTGCTCATGGCAGCGCTACTGATGATGTCTGCGCGCAGTTTCGCCATGCACCACCTAGAGTCCGAAGCGGCTACGTCGGAAGCTCGGCAACTTGCCGTTGCTGAGCGAATGATCGATGCCTTCTACTCCTTTGATCCAGAGCAGCTCGCGCCTTTGTTAGAACACGCAACCACTAGTTCAGCAAGAATCTTGTACTACCAGGGCTGGGCAAAAGGCGGCAACTATAAAGTATTGGAGCGAGCACCCTGCCAGATCGACGAGAATAAAAAAATAGCCTGTGCGATAACGGTTCAGGATGACCCGGTGCTCGCTCTTAAGACCGGCTTTAATGTCACCGATACGTTTCATCTGACCTTCAATG
>CACFGV010000062.1 GCA_902565895.1 K189A clade bacterium
GACATTTGCCGATATGTACTTCTTTCCTGAAACCGTGGCCCGAGTGGCCCACCAAACCGGTATGCGCTGTCAAATTGCGGCGCCGGTCATTAACTTCGCCACCAATTGGGCGCGAGACGCCGACGACAGCCTGCACAAAACTTTGAATTTATACGACGAGTACCGGCACCATCCGCTCATTAACATCGCCTTTGGGCCCCACAGTGCCTACAGCGTGGAGCAAAAACACCTCACCCAAATTGCTATGTTCGCAGATGAACTGGACGCGTCGATTCATATTCACCTGCACGAAAATAAACGCGAGGCTGAGCAAGCCCAGCAGCAGTTGGGCCATGGTTATGTGCAATTATTGAACGATCTGGGTCTGTTAGGACCACGCCTGCAAGCGGTGCATATGACCGAGCTTGAACCTGCGGACATTGAAATGATGGCAGCCACTCGCGCCAACGTCGTGCACTGTCCAAGCTCCAATATGCAGTTGGCCAGCGGCAGTTGTCCCGTGGCCACGTTACAAGATCAGGGCATCACGGTAGCTATTGGTACCGACGGCGCCGCATCAAACAACAGCCAGGACTTATTTGCAGAGCTGCGTCTAGCCAGTTTGCTTGCGAAACACGAGGCTGCGGATCCAACCCAGGGCGACGCCAGCATGATGTTGAAAATGGCAACCCTAGACGGCGCTACGGTCTTAGGTATGGACCGAGAAATCGGTTCTATAGAGCCCGGTAAGAGCGCGGATCTGATCGCTGTGGATACACGCAGAGCGAACATGACCCCCGTTCACAATCCTTTCGCAAGCCTTGTGCACAATAGCACTGGCAGTGCGGTCAGCGACGTGTTGGTAGCTGGTCGGGCACTGGTCCGAAATGGACAATTAACCAAAATTAACCTTGATGAACTGTGCCGCAAGGCGCAACGCTGGCAACTTCAGCTGGCCTAGCAGCAGTTCACGCCAGACAGAGGCTTGCATGCAATCCGAAGCGAACGTCGACTTACCGGAGATAGAAAAATTTGACGCCCTAGCGCACCGCTGGTGGGACCCAAACGGGGACTTCAAACCCTTGCACGACATCAATCCAGCACGTCTTGCGTACATCCGTGAACGAACAGACCTTGGCGCTGGCCCCACCGTAGATGTGGGCTGCGGTGGCGGTATTCTAAGCGAGTCTTTAGCAGTCAGCGGTGTAGAAACCGTAGGCATCGACATGGCAGGAAAAGCCCTAGGTGTTGCCAAGTTACATGCCCTAGAGGCTGGCGTGGCCATCGACTATAAAGAATCCACCGCAGAACAGTTGGCAGCTCAACGTGCCGGCGAGTTCAGAACCGTAACCTGTATGGAAATGCTGGAGCACGTCACCGCTTACGCCGATACCGTGGCTGCCTGCGCCGAGTTAGCACAACCCGGCGCCGACTTATTTTTTTCCACCATTAACCGCAATCCCAAAGCCTATGCACTGCTGATTTTAGGTGCAGAATATGTGCTGAATATTTTGCCTCGCGGTACTCACGAGTACAGCAAGTTCATAAAGCCAAGCGAACTCGCTCAGGCGCTGCGCGATGCTGGATTAGATGTTATGGACATCAGTGGTATGCAGTACAATCCGCTGACCCGAAAGTGCCGTATCAGCAAAGATACGAGTACCAACTACTTGGTGCATGCACGCAAACCCTGCTGACGTTAAGCGAGTTCATGACAGACGATGCGATAAGAAACTACCCAGAGCTGGCTGCTTTGGTGGGCGACTGGCCAAAGTTTCTGCAACCCATCCTTAACGCGCAGACATTAAGTGGAAAGCAAATAGTCGTTACCGGTGCAGGCGACGGCATTGGCAAAGCCCTAGCAAAGACTCTGGCGTGCCTCGGCGCCAACGTTATTTTGCTGGGTCGTACCCGCAGTAAGCTCGAAACGGTTTTTGATTGGATCAATCAGCACACCAATACCGACCCCGTCATTGTTCCCTGCGACTTGGCGCGTCTGGACGGCACTACTGTCGCGACTTTGGTCGAGTCGATACGCAGCCACTACGGCGGTCTGCACGGACTGGTACACAATGCGTCTATGCTTGGTCCCAAGGTGCCCATCGCCCACTATCCTGTCGAACAGTGGCAGGCTGTTATGCAGACCAATGTAAATGCTGTGTTTATGTTGAATCAGGGCTTGTTTGAATTGTTAGATGCCAGCTACCACAGTTGTGTGATCCATGTGTCGTCAACGGTGGGTCAGCAAGGTCGGGCATACTGGGGCGCTTATTCAGCGTCAAAATTTGCCCTAGAAGGCTTAAATCAGATTCTTGCTGACGAGACAGAAACCGCTGGCAAGATCCGTGTTTACAGCATTAACCCAGGAGGCACTCGCACAGCCATGCGCCGCGAAGCCTATCCCTTAGAAGATCCAACGACTCTGCCGACGCCAGAGCAACACATGAGTTTGTTCGTATTCTTACTCGCCGGTAGTTTATTGCCGGGTTCCATTGCTCGCGAGCTCCCTACTACGGGTGCGCAATTAGACGCCCGCAACTGGCAAGAGTGATAACCGACGGCTACTTAACGCTCTGGCAAATCCGGATACGGCACCAGGCAACTGGTTTTTGCCACCTTGGAACGCTTAAGGCGCTGAGCGGCTTGCAGATCGCTGCCTTGGATGGGCATACGCATTAGCTTGTAGAGTCTACGCAGATCGTCGAGCTGCATCGACGCCCAGTGCCCTACCGTCAGCCATGACGGCAGGATCACTGGCCCATAGCGCACCCGCTTCAGGCGACTTACGGTAGCTCCCACTGCGTCAAACAAACGTCGGACTTCGCGGTTCTTACCCTCCATAAGCGCAACGTGGTACCAAAAATTATTTTCGCTACCATTGTAGTAACGGATATCGGAAAAGCGCATGTCTTCGCCTTCCACCACCACGCCTTCGGTCAACAGACGCAGAGCATCGTCATCCAACTTGCGATTGATGCGCACCGCGTACTCACGGTCCATGCCCGTTGAGGGGTGCATCAGTTTGTGGGCCAACTCCCCATCATTGGTCAGCAGTAACAAGCCGGTAGTGGCCATGTCTAGGCGGCCAACGGTAATCCATCGGCCTTCCCTCAACCTCGGCAACTGATCAAATATAGTTGGGCGTTTCTCAGGGTCGCGACGGCTGCACACTGTGCCACCAGCCTTGTTCAGTAGCAGTATCTGCGGTGCATTCGAGCGTCGTTCAGATACGGTCTGGCCATCAACCACCAGTTGATCTTGCTTTACCACGCGCTGACCTAAGTGGGCGGTCTGACCGTTGACCAACACCCGACCCTCGGTAATCCAATTTTCCATCTGCCGTCGCGAGCCAAAACCCTGAGCCGCCAGCACTTTTTGTAATTTTTCGCCGTCCCCTTGATCGGGCTTGGGCTGTCGGGTTGTCATACCGTTGAGGCTACTCGGTTGTTTCAGCGCCGTCGCTGTTGTCGATTGACGGATCAGCATTGTGCCATTCTGCGGTTGCTTCCATGTCCGCGCTTCGAGCACTGTTTTCCGTCTCGTCCGGTTTTTCTAAGACCACCTCATTTTGTTCGCTTGCTGGGTCGTCTTGGTCCTCGGCCGATGGGCGGTTGTTACTGGGCTGAGCCGCTGCTGGGGCCTCTGGGTCAAGCACCGGTTCCACCAGTTCGCGAATCTCATCCAGTGGCGGCAACTGATCCAGACTGCGTACTCCAAAATAATCTAAAAATGCTTTTGTGGTGCCATAGATTGCGGGGCGACCTGGAGCCTCACGCTGCCCAACTATTTTTATCCACTCTCGCTCCAGTAACATGCGCATAATGTTTTGACTGACGCTAACACCACGAATTTGTTCTATATCGCCACGGCTGACAGGCTGCTTGTACACAATAATCGCTAAGGTTTCGAGCAGCGCACGGGTATACCGAGGTGGTTTCTCATCCCACAAGCGACTGACCCAAGGGCTCAGCTCTTGCCGTGCCTGAAAGCGATAACCAGACGCTACTTGCACCAGTTCAATACCCCGGTCGGCTTCATTCGCTTGCAGCTCTTTGAGTACTTGGCGAATTTTTTTGCGTCCTTCCTCGGCGCCTAACTCACCGTCCAAAAAGAGTTTG
>CACFGV010000063.1 GCA_902565895.1 K189A clade bacterium
CTAATAAAAAAAGGTGACCGCGTATTACTGATCGACGACTGGGTAGAAACAGGTGGTCAGCTCAAAGGACTGGTTAAGTTGCTGGAAAAGCGCGGTGCAGAAGTTAGCGGAATCGCCGTGCTAGGGTTTAATCGCGTTGGCAAAACCCAGCAATTCGCTGCTAAATATAACGTGTCGAGCATCATACATTACCAACTATCGTGTAAGCGCGATCTAACTAAGCGTCTCGACTTAGACTAAACCTTATAGCCCTGGCGCTGTCACACCGGACGGTCACCCTCAATGGTTGCGCGCTCCATAAGGCGCTCGTGTGGATAGTAGTCCGCGGTGGCGTAATGTTGCGCTGCGCGGTTATCCCAAAAAGCCATCGAGTGTTTGTGCCATCGAAATCGGCATTGGTATTTGGGATGGGATGCAGTCGCAAACAACTTGTTTAACAACGGCTGCGCTTCCGCATCCGTCATCCCTTCTATGCCTACAGTAAAAAGTCTGTTGACGTAGATCGATTTTTCACCGGTAACTGGATGGCTGCGTACGATAGGGTGTGTTGTCTTGGGTTATTTGTTCTCGAATTTAGCCATTTTTTCTGCATCTGCTCCACTTTGCAGAAGGTGCTGGCGCATTGGCTCAAATTGATAAATGGCGCGTCGATCCTTAATCAATGCCTTGGTCACGTCATCCAGCCCTCGATACGCCGCTTCCATGTTGGCGAACAAAGTGTCGCCGTCAACCTTTGGAACCTCGCGCGCAATGAGTACCGATCCCAACGAGGGTTCTGGTCGCCAAGTCACATCAGAGTGCCATACAGCGGTATCGGCGGCTGGGCGATTGGCATCGTTGTGCAAGACTAACAGTTCAGGAAAGCCGTCTTTGGGGTTCACCGGATGGGTTTCTAATGGCCCAAAGTCTCTAGCGAAATCAAGATGTTGTTGGGGGTCGATGTCCTGATCACGAAAAAATACGACCTTGTAACGGATCAGCTGATCGGTAAGCCACTGGACACCATCAAGACTCAGAGGTTGGCGCAAATCGATGCCTGATATTTCAGCACCAATCACAGGGGTTAGCGGCTTAGCGTGAGGCATGCCTGCTCCTACAACGGAAACCTGACCAGTCTAAACGCCGTGTGCAGCGAGCTGCTAGCGCTTGTGCACACACTTCTTATGACCAACCCAGGTGGCCAGATACTTAGGCCTACTATGAGCAAGCTAGGTGCTTGCAGTGGCTGGTTGCTGTTCGTTTTCAGCAATCTCCGCTTGAATTTTCTCCAGCGCCTCTTCTGTTAGAGAGTAGTTCCACAACATGGGTACCGCTATGAACTTAAAAATAGCAGGCACAATAGAATACAAGCAGGCTAACCAAATCAGCGAATTGGAACTGTTAGGATCAGTGATTGGATCCGCTAAGGAGTTGAAACCGACGATGGTTGCAGCGGTGGTGCCCACTACTAATCCCAGGGCATAAGCCAGTTTGCGGGTCATGGTCCAAATGCTGAAGTACGCGCCACCCTGGCGTTTGCCGGTTTGCGCACTATCAAGATCGATCACATCCGCCGCCATGGCGTAAGGTAAGGCACTAAGCGCGCCGATCGCACTGCCTTTTAAGCACATAACACCAATGAATAGGGCAAATTTGCCGGTGGGTATGCCTTCGAATTGAGCATTTAAGCCAACCATCCAGCTGTCAGGTAAGAAGGCCAATAACTTTGACAGTTCCATTGCTTGGAACCACTCCTGGGGTGCTATGGCGATCAGCGGAATGAAACAGGACCATAGCGCGTACCAGAAAATTGCTGCCATGGTGGCGCGGTGCTTGCCAACCTTGGCTGAAAGTTTGAACCATAATGGAATGGCTACAATCTGTGAGAGAAAGTAAGGCGCTAAGTAAAAGCCGTACAACTCACCTGCTAGCAAAACGTGTTTTACAAAGAAAAAACTCAACGAGTTGGTCATTGCTGAACCAATTGTTGAAAACAAGAAGATGATGACCAGCTTGCGATAGGGCTCATTTGCCCAAACGTATTTAAAGCTCTCACGTAGGGGTAAGCGGTTGCTGTTGCGCTCTTGCACTGGATGTTCCGGTACTACCGCGAGCATGTTAAAGATCAGGATCGGCATGATAATGACCAAGGCGATGGTCAAGAAATAGACGTTATCCGTGGGTTTGGTATAACCCCAGAATACGATCACCGCTGGCGTCATCGCGCCAATTAACGAGCCGGTAACGGTAAAGGCTTCTTTCCAACTCATGATCAAGGTGCGTTCGTTATAACCCTGGGCTAGTTCGGCACCCCAGGCAGAGTACGGCACATCTTTTATGGTGGCGCCGATGTACATAATCACCAGCACCGCCAGCAAATAGGGGTAACCGGTGTTAAAAGTCATGCCCAAGAATGTGACTTCTGTGAACTCTATTGGCGGTATCCACAGCAGCCACACCCCCAACATAAAAATTGGCATACCAATCAAAATAAAAGGTCGACGGCGACCCCAACGAGTTTTCATGCGATCCGATAAAAACCCAATGACTGGGTCAGTGACGCCGTCGAAAACCCGGGACAGTGCCAGCACTAATCCAACAAAACCTAGGCTAAGGCCGAAGCCTGCTGAGTCTGCATATACCGGGGTGAGATACACCGCTAATGGCAAGCCAACCATAGAAAGTGGCAGCGAGGGGCCACCGTATGACGCCATTTGATAGGTTGTTAATGGTTTTTGTTCTGACACTTAGCTCCCCCCATGAGTCAGATATTGATAACAGCTACAGCTCGCTTCCCCATAAAGCGCGGTGGCTCTAGTTACCTAACTTTACGCGTCGCAGGCAACGGTATCAGTTCTGCGTTCTCTCCTATGAGTGCTTCTGGAAATCCAACTTCGGTGCTGCCGAAAGCGGCGCGCTGATTCTCTACCCGGGTACCATTGATGTTGCCCAAGGTGCCGTAAGTCCTCAGTCCCAAGCGAGCCCTTAAGTTCGGACTGGCTTGGTCGAAGACATCTCTGCTGGCAGAGACGCAGGCATTCTCTTGCTGGCGCACCCAAGGCGAAGAGCAAAAAACTGACACAGCACGTCGTCGATGACCTGTTAAATTAGCACCAGTGCCGTGCCAAAGCCGGCCTTCGAATACAAACAAACTACCGGCCGGTGCAGTAACCTGATGACCTTGCACTGCTGCCGGCGGTTGAATGCGGTGCTCTAGCGGCCAACGATGACTGCCAGGAAAGATCACTGTACTGCCTCGGTCTGGTGTGAAGTCGTCCAGTAAATAAAACAAGTTACACAGCGCAGGAAAATCCACGGACGCGGGAATTTGCCCCTGATCGCGATGGATCAATTCAGAGCTGGTGGTTGTTCCCACAAATAGGTGAGCTGTTAAGCTCGACAGTAACCAGCTCTTGCCCAGTAGATAGCTCGCAGTCGCATGAGTGTTTGGGTGTTCTACCAAATCCAGATAGTGACTGCCTTTGTTCACAAGATTTGGCAACACTTGTTTGTTGCTAGGTCCAAGATCTGGACGTAAGTCTCCAAGCGCCTGTTCCGCATCGTATTGCCGATCGATTCGCTCAGCTAAATCAGCGACCGTTTCTCTGGATAACGCATCCAACAAAATACAGCAGCCATAAAGATGCAAGTCGTCCAAGGCGTGTTGTAGATCGCGGGTGGGTTCTGGAACGGGTAATACCTCCGGTCCGTCTAGAGGGTTCGCTTGTATGTAACCAGATTGTCCTTCCCGTCGTGCAGTCATGACCT
>CACFGV010000064.1 GCA_902565895.1 K189A clade bacterium
CTCAGTCAACAATCAATCCAACCCAGTTGGTGCCTAGTCCGTATTGCCCAGGGTTGCGTTTTTGTGATGCAAAGCGCTACCGAGCAGCGTACCCTGTTGGAATGGATGCCTAAGCACGATGGCAGCCCGTTGCAACCAGAAGCCCAACAACAACAGCGCTTTGTTGAGATCGATCAGCTGTTCATCTGTTCGTAGCCATCACCCCGCTCATTTCCTACCTCGCTCTACCTCGCCTTGATGCCCTTTTCGGCACATACTGACTAATAATAAGTTTCGCGTTCTGTGGTCACCTTTGGCTCTTATGGTTTTGCGCATTTTCGGGTTCGTTACATTGTTATTAGTGGTGTTGATGCCTGCACACAAAGCGGAGGCAACCGAAGGGCGCGCGGTGGTCGCAGTGGCAACCAACTTTCTTTCAACCGCTGACGCTTTAGCGAAAGACTTCCATCACAGATTTGACTTAAATATATCGTTAGCTTCTGGCTCTAGCGGCAAGTTGTATGCGCAGATTCGTTACGGCGCCCCTTTTGATGTATTTCTATCGGCAGATCAAGCTCGCCCTGAGCAATTAGTCGATGACGGCTTGGCCCATGAGGATGCTCGTTTCACCTATGCTATTGGACGCTTGGTTTTATGGTCACGCAAACGTTCTGAAACTGAGTTGACGCGCTCTGAAGCGGTATTGATGCTGTCGGCCAGCAAACGCATTGCCTATGCAAACGAAGCGCTCGCACCCTACGGCTTTGCGACAGTGGAGACACTGAAAGCCCTGGATCTGTTCGAGCACTTAAATTCGCGCATGGTGCGCGGCGAAAATGTCGGCCAAGCCTATGGCTTGGTCAGTAGCGGCAATGCCGACGTTGGGTTTATCGCCTTGGCACAACTGACACAGCGCCCCAATAAGGGCAGCTATTGGCTGGTAGACGAAAAATTACACACCCCGATCCGCCAGGATGCCATTCTGCTCAACCGTGGTGCGGATAACGCCGCTGCGCAGGCGTTTATTTCTTACCTACGCAGCGACGCTGCACAAGGAATTATCCGCAACGCAGGCTACCGCAGCGAAGACTAACGCCCCTGGAATACCGGTTCGCGTTTTTCCACAAAGGCTTTTGTAGCGTTGCGGTGATCTTCTGTCTGGCCACAGTGAACGTGATGGGTTGCTTCTAAGTCCAAGCAATCGTCTACATCACCGGAGGATAAGGCTCTGGCAAAGTTCTCTTTCATGTAACGAAACGCTACCGTCGGCCCAGCAGCCAGTTGACCAGCAATTTCCTTGGTTTTAATCGCTAACTCATCGGCATCGCAAACCCAATTGGTCAAACCAAGGTCTAGAGCTTGTTCCGCACTGACCCTTTCAGACAAGAAGTAGAGCTGGCGAGCCTTTGCTGAACCCACAAGCTGGGACATGAAAAAGGTACCCCCGTAGTCACCGGAGAACCCGACGCGAGCAAAGGCCGTCGTCATGATTGCATTACTCGACATAATCCGCAGGTCGCACGCTAGGGCCAATGACAGCCCGGCACCGGCAGCAGCGCCAGGCAATACAGCAAGCGTAGGTTTCGGCATGCTGTAGAGCTTGCCTGCAGTGTTACGTTGATTAACGCGCTGACGATGAATTGCACCATCAATTGTATTGTCCCCTACCGTACCGTCACCTTTAGCGGCCATACCCTTTACATCACCACCCGCGCAAAAACCCTTGCCTGCGCCGGTTAAAACGATGACTTTGACCCTCGGATTTAGCTCAGCGTCAGCCAATTGCTCAGCCAAGGCCGCGGTCATGTCTCCCGACATCGCGTTACGCGCTTCTGGTCTATTTAGGGTCAGTGTCAGCACCCCCCCATCCAAAGTGGCCAACAAGTCCTCTGTTCCAGTATCGATTTGTGTGGTCATGCTATTCCCCCGTGTTGTTAATGCTAAAGCCCAAGCTCAGAGGATATTTCGCGAAAGGTCATTCGCCAAGGGGCCATTTAATGATGATAGGACAAATTTACCGACTGTCTCCAAAATGCCGCCGCTCGTCAGCACATGCCAACAACGATCCACCTTCCGGAGTAAAAACAACCTAGAAAGACCGGATACGGAACGACTACTAAAAAACTCGTTCTTCAGTCAAAAGGTGTTCTTTAGAGACGGCGGATTCAGTTGTACCCAGACATGCATTGTTCTCAAACAAAACACCGGGCAGGATCTAACTAAGGTACTAGGATTATCCTATGAACTATCAAGACCTCATGTACTGGCACCTAAGCACTGTGCTGCCTGCAGCACTGTTAGGCGGCTTGTTGTTGGCATTCGCAAAAGGCACACCAGTGCATAGGCTGTTGGGTAAAATCTACATGATGTTAACGCTGCTAACAGCGATCATCACGCTTTTTATGAGCGCCGAGGTCGGACCAACCTTGCTAAATCACTTTGGTTTTATTCATTTATTCAGTTTATTAGTTCTTATCACCGTACCGCGAGCCTACATCGCAGCGAAAAACCACGACGTGACGAGCCATAAGTACAGTATGTTATCGATGTATATCGGCGCGGTGCTGATCGCAGGTTCATTTACACTGATGCCAGGGCGTTATCTGCATGGGGTGTTGTTTAGCTAACCCCCGCTTGCGCGGGGGCAGGCCTCCGCCACCTATACAGGGCGACTATGATCTGCGGGGCAGGCCTCGCGATAGGTAGCGGCAAGGCATATTGGATGGATATACTCCACTGCTTTGGTAAGCCTTGGGGAGTTCACTTGTCTATTGAAAAATTCGCGTGTTTCGACGTTTCTATCGAAAATCACATTGCACACATTTGTTTGAATCGGCCTGAGAAGCGTAACAGCATGATCCCTGAATTCTGGGATCAGTTGCCCGAGGTTATCGCTGATATTGATGACAACGCCCGAGCGCGTGTCATTGTGATTTCTTCGACTGGCCCAGTATTTACTGCCGGTATGGACTTAGCGGCGTTCGCTCCGCGGCACTCTGCTGACAAAGATGAGGCGCGTCGCAACAACATTCGCCACGGCGCGGCTTTTTACGATTCAGCACGCAAAACCCAAGCATCTTTCAATGCTTTAGAAGCTTGCCGGTTGCCTATTCTCGCAGCCATTCAGGGTGGCTGTGTGGGCGGCGGCGTGGACATGGTCACGGCCTGCGATATGCGTTACGCCACTGCTGATGCCTTCTTTACGATTTTTGAAACCAACATTGGTATGACCGCCGACGTGGGTACATTCCCTCGTCTGGTGCAGCAAATGCCCGAGGGCTTGGTGCGCGAATTAGCGTATACCGGTCGCCGTATGAATGCTGACGAGGCCAAATCTGTCGGCTTGGTTAACCAAGTGTTTGCCGATCAAGCGACCATGCTAAAGGGTGTTATGGCGATTGCTGCGGAAATTGCCGAGAAAGCACCTCTAGCGGTGTACGGTTGCAAGCGCATGATTAACTATTCCAAAGATCACAGCACTGCCGACACCTTAGACTACATCGCCATTTGGAATGCTTCGATGATGCAGGGTCAGGAGATGCAAGAGGCCATGCAGTCTCGTGCTGAAAAGCGTCCAGGTGACTTTGTTGATCTACCTAAGCGCCGGGGCTCTTTT
>CACFGV010000065.1 GCA_902565895.1 K189A clade bacterium
AAGTTTCCAACGCAGGGTGACGTAATGAATAGCACCGAACACCGCATTGCTGGCAATGATCGCAGCCTCAGGACCTAAGAGCGGATTTAGGCCCACTGGCAGATACAGACGGAACGCAATTTCCTCAACCGCGGAGATGTAAAACAAGTAAACGATCCACCAGGCTTGGTAGCGACCCCCAGTCAATCCGCGAACACGTAAATAAACTACAAAGCCAGTAACCACCAAGCCGATAGCCAGCACATAGCGACCTGGTTGGTCGAACAACACGGCCAGAGACTGCACCAACGCTGGCGCACCCATAACTAAGGTCAATACCAGCGCCACCGACCCCATAAATGCGCCATGCCGAGTCAACACCTGTGAAAAAGTACGTAGCCCAACAATGTGCCCGCCATGATCTCGCTGTAGTCGACCCATTGTCGTTGTTCCCTTGGGCAGAAATTATCCAATGCTTGCTAAAAGCTTGAGGCCTCATACCTATGTTGACCCACAGCTACTTTTGGCGCCGAGATTTAACCATGAAAGTTGACGCGGGTCGCCTGACCACGCCCGCGCCTTGACCGCTTCTATGGCAAACCCTACATTGCCTAAGACCGCATGCTGCGCGGTCTTTGTTTTCGCTCTAGGGGGGCTAATGACTTCAGGGATTATCTATCGTTTATTCGGCGCCACGCTGCTGTGCGTCAGTACCTTGGCCTATAGTGAAGCCACCGAATTTCAACCGAAATTTCCTCGTACTATGTCCTGGAGTGCCTACAACCTGGGTACCACCGGCTACAACCAAGCCGTGGGTATCGGCAAAGCATTAAAAGATCACTACAACGTGAACTTAAGGATTCTGCCGGGTAAGAACGATGTGTCTCGGCTGCTGCCGTTACAACGCGGTCGGGTGCAATTTTCTGCAAACGGCGTCGCCACCTACTTCGCTCAGGAAGGTGTTTTTCAATTTGCAGGCAAAACCTGGGGGCCCATGCCGTTGCGCTTGGTTATTGCCTCCCATGGCGACAGTAATCAGGCCTTAGGCGTGGCAAACGATTTAGGCATAAAGACCTATGCCGATCTGCGTGGCAAACGCGTGCCGTATGTCCGTGGTGCGCCGGCCCTGAACGTTACCACCGAGGCTTTTTTAGCCTGTGGCGGCTTAACCTGGGACGACGTAAGGCGCGTCGATTTTCCAGGCTACAACGCCATGTGGACGGGCATTGTTAATGACCAAGTAGACGCGGCTTACGCCACCACAGTGTCTGGACCAACTCGCAAACTGGAGGCATCGCCACGGGGCATATTTTGGCCTCCAGCACCCCATGACGATGAAGGCTGTTGGCAGCGCATGGACAAGGTTGTGCCGTTTATGCAAAAACACATTGCCACTCGAGGCGCAGCCATCTCTGAAGCACAGCCCCATGAGGGCGCCACCTACCCTTACCCCATGCTGATCACGCTGGCAAAACAGGACGAGCAGGTCGTGCACGATCTGGCTAAAGCCATTCACATTCACTACGACGACTACAAGAATGCTGATCCTGGCAGTATCGGCTGGGCTATGGATCGACAGAACTTCCAATGGGTGGTGCCCTTCCATGCGGGCGCCATTCGTTATTTCAAATCTATCGGGGTTTGGAGTGAAGCTGCAGACGCACACAACGCGCGACTGATCGAGAGACAAGATGTCTTAGCCCAGGCTTGGCAAGATCATAACGCCCAAGATCATGACGATTTTGCCAGCGCATGGCTCAGCCGCCGCGCTAGGGTGCTCAAGCAGGCCGGCTTCGACCCAATATGGCGCTGACGAAAAAGCCCAATAACAACCAGCGCCGGCGGTAAATAATGCAAGCATCTCCCCATCCCGCCATCCGGGGCCTCGTGGCTCTGTTGGCAAGCTTGGCGCTGTTGCTCGCCATGGATACCTTACGGTTATTTGACAATCAACAATGGCTCCAGAGCCTAATAGGCATCGAGACCCAGTACTTTTATGCCCTATTAGGGTTATTGGCACCTTGGGCATTCATTACCTACCCCACTAAGCCCTGGATCGATTGGCCTTTAGTTGCGATAAGCCTTGTTATTCTCGGCGGGTTTTTTGTCACCGCGGAACAAGCCCTAGACGAAGCGTGGGAGTTTGCGGCGCCTGATCAGGCCGTTTGCGCAGCGATGGCGCTATGGATCATCCTGTTGGAAGCCCTGCGTCGAGCCGCGGGCTGGCCTCTTTGCATTATTGCCGGCGTGTTCTCAATATTGCCCGTGGTCACCGAGTTCATGCCTGGTCCACTGAACGGCCTGCCTTCAACCTGGGCAGAAACAGCGTCTTATCACTTTTTATCTATTGAGAGTGTTTTCGGATTGCCCTTCCGCGCCTTTGCCGAGCTGGTCATCGGCTTTGTTGTCTTTGGTGTGGTGTTACAACATACCGGCGGCGGTCAGTTCTTTCTCGATCTGGCCTTTGCCTTGTTGGGCAAGCAACGAGGTGGCCCGGCGAAGGTCGCCATCGTATCCAGCGGGCTTATGGGTTCTATGAGCGGCAGCGTGGTGACCAATGTCCTAACCACCGGACAATTGACAATTCCAGCTATGCGTAAGTCTGGCATGGCGCCCCATGTGTCCGGCGGTGTCGAGGCTTGTGCCTCTACCGGCGGCGTACTGTTACCACCCATTATGGGTTCTACCGCATTTGTTATGGCGACGCTCCTGGACATCGCCTATATTGATGTCGCCGCTGCCGCGGCACTACCCGCTGCCCTGTACTTTGCGAGCTTGTACTTGCAGATCGATGCTTATGCAGGTCGTGAAGGTGTGACCGGACTGGCGCCCGCCGACATTCCGGACCTAACAAATACCCTTAAATCGGGCTGGTTTTATCTCGGCGCCTTTGCACTACTGATCTTTTTGCTGATTTTCTTGCAGCGCGAGTCTATAGCTCCCTACTACGCAACCGCTGCCCTGTTAGTGCTGAATCAATTTTCCAAAACCCATCGTTTCGATTTATCCGGGTTGGTGACGTTACTCTACGGCGTCGGCAAACTGCTTATTGAGCTGGTGGTGGTTCTGGCGGGCGTGGGACTTATTGTCGGCTCGCTCTCACTGACCGGTCTAAGTGGCACACTGGTTAACGATCTCTTAAGCCTTGCTGGCGACGACATCGGCTTACTGCTTTTTATGGGCGCAGCCACCAGTTTCGTACTGGGCATCGGTATGACAGTTACCGCGGCATATATTTTTCTTGCAGTGGTGCTGGCACCGGCGCTTGTAAGTCAAAGCTTAGACCCATTAAGCGTGCACCTGTTTATCCTGTACTGGGCCATGCTGTCGTACATCACTCCACCGGTGGCACTTGGGGCGTACGCTGCGGCATCCATTGCCCAGTCCAATCCTCTGAAAACCGGCTTTGCAGCCAT
>CACFGV010000066.1 GCA_902565895.1 K189A clade bacterium
GTTGCTAATGGCTTCGTAAACCTCTGGGGTTAGATGCTCTAGGGTTGAGAGTCCAGCCACCATGGCTAGGGGGTTACCAGACAATGTACCGGCCTGATAGATAGGCCCTGCAGGGGCAATCTGCTGCATTACATCTTCACGACCGCCAAATGCTCCAACGGGCAAGCCACCACCAACAATTTTTCCTAACGTCGTCAAGTCCGGTTTAATGCCATACAGCGTTTGGGCGCCGCCGGATGAAACTCTGAAGCCAGTCATAACTTCATCAAAGATGAGCAGCGAATCGTCCTGCTCTGTTATGTCTCGAAGGCTCTGTAGATAGCCCGGTAAAGGAGGAATACACCCCATATTGCCCGCGATGGGTTCGACAATAACGCAGGCTATTTTCCCTTGATACTCGGAGAACACTTGTTCAACAGCACTGAGGTCATTAAACGGAATCGATAAGGTGCAGGCTGCAAGATCTGCCGGCACGCCTGGTGAATTGGGTAACCCCAGAGTGAGAACGCCACTGCCTGCTTTAACAAGCAGCGAGTCCGAGTGCCCGTGGTAACAACCGGTAAACTTTAATATAAGGTCGCGACCGGTGTAGCCGCGCGCCAGGCGGATCGCGGACATTGTCGCTTCCGTGCCGGAGTTCACCATGCGTACCTGTTGCATACTGGGGATTCTTTGCACTATGGCTTCAGCAAGCGTTATTTCGACCTCAGTGGGCGCTCCAAAACCCAAAGCTTTACTCGCTTGTTGCTGGACCGCAGCGATGGTTGGTGGATGATTGTGTCCAAGCACCATGGGCCCCCATGAACCGATGTAGTCAACGTATTGATTGCCATCTACATCGAAAATGTGCGCTCCGTCGGCGTGGTCAAAGAAAATCGGATCGCCGCCAACACCTTTAAATGCGCGGACCGGCGAGTTCACGCCGCCAGGAATAAAATGACATGCGCGCTGCATTAGCGCAGAAGACTGGTAGCGGTTCATTAAGACCTCAGCAGTGGTTCGTGGGTTAAAACGGTTTCAGCACAGCGAGAAATATCACGCTGACAAGGATAAGCACGGGAATTTCATTAAAGATACGAAAGAATTTTTCGCTGTGGCGCACTTCACCGCGAGTAAATGCTTTAACGATCCCGAGACAGTAGTGATGGTAGCCTACCAAGGCGACGATCAGCACGATCTTGACCCAAATCCAAACCTGGCTTGAATACCCAGCCCAATTTAGTGCCAGCATCCAGATGCCCAAGACCAAGGTGATGATCATTGAGGGGTTCATGATAAGCCGATACAGCTTCGTCTCCATTACCACGAAACGATCCTTGCTGACTTGATCCTCTGCCGTTGAGTGATAAACAAATAAACGCGGCAAATAGAATATGCCAGCAAACCAGGTCACGACGCTAATTAAGTGCAACGCTTTAAGTACTAGATAAACGGACATTTAACGGGTTCCTGACAACGACTTTGTAAAATAAATAAATCTGGTTAAGCTGTACTGGCGAATATGCCAAACACGCATGTGTGCGCGCCGCAATCGTAAATGATCTTGCGGGCACGACATATAGGAAATTTGTTCGACGTGAAGATAACAGCGATCCTGTAATCCCCAAGTGAAGGTCACCGGTTAAGACTCTTATGCAATACAAGGTTGTGCGCCATTCGCCTAAGCAGAACATTAGACAACTCGCGGTGGGTGCTATGGCGCTGGTTATCTGCTTGCTGATTGGCTTTGCGTCCGGCCAATGGTTTGGAAAAGAAGCTATATTCGAAAATGGCGCTTTGATTAAGCAACTTACGGTCACTACAGACGAAAACCAGCAATTGCAAAAACAGTTGGTGGCCGCCGAACTAGCGTCGAATGTGCAAGAGCAAGCTGCACGCGAGCTTCGAGCGCAGTTGAGCGGCGTACTGAGTGAAAAAGCAGAGCTAGAGGAAGCGGTAAGCTTTTATCGAGATCTCATGGAGGTAGGCAGCGAAGCAGAAGGCTTGCGCGTTGCTGACCTCGCCTTGTTCTCCACGGGCACCCCATCGGTGTATCAGTTTTCAGTGTTGATCACTCAAGTCGCTGAGAACAGAAAATACGTGGGTGGTGATGTCACGATCAAGGTGATAGGTCTTAAGGATGAACAACGTCAAACAATAACGTTCAGCCAAGATAACGCCGTTGTTGGATACCCCCTAAAGTTTAGGTTTAGATACTTTCAAGACTTGATTGGACAACTTAAACTGCCGGACGGCTTTAGGCCCGAGCGCGTGTCCATTGACGTTCGGCAGCGAAACAAGCCTCCGATCAGCGCGGACTTTGAATGGTTGGTACAGCAAGCATAAGTTAATGCCGCGACAATGAGCGCAGCGCGAGGTAAACGATGAAAGGCAAGAAAGAGCAGGCGATTACGCTAATCGCACCGGGCACCAAAGTGGAAGGTGACGTGCATTTCGACAATCAGCTCTTTGTAAAAGGCGAAGTACGGGGCAACGTTCTCGCGGAAAAACCAGAAGCGCATTTGATTGTAAGTCCCGAAGGCCTAGTTGCTGGTGAAATCAAAGCGCCCAGTGTGGTTATAAACGGCCGAGTTGAGGGAGATGTCTACGCGACCTCTCGCCTAGAGTTGGCAACTGGTGCCCAAGTAAAAGGTGATTTGTTTTATGCACTTATTGAGATGCAATTAGGGGCTCAGGTGGAAGGGCGATTGGTGCACACCGAACAACCGACGAAAGAAACGAGTTCGGTGACCAAGCTCACGGCAGAACCGGCCACAAAAAAGTAACAGTTGGGTATCAACGTTAGATCAAGGCGGCTTTCGCTAACAGCAGTTAGGTAAAACAACGGGCATGCAAAACGTACCAATCGAATTTTCCCAAGGTGCTGTGGCAAAGGTCAGAGCACTCAAAATTTTGGAGGGCGACGACTCGCTCCTGCTTCGAGTATTCGTTACGGGAGGCGGTTGTAATGGTTTTTCTTATGGATTCACCTTTGATACCGACGTTGCGGAGGATGACGCGGTGGTTGAGCGGGGCGGCGAAACCATGGTGGTGGATTCAATGAGCTACCCCTATTTAGAGGGCGCGTCCATTGAGTTTGTGGAAGACCTCAGTGGATCACAGTTTGTGGTCAACAATCCAAATGCGGCCTCTACCTGTGGCTGCGGTAATTCATTTTCAATTTGAGGCACTGCATACCGCGTTTACGGGCTGTCAGTAGATTGCGCCTAGTACTCTCTCGCCCTCTGCGCCGGTGACACCGACAGCATTACCCGGCAAGTTGTTCAAACGGCGGTGGGCTAGCCATGCAAAAGCGGCGGCTTCTATTGCATCGCCGTCGACCCCCCAGTGCTCACTTGGTTCAATAAAGTCTGGTGGGGCTTTGAGTTTTTCTG
>CACFGV010000067.1 GCA_902565895.1 K189A clade bacterium
AATAATGCAAGCAGTGGTAGAGCGAGAATTACGCCGCCGATGTTGCGAACAATACCCCCAAGGTCCGGCGTGAACTCGCTGACTAAAACAATGGCGATAATGGCCAGCATGTCCTGAATCAATAACAAGCTGATGACTATTTCCCCAATGTGGCGATGGTGTAGAGCGGTGACCGGAAGGAGCTTCAAGCCCAAGATGGTGCTCGAGAAAGTCAGCGCTAGGCCGACTGTAAGCGACTCTGCGATACTGAAGCCAAATGCCGACATGATGGCGGTGCCAAAGACAAGAAAAGCGATGCTGGTGCCCAGAGCGGTGAGCATGGATTCACCCAACATATTGCGCAGCTTGCTGGGTTGTAGATCTAAACCCACTAGAAACAGCAGAAACATAATGCCGATCTCGGCAATTTCACCCAAGTGCTGGTCGTCGCCAATCAGGCCAATGCCGTAAGGGCCGATTAGACAACCTAATATGATGTAGGCGACCAGCATCGGTTGACGTGAATACAGGCTCAGTGTCGCCAGTAACGCCGCGCCGCAAAAGATGATAAAAAACGAATCAATAAGGTTAGCGTGTGCCATGACGCAAGCATAGCACTGTTGCTTTAGTAGCAGGCTCAGTCAGTGGGTGTTGGCCAACCGTACTAATGCCGGCATTGGATTGATCACAGAGGTTTGATAGTGTTGACTGTAGGGTGCGAGCTGTCCTAAAACGATCTCAGGGTCACGGTCATCGGCGAGTTCGAAACTGGTGAAGCCACAACGCAACATAAAGTGCAGGATATCCTCATGCACGGCGCCAATCGCGCGTAGATCGCCGGTAAAGCCGACGCGCTGTCGTAGCAACGCAGCCAACGATAAGCCTCGACCATCGGTCAACGCCGGAAAGTCGATCCCAATCAAGCGGGCGCTCGCCCATGCCGCTTGCGGCTCTGCATCAACGTCTAACAACAATGCTGCATCAGGTTGAAATTCCTCTAGGCTTACCCAGGCGGTGTCGGTGCTGGCGCTTATACTCCAGCGACCGCCCTGTTGATTAAGCAACTGCGTCATGAGGTCGCTCTTTTAAGCTGGCTTTGAATGGGGCGACACCAACGCGACGAAAACAACTCAGGAAGTTTTCGTCTGGTTGTCGCAGCGTTAAGTAAATGTTGATGATTTTGCCAATCACACCTTGCACTTGTTGCCTGGATACGGAAGGGCCAATTATTTGGCCCAGTGAGGCTTGGGTATTCGAGTGTCCAGCATGCCCACCCAAGGAAATTTGATAGAACTCTTGCCCTTTTTTGTCCACGCCGAGTATGCCGATGTGGCCAACGTGGTGATGGCCGCAGGCGTTCATGCAGCCAGAAATGTTGAGATCTACATCTCCAAGGTCATGCACAAAGTCAGCATCAGCGAGCTGGCGTTGAATGGCTTCTGCAATGGGTATGGACTTGGCGTTGGCCAGAGAGCAAAAGTCGCCGCCAGGGCAGCAGATGACATCAGTGATCAAGCCTGCGTTGGCCGTTGCCAGGTCCGCAGCCTGTGCTTGTTGCCAAAGCGCTAGTAAGTCGCCTTGGGGAATATGTGGTAGCACAAAATTCTGCTCGTGAGTAATGCGTATCTCGCCAACGCCGAATTGCTCAGCCCAGGACGCCACTGCCAGCATTTGTTCGGCACTGACGTCGCCTGGTGGTACGCCAATAGCTTTGGTCGACAATATGACGTTGCTATAACCCTTGGTCCGGTGGGGGAAAACATTGCGCTCAACCCATCGGCTAAAGGCCGGCTGGTGCAAGCGTTGCTCGGCAAGTGTGCCAGTCCCATGGTCAACTACCGGCAGCTTAGGGGGTGTAAAGAACTGCTGCATATGCGCGATGGTCGTCGCCGGTAGCGGTTCACTTTCATTCAAAATCATGGCCCACTCAGTTTCTACTTGCTCAGTGAACGATTCAGCACCCAATGCACGCACTAAAATTTTAATGCGTGCTTTGTATTTATTGTCTCGTCGGCCGTAACGGTTATAGACCCGCAATATGGCTTGTAAATAAGACAGCAAGTGCTTCGCAGGTAAGGCTGCACGAATAGTGGCGCCAATGACTGGCGTACGTCCTAGACCGCCGCCCACCAGCACATCGAATACATGTTGTTGCTGCTCATCCTCATAAACCCGTAGGCCGATGTCATGCACCTCTACTGCTGCACGATCCACCGCCGCACCGCTCACAGCAATTTTAAATTTGCGCGGCAGCCACTCAAACTCAGGATGCGAAGTTGACCATTGCCGAATCAGTTCACAATAAGGTCGCGGGTCAACAATTTCGTCAGCCGCGGCACCTGCGAAGTGATCCGTGGTGACATTGCGAATGCAACTGCCACTGGTTTGTATGGCATGCATGTTGACCTTGGCCAGTTGCTCGAGGATGTCAGGAACATCTGCGATATCTGGCCAGTTGAATTGTATATTTTGGCGGGTGCTTAAATGCCCGTAACCTCGATCATAGGTCATCGAGATGTCGGCTAATGCGCGCAGTTGAGTACTGGACAGAGTACCGTAGGGGATAGCAACCCGAAGCATAGGGGCTAAGCGCTGTATATACAGGCCGTTGCGTAGACGCAATTGCAGGAACTCATCCTCGCTAAGCTTGCCAGCGAGATAGCGCTCGGTCTGTTCGCGATAGTGCGCAACGCGTTCTTGTACGAACTGTCGATCAAAATCGTCGTATTGATACATAGATTACTGGATGAAAGCAGTTGGCTGAGAGAATGAGGGCGATCAAACCGCAGACACTAGCAGTGGCTGCAAGACCCAACAACTGACCGAACGTTATAACGATATGCCATAGCGGTAAGTCGCTGGCTGTTAGCTCTAGCCAAAGGTTGTGCTGGTCGAGTGCGAGCTTATAATGCACCGAACACTTAAGCCGATTGAGGGCACCATGAGCGATCAAACGCCAGAGCAAGAAGTAGACACTGCGACCAAGGATGACAGTAAAGCCGACGTAGTGGCGATTGTGGTTATCTTCACGGCCACGGTACTGATGGCTGCGCATTTGATTTCTGGATTCACCATCGACGTATAACGTCAAGGCAGGCCTCTTTTTGGCTTGCGGGACGCGCTGTCCCACATGCCGTGTGGGCTAATCCACCAAGTTCGGTGCCAGCAGACGTTGGGCTTGATCCAGACGCAAGCGTTTACGTTCGGCATAGCTTGCAAGCTGATCCTTATCTATTTTACCTACACCAAAATAACGGCTTTCTGGGTGTGAAAAGTACCATCCACTTACCGCAGCCGCAGGAGACATGGCATAGCTCTCGGTAAGCTCTATGCCCGTCTGCTGCGTCGCGTCTAGCAACGTAAA
>CACFGV010000068.1 GCA_902565895.1 K189A clade bacterium
TGGCCTCTTCTAGATCTGCTGTGAGCGGCGGATAGTCTAAAGTTTCTAAGTCTGCAATGTTCATAACACTTACTTTGTTGGCATAAATAGTTTGGGTTGCGGTTTGCGTCTTCAAATCTCAATTGATCGCACAAAAACGAATTCGTTGGGCAGATAACTTGCACCATGCTCTGCACCGGGCTGAGTTAGGTATGGGGCTGGAGATTGCAGTAAAAACCAACCCGCTTCCAGAGCAGCAACACCGTTAGCAAACGGCGGCTCGCAACTGGGTAAAGTGGGACCTTGACCCTGAGTCCCATCATAGAAAGCCCAAGCAATTGTGCCGGTATCCAATGCGCCCTCAGCGAGCCAGAGATAAAGCACTTGTTGCCGCTGCATGGCTAAGTCCCCTGATTCGCTCTCGTTCTACGTTCCATGCGGGTATGGTAGTAATCCACATCAAAGGCTTGATCACCACTTAAGTAACGCCACAATCTAGCGCGCTCCATTTGCTCGTATCTAGCCTCGTGCCCGCGTTGCCAGGGCTGCATTTCACGCAATTGCTGCGCCACACTATCTGTTCGGACATGGGCAAACGTATGGTCCTTGGCGTCGTTGTGTCGTGCCTTAAAATCGTCCTGGTTCCACAGTCGCACCTGGGGGACCGTTGGGTTGAGTCGGATCTTGTACATCCATCGATCGTCGCCGCTAAGGTTCGGTTGGCCGGCATGCCATAAACCCTGATGGAAAATGAGCACGGTGCCGGCTGAGCCATGGTAGTGCTGTTCGCCAAGAATGTTCTGGTAACGCGATACACCCTCAGCACGGGTATGACGTAAATGACTGCCTGGCACGAACCGGGTGCCGCCGGCACCGGGCTTCACTTCCACAGGAAAGTAAAACAGCTGGATATCGAAGCTCGGGTCACGATTGTCCACAACGGCGTCCACATGCAGATGTTGGCCGGTGGTGGTGTCGGCGGGGATGAAATGCACAAAGTCATGGTCAAATAACGGGTCGGTGCCCACCAGCGATTCAATAATGCCGTGCACTTGTGGCAGCCTGAGCATCTCGCCGATTGCGGAAGGCGGTGGATAGCATTTTGATAACGGGGTGAGGCTTTCAGGAGTAACCACGCCTTCTTTGGGCTGCGCAATCTTTAGGTCTTTCGGATTCTTACCTGAGGCTTTAACGGCATTGCTTAACTTAACTGGGTAAAGGTCTTGCAGTTCCACAACAGCATTTTGGTTGATCGCGTCGGGAACCAGACCGTCAAAGCGTAAGTAGCCAGCAGCAACAAATTCAGCCATTTCCTGAGTGGTTAGGCGATTGTCCGTTGCTGGCATTGTGTTCTCCTCCTCCCGACGAAAACCAATACTTTACTAAATAAAGCAGATTTAAAAGACCATACCTGAACCGACTCGGGTCTTATTTGAAGCCGTCGGAAAGATTGAAGTGCGGCGGCAACTATGAGCTTGAGCCAAAGGACTGGTTTTCATCGCTACTTTTGCCAGGGGTAGCGCCATGAATTTTCTGTTATTTTCTGACGACAAACGAGGAAGAGGAAAGAGTATCCCATGGCCAGACCGGAACGCCCCCAGGAGTACTACGATCAAATAAAAGACAAATTTCGTGAACAGCGCGATCTGCGATTGGGGTATCGCCCCCCTGGCACGGATCAATACACCTCGGATTTCAGCGGTGGCCTGGCAAAGTACGCCATTGACCCCTACGCCAAGGATGTTCCGAATCGAGAGCCTATCAGTGATGAGGTTGAGGTGCTCTTTATCGGTGGCGGCTTTTCTGCCTTATTGACATCAGCTCGGTTGCGAGAACGCGGGCTTGAAAGTATTCGTATTGTAGAACGCGGGTCAGACGTAGGAGGTACGTGGTATTGGAACCGTTATCCAGGCGCCGCCTGTGATGTCGTGAGCTACGATTATTTGCCGTTGCTTGATGAGTTGGACTACGTGCCGGTGAATCATTATTCACGCGGTCCTGAAATTTTCAGCCACTGTCAGGCGATCGCTCGAAAATACAACTTATACGATCTGGCAGTATTCAATACCACGGTTACCGAGACCCGCTGGGACGAGGCGGACCAGCTTTGGTATGTGCAAACCGATCAGGGCGACGTAATGCGGGCGCAATTCGTCATTTGTGCAAACGGTACCCTCGCTAAACCAAAACTCTCCGCGATTACCGGAATGGAAAGCTTTGCAGGTCATTCTTTCCATACGTCACGCTGGGACTACGATTATACCGGCGAGCACTTAGAGCAGTTAAAGGACAAAGTGGTTGGAATCATTGGCACCGGTGCCAGTGCGGTACAAATAGTTCCAGAACTTGCCAAAACGGCAAAAGAAGTCTTTGTATTCCAGCGCACGCCATCTTCTATCGATGTGCGTGATGATTGGCCGACCGATCCGAATTGGGCGCGAAAACTTAAACCCGGTTGGCAGCAGAAAAGACGCGAGAAGGTGCTTGCTGCGGTGGAGAATTCTTTAGAGAAACGGGCGGCTAAAGGCGCAACCTCGCCCGAGGAGAAGCTCAGAAAACAGGAGAACGCCAACATTGACTATATGATGCGCATCCACAGACGCATCGATGAAATTGTTGCCGACCCTGCGACCGCCGATGCGCTCAAGCCGTGGTATATGTTCATGTGTAAGCGGCCCTGTTTTCATAACGACTATCTGCCGTCGTTTAACCTTCCCAATGTTCATCTGGTAGACACCAAGGGGCAGGGTATTACCCAGATCAGCACCAAAGGACCGGTATTTGACGGTAAAGAATACCCATTAGACCTCTTGGTTTACGCAACTGGTTTCGAGGTACAGCAGACCGGTATCTACAACAAGATTGTTGGTGAAGGTGGCGTCAACCTACAGGATAAGTACGCGCACGGTATCCGAACCTTGCTGGGTATTCACACTGCGGGATTCCCTAACCTCTTTATTATGGGGGGATATCAGGCGTCTTTTCAGTTTAACCTGACAGAGATGCTGCAAACACAGGGTGATCATATTGCTGCGTGCATCGACTATGTTAGAGCTAACGGCCATCATACGCTGGATGTGAAAGACGCCGCCGAGGAATGGTGGGTGCAGAACGTTATTGAGCACCGAGGCAAAACCAGCCGGTCGGAAGAATGCACGCCTGGCTACTACAACTTTGAGGGCAACGAGCAACGCCGTCAGGACGGCAATTACAACGGCGGCTTTAGACGTTACTTCGAACACCAGGGCCAAGTGCGCCACAAAATGGAAGAAAACTTTCATTTAGCTGGTAAGCGGACGTGACCAAGACACGGTCG
>CACFGV010000069.1 GCA_902565895.1 K189A clade bacterium
ACGTTGTTGGCACCGTCGGTCAATAAAATCAGCACTTTGTCCTCTTGAGGCCGCTGGCGTAAGCGTTTTACTGCGAGGCCAATGGCGTCGCCGATTGCAGTTTTGCCACCGGCAATGCCCACCGGCGCTTCCACCAACAGCCGGTTAACGCTTTTTAGATCAAAGGTTAGCGGTGCTTGGAGATAAGCGTTGGTGCCAAACAGAATAAGTCCAACACGATCACCCACTCGAGCTTGGGCGAACTGTCCGACCACAGCTTTGACGATGGTCAGGCGGTCGAGGAACTCGCCGTTCACCTCCATGTCTTGAGTGGCCATGCTTCCGGATATATCCACTGCGAGCATCAGGTCGCGCCCTGAGGTGGGCAGTGTAATGGGTGTTCCGGTCCACTGGGGTCGTGCGCTGGCAGTAACTAAGGCGGCCCAGCAAAGTGATATGAGAATCAGCTTAGCCACTTGCCGTTGCCAATCACTGCTGTGGGTAACGTCTGCGGCGGCGAAGGTATTCATGTCAGGTACTGTCAGCGCGGATTCTGTACGTTGGCTCGGTGACAGCAAAAGTCGCACCAATAAGGGGAGCGGCAGTGCTGCGAAGGCCCAAGGCCACAACCACTCAAGCATGGTCTGTCGCCATAAATAACAATGGTGTCTTTGTTGGGTGAGCACGGTCCAACACTCTGCCGATGCTCTGGTGTAGTGTTTCGATGTCTGTTGTTGTCGTCGGGGCAAAACGCGCATGGCCCAAGATGTAGCCGCAGTTCTGGCTGAAGTCGTTGCTACCGGAAATGCGATCAAGTGCATGTAACCAGTCTTCATTTGATGTCGTGGCTAACGACCTGATATCGAAAGCCATCACCAGCAGACGTTTTAGTATCTCGTTGGCGCGGTTCACATAGTCCAGCGCGCCAATCTGGCCGAGTCGATAGTCGGTGAGGGTATCTTCTAGCAGCTCTTTAGCGCTACGAATTGGGCGCTTGCGTTTGTGGCCGCGCCACGCAGTCAATCCAAGAAAAAATACCGCCACAATGCAAATGCATGTCAGCAGCCACCAACCAGGTGCAGGAGGCCACCAGCCCGGTTCTAAGGGAAGATGCACGTCGCGAAGTTGTTGTAGCGGGTTTTCTTGCATCAATTTCAGAGGCTTTGGGGTAACGATGGGTCGTGGGTTGCCACGTTGAGATAGCTCATCGCGGGGTATCTGGTGATGTCCTGTAATACCTCACACCGATGGGCAAACTGTTGCGCGTAATTTTTGCGTAGCCGGCGATTGCCAGAAAAGAACTGTAATCGCTGGGTGCCGTCAGTCACCGCGTAATGACCCGCAGGCGGAAGCTGCGCATCAAGGGGGTCGTAGACATGAATCAAATCAACTTGGTTGCGTCGAGCCAATTGCTGCAACTGGTCCTGCCACATGGTTAAGTCGCCGGCAAAGTCGCTGATCACGAAAATGCGGAAACGGTTGCTTTTCAGACGTTGTAGCTGTTGTAGACCGGCCAGTTGTGAATCGTTGTCGAGCGAACTCGGGTTGCGATTCAGTGTTTGGTTGGAATCGGCTAATTGTTTTAGCAAGCGCCCCACTGAGCGGCTGCTGCGATGGGGTCGAAACAGATGCTGGCCTTGATTGTCTACTATAACAGCACCCACTCGATCGCCAGCGGTTAGCGTTTGCCAAGCGATGCGAGCCGCGATGTCGGCGGCAGCAACAGACTTTAAGCGCAACTGCGATCCAAAGAACATGGGTTGGCTTTGATCAATAAACAGCAACACAGGTCGCTCGCGCTCTTCGCGAAATACCTTGGTATGGGGTGTATTTTTCCGTGCGGTTACGCGCCAATCTATTGATCGGACGTCATCTCCGGCTTGATATTGTCGTACCTCAGTAAAGTCAGCGCCACGCCCCTTAGTTTTGGACAGCTTCAGACCGGATTGATGGCCGATCGCGCTGCTGTTGCTGGACAATCCCTTTTGGGCACTGTGTCGCAGAGCCAGTAATTGTGACAGCTCCACATAGGCGCCAACCAGGGCGCTGGGTTGGGGTTTCGTTAGGGCGAGGTGGTTAACCGATGTACGTAAAGCCATGAGGGTCTTGAATCAGGGTACCGGCACATCGTGCAAAAGCAGATCAATGACTTGATCAGTGCTAACGCCTTGAGCATCTGCTTCAAACGTTAGAATGAGTCGGTGACGTAAAACATCGTGGGCGACGTTTTGTATGTCCTCGGGTGTAACGAAGTCGCGCCCATCCAGCCAGGCTCTGGCCCGCGCGCAGACGTCAATACCAATGGTGCCACGGGGGCTGCTGCCGTAATCCAGCCATTGTTGCAATTCCCCCTGAGGGTGTCGGCTGGCCATTACGAGTTGTATGAGGTAGCGCTCAACCGGCTCGGCCATGTGTAGGTTTAAAAGATCTTGGCGTGCGTTAAATATATCCTGTTGGCTAAGTTTTCTGGGTGACACATCAGAGTGGCTTTTATTTTCATTGCGAACCAAGTGCAGTATTTTTTGCTCGGCGTCGCTGCTGGGATAACCCACTTGCACGTGCATCAAAAAACGATCCAACTGTGCCTCAGGCAACGGATAGGTGCCTTCTTGCTCAATTGGGTTTTGCGTCGCCATGACCAGAAAGAGCTTGGGTAGTGCGAAGGATTCGCGGCCCACACTGACTTGATGTTCGGCCATGGCCTCAAGCAATGCCGACTGGACCTTTGCTGGGGCTCGGTTGATTTCGTCCGCAAGAATCATGTTGTGGAATATTGGACCCTTTTGGAAGTTGAAGCTGCCATCTTCGGGTCGGTAAATCTCAGTGCCGGTAACGTCGCTGGGTAACAGATCTGGGGTGAACTGAATACGATGGAAGTCGCCTTCTATGAGTTCGGAAAGTGCTTTCACTGCACGGGTTTTGGCCAGCCCGGGAGCACCCTCAACCAACAAATGACCGCCACACAATAGGGCCATGATCAGGCGATCAATCAACGCTTCCTGGCCAATAATTTTTCCGCTGAGCCATTGGCTAGCAGCAGTAATGGCGGCGTGCGGTGTGTGGGTGTCAATGGTGTTCATCATTAAGGCTGCTTTTATTGAGCGCAAGCTCGCATTGTAGACATGGACTTGGGGCGAAGAAAGGTTGCGTAGCATGATTGCCAGGCGAATGCTCTGGATCTGGCTCTGTGCCAATGCGTGCTTGCTGCTGCGCGTTCTCGGAAGTCGTAATACACTCGTTGCATGGTTACTAAAACGCAAAAATTACTTCACGCGCTGCCTCCTGAACTTGCTCACGATGTCGCGATCGCAGG
>CACFGV010000070.1 GCA_902565895.1 K189A clade bacterium
ACCCACAACCGCGGCTGTTTCGGTTGCCGGAACATCAGGCGCTGATTAATCGCATGGGATTCAATAATGATGGGGTGGTCGCCATGGTTCGGCGACTCGACAAATTACGCAATCAGAACCGGCTAGAGGGCACGATAATTGGGGTAAATCTCGGTAAGAACAAAGACACGCCGTTGCCAGAAGCGGTGGATGATTACATCAAGGGAATGGGGCAGCTGCACACCCTGGCGGACTACTTCACCTTGAACTTATCGTCCCCCAATACACCAGGTCTTAGACAGCTTCAGCATGGTGACGAGTTGTCTAAGTTGCTTGAACAAGTCATGGAAACCCAGCAACGATTAGCGAGTGCAGGTGTGGTCACGCCGGTACTGCTGAAAGTGGCGCCAGATTTAACCGATGAAGATATTGATCAAATTGCCCAGCAGGTCGTAAGACACAAGCTGGACGGTTTGATTGCGACTAACACTACGTTGGACCGACGAGCAGTACAGGGTCATCCCTTAAGCGAGCAGGCAGGTGGGCTCAGTGGGGCACCATTAACGGAAGTCAGTCGTGTTGTTGTGCGCAAGTTCCGTGAGCGTCTGCCCCAAGGATTGCCCATTATTGGGGTGGGTGGTATCGGATCCATTCAGGACGCACAAAATATGTTGAATGCCGGTGCAAATTTGTTACAAATCTACTCATCATTCATATACCAAGGTTCTAATTTGGTGCGAAGCTTAACGCGCTCGGTCCACTAGCTCGTTCAAATAGGGCGATTCAGTAAAATTTGCACTCTAATGTAGCGAAGCGACGGTCTATAGGATTAAATGTGCCCCATCATTGAGCTGAGGGGATGTAATGAAAGGACTGTTGGGTTTCGTACTTATTCTGTTTGCAAACGTAGCGTTTGCTGATGTCGCAGGGATCAGCGGTGCTGACACCGCATGGATTATGACCGCGACAGCCTTGGTGCTGTTTATGACCATCCCTGGGCTGTCGCTGTTCTACGGGGGGTTAGTGCGCAGCAAGAATGTACTTAGTGTACTGATGCAATGCTTTGCCATCACCTGCTTGATGTCGATTCTGTGGATGTTCGTAGGTTATTCACTGGCGTTTGGCGACGGCGGGGCTGCGAATGCGTACATCGGCGGATTGGATAACCTGCTGTTGGGTGGAATTGTCGAGAGCACGGCATCCGGTTCCATTCCTGAGAGTGTCTTTGCGCTGTTCCAAATGACTTTTGCGGTGATTACACCTGCGTTGATTGTTGGCGGTTTTGCCGAGCGCATGCGTTTTTCTGCTGTGGTGTTATTCAGCGCTGCCTGGCTTATTTTGGTGTATGCGCCAATCTGTCACTGGGTTTGGGGTGGCGGTTGGTTGTCCGATCTGGGCGTCATGGACTTTGCCGGCGGCACGGTGGTGCACATTACTGCCGGGGTGGCTGCCCTGGTGGCTGCGCTGGTTCTAGGCAATCGGCGTGGTTTTCCCCAACAGGCGATGCCGCCGCACAACATGACGCTGACCATTATGGGAGCAGGCATGCTGTGGGTTGGATGGTTCGGCTTCAATGGCGGCAGTGCCCTCGCGGCGAATGGTGATGCGGCCATGGCGATGCTGGCAACGCATATCTCAGCAGCAGCGGGCGCCTTTACTTGGATGTTGGCGGAGAAAGTACGTTTTGGTAAGCCTTCGGCGCTGGGCATAGTGACGGGTATGGTTGCGGGTCTGGGCACTATCACGCCAGCCTCGGGTTTTGTTGGCCCAGGGGGCGCGTTGATCATCGGCATAAGTGCGGGCTTAGTATGTTTTTACGCCACCATATACATCAAACAGCGCCTGAAAATTGACGATTCGCTGGATGTTTTCCCGGTTCACGGCGTCGGCGGCATACTTGGCACCCTGTTAACGGCCGTCTTTGCCAGTAACGCGCTCGGTGTTTTCAGTGGTCAGGAAGACATCGTTATTTCCTCACAACTTGGGGTGCAGGCGATTGGGGTGGTGGCAACGGTTGTATACACAGGGACAGTGACCTGGTTGATCCTGAAGTTGACCGATGTGCTTGTAGGCAACCGAGTGGACGAAGATCAAGAGCAGGAAGGCTTAGATCTTGTGGCTCACAATGAGCGTGGCTACGACCTCTAGGGGCGTTAAGTTTGGCTAATTGGCGCCGCGTGCAAACGCGGCGCGCACCAATAAATCGACCAAGGCTGCAAAGTCATAGCCCAAAGCTGCGGCGCCGTCCGGGTAAAGGCTTGTGGGCGTCATACCTGGCAGTGTGTTCACCTCTAACAACGTGATTTGCTCGTCTGCTGACACTATAAAGTCAGCGCGGGATAGATCGCGTAAGCCCAGCGCAGTATGGGCGTGTATGGCAATACGTTGCAGATCTGCTAGGACTGCTGGTGCTAGATCCGCAGGAATGATGTGTTCGCTGCTGCCTTCTGTGTAGCGGTTTTGGTAGTCGTACCATTGATCTTGTGCGGTGCGGATTTCAATTACTGGATGGGCTTGTAATGAGTCCTTCGTGTGCAACACGCCAACGGTAATTTCTTTGCCAACAATAAAGGGCTCCACCAGACAGTCGCCATATTGCAAGCTCTCTGCAAGGGCGCTGGCAAGGTCTCCGCCCTGCGGCAGCAGTTGTACGCCGATCGCAGAGCCTGCGTTTAATGGTTTGATCGCGACTTGGCGCCCCAGGCTGCGTTCAATATCAGTTACGGCGTCGTTCAGTTCAGTCCCTTGGGTTACCACGCGATCATCGCTTACAGGCAGTCCATGCCGCCGAAATATTGATTTAGCGACCGCTTTGTCCATGGCTAGAGCGCTGCCCCTTACGTCGCTACCCACGTAGCTAACACCTAATATTTCAAGCGCGCCCTGAACGGTGCCGTCTTCGCCGGGGGGTCCGTGCAAAGCCGGAAACACCACATCGGGTCGTATCTTTAACAGTGTGCCCAAACAGTTGCCGTCCAACTCGACAACCTGACTTGCATGACCCAGATCTTGCAGCGCTGCATGTACCTGGGCCGCCGAGCGATGTGACACTTCTGCCTCGGCGGAAGGTCCGCCTGCAAGCACTACGACATTGAGCGTTGTTGGTGATGTGTTGGGATTAGTCATTAGTGTTGTAGCGCCGCAAATTTTCCCTTGGGTCCACAATGCACCAGCGTTGATGGTCTCGCCACCGGCCATCCAAAAATAAGAAGGCGCGCGAGAGACCTTCGTATTCGAATCCGCAA
>CACFGV010000071.1 GCA_902565895.1 K189A clade bacterium
GCTTCTGTGCCTTCACCCAAAAGGGTTACCGAGGCTTTACCACGACAATGGTGGGCGACTGCTGCGGTCATAGATTCAGTGAGACTAAACCAACGCCGTAACGCGATGGTTTCTCGGTAATCAGCAGGTCGGGCGTTTTGCATTTGCGCAATTTCGCGGAGGTCATCAGCGCTGGCTGTGCTCATGGTGCGTTGATAACCCGCAATGCCACACGGCGAAAATCAATAGGGTGAGACTCGCTTTGCAGCGCAATGTAGCCGCCTTCGAGTTTGAGACTGGGGTTGTCGCCAGCGCTTGATGCATTTTCTGACAATTGAGCGCTGTGATAGCGCATGACTGCCTCATCCCCAATCGTGTGAATGATGTTGCCGTGGCCGTTCACAACGATACGTATCTGTACCCATTGGTCGCCATAAAAAGTGGCACTGGATGAATAGCTGCAATGATGGGGTGCTAATGCATCGTCCAGCATGACCTCGGTGCCTGGTGTGCAAACGTTGCCGGTAGGGCGTGGTTTGTTATTGCCGAGGCCGCCTAAAAATTGTGCTTCGACAGAATCTGGAAAATCTTGGTCCACGCTCATGCTGGCAGGTTCCTGAGCGTGCAGCATGACCCCACTGTTGCGCGTCGCCCAGTCAGGGCCGCCACGCAGTTGTTCGCCAACAAAGCGGTACTCCACAAGCAGTTCGTAATGGGTAAAAGGCTGGTTGTAAAAAAGATGCCCAAATTGATTATCAAAGGCAGTGTATTGGTCGTAGCGGACCTCAAGAATGCCGTTAGAAACACGAAAAGTCTGGTGCTTATCTTGTCCCAACGGCTGCCCGGTAATTTTAACTGTCCAATCGTTCAAGTCTTCACCGTTAAAGAGCTCCAGCCATTCTGCTTTGGTTGTCGGATCAGCAGCAAAGACAGTTGGCGTGGTCGCCAGCAAAAACGTCAACAGCATTGCCGCCAACGCCCGGATAAACGTAGGCATAAGTATTCCTTGTTAGTTAGCTCGGTGGCGGTGTGCTTACTACTACGCCGTCACTGAGCAATTCATCGACTTCAGCTTCAGCCACCCCCAGTTCGGAAAGAATCTGTTTTGAGTGCTCGCCCAAGCAGGGTGCACGCACCGGTCCTACTTTGTTTAGATGATCGACATTGATCGGATGGTTAATAAGGACTGGCACCTCAATACTGGGATCAGAAGGCGTCTCAGCCATAGCGTTGGCGGACACCTGCGGGTCATTCAATAAGTCCTCTACCAACGCTATACGGTTCACAGGTAGATCAAAGGCCGCGAAGATTTCCAGCCACTCGTCAGAGGTTTTGTTGCCGATGCGGGATTGCAATTCGTCGCCGAAGGCTTGGCGATGAGTCCATAGGGCCTCCATATCGCCAAAGCGTGGATCAGCCATAAGTTCGATGGCCTCCATAGCAGCCAACAATAACGACAGCAATTCCTCGTTTCGGATCATATTAAATTGCAACCAGCGACCGTCGCTGGCTTGGTAGGGCCGCAGCATTGCTGAATAAGTCCGGTTGTCATCGCGGTATGCTGTCATGTCGCCGCCCGCCAACACGCCTTGAGCAACACCCGCAGCGGACCATAGGCCATTGGCCAGAAGCGACGTATGCACCCTGCCGCCCTCGCCGGTGCGTTCGCGATGCAGAAGCGCGGTAACAATGGCCGCGTATAGTGCCACTCCGGTGGGGTGATCGCCCATCCCAGGTAAGCCTTGGGTCGGTGGTGTGTCGGGTGCGCGCATTAAGTCCATTAAGCCGCTGCGTGCCCAGTATGCCAATTGGTCAAAGCCTTTTCTCTCGCTTTCTGGACCCTGCTCACCGTAGGCCGTCAGGGAGGCGTAAATCATGGTTTCATTCAGTGGCGCTAGGTCCTCAAAGTTCAGGCCCAAGCTGTTACGCACACTGGCTGGATGATTGGTAATAAAGACATCACATTGCGCCACCAAGCGGTGGAGTATCGCCATACCTTTGGGGTGTTTTAGATCCAGGCATAAGCCGCGTTTATTGCGCCCGTCCAACTGCCAAAACCAGTCGTTGCCAGCTTCCGGTGTTGTAGGCACATGAGACAGCATGCGCAGCATATCGCCGTCTCCTGGTTGCTCAATTTTGATAACGTCGGCGCCAAAGTCGCCGAGCATCATGGCCGCTGTGGGCGCTGCGATCACCGAAGCGCAGTCAATAACTTTTAAATCGGAAAAAATTGTGTCCATAGCACCCAGGATAGCGCAACACTGAACCCCTTTGGGTTGCTAATTTTTGGCGTACTAGCGGCGCCTGAACCTCGCGTTTTACCTAACAAAGTTGTTATTCTCGACGCCATGAATGCCGCCATCGCAACCTCCCTGGAACGACTGGTAGAAACCTTGGGCAATCCCCAGCCTCAGATCTACCAACGCTTGTATGCTCAGTATCCTGACACTAAGGCTTTATTTGTATTGGACACCGACGGCGGCGTGCGCGGTTCAATGCTGCAAACCACACTAGAGACCATTCTGGATTATGCGGCCAAAGACCGATTGGACGATGTCAGCCTGTCGGCCTGGCGTTCTCATCACCAAGGCTACGATGTCGAGCCAGACACCTTTTCAAATTTTTTTGTAATCATTCGTGATTGTGCGAAAGACACGCTGGGTGAGAGTTGGAGCGCGGAAATGGAGCACGCCTGGCAAGGCTTGATTCACGCCGTGCGCGACAACGCCAAGGCCTAATGCAACTAACTTTTCGTACATCACAATAATCTAAAGCTTGAAGGTGTAATCTTGTGCAATGCAATTGCGCTTGAACAACCTACGCCTATTAGAACAACAGACCTTCGACGTGCTTATTGTTGGTGGCGGTATCAACGGTGCAGTCTCGGCAGCCTCCTTGGCAGCTAAGGGTGCTCGGGTGGCGTTGATTGATCAGGGCGACTTTGCCGGCGCGTCCAGCTCCCATTCATCAAACCTCGCATGGGGTGGCATTAAGTACATGGAGAATTTCGAGTTCTTGCTGGTAAACAAACTCAGCAAAAGCCGCAATACCCTAGCCGAGGCGTATCCCTCCACGGTTCAGGAAATCAGATTTCTGACCACCATAAACAGAGGCTTTCGCTTTCCGGCGTTTTTGGTGT
>CACFGV010000072.1 GCA_902565895.1 K189A clade bacterium
GCCATTGTTTCGGTATCACATCGCCGAATGTTTTTTGCTTGCAGGCCTTTGTCACATTGCTGCACGTCGAACTCTACTATTTCGCCCGCCAGTAGGGTTTTGTAACCTGCCATAGCAATTGCACTGAAATGAGCGAACAATTCGTCGTTACCGTCCTGTGTAATGATAAAGCCATAACCTTTGACGTTGTTAAACCACTTTACGGACCCTTTGGGCATCGTCTTTCCTCCTGTCTTAAGCAAACTGTGTTTCATAAGAGCTAACGAGGCAAGTACGTGATAAGGGCCCAGGCAGCTAGATTATTCGGCAAGCCTTTAGGCTGTGAAAGAATGGGCCATCAACGGAAATTCCACGCGAACATTGGTAACCTTGGGCCGTAGACAAAGTTTAGACGCAACAAGTATTTACAGAATTATGGACTTGAACTACCAAGCAAACGCTGGCGATGATGAGCCAGGCGGCGACCACGACCTCGGCACCATAGCCGAAATCGCCGAGCCAGAGTTAAAGCGACCGCCAATGTATAAGGTCATTCTGCTCAACGACGACTACACGCCTATGGAGTTCGTTGTGCACATTCTTGAGTCCTTTTTTTCGATGAATCGAGAGAAGGCCACGCAAATTATGTTGGTTGTGCACTCTGAAGGCTCTGCTGTTGTGGGTATTTTTCCAAGAGACATTGCCGAGACGAAATCTGAGCAGGTAAACACTTATGCCCAGGAAAACAACCATCCGCTCATGTCGACGGTGGAAATGACAGATTGAAAACCATTAAAAGGGACGCATAGTCTGCATTGACCCTTATATTTTCCTAGAACCGCTGTTTAGGCCCGATTAAGCAAAAAAAGAGTTAAAAATGCTGAGTAAAGAATTAGAAAAGTCGCTAAACGGAGTGGCTCAAGAGGCGAGTCTCAAACGCCATGAGTTCGTGACCGTTGAGCACCTATTGCTTGCGTTGCTCAACAATGATCAGGCGATAAACGTTTTAGTAAACGTCGGGGCGGACGTCGAAAAGTTACGTGCTGAGTTAGAGAAATACATCGATGATACGACGCCAACTTTGCAAATGGACGACTCTGAACGCGGTACGCAAACCACCCTAGGTTTTCAAAGAGTGGTCTCTAGAGCGTTATTTCATGTTCAATCTTCCGGGCGCAAAGAGGTTACTGGCGCCAATGTCCTGGTCGCCATTTTTAGCGAGCAGGAAAGCCAAGCGGTTTACTTACTCAAGTCCCACGGCATTTCTCGTATTGATGTAGTGAATTTCATCTCTCACGGTATCAGCAAAATTGAGGGAACCTCCGAAGACAGCGAGGAAGCTGAGCTTGGTGAGGGAGAAGAGGCTGAGGGTGAAAAACGCTCCAGCGCCTTGGAATCCTTCGCCACCAACCTCAATGAGGAAGCCAAAGCGGGCCGGATCGACCCACTGGTGGGTCGCGACGAGGAGGTTGAGCGTGCCGTGCAGATTTTGTGTCGGCGGCGTAAAAACAATCCATTGCTGGTGGGTGAGTCGGGTGTTGGTAAGACCGCCATTGCCGAGGGGCTAGCGAAACGCATCGTCGATGCAAAGGTCCCTGAAGTGGTTGCGCAAAGCACGATCTATGCTTTGGATTTGGGCGCGTTGGTTGCTGGCACCAAATATCGTGGTGATTTCGAAAAACGATTTAAAGCGGTCCTAGGCGAACTGAAAAAGCAAGAAGGGTCTATTCTATTCATCGACGAGATCCACACCATAATTGGCGCCGGCGCTGCCTCAGGCGGCGTAATGGACGCCTCGAATTTGCTCAAACCGTTGCTCACGTCTGGTCAGATTCGTTGTATGGGTTCGACCACCTACCAAGAGTATCGCGGCATTTTTGACAAGGACCGCGCGCTGTCTCGACGGTTCCAGAAAATCGATGTTGTTGAGCCTGATGTCGATGACACCTATCGGATTTTGAAAGGATTGAAAAGCCGATTTGAGGACCACTATAACTTGCGCTACACCGACAAAGCGCTCCGCACAGCATCTGAGCTTGCTGCTCGCTATATCAATGATCGATTCATGCCCGACAAAGCCATTGATGTCATTGATGAAGCCGGTGCGGCCCAACAGTTGCAGCCTGCTAGTCGGCGCAAGAAAAGCATCGGTGTATCGGACGTTGAGCAGGTGGTAGCGAAGATTGCGCGCATTCCATCCAGCCAGGTTACTGCATCCGACAAGGCATCGCTGCGAGATTTAGACAGCAATCTGAAAATGGCCGTGTTTGGCCAAGACGAGGCTATTGAACAATTGGCGACGGCGATCAAGCTGTCCAGAGCAGGATTAAAGAGCGGCGAGAAGCCCATTGGCTCGTTCCTATTTGCTGGTCCTACAGGCGTCGGTAAGACCGAGGTGTGTAAGCAGCTGGCCCATACAATGGGCGTGGAGCTTCTGCGTTATGACATGTCTGAGTACATGGAAAGACACACTGTTTCGCGCTTGATCGGTGCGCCCCCAGGTTATGTAGGGTTCGACCAAGGGGGATTACTTACTGAGGCGGTTACTAAGCATCCTCACAGCATTGTACTGCTGGACGAAATTGAGAAAGCCCACCCAGAAGTATTCAACCTGCTGTTGCAGGTCATGGATCATGGCACTTTGACGGACAACAACGGACGCAAAGCAGATTTTCGAAACGTCGTACTAGTAATGACCACTAATGCTGGGGCTCAAGAAATGAGTCGACCCTCTATCGGATTTGCTGAGCAGGATAACTCGACGGATGGCATGGAAGTTATAAAACGCATGTTCACACCTGAGTTTCGCAATCGATTGGACGCCATCGTGCAATTCAGCGCCTTGAGTGTTGAAGTGGTCAAAACCGTTGTGGACAAATTTCTGACCGAATTGCAGGCCCAACTCGATGAAAAACGCGTTACCTTGGAAGTCGATGATGCGGCAAGAGAGTGGTTGGCCCGAGAAGGTTACGATGAAAAAATGGGTGCTCGGCCCATGCAGCGGCTGATACAAGAAAAGATCAAGCGCCAGTTGGCAGAGGATTTGTTATTCGGCGATTTAGCCAACGGC
>CACFGV010000073.1 GCA_902565895.1 K189A clade bacterium
TCTAGTCTGGATTGCATGTCGTCGGCTATGTGGGCTTGCGTTGGGATATAGAACAAATCCAAATCCACCCCCTTGAGCGCAAGCTCGGCACAGGCTTCGGGCATGATCAGCTCCAGTTCTGGCCATGCATTCGCCGGGTCTTTCAAGCGGCCGGAAATTAACGGCGTATAGACCGCGCCAGGGATCAGCGCATGAACACTCAGCGGCCCCTGCGCTTGTTTAATGGCCAAACACTCCAGCGCGCCGATGAGCGCATATTTGCTGCCGCTGTAATACGGCACCCGATTTTTGCGAATCGCCTTAGGCAAACTCATCGCCGTCTCGGACGTAGTCACCAGCAGTCGACCTTCCGCGCCAGTTTCATTGAGCTTTTGTACATAGGCACTGGCTATTCTTAGACCAGCATGAAAATTGATCTCGAACAGCCGTTCGATGGCTGCGAAATCCAAATCCGGGTCGGTAATTTTGGCGCGATGACCAATACCGGCATTAGAACAAACCAAAGCCAGATGGCCTCGAGACTCATAAGCCTGGGCGATTAATGCAGCACCTGCATGAGGATCGGACAAGTCGCAAACAATGGCCTCGCCACTGTCGCCCAAGGTCGCTACCGTCTCGGTCAGTCCCGCCTCGTTGACGTCCGCGCAGACCACATAAGCACCGCGCGTTGCAAGGGCTTTCGCCAGGGCGGCACCAATGCCTGAAGCCGCCCCCGTTACTAAAACCGACTGGTCCACATAATCAATCACAACAGCTCCTGGCTAAAACCAACGTCATCGATAACCCATAGACGCTTAAGCGCCGAAGAGTCGAAAGAGCCGGCAATCTACCCGCAAGGACTAACCTTTTACAAATTACCGCCATGCAAAGAAGTGCTGCGGGCTTTTTTTAGGATTGGTACTACAGAAAACGGTAGGTATTATCCAGCCACTGATTTGAGGGGAATGCTATGTTAAACGGTAATCAAACAGGCCTAGGTTCAACCTTGGCACGCCTTTGTGTTGCAGCCGCAACAATGTGTTTGTCAGGCTTTGCAGCCGCGCTCACCGTTGGCGATCGTGTTGAGAACTTTCGATTGATGGACCATGCCGGTGCATCTCACGAGCTGCACTACTTTGCAGACGCACCCGCCATGGTACTGATGGCGCATAACACCCAGTGCACGACCATGCAGACGCATGTACAAAACCTTGCCTCGCTGCACCGCCAGTTTGCACCTAAGGGTGCAGAGGTCATGCTGATCAATTCGGATCTGCGGGATGATCGAAGCGCCATCAGCGCCTCAGCCAGTGGTGCTGGTGTGGATCTGCCTATTCTTTTGGATCCTACCCAAATCATCGGTGAAGGCCTTATGACTGCCAACGCTGGAGAAACCTTGGTGATTGACCCAAGCAGCTGGACCCTAGCCTACCGAGGCGATGTAAAAGGTGCGGCAAAAGCTGTAGATCAACTTATTGCTGGTGAACCTGTCACGGTTATAGGTCAGCAACCATCCGGCGCCAACTGCAGTGTGGACTTCCCAGAATTAGCAAGACGCGCCGAGCACAAGAACATCTCTTATGCGAACACCATTGCGCCGATGTTGAATGACAACTGTGTCAGCTGTCACCGCGATGGCGGCATAGGTCCTTGGGCTATGACTGACTACAACATGGTGCGAGGCTTCAGCTTGATGATCCGCGAGGTCGTGCGCACCCAACGTATGCCGCCCTGGCACGCCGACCCTCATGTGGGCACGTTTTCCAACGACCGCTCGTTAAGCGAAGACGAAATTCGCACACTGGTGCATTGGATTGAGGCCGGTGCACCGCGCGGCGACGGTCCCGATCTGCTGGCACAGTCAGCAAAAGCTTGGCCTGTGTGGGCCATGGGTGAGCCGGACGTCATCATCGATATACCTGCAGAGGATGTTCCCGCAAGCGGCGTGGTGGATTACAAATATAAAATGGTGACCAATCCGTTAGATGAGGACGTGTGGGTCAAAGCCGCAGAAATTATTCCTGGCGATCGCAGCGTACTGCACCATGTCATTACGACTTTTGGCGAACTAGAAACCGAGGGCCGTCGAGCCGGTAAACTCAAGCGCGGCACTGGCGGCGGCTTGGGCGGCTATGTGCCCGGTGCAATCGGCAAGCCGTTTCCAGAAGATACGGGGATTTTGCTGCCCGCGGGCGCAACCATAGAATTTCAGATGCACTACACACCAGCGGGTGTGGCAACCACCGACGCTTCACGTCTGGGGCTGTATCTGTACAAACAGCCACCCAAGCACAAGCTGGACAGCATGATTCTGCTGAACCCACGGATACTTATCCCTGCCGGGGCACCGAATCACTCCGAGGTCATGGCACGAACCTTTAATGAAGACGTACTGGTCTACAGCTTGCTGCCCCACGCCCACTACCGTGGCAAGGCTTCCGAATTTGTCGCGCACTTCCCTGACGGCAGCAAAGAAACGCTGCTGTCTGTGCCGCGCTATGACTTTAACTGGCAGACTAACTACGACCTCAAAGAGCCACGCTTTTTACCTGCTGGCACCAAGATGGTACACCGCACGTGGTGGGATAATTCTGCACGCAATCCAGCAAATCCTGATGCCAGTCGCGACGTCCCATGGGGTCAGCAGTCTTGGGATGAAATGCTGTTTGGTTCGGTTCGCTACCGAGTTGCGGAGTCTACCCTAGGGCCCTCAGTCGCAGCTGCAGGACAGGACTAGCTCCGACCCGCCCACTTTCCGGCCACAGGCAACCCGGCAGATCTAGGCGCCTGTGGCCCCCACTTGGCGGCGTCTTCGGCTCGGTCCAGAACTTAGTGGGTTAAAGGGCATCTTTTGCGTTGCGTTGTTCTTGCAATGCGGCTTGTACGACTTCGAAGTTGCTTCTGGTAAGGTTGTATTTGCTTATTAAATAGGCGGGGATCACGAGC
>CACFGV010000074.1 GCA_902565895.1 K189A clade bacterium
GTCGCCTGTTGTCCATGCGCCTGCGGGAAGCATGCAGGGTCACAACGTCGACGGCATTTATCGATTTTTAGGGATTCCCTATGCCGAGCCGCCATTTGGTGAGTTGCGTTGGCGCCCGCCGTTGCGCCGTCAGCCCTGGTCTGGGGTCCTGCGAGCGACAAATTATGGGCCTATATGTCCGCAAACTGGTGGATTGGTCTCTGACGACCTTATTGAGGGGGAGGATTGTCTTAATCTGAACGTCTGGACGCCCGATCCTGGAGCGCGTGATCTGCCGGTCATGGTTTGGGCACACGGCGGCGGCCAGACCTCCGGCACCGGGGCCAACCCGCTTTACGATGGTGGTAACTTTGCTCGAGAGGGTGTGGTCTTGGTCACGTGCAACCGGCGCTTAGGTGCTGAAGGTTTTCTCTATCTTGAGGAGTTGTTTGGTGAGGGAGTAGGCCCCGGCAACTTGGGCATTCAAGATCTGGTTATGGTTTTGCAATGGGTTACTGACAACATCTCAGTCTTCGGGGGCGACCCTAATAACATCACCCTGTTTGGCGAATCTGGTGGTGCCGCAGCAACCCAGGCGGTTATTGCAACGCCAGGCAGTAAGGGCCTAGTCGCAAAAGCAATACTGCAAAGCGGCGGTCATGGGGTTCAGCGACCCGACACCGCAACCGCGATTGCCGAGCACGTGACCCAACAGTTGAACGTAGGCAAGGGCGATTTAGATGCGCTCCGACAAGTCCCTTGGCAGCAATTTGTCGAACTCTACCCTGATCTTGAATCCCGCACCGATTGGGCGCGGCCGCAGATTTATTTACCTCTGGTGAATGCACACATGCCGGTGCATCCGGTAGACGCGCCGCATGCTGGGATTGGTTTGGATATTGACTATCTGATCGGCAGTTGTCGTGATGAAGCAAATTTTTTCTCGGCGTTTATGGATTTGCAGGGCAGCCAGTTCGAGCGGCGAGCGCGCCAGGTGGTCGCCGCAGCCGGAGCGAGTTGGGACGATGTTTTGGCTCGCTACGCGCAGCTGCGGCCAGAATTGGATACTGAAGAATGCTTTAACGCGGCGTTGGGGGATATGTGGTTCCGCCTGCCAAGCCTGCGCATAGCCCAGGGCCATCAGCGCCATTCAAAACGCAACACCTATGTCTATTTGTTTGAATGGTCGTCGCCTTTGATTGGTGCCGCCCATGCCTTGGATTTGATGGTTTTTGGTAACGGTCTGGCGTTGCCATTTCTCGGCGCATTTAAGGGTTACGAGCAGACCGCGACCATGATGCGGAAGGCATGGGTTGCATTTGCAGCTTCGGGCAGTCCTCAGGTGCAGGGCCAGGTGTGGCCACCTTATGACGATAAACAAGCCACCTTCAGCATTGACCGCAGTCCTTCGCTGTTGGGCCAGTCTTATCGCCAACAGTTTCCATTGTTGGAGCCGGTCATTCGGCGTAATTGGCTTACCGCTGGCTTGTAGGTGCATTGCCGCTGGCGATTAGTTTTTGTCCAGCAGTATTGCTCTGGCCTGTTCATACGCATCAGCCGCCCGGGTGTCGATTTGTTGTTCGCTGCAGCTGCCTAAAGGATGCTGTAATAAGGCGAAACGGTAGTCTGGTAGCCCCATAACCCGTGCAATATTTTGGGCGGTCACTGCAAAAGGCGTGGTGCATAGGACCACGGCTGGTTTACCAAATTGCTCGTAGGTAATGCCGTCATGCAAACTGCACGTCGAACAAGATCCTCAGTCGCCGTTGGCGGTAATCATGAAATCACTGCGAGCGGCCAATTCAGCGATGACGCCATCTTCTGCGGGCGCACCTGCGTTGATCTTAAACACCAGCTCTGAATCGATTTCGCACTGGTCGTGCACGCGGAACAGCTCTGCCGTCTTTAACAACAGTGAACGTGCATTTGCCTTGCCATTGCACAGTAAACCGATGCGTTTTCCCTGCAGTTCGCTCAAACGCGGCGCGAGTTGATGATGCTGGGTCGGGTTGGTCGCGGTGGGATCTATCAATTGCACTGTAGGCTCCTTAGCTTTCTTTACTGCGGCGCAGTTTTATTAACAGTCGATGCAGACGCCAATGGCTTCGCTTTGCATCATAGAGGCGCGGGAGCGGCTCCATGATGGAATGAAGGACGAATGTCCGCCGGCGTCACCGCCGCCGACCACCAGTAATATGTCGTCCGCACTCAGGCCGCGATGACAGGCCTGGCGCTCCTGTAAGGCGTATTCGCGCGCACTGAATTTACCAATTCTTCGTAACGTCTCCTCGCTGCGGGACGCATGCTCGAATAAAAATTCTCGCACGGCGGATTTGCTGAGGTCGCTGTTAGCGATAATTTCTGCGTGCTCTGGTGAAAGAATGACGGCACTCTGACCGATGCTGATGCAGCCGCAATTGGCCATCGCATCTGCAATTGTTTCAAGAATAGCCTCGGCAGATCGTCCGCCGTGGTTTTCGACATTAACGAACCCGCCAGCGGCGAACACCGTCACAGAGCTGACCTCTGCTGGATAGCCCAGCTCTTCGTTGAGACATTGCCACGGTGTTTTGTCTGCACGCTCGGCAATACAAAAACTGTATTTTCCTGGGTTGCCTTGGGTTGATTTATCTGCGATGCCAGGGGTCATGCGAAAAATATTCAGAATGATCAACCGTACGGCTCTACCGATGGTCGCGTTCGCTCGGTTTCCAGGGCCAAAGAGATTCACGCCGGCATTCATACCGATCTCGTCTACGACCGGACCGCTCACGACCAATAACGGTGCGGAGCCTCCGGTGCTGGCCGTGCTGCCGTGAAAGTTGAAGGGTTTTTTGGCCATGGCCTC
>CACFGV010000075.1 GCA_902565895.1 K189A clade bacterium
GCAATATCTCTACCGCTTTCTTACAGCCATGGGTGAAGCCGCAAGAAAATCATCCCTACAGCGTTCGCGATGAGGTGCTAGAGAAAATGACCGATAAACAGAAAAAAATTCTCGGCTTTAGTCACTTTGGCACCCTGGGCGGACACGACGGCTCGAGCGTATCTGCTGCGGACTTTAACCCGAAAAAACAATCTATCGGCATCCTTAGGCCATAAAGTCAGATGCTTGCACAGCACCCGGATGAGCAGGAATTAGTCACAGCAAACTGAACGACTTACTTTCTAATCACTGTGGCGTCGACAATCCGCCTTGCCTTTAGGTTGCGTACTGAGCCACGCAGCAAAACCTTGTCCTGGTACCTAGGATGAGGCTACTTTTGTGGCTGCACGAACAGGTGAGTATTTGGAGGCCACAGTTATGAAGATTGGCATCGCTATGATGAGTCATGAGACCAATACCTTTTCTCCCGTGATTACCGATCTCGAGCGCTTCTCTGGCGGCCATGGTCAACCGCTGGAAGGCCAGACCGCCCTGCAAACCTACCGCGGAACCGCCTCTTGCCTCGGCGGCTATATAGAGGTGGCCGAGGCTCAACAAGTCGACATCGAAATGGGTATTGCCGCTGGGGCACCGCCAAGCGGGCCGGTGGAGGACGATGCCTTTGCTTATATGTGCGATGCCATCATTGCATTGGCAGGCCGAGTGGATGGCCTGCTGCTTGATCTCCACGGTGCGATGACGACTAAGACCTATGACGACGGTGAGGGTGAGTTGTTACGTCGCATCCGCCAGCAATGCCCCGAGCTTCCCATCGCGATCTCTTTGGACATGCACGCCAACATTACCGAGCAAATGGTCTCTAACTGCGATGTTCTAACGGGCTACCACACCTATCCGCATATCGATATGGACAGCACAGCACGACGCGCCGCCGAGGTTTTTTTCGATATGCTAAACGGCCGAGTTAAACCTGTTCTGCGTTGGAGTAATGCGCCGATGTTGCCCCATGTGATGCGCCAGGGCACTGACGATGAGCCCAATGCTTCGTTGCAACGCCGCGCCATTGATCTCGAGCGCTCTGAGTGCTTAGGCGTCAGTGTATTCACCGGATTCCCCCACGCCGATATTTACGATGCAGGATTCAGCGTCGTGGCGATGACTGACGATGAACCCACCGTTGCCCAATCCTATGTCAATGAACTCTTACAACAGGCTTGGCAGGCTCGCGGCGACTTCGTCTATCAAATAGAGGATCTTGGGACTTCGATGCAGCGCGCTGAAACCGCCGCAGCTGCGCCGGGTACAGGCCCTGTTATCGTCCTAGACCACTACGACAACACCGCGTCTGGCGGCACTATGGATACAACAGAGGTTTTAAGTGCGATCTTAGAGGCCGGTTTGCAACGGGTCGCAGTGTTTGGGTTTTATGATCCTGATGTCGTGGACCAGATGGCCGCCGCCGGAGTGGGTGCAACCGTGACCGTTGACCTCGGAGGAAAATTACCAATGCCGGCGCTGTCGGAGCAGAGCCAGCCCATACGCTTAACCGGTGAAGTAAAATTGCTCTCAAATGGCAAGTTTCAAGCCAAGGTGGCTATGGCGCGGGGCCTGACCATCAATATGGGACGGTCAGCCGTGTTGTCTGTTGGTTCGGTGGACATTGCGATTATTTCGCGCCACATCGAACCCTATGACCCGGAGTGTTTTCGCAGCCTCGGCATGGAACCTACATCGTACGACTACGTTATGTTGAAAAGCCGAATCCACTACCGGGTCGGCTTCCGCGACACAGCGAAAGAGGTCATAGAATGTGCCGGGCGCGGTGTTTGCACCTCCGACTACAGCCAACTGACTTTTGACAAAGTGCGGCGTCCAGTCTTTCCTTTGGACGAAGACGGCAGCGGCTCTAACGAGTTTTGGCAGATTCCAGACGTCAACGCTTGACGCATGCAGGAGTATCTACGTAACGGTCGGGCAAGAAAGGCATAACGCAGGCCGACCGCCGTGGCACGGTGCCCCTGATCGGCGCCGCCTGCCAACCACCAAAGATAAGAACTATCTAGAGCCCTGGCCGTCATCAATCTTTATGTACGTTCCAGTTACCGCCTCTGAAGCCGGTGACAGAAAATACAAAAGTGTGCTGTCCATTTGTGCAGGATCGCAGATCCGTTTGCGTGGAAAATGCTGAGCAATATCCCCTAACCTTTCCAACATACCGTCCATCATCTCGGACTCGAAAGCGCCCGGCGCAATGGCGTTAACATTTATGTTGTATCGCGCCCATTCCACCGCCAAACACTCGGTCATGCGAACGATGGCTGACTTGGTTATTGAGTAGAGGGCAGCTCCGTTGCCGCCGTAGTTGAAACCACCAACGGAAGAAATGTTGACCATTCGGCCAGGCTTTTCTGCTGCGATTAAGCGCCGGGCGATTTCGCATGAGAGCACATATGGCCCCCTTAAATTGGTATCAAAAACAGAATCGATCAGTTCCAGTGACATCTTGTGCGCCCGCTGTGCATCAGGAATACCAGCGTTATTCACCAATATCGTCACAGTGCCCAATGCAGCCTCGGCTCGATCCACACAGGCCATGATTGATTCGTTGTCTTGCATGTCTAAATGAATCGGCTCCGCTGTGCCACCGGCCGCCCTAATGTCTTCGGCGAGCGCCTCCAGTCTTTCAACCCTACGGCCAGTGATCGCCACCTTCGCTCCGCTTGCAGCAATAACCTGAGCAAATCTTTTACCCAGACCAGATG
>CACFGV010000076.1 GCA_902565895.1 K189A clade bacterium
CGTAACGGTCAGTGCGTCTAAGAAGGCCGAGAGCACTGCGGAAATTGCACAGAATAAGAATGAAAGCAGGATTTTGGATCGTACTGAGAGCAGGATCTTGGTGAAAGTAAAGAGCAGCAATTCTTTCATAAAATAGATGCCAGCAACCATGAAGATCAACAGCAGAATCACTGGAAAGGCTGCTTCGACTTCGTGTAATACGGTAGTCGGATTGGTCATGCCAAGCACGATGCCTTCGAAAGCCAGTAAGCCGCCAGGCTGCAGCGGATAACACTTCAAGGCCATGGCTAGGGTAAAAATAAATTGCAGCACCAATACCCAACCCGCAATGTAAGGGCCGGCGACCAGCAACAGTAATGGGTTAATAATCAAGAAGCCTACAATGGTCAACTTGTACCATTCAGGGGCCTGCCCCAGAAAATTCTGAGTGAACGACCTAAGAGAAACACCTTGCATAACCACACCTTTTTGCTGCGTTCTGGTAAAGATAGAGGGCAATGGGTGTGAGCTGAAAGTATGCGGAGAAGTTATCCCCGAGAGTCTCAGTTCGTGACCACTGAATCCTTGCTGAGCTAAAGATAGCTTGCATGGTGGCTGGGCTTCAACTGCCATACGCTATGGCATTTCAAATCTGGTTGTGTCAGCGAAGTGTGTTATGTTTTTGCAATCTAGTAACGAAAAGTGAACATGCTGATGTGGCCAAACGAACCGGATGAATTTGTTCCAAATCATGAAATGCAGCCTGAGTTTGATCACGGTGACGCTTGGTATTTTCCCTTTATAGGTAACGATTTAGTTTGCAAGCGTGAGCAAGGTGCACCGGAGCCTATCACTGCAGATGACTTTCGCTGGATAGATTTAGAAATCGAACACAAACATTTCCTTGGGCATTATGCGAATCGACCCTGTTTTGCGTTGCGGGTGCGCGGTCAAACCTCAGAGGGTTTTCAGGCGGTAGGGTTGCGTGGGCTTTTAGGCAGGACCTCGCAATCACTGTTTTATCTTGCAGGACGTGCCTTACAGGTTGTGGATTGGTCCGAAAACCATCAATTTTGTGGCCGCTGTGGCAGTCCAATGCAAGATCACACCAGTGACCGTGCCAAACATTGTGGAAGCTGTGGGCTTATTAACTACCCGCGCCTATCCCCAAGCATTATTGTGTTGGTCACCCGGGGTGAAGAAATGCTGTTGGCGCGCAATGCAAATTGGCCAAGCGGTATGTACAGCACGCTTGCAGGTTTTGTCGAGGCGGGTGAGTCAATAGAGCAGACTGTGCATAGGGAAGTGATGGAAGAGGTTGGTCTAAAAGTGACTAATCTGCGTTATTTTGGTTCCCAGAGCTGGCCATTCCCAAATTCGCTCATGCTGGGTTTCCATGCGGACTACGATTCCGGTGACATCAAATGTCAGCCTGGTGAGATCGCCGACGCCCAATGGTTCACTAAAGACACACTGCCACAAACACCCCCGAAGACGGCCATCTCAGGCTGGCTGATTCATGAGTTTATTAGCCAGATTTAATGACCAGTGCTGCAACCACTCGAAAATGTAGGATCAGCGAGTTGCAGCACTAGGTGTCGTCAGGCCGAAAAGCGGCCATAGTATGAAACACCCAAATCAGATGGCCGCTGGCGCGGAATTGGCCGCGCATGAAGGCCTCCATGGCATCGGCACTGCCATCTAGGAGCGCTTGGGCTAACGTTTGGCTGGCGAAATAAATGGTCATCTCAGGGTCGCCACGGCACTCTAAATCGAGATGCTGTTCACGAATCGCGAACGTTATAGAGCCGTCCCCCCAATCAAAGCCAACGCAGGCGTCCAAGCCGGTGCCGTGATTTGGATTAAAGCGTTGAGCAAGAAACTCGTGCATGTGTGCTGCCTGATGGGCTGAAGGTTCGATTGTACTGAAACGTGCGGTATAGGCGAGTCTTCTGCTGAACGCTGGACTCCGCTACCCCGCACTCTATAAAGTAGCGCGCCTACTAAGTCTCCGCTGATGAGAACACTATGGATTATTTATTTGACTACCTGATGTTTCTTGCCCAGGCAGTGACCGTGGTGATTGCGATTTTGATCGTGCTTTCAATGGTTGCAAGCGCCAAGATGCGTCAGCAGGGTAGTGAGCGTGGTCACTTGGTTGTGACCAAAATAAATGATCGCGTGCGCAGTTTGCGCTTTGTAATGGAAGACGCGTTGCTCACGCCCCAAGAGGCTAAGCGTCGGCACAAAGACGAACACAAGTCGCAAAAAGCGGCGAATAAACAAGCTGCGGCTGAGGCTAAGAAAGCCGCTAAGAGCGCTGCTGTCGACGACAGCGATGGCGGTGATGAGCAGGATGTCCCTGGTAAGGTATTCGTCGTGCGCTTTGACGGTGATGTAGCAGCTTCCGATGTAGACAACTTTCGTCTGGAAATAAGCGCGATCTTAACGATGGCAACGACCAAGGACGAAGTCGTGGTTTGTCTAGAAAGCCCAGGTGGCATGGTACACAGCTATGGCTTGGCAGCATCGCAAATGATGCGTGTGCGTAACCGCAATATTCCGTTGACAGCTGTGGTAGACAAAGTAGCCGCCAGCGGCGGCTACTTAATGGCAGCTGTGGCAAATAAGATCGTGGCAGCTCCCTTTGCCGTGGTGGGTTCTATTGGTGTGGTGGCTCAGGTACCAAACGTGCATCGTCTGTTAAAGAAAAATGACGTCGACGTAGAAGTGCTTACTGCCGGTAAATACAAACGTACACTCACATTTTTAGG
>CACFGV010000077.1 GCA_902565895.1 K189A clade bacterium
CCGTCACCACCGCGAACGCCAGTGCAATTAACACCAAGGTTACAAACGGAATACGCTCCCGCAGATTAATTGTTTTAGGCGAGTAGTAACTGAAGTTCGAAACCATCAGCAATCCAGCCCCAGCAGTGACCACCGCCATGACGCTGGCAAGTACAAATGAGGGCTGAGCCACATCATTAGCCAACGCCACCCAGATGCTGAACGTCACTAATCCAGCCGCAGAAGGACTGGCCAGACCGGTGAAGCTGGCAGTGTCGCTTTCAGTGTTGAATCGCGCCAGACGCAGCGCAGCGCAGGCCATATAAACGAAGGTCGCCACCCAGCCGAACTGTCCAAGACTGGACAGCCCCCAAGAAAAAGCAACCACCGCCGGTGCTACGCCAAAAGCCACCATGTCGGACAAACTGTCGTATTGGGCCCCAAAGGCACTTTCGGACATCGTGATCCGAGCGACGCGACCGTCAGCCGTGTCTAAGAACATGGCAATAAAGACAGCTAATACAGCAGGTAAAAAGTCGCCATTCATCGCGGCGATGATGGCGTAAAAGCCTGCAAACAAGGCACCGGTGGTAATGACGTTGGGCAGTAAGAAGATACCTTTTCGACGCAGTGATGAATCAGCTGACTCAGCGCTCTTTGTATCGTCTTGGTGGTTCCCCTCCTCGCCGTGGTCTACCGCACGCAGGGGTGGTTTGTCTTTTGCCACAACATTGCACCTCGGTGCGTTTAGTTCACTTCCTTATTTACCAGACGGTTCTCTTGAATCCAAGGCATCATTGCGCGCAGCTTTTCGCCAACCTCTTCAATTGGGTGCCCCTGTGTAATGCGCCGCATCGCTTTGATGCTTGGCGCACCGGCCTGGTACTCCTGAACGAACTCTTTAGCGAAGTTACCTGTCTGAATTTCTTTAAGGATTCGCTTCATCTCTACCTTAGCTTCGTCCGTTACCACACGAGGGCCGCGTGTAAGACCGCCGTATTCGGCGGTATTAGAGACCGAGTACCACATGTTGGCGATTCCACCTTCATAAAACAGATCTACTATCAGCTTCAACTCATGCAAGCACTCGAAGTACGCCATCTCTGGCGCATACCCTGCTTCTACCAGGGTTTCGAACCCGGCCTGGACGAGGGAAGCGGCGCCACCGCACAATACCGCTTGTTCACCGAATAAATCGGTCTCTGTTTCCTCGCGGAAGGTGGTTTCAATAACGCCAGCACGGCCACCGCCGTTGCCGGATGCGTAGGACAAAGCAATGTTTTTTGCTTGACCCGTGGCGTCCTGCGCAATGGCAATGAGACTCGGTACGCCACCACCCGCTACGTAGGTAGAACGCACAGTATGACCAGGCCCTTTAGGCGCAATCATAATGACGTCCAAGTCCTCTCTTGGCTCAATAAGTTCAAAGTGGATGTTGAAACCGTGGGCAAAGGCAATGGCTGCCCCCTGTTTGATGTTAGGTTCGATCTCGTCCTTGTACAGCGATCCTTGCAGTTCGTCTGGTACTAACACCATGACCAAGTCTGCGCCCTGGACCGCATCGCTGACCTCCGCCACTGTAAAACCGGCGTTTTCCGCTTTTACCCAAGAGCCTGACCCTTTACGCAAACCCACCACTACCTGCTCAACACCCGAGTCACGCAAATTATTCGCGTGTGCGTGGCCCTGAGAACCATAGCCAACAATGACTACCTTCATGTTTTGAATAATCGATAGGTCCGCGTCTTTGTCGTAATAAACCTGCATGGAAGCGCTCCTGGTTGTTTAAATCGTTACTTGAATTGGGTCTGCTGAGCACAGACCGACTGTTTAGTCTTGTCCACCGCGGCTGATTCCGGAAACCCCGGAGCGCACCACTTCGATAATACTCACGTCGTCTATGGCGCGAATAAACGCATCAAGCTTGTTACTCGGGCCCACCAATTGGATGGTGTAAGCATCCACATTGACATCAATAATCTGGCCGCGAAAAATGTCCGCTGTGCGTTTCACTTCTTGACGCGACTCCCCTTCGGCGCGCACTTTAATAAGTAAGAGTTCGCGCTCTACGTACTCGCCGTCACAAAGATCTTCTACGCGCACAACCTCCACTAGTTTGTTCAGCTGCTTAATGATCTGCTGAATCTTGCTGTCATCACCATGGGTCGTCAGTGTCAAACGTGAGAGGGTTGTATCCTCTGTCGGAGCAACTGCCAACGACTCGATATTATAGTTACGCTGAGCAAACAACCCGACGACTCGAGACAAAGCTCCAGCCTCGTTTTCTAGAAATACGGACAGAATTCGCCGCATCAGCTCGACTCCGCCGCAGATTTACTTAGCACCATGTCGCGCATCGCACCGCCCTTGATCGCCATGGGGTAAACATGCTCATGGGGATCGACCCACACATCGACGAAGACCAACCGCTTTTTGTTCTTTTCACTGAAGGCCTCTTCCATTGCAGCATCCAGATCTGCCGCATCAGACACTTTGATACCCACATGACCGAAGGCTTCGATGAGGGTTTTAAAATCAGGCAGCGAATCGCTGTAAGTGCTTTGAGAATGACGGCCACCGTACTGCATGTCCTGCCACTG
>CACFGV010000078.1 GCA_902565895.1 K189A clade bacterium
GCGGATAGGCAACGGCGATCATTGCAGCAGCGGATATCATTGCATCTACAGCATGACCTCCTCTTTCTAAGACCGCCAAACCTGCTTGAGTTGCAAGCTCATGAGGCGCTACGAAGGCATATTTATCATTCACGCCCAAAGGTCTGACGCCATTGTTGTTGTTTGAACAATCCATCTGAGTAGCGCAACCATTGCCTGGCCCTTCGCCTCGACTCGTTGAAATTCGCTGCCCGGCCAAACGCGTCAAAGCTTTGCTCAAACTTATCCTGCTCGACTAAGGCCATTCCTAACATTAAATATCCCTCTCCAGGTTTTTCTATTCCGGCTCGGATTGCGTCGCGAATAGCCAATTCCGCGTCGCCCCATTTCTCCATTTCTAGATAAAGACGTGTAGCTTTGAGCATAGGTTCACCGGAATCCTCAAGTTCCGCCAGCTGTCTGTATACGCTAATTGCCTTCTCGTACTCCTTCGCAGCAGCCCAAGCCCGCGCTTGTAAACCAACTAAACTAGCGTTCCGGTCAATAATTTGCCGAACAAAGCCTGCCTCTAGTATCAGAGCCGCGTGTTCTGGCACTCCGCGCGCGAGTGCCAACTGTGCGATCGATTTGAGGGTCGATTCTTTTTCGATCCTGTCGTCTAACCATGCCAGGCGAAGAACCGCAAAGGCTTCTTCCTCTTCATCAAGCGCTATATACGTACTGGCCAACTGTTCCCAATAGCTGATTTTCTCAGGCCAGGTCGCTACAAGCGTTCTCAGATTTTCAGCAGCTTCAGCATAATTTTCTAACTTGAAATGTGATGCAACCACCAGCTGGTACCAATTCTCGCGAGGTTCCGAACTCTCGCGGATAGCGGTCTCTGCATAGGGAATAGCCGCTTCAAAACGGCCTGTCTGCGCGTAAGCATTTGCCATAAAAATATACTGTGTTGGACTGGGAGCCTCCAGCGTGACAAACCATTCTTCGGCGAAAGACAGCGCTTGATCGTATTCACCCAAGGCTGCATGAAGTTGCGCCACCATGTATCCCACGTTGTACTTTACGCTTTCAGGGAGCTTTTCAGTTTCCAAGCTTGCTCGTAAATACTCGATGGCGACTCGGAACCGTTCCTTGCTCATCTCTGCGTAGCCCAAAGTTTGCAAAGTCAGCGCTTTATCTAACGAGTCGTCCTCTAATTCGCCCAACCAGGATTTAAGCGAAACAATTGCTTCGTCCACTTTCTCTTCAGCAAGCAATTCTTGCGCATCAATCAATTTTTTGTAGGTACGCGGCGTGATTGAGTCAGCAACAGCATCAATTGTATAAAGACTTCCAAATGCCGTGACGCTGCCCAACAACAACCACAAGCAGAAAGCCTTTGCTTTAATGTCGGAGATACTCATCACTAATTTTCCAACGAAAACTGAATTGTTTGTCTAGCTCTTTGAGAAACTGGTGTCCCATCAACTATTTTCGGTCGAAATTTCCAGCGTTGAATAGCTACAAGGGCAGCCTGGTCGAACATTCGAGGCGGGGTCGATTCCAATACTTTTGCCTGGGAAACAGTACCATCCGGTTTGATCAATACCTCCATAGTGACAGAGCCCTCTATTCCAGCTTGTTTAGCTCGACGTGGATAAGCTGCTTGAACACGAACGACGGGGATCACATCCGTATCGAATCCTGATAGCCCACTTCCTTTTTGTAGTGCGCCGAGGTATGGGCCATCGCCGCTATTAATTGGCACGCCAATGGATGGCATAGTCATTGAAAGCGATGAGTTAATTGGATCCACCGCGGCAGAGAAATCCGGCGTTTCTGGCATATCCTGTGGAGGTGGTGGCTCAGGGATACGTCGATCTTTGGTATTAGTGACCGTATCCGCAGGATCTAGTCTGATAAAGTTTAGGTACGCACGGCTCTTGTTTGGCTTTTCATAATCAAGATCATTGCTTATCAAAACGTCCATTACGGCGAACAGGCCGAGGGCTAGGGTTATCGCTATGAATCCGAAGAGACTTTGCCTCATAGCAATCAAGGCTCATCGGTCGCTACTGAAATGCTCTGCGCACCGGCCAGGCGAGCCTGGTCCATTACGTCAATTAAAGCTTCCGTATTCGATAATGCATCGGCCACTATAATGACTGCCGCCCCCGGGCTTTCTGCCAGGCCCTTTTCAACGTTTGCGCGCACAGCACGTTTATCAACCAGTCGCTTATCAAACCATATCTGGTTGTTTGCGGTGATACCTATCTGAATCGTCAGCGCGTCCGTTTTTACAGCAGTCTCTGCGTCGGGACGTGTGACGTCCACGCCGCTTTCTTTCACAAACGTGGATGTAACAATAAAAAATATGAGCATAATGAAGACCACGTCCAGCATTGGCGTAATGTCAACCTGCGTCTCATCCTCGGCCGAAACTAAGAACCTAGATCTGTTCATATTGCATCGGATTCCATTATTTGCTGTAGCTCCATTTTTTCGGCTTTGTGCCGTCTATCTATAAGAGTCCAAAATGGTAGTGCGCTGATCGCAACCAACATACCCGCCATCGTGGGAATGGTTGCGGCACTGAC
>CACFGV010000079.1 GCA_902565895.1 K189A clade bacterium
GTAAATTCGATTGCCCATTTTGTCTCGCAGCTCTGGTTCGATTGAACCCTTGTGTTCAATGGTGAGGTACGAAATACAACGTCGAGCATCAAGCATTTTCGGCCCGACAATGGCCTGAGTTGGGCAAACGGTTATGCACGCACTGCACTTGCCGCAGGCGTCCGTCACGGTCTGGGTGGTGCAAGTTATCGGCGCATTGGTGTAAATCTCGCCCAGAAAAAACCATGACCCAACGTCTTCATGTAAGAGCAGGGTATGCTTGCCCATCCAGCCCAAGCCGGCTTTTTCTGCCAGTGCTTTCTCCAGCACCGGTGCAGAGTCGGTGAACGCACGATAACGATGCCCCGGCAGTGATTCGTCGATTTGCGCTGCGAGGGTTGCCAAGCGTTTACGCAGTATTTTGTGATAATCACGCCCTAACGCGTAACGCGAAACATAAGCCAGTTTCGAGTTAGCCAGCACCTCTAGTGGTTGGGTGTCTGGTGGTAAGTAGTTCATGCGGGCGCTAATAACTCGACAGGTCTCGGTCTCTAACAGTTCTGGGTGCAGCCGTTTTTCCAAATTGCGATGCAGATAGCCCATGTCGCCGGCAAACCCTTTTGCCAGCCAACGTTTTACGTGCGGTTCGTGAACACTCAAATCGACATCGGTGACCGCCACAGCATCGAAGCCCAACTTTTTAGCCCATTGGTTTAAGGTGTCGTGGTCTGGCAGATCTGCTGCGATATTTATGTAATCAGTAGTAATGGTGCGCTCCGCTGACTTGGGGCGAGGCCGGGCATCACAGTATACTGCCTGGCACCCAAGTTCAGCGGAATCGAAACCTCAATCGCCCATGTCGAACCAGGACACTCAGCTTCACACCGCTGCTCAAATACGCGCCATCGAAGCACAGGCTATGCAATCTGTGGCGGCTGGCGGTATGGGCCTGGATGGCTATACGTTAATGCAAAGAGCAGGTCAGCGCGCCTTTGAAGTGTTGCTTCAGCGTTGGCCAGACACTCCCGGTGTTACAGTGATTTGCGGCAAGGGTAACAATGCAGGCGATGGGTACGTCGTGGCTCGTTTAGCTCTGCAATTTGGCCTCAGTGTGCAAGTGCTCGCGGTGGCTGACCCCACACAGCTGGCAGGCGACGCCGCGCTTGCCTATCAGGCATTTGTAGAGTCGGGGGGCCAAACAGATGCGTCGGATAAGCCGATTCGACATACTGTTATCGTAGACGGGTTGTTAGGCACGGGCTTTAAGTTACCTTTGCGAGTTCACTATCACGCCATGGTTGAACGCATGAACCAATCTACTGGTGCGGTATTGGCGTTGGATATTCCCAGTGGTGTAGAAGCCGATACCGGTGCTGCGACCGTTGTTGACGGTAAGCTGTTGGCCGTGCGCGCCGACGTAACCGTTTCGTTTGTAGGCCGGAAAATCGGTTTGCATACCGGTGCGGGTGCCGGTTTTGTTGGCGAGCAACATCTCGTCGACTTGGGCATTTCCGATGAGTTTCTAGCAGCGCCAGCCAGCGCCACTTTGCTTCGTTGGCAGCCACAACAGTTGCCCGAGTTACCTATAGACTCTTTTAAGCACCGCCGTGGCCGCGTGCTGATCATAGGCGGCGATCACGGCATGGGGGGTGCTGCGATCATGGCGGCTGAAGCGGCAATGCGCAGTGGTGCGGGCCTGGTGACAGTCGTTACGCAACCAGACCACCAACCGGCGTTGCTGGCGCGCTTGCCTGAAGCCATGTTCATGTCTGCTGATTCTGTGGCACTCGGGGAGGCGATAAGCGCTGCAGATTTTGTTGTTATTGGCCCCGGACTGGGGCGCGGTGAATGGGGCAACAACCTATTTGCCCAAACCGCAACACGCACCGCGCCAATGCTTGTCGATGCGGATGGTCTCTATTGGCTGAAAAATTCTGATCACCAGCCTGCTGCCCGGTCGTTGTTTATTACGCCCCACGCAGGCGAAGCGGCGTCGTTGTTGTCGACCTCTACGGCACTTATAGAAGCCGATCGTATACAGGCGGCCAAGTCTTTAGTAACGACCTATAAATGTCATGCTTTGTTGAAAGGCCCTGGTTCGGTAGTTATTGCCGGCACAAATGTGCATATTTGTGCCCACGGTGGTCCAGCCATGGCCACAGCTGGGATGGGTGATGTATTGAGTGGTATATGTGCGGGCCTTCTCGCACCGTTATCTGCTACGGGTCGCCTCGAACAAGTAGCCGGTGCGTTCGCTCAGGCGGTGGCGTTGCACAGTGCCAGCGCGGATCTGGCGGCTGAAGAAGGTTCGCCACGCAGCGTCATAGCGACTGATGTGATCGAGCATATTCCAAGGTTGTTGGCAGGAGAGGAGACATTTGTCACAAACTGTTGAACAAATTTTGGTGGATGAAGCCGCAACAGAAGCGTTTGGTCAGAGCTTGCTTGACCGTATCCGTGCGCAAATTGGGCCGTCTGCCCTGGTGACCTTGCAGGGCGACTTAGGTGCCGGTAAGACCACCTTGGTTCGAGGCATACTGCGAGGTCTTGGATTTA
>CACFGV010000080.1 GCA_902565895.1 K189A clade bacterium
GGACATCATGCACAAAGTCATTGCCAAACCGGCGTATTGGGCATTTTGCTGGGGCAGCGGCCTTGCCAGCGCCGTCCACATACAATCCAACGCTCACAAAATTGCGGATAAAGTAATCGCCGATGTGGGCTGTGGGTCTGGTGTTGTTGCCATCGCTGCTGCTCTTGCTGGCGCAAAAATAGTCTATGCCTGTGATATCGACGATGATGCCTTGATGGCCACAGAAACTAATGCCAGGTTGAATAACACCCACATAGAACTATGTAGCCATATCGATGAATTGCCCGATCACCTCGACCAGATATGGATGGCCGACGTTCTGTATGACCGCGCTAACTTACCCCTAATAGAGCATGTTAAAACCAAAGCCGCGAGCATCATGATCAGCGATTCAAGAGTTCGCGACCTCGAAGATCCTGACTTTAGTGTGGTAGGTCATGCCGAAGCACTGACCTTTCCAAATCTTGGCGAATTTGACGAATTTCGGATGGTAAATTTTTTTGAATATCGAAGGAGCTAGGTCCTTGGGTCGATATGGTGCAACCGGTGTAGCTGCTGGCGTGGGCTCGACATAGAAGGTAATCTTTCCAGAAAAAAGGGGAGCACTATGGAATACCAAGATATTATCTATCAGGTGGATGACCCGGTTGCGGTCATAACACTGAACCGACCTGAAGCATTAAACGCGTTTACTCACACGATGTTGGCCGAAATGCGCCACGCATTAGCGGCTGCTGAGCAAGACGAACGAGTCGTGGGCATTATCATAACTGGAGCTGGTAGAGGTTTCTGTCCAGGCATGGACATGAACGCTCTGGACTCTATAAGCGGAGGTGGTAATGCTGGCGGTCAAGACAGCACCAACGCGCTCAAAGCCAAACCTGGCGACCAAGCTTTGGGTGACAACTTTCAGGTAACTTACAGCTACTTCATGTCCATTCGCAAACCAGTAATCGCAGCAATAAATGGCGCATGCGCGGGTTTAGGTTTAGCTGTGGCCACCATGACGGATTTGCGAATCGTCGAGCGTTCAGCCCGATTCAGCACGGCATTCGCTCAACGCGGACTCATCGCAGAACATGGCATCAGTTGGACATTGCCACGTCTTATCGGGTCTGGTAACGCATTAGATCTGCTTTGGAGTGCGCGAAAGTTCGATGGCGAGGAAGCCAAGGCGTTGGGGCTCGCAGAACGGCTCGTTGCCGATGGTGAATCCCTAGCAACAGCAGTAGAGTATGTACAAAACCTTGCGGCTTCTTCCGCACCGAAGTCTCTTCAGGTCATGAAAGCTCAGGTGTATAGACACATGAACATGCAGCTGGGAGAGGCGATGCTTGAAACCAATAGCTGGATGGCAGAAAGCTTGAAACGGGACGATTTCAAAGAAGGCGTACGTTCGTTTATAGAAAAACGCCCGCCGAATTTCGAGCGCGTCAATGTCGGCGCCGAATAAGCCCCAGGTCTGACAAAACAAGAGCGCGGCTATGACTGACTTGATCTCTACCGACTTGGATTACAACGGTGAGCGAATCGTTGCCGATTTAAATCGTTTGCTGCGACTACGGACAACACCGATTGGCATGAAACTGTTCGAGTCGATAGATGAGATGACGGCGATCGAGCGCATCCGGCGACCGAAGGATGTCCACACTACTGACCAGATCGTCGGTCAAGCTGCGCGTAACGGTTGGACGGTAGGCATCACTGCTGAGGATCTGGTAGGCGCCCAGTGCAGTACAGTCATTGGACTGCACCCGCGCAACGAGGACTGGCTATCGGGCGATCGTATGAACGGCGTGTGGTTTGGCAGCCAAGAAGACGCGGCCGCTCACCAAAAAGCCATGGATGTAGTGGACTACGGCAAGTATCAAGCAATGGCCGTAAGCCCACTGTCGAGTGGCCGCTTAAATCCACCTGACATTTGCCTTATCTACGCCACACCAGCGCAAATGATTTTGTTTATTAACGGTCTTCAGTGGACCGGGTATAAAAAACTGGATTTTGGTTGTGTTGGCGAATCTGCCTGTGCTGATTCTTGGGGTCGCGCCTTAGCTACTGGTGAACCGAGCTTGTCCCTCCCTTGCTATGCAGAGCGACGTTACGGCGGCGTCATGGAAGATGAACTGCTTATCGCCATACCGCCACATTTTTTGCCCAAAGTAATTCAAGGTTTAGAAGCACTTGCGAGTAACGGTCTGCGATACCCTATTCCAAGCTACGGCATAAACAACGATGTCAGAGCAGGAATGGGCGTAAGCTACTGACTGATAGGGGCAAATTCAGCCCAAATTACGGTTGCACAAATTTGGCAAACCTTTGTCAACTTCTAGTAAACTGGTTTTGTCAGAGCCAGACTGAACCTAATGCAATCAAAGTTGAAACCAACCATCGCTACGAGTCTCGTCGCTCAAGGCACGTCTCTGAGCGGTGACCTTGAGTTCAACAAGGAGTTAGTGATTGCAGGTTCTGTAAACGGCTCTATCAGCTGTAACGGCGATGAAAACAGCGTAGTAAAGATCCTAGAGGGCGGCAAA
>CACFGV010000081.1 GCA_902565895.1 K189A clade bacterium
AAGTTTGCATCTCCGCCATGAAAGTCCGGGACCGCTGGCAGCCCATTATTCTTGTAGGTTGGATTCAGTTTTTCTTCGCCGCCAACGTGAAACAAAATGGGCAGGCCGGCTTCTTCGGCCATTGCCCAAACAGGGAATAAACCAATATGACTTGGGCTGTGATTCTGCGGACACCAGGATGGCACCATCAGCGCCTTGGCACCCATTTCGATGGCTTGCTTGGCGGTTTCTTTTGCTAGGTCGAAATCTTCAAGGGGAATATAGGCGGTAGCAAGCAGCCGTTTATCCACCGAGCAGAAATCCGTCATCATTCTGTTGTGCGCTGTGGCAGTGCCGTAGCAAAGGTCTTTATCGCCCAATTGGTCAAAACCAAAATTGCCCAGGCAGAATGTGGTGAAAACAAGCTGGCTGGCAACGCCGATGTGATCCACTGCAGCGGGCCTATCGTCTCGGAGGAATGCGCCATGGGCCTCGTAATTTTTGCGCAGCATGATGTTTTCAGCGACGTTCGCGCGGAACGCCTCGTCCTGCTGACGCTTTTGCGCATCTTCTATTGCCAAACGATTGCCCACGCGCACGCCTAGATTAGGATGGGCTAAAAAGCGTTGCAGCAGCGACTGTTCAAAATAAGGATTTAAGCAGTCGGACATTTCCATGAGATGACTGTCGGCGTCGTGAACGAGACGATTTTCAATGTAAGGCATTGTAGGGGCTCCCCTCTTGCTAGCGCACAGCAATATAACATTGCAGAGGTTGAGCTAAAGATCAATGCGGCAGGCGGCTTGTCTAATGGTCGCATTACGACTACATCCCGACGGCAAAGTCGTTTAACTTATTTAGAAATATTCTGACAGTTCAAAAGATAACTGAGGGGAACCTATGGCTGGTTGTTGCAGAATCGTGCTTCTCTTTGCTGTGTTACTTGGCGCACCTGTAAGTGCTCATGACGATTGGCAAGCTACTGAATACTCCAGGGATGCGGCTCACGCACCCACGCCTTTGCCAGATCGCGTGGTGCTGACATGGGAGGACGATCCCGCTACCACCCAGTCGGTTACGTGGCGGACCGATGCATCGACTAAAAAAGGGCTTGCGCACATAACTTTGGCCAATGCTAACGGCAGGGCATTACAGCCAGAGGTTTTTCAGGCCGAGACTGAATATTTTAAGAGCGACATCAACGAAGCGAACTACCACAGTGTGACGTTCAGGAACTTAATGCCCGATACCCTGTATGCCTATCGGGTTGGTGATGGTGTTAACTGGACAGAGTACTACCACTTCAAAACCGCAAGTGACCAAGCAAAGCCGTTTAGCTTCATTTATTTTGGTGATGCCCAGAATGAAGTCCGTACTCATTGGTCGCGTGTGTTTCGAGAGGCATTTCGCGACGCCCCAAGAGCGGCGTTCACGCTGCATGCGGGCGACCTAGTGGATAACAATGATTGGGATTCTGAGTGGGGCGATTGGCATCAAGGGCCTGACTGGGTCAACGGCACCATTCCAGTGATCGCCACGCCAGGGAATCACGAGTACCGGCGTATTGGGCAGGGCTCCCGGTCCGATCGGTATTGGGCGACAAACGATGGCAAGGTAATTGAAGTCAAGATGACCGCATTCGAAACCGAATCAAACGAGAGCGGCACGACTTATAAATTGTCATTTCTTGGGCCAGACGGCACCAGCACTAACCTCGAAATGAACGATGGTGGAAATATAGTGGTCGTCGATGATGGCATGGAATCTATCACTGGATTCAAGCAAGAGCAGTTGGTGGGCACTAGTTTTTATGCAGCACCCCTATACGACCGACAACGTGAGCCTGGCGTGCCCGCAGTCACCACCCATTGGCGCCCGCAATTCGCTTTTCCGATACAGGATGTGCCGGACGAGACCCTAAAAGAAACCGTATATTTTATCGATTATCAGGGGGTTCGGTTCATATCACTGGACTCCAATAAAGCCCTCGAATTACAGGTGCCCTGGTTCAGAAAGGTATTGGAAGACAATCCGAATAAATGGACGATCGTGACGTTCCACCACCCTGTTTTTTCGCCCGGATCGGATCGTGACAACCCAGAGATTCGAAGACTTTGGAAACCCATAATTAATGAGTTTAAGGTCGATCTGGTACTGAGCGGACATGACCATACCTATGCACGCACTGGACAAGTGGATACCACCAGTCTGGTGAATGTGCCATCTGGGTATCAACAGGCCTATGACCCCGAGATCGGCACGGTATATGTTGTGTCCGTAAGCGGCCCAAAAATGTACCGCATCACCAAGGGCAACTATGCCAAAAAGGTTGCAGAAAACACGCAGCTGTACCAGATCATCCAGGTGGACGATAACAAACTAGAGTACAAAGCCTACGCGGCCACAGGTGCGCTTTATGATTCGTTTACGTTAGAAAAACGATCTGGGCGCCCGAACTTGTTAATTGAGGCGCCGGTTGAGAAACAAGATGAGTAGAACTTGAGCTATGGACGCGGCATTTTGCTGGGTCTTACCGCGCCGGTACTC
>CACFGV010000082.1 GCA_902565895.1 K189A clade bacterium
CACTCGCGCCACGGTGCGATCACTTTAATATCCGGATCGAGGGCATACGCACCTAACTCGTAGCGCACTTGATCGTTGCCCTTACCTGTTGAGCCGTGGGATACAGCGTAGGCACCGTTCTCACGGGCGATTTCAACCAAACGCCTAGTAATCAGGGGTCGCGCGATACTGGTGCCCAGCAGGTATTCGCCTTCGTAAACTGTATTAGCGCGAAACATGGGGTAGACATAGTTGGCAACAAAGTCTTCGGTTAGATCTTCGATATAAATCTTCTGCACGCCCATAGCTTGGGCTTTCTCACGGGCCGGCTCGACTTCTTCACCTTGGCCAATATCCGCAGTAAACGTAATGACCTCTGCATCATAAGTTTCCTGCAACCAACGACAGATCACCGATGTGTCTAAGCCGCCGGAATACGCTAATACGATTTTATTTTTTTCTGCCACGCCTGCGCCCTCAAATTTCGCGCGCAATCTTATGCGAAGCCCAGACTTATGCAAACCACATGGCGCTCTTAGCACCTGTTTTTACGATCTAACGGAACGACTCCTGGGATGAATCGAAGCCCCACCAGGACTCTGATCCTGCTAGGATGCGCACATGGAACTTTCCGAACGTTTTCGTGGCTATCTGCCGGTGGTGTTGGATCTAGAAACCGGCGGCTTTGATCATCAGGCCAACCCAATTTTGGAACTTGCCTGTTGCTTTGTGCAGATGCAAGACGATCGCCTTTCGATTAAGAGCGCAGAGAACTGGAACGTTCAGCCCATCGCCGGCATGGTCGTTGAGCCTGCTAGCCTGAAGGTAACCGGTATTGATCTGGATGATCCACACCGCGACGCTCAGGATGAGGCGTCGGTGCTAAAAGAGTTCTTTTCGCTGGTGCGTGCTGAAATGAAACTGCAAGGCTGCCATAGAGCAATATTGGTAGCACACAATGCTTCCTTCGATCAGGGTTTTCTTAACACCGCCTGCGACCGTCAAAAGATTAAACGTAATCCGTTTCACCCTTTCACAACGTTGGATACCGCCACCTTAGGGGCTTTGGCTTACGGCCATACCGTATTGAGAGAAGCCTGTCGCAGAGCCAATATCGACTTCAGCGAGGCGCGTGCGCACGGCGCGGCTTACGATGCTGACAGAACAGCAGAGCTGTTTTGTCACATCGTGAACACTTGGGATTTTCAGACCGCATGGTTGGACTCAGCGAACCCAGAGGACTATTGAAAGCCCCATGCTTTGTCTGGGCGTTTTATTCGTCTGACGTTTCGTACTTGGCCGCCGTCTCGGTCAGCAGCGTTTCCAGCTCTCCGGACTCGAACATTTCCGTGATGATATCGCAACCGCCTACCAACTCACCTTCTACCCACAACTGCGGAAACGTTGGCCACTGAGCATACCCCGGTAGCGTCGCACGGATTTCTGGGTTGCTTAGAATGTCGACATAGGCAAATCGCTGCCCACAACCCACCATGCATTGCACAGTTTGCGCAGAGAAACCGCATTGCGGTGCTTGGGGTGAGCCCTTCATGTAAAGGATGATTGGGTTTTCCGAGATCTGTTGCTTGATCGTGTCGATGACTTCTTCTGACATGGATGGTTCCTGTAGTACTCAGGCGTTTACGCTGCCTGCAATTGACCAAAGTCTAACGCGACCAGTATCAAAAGCGCCACCAATGATGGTCACCGCTGCGCCTTGAGTACTATGATCGCGCACCAACCTTGCAACTGGCTGACCTTAAGCATGAGCAACTTTAAGCAACTGATTGATCGTCGCGGCACCCACAGCACCAAGTGGGAGAAGTACGCCGGGCGGGATATTTTGCCGTTCTGGATAGCCGACATGGACTTTGCTGTGCCTGAGTTCATTCTGGACGCACTGCGGCAACGCTTGGACCATCCCATCGTAGGCTACACAAAACCACCCACAACCCTGACCGAAGCCTTTCAAGGCTGGCTCGACCACCACTTTAATTGGGCTGTGCCAGAGGAATGGGTCGTATGGCTGCCCGGAGTAGTGCCGGGCATGAACATGGCGGCGCGCTGCCTGACGCCGGATCAGAGGATGATGATCCCCATCCCCGTGTACTACCCCTTTTTAGAGTTTGCAGACAATGTGCAGCGGCAGGATGTGAGGGTTCCACTGGTATTGGATCAGGGCAGGTGGAGCATGGATCTACGGCACATGCAGCGCCAGGTCGACCAGGTCAAGATGGTGATGATCGCCAATCCTCAGAACCCCACTGGCCGGGCCTACACGTTGCCCGAACTTGAAGCGCTGGCTGAATTTGTAGAGCGCAACGACCTGATCTTGGTCAGCGACGAGATTCACTGCAACATCGTGCTGGCAGAAAACGCCCAGCATTTACCCATCGCCCAGGTTGTTCCGACCATTGCCAACCGCACGATCAGCCTATTTGCAGCCACCAAGACCTATAACATTCCAGGGCTTGGGTGCGCCGCGGCGATCATTCCAGATCC
>CACFGV010000083.1 GCA_902565895.1 K189A clade bacterium
CAACCAGAGGTCGATACCGCGCGCAAGATCGGCACAATGGGTTATTGCATGGGTGGCCCTATCATTATGCGCACTGCGGCTGCGGTACCTGATCGTATCGGCGCAGCCTGTTCTTATCACGGCGGTGGATTGGTAACAGACAAGAGCGACAGTCCGCATCTCTTGATTCCACGAATGCGGGCGGAGCTTCTGATTGCTATTGCAGAAAACGACGACGCGCGTGAACCCAATACAAAAAACGTACTTGCAGAGACCTTTGCGCAACATCAGTTAAAGGCAGAAATTGAGGTCTATGCCGGCGCTATGCACGGCTGGTGTGTGCTGGATTCTAGAGTTTATAACCGAGCACCTGCCGAGAAAGCTTGGGCTCGGACTCTGGCATTATTCGAACGCGCGCTATAACGTAAAGGTTAGGCGTCCACGCAAGATGATGGGCGCATTTGATTACAGCGCGCATCGAAATTTCAACATCTGGTTATTTGCGGGCATAGGGCGATCTTCAACAAAATCGAACCCAGCTTCCCTTGCCCGCTTGCACACCCATTCAAAATCGCGAACGCCGCTGCTTTGATCACGAGCCTTTAACCATTGGTCGAAATCAGCGTTAGACGGCGTAGTGAATTGGCCGCGGTATTTATACGGTCCATATAAAATCAGCACACCCCCTGGCACTAACACCTGGGCGGCGCCGCTAATAAGCTTGGCACCCAGTTCAGCGCTCACAATGTGCAGCACATTTGCCGCGTATACACAATCTGCAGCGTCCTCGGGCCATGAGTCAGTGGCAAGATCTAGATCGAGCGGCGTCAACACATTAGCCGTCGCGTAAGTGAGTATATTTCGCCTTAGGCCCGGTAACGTTTCGGCGCGCTCGGTTGGCTGCCAGCATATACCCGGCAATGACGCAGCAAAGTGAAGGGCGTGCTGGCCAGTACCACTGCCCACCTCGAGCACCCGGGCGCCAGGTTCCAACCAATCTTCGAGCACCGCGAAGATCGGCGCTTTATTGTTTTCGGCTGCTTGGGAAAATCCTTCCATACCCTATCTCTTTGTACCCGGCCTTAATCCAGTCCTTAGTCGACCACATACGTTTCGGGTTCGCTATCGTAGTTTGGTGTTATCACTGCTGTATGCATAAGCGCCGAAATCACTGAGATGTGCGCTCCCCTTAAAGGCACGTTAAATTAATGCCTTGGACATCAATGCCTCGCTCAATACGATCTCAGGCTCCGCTTCGCTGGTTGTTCGCAGCTTTGATTATCACCTTGAATATTCAAGGTCGTGCAAATAAAAGGAATCTGGAAATGGACTTTGGACTGACGAATAAACGAGCCTTTGTCGGCGGCGGCAGCCGCGGTATCGGCAAAGCCATCGCCGTAGAACTGGCCAAGGAGGGCTGCGATGTTGTAGTTGCATCTCGAACACAGTCTGCTTTAGATGAAACTGCTAAGGAAATTGAGGCGCTGACAGGACGTCGAATAATTCCTATGACCATGGATGTGACCTCTCGCGAGCGGGTCGACAACGTCATAGCCGAGGCCGCGAACCAACTGGGCGGCCTGGACATATTGATCAACAGCGCATCTTTGCCTGGCGGCTCGCGATCTGCGATTGGACCCATCGAAGGATTGGACGAGGATGCACTGATTAGTGATTTCGATACTAAATACGTCGGGGCTTTGCGCTGTGCTCGGGCGGCAATACCATATCTTAAAGAGCAACCTTGGGGCCGCATCATTAACATAAGCGGCGGTAACGCCAGGATCGCGGGCAACCTCAGCGGTGGCGCCAGAAATGTCTCGTTAGTGCACCTTACAAAGACCCTAGCGGTACAAATGGGCAAGTTTGGGATCACCGTAAATTGCATTCATCCCGGTATGACTCGCACCGAACGAACAGCAAAAATGATGGACGCTCGAGCCAACAAGCTGGGCGTAACGCCTGCCGAAGCAGAAGCCCTAGACTACGCCGACGGCTCACTTCGCGGAAACCACATCAATCGCATGGTGGACGCATCTGAGATCGGCTTCTTAGCCGCCTATCTAGCATCGGATAAATCATGGGCAATCACCGGCGAGGTGATTATGGCCGGCGGCGGCACTGGCAATGCCGTCTACTATTAAATGCCATAGTAAGCAGACAAAGGGCCTAGCACTTACGCACGGGTGAGTGTTTGATCGTTGACCATGGCGTCTAGCTGCTTTTGCACCCCTTTGGCCCAATGGGGGTGGGTCAATATCCAGAACTTTTCATCTTCTATCGCACTAAGCACCAATTCCCCAACCTCATCAGGCTGCATGCCTTGCTCCAATGCCGCCTGGATATTACCGGCCAGTTTCCCAGCTTTTTCGTTGTCCGTCTTCGGCTTTGCACCGCCCGGCCGATAGTCCACAGAATGGCGACTGATGTTGGTATTAATAGGACCGGGACATAAGACCGACGCTCGCACTGCGCTTTTCTTGGCT
>CACFGV010000084.1 GCA_902565895.1 K189A clade bacterium
GTAGCGTTCAATCTGAATGTCTTCAACCCCATAGTCGGCGAAATTGTCTGTGACTCGGCCGCGAATATATTGTTGCCACGAGAACGGCTGGTAGCGAGCGCTTTCGCCATCGGCCAGCCAAGGTTCAATCATGGCGTCGACTTTGGGTTGAAAGAAAAATGGCACACTGTAGCGACCCTTACTTGAGCGCACTGGCAGGACCCGGTGAATGCCTGCGGTACATCGGTCATTGCTCCAGACCTGCAACACATCGCCAATGTTTACCACGATGGTGCCGGCCTTTGGCTGCACATCAATCCAACCGTGCCGCTTCGATTGCGCCTGTAAGCCGCCATGGTCGTCCTGCAACAACAGGGTAATGGCCCCTGGGTCTGTATGGTGATGTAACGCCATATCACCTAATGGCGTTAAGCCTTCTCGCTCTTGGGCCGCCACCGGATCTTCAGCCGGATAATAGTTTAAGCGTGCTGCACTGGTGTGACTGGCGCCGAAATTATCTGCAACGGTATTCCGTGCCGATGATTCAGGCAGACCCAGTGCCATCAGCACCATGGCCATGACTTGCTCAGACATTTGCGTAAAAGCACTGAAAAATGCCGTTAGTGTTGGCCGCAACTGTTCCGGCTGCTCTGGCCAACGGCTATGCCGCAGTGGGTTCTTAGAAATATGCCCACCGGTCTTAAAATCGAATACCTCTTTTAAGTCGCGACGTTGTTTGGTCAGCTCTCGGTCGTAATAGCCCAACGGGTTTTCTTCGTTTCTGTACACGCTGTGCTTCATCAATGTCGGTTGCGCAAAGAAATTTTCAGCTTGAGCGAATACATCGGCCACCAACTGCTCTTGGCCATGCTCTTCTAGCAGAAAGAATCCATGGTCTTCGCAAGCGCGTACCAGCGCAGGCTGGTCAATCGCGGACAACCGTTTACTAAGAAAGTCGGCTAAATTTACTGTAGGCACCTGATGTTCCATGCTTAACCCTCTGTTGTACGGCGCACCCATAAACGCGCCAAAGCCGCTCGACTGCCATCGGGCTCGTCGACGATTCCGGCAAACTCCTCCACAACCTCCAATTGGCCGATGCAGGGCGCCAGCGCCTGTTTTAACTCGGTCGATGTGACCCGAAACGCGGGATTTGACGGACCGCTGAGTGTCTCTGCTTCAGCCCACTGCATATGTTCCTCCACCAACAAATGTCCGCCTGGTGCTAAGTGTTCCACCAGTATCGGCAACAGCGGGCTTGCGACATAGCGAAACATTATAATCAGACCAAAGGTTCCTTGTGGGTGCCAGCTTGCTGCACCAACCTGTAGATCTTGACAGCGCCAATTGACTGCCAAACCTGCTTGCAAAGCACGGGTCGCTCCGTGTGCGATTGCCACGGAAGAAACGTCCACGGCGTCGACAGCAAAACCCTGTTGCGCAAGATATAGGCTGTTGCGACCGCGCCCACAGGCAATGTCCAATGCCCGAACGCCAAGTTGGGTTGGGGCTATGAGCGGCACACACTGCTGTAGGTAAGCGCTAGGCCAGGCCCGTTGTTCGTACGCGCCATCGCGGTAACGAGCATCCCAGCGTTGTCGATCTGTCTGCGCCATATCGCATCCGAGTTAAATTGATAGATAAGCCACGTCCTTGCGTTGAGCATAGCGAAAGGCTAGGTTTAGCGCCTTTTAATTCTGCCGACCCCATGTCTAAGCCCAAGCCACCACCTCATACTCTGTTAGATCGAGCTGCTATGTGGCTGTCTGGCTTATGCCTGGTGCACTGTTTAGCGTTTCCGCTGGCGGTATTAATGGCGCCTACCTTGGCGAACTGGCTGGGTGCTACCGAGACCATGACTCATTGGATTCTTTTTGGCATTGCGTTACCAATTAGCGCAGTGGCTTTGACTCGCGGCTATCAGCGACTGCATAGCGGACTAACCTTAGTACTGGGTTATACGGGCTTGGCGCTGATGCTGTTTGCCGTTAGCCATATTTTTGGCTCAGAACTAGAAGTACTGCTTACGGTTATCGGTGTTAGTGTCGTGATGTACGCCCACTGGCGCAACATGGCAGGGCATCAAGGCGCGACCCCATAATCCACCATTCACGCTTAAGGTTTTGTTATGAAATACGACAACATTTTACAAACGATTGGCGACACCCCAATTGTTAGGCTCAACCGAATTGGCCCGTCCCATGTAGATATGTTCGTTAAGGTTGAATCGTTCAACCCGATGGCTTCGGTTAAAGATCGTTTGGCTTATGCCATCATCAAGGACGCGCGGGACAGCGGCGCGCTAAAACCTGGCCAGACCGTCATCGAGGCAACCTCCGGTAATACAGGTATTGCTCTGGCAATGGTTTGCGCCGTACTCGGCCACCCCTTCGTTGCCACCATGGTCGAAACGTTTTCTATAGAGCGGCGCAAGGTTATGCGCG
>CACFGV010000085.1 GCA_902565895.1 K189A clade bacterium
ACCAGAGACATCTACCCCGAATGGTAATGAGGGGTCGTAGTTCCCGAAGGGAACGGAGGATTTAAGTCATTTATAGGGATACTTCTTTTTCTCTTTTGAGTTCTTATCTTTAGTTCGGTTTCTGGTCTTACTAATGTTGAGACCTCCTTGGATGTTATTGGGTTTGTCATAGAACCGAGAAATCATATCCGTAGAAGTTCCCATGTTGGATGCAAGGTCATAGACGGAAACTTGGTTATTGAGACGCATAGTCGCGTAAAAATGTCTCAATGAATAAATGGTGTATTTCTCGCCAAACATATCTCGTTCCGTATCACACCAATCCATAAGAGACAGGAAACTTTTCTTCATACTTGCGATTGGTTCTCCATCGTAATGACAGAACACAAATTCATCTTCCGAAATTTCATCTACCTCTGCAGTTCTATAGTCAAAAAGTCGGTCAAGGAATGTTGTCGCATCAGACTGACACACCACATCCCTTCTTCCTGTCTTACCTTCAACGGAGAGAATTACTCGTTCTTCATCTTCGGAGTATTTTTCAGTTCGGATTTGGTTCCACTTAAGATTTCTCATCTCACCAACTCGCGCACCACAGTTCGCGCTCAACAGAAAAAACTGTTGGAAGTAGAACCGTTGTCTTCTCACTCTGCCATTTGGGTCTGCATCTACCCACTTACGCATCTTCCGGACTATTGTTCGGTATTCCTCAATCGTCCATGCGGGTCTTCTGTTTCTCTCTCTTTGGGGTAGTCGGTAGTCAGGGACAATATCCAAATATCTCTTTTCCCTCACACAGAAGGTCAGAAGGGAACGAACAATGGTCATTTCCCTGCGTAGAGTGTTGTTTGATACACCGTGGTTGTCTCTTCTCCAGTTGAAGTAGTCCTGTATCAAATCATCGTCTATCAGGTCTATTGAGATGTCGTTGTTTAGTTCTACAAAGAACTCATATGGGTATTTGTTGAGGGTGTTGAGGTAGTGTTGTCGGTTCTCCCTTTTCACCTTCACGGACTTGGTGTCCAAATACCATTCATTGAATTCTTTAATGACCTGTTTCACTCCAATCAAACGAACAGGTTTGTTTGTCTTTACCTTTATGAACAGTTCTTCGTATTTCTCTTTCGCAATCCGTATTGCCTCATTCACATCTTTGGTTTTGGTAGATAGTCGGATGCGTTTCTGGTTCGGGAGTTTGATTTTTACCTGATAGACAGGGTTCAGACCTCCGTCTGCAGTTGGTCGGTTATAGATGACTAATGAACCGTCTTTCGTTGGGGACAGGTCTTTAAGATTGACAAGAACTGTTGGGGATGACATTTAATGTGTTATACATTTTCGTGAGGTAGGGTCTTATACCTCAAAATGTGCAGTGTGTCAGTAATGTGTCAGTGTTTTTAAGACATTTTCGGGTAGTCTTAAAGGGGGTCAAACCTATGAAAGTCAATAAAAACAGGGGTTTAGTGGTCGGAGTGAGAGGATTTGAACCTCCGACCCCTACGTCCCGAACGTAGTGCTCTACCAAGCTGAGCTACACTCCGATAATAGTAGTCTAAATGTAGTTGCTCGTGCTCTCCAAGTGTTTGTTCCGTGACAGGTGAAGTCTGCGCATTCGCGATGTTTGGCTGTCCGATAGGCGGTAACTTTCTTCGGATAAGCGGTATTGTTAGCTTGGTACTGGTGCGTTTTTATCAACGTGCGGGATTTGGTGGTGGAACCTACTACATGAAGTTTAGTGCAGACTTTTAGCTGTGGCATTGAATCCTAGAAAAGGCCGGCTGTTGCCGGCTTTTTTTTGCCCGGCTTAGGCAACCATACTATGGTTGGTTAAGAGACGCTGCGGACCTGGGATTTGGTAAGTAGGCTCGATATGGGAGAGGAAGTTTGATGATGCAGACAGATGCGGTAAATGGTGGCGCCCACTGGACCTCGCGGGTCGCTTTTTTGCTGGCCTCGGTGGGTTTTGCGGTGGGTCTTGGCAACATCTGGCGGTTTCCGTATGTGACGGGTGAGAACGGCGGTGCTGCATTTGTGGTGGTGTATCTGTTTTGTGTATTTGCCATCGGCGTACCCATTCTCATGGCCGAGCTGTTCATAGGTCGGCGCGGCGGTTTGTCGCCGTCTGGCAGTATGCAGGCGGTGGCGGTCGCGAGCGAACGCAGCTCGCGTTGGGGTTGGGTAGGTTCGGCTAATTTGTTGGCTGCTTTTAGCATTATGGTGGCTTACAGCGTGGTGTCTGGTTGGGTTTTGAGTTACCTGTCTAAGGCGTTTGTTAGCGGATTCTCTGGCATGGACGCCGCAGCTTCTCAGGCGGACTTTGGAGCGCTTTTATTAGGCCCTTGGCAGATGTTGGGTTGGACATTGCTTGCGCTGTT
>CACFGV010000086.1 GCA_902565895.1 K189A clade bacterium
TGAATCTATTGAAAGCAGTCAGGTGTCGCAAGCGGTTGCAAAGGCGATAAATGAAAAAGCTGAAGCCGCAGGCAGTGTAGCCATAATTTTGGCTGAGGACTCTACCGTTGTAGAAATCCTAGAAGCTGCCCTCACCGACTTAAACACGGTCGCAGCGTTGGACGACAATGAGCTGCAAGCGGTCTCTCGAAGTATCTCCGATGTTAACCAAATTATTTCATCTACAAACAGTGACGCTAAGGGCGGGGAAGTCTTAGAGGCGGTGGGTAACGCGCAAGACGCCCTTCAGGATTCCATAAAGAAGCTTGCTGAATCGGCAATTACAATAGCTGACTTCGCCGAAACGACCAACTCCGAACCGGATTCTGATGGTGACGGAATAGTCAATTCTGAGGATTCAGACGATGACAACGATGGCGTCACCGACAACGAAGACGCGTTCAGCCTAGACCCGAATGAGTCAGTAGATACCGATGGTGACGGCGTCGGTAATAATGCGGACGCAGATGATGACGGCGACGGGGTCGCCGACGATTCGGACGCTTTTCCATTGGATGCAAGCGAATCGATCGATACGGACTCAGATGGCGTCGGAAATGTTGCTGACACAGATGACGATGGTGACGGCTACAGCGACTCTTCCGACGAATTTCCACTAGACGCCAGTGAATTCTTGGATACTGATTCGGATGGCGTTGGCAATAATGCGGACTCTGACGATGATTCAGACGGGTATTCGGACTCGGAAGACGCATTTCCTCTCGACCCCCTAGAGCACGTCGATACTGACGGGGACGGACTGGGTAATAATTCCGATCAGGATGACGATGGCGACTCGGTGCTTGACATCGACGATTCTGATCCTCTGGATCCAAGTGTCGGTGCTAGTGCCGTTTCCTCAGCCGGTTCATCCTCTAGCTCGAGTAACGATAATTCCTCGGATACGGATTCGTCGGGCCAGTCCTCTTCCTCGCCCGGTGCTGACTCCAGTGGCGCCAGCGCATCTAATGAGGCCGAAGTTGAGACGGAAGACAATGACCAAGCGAGTTCAGGCGATACAATAACCTCTGGAGCGTCAATAAAAGGTGCTATTAGCGATTCAGACGACGTGGACTGGTTCATTTTTAGCGCTGATCAGTCGGGAGCGTTAAACATCCGACTCGATGTTGAGGACAACGAATTTTATGGTTGGATGGTGACCGTTCTGGATCTCGATTCAGAGGGCAATACACGGCAGTTAGGCAGGTTTTGGTGCGGAGACGCGGACTGTCTAAACAATGGTGCTCAGTTGACAACGGGTGTTGAGAGGGCGAGTGATATCTACCTTGTTGTTCAAAACGCCTACCAAGATGGGTTGCCTGCCAACGCTGCATATGAGCTCAGCGCCAAATTCTTGCCAGGCAGCAATTCGGCCGAGCAAGAAGATAACAGCGCAAGTGTGGCAGTTAATAGCGCCCAGACCTTAACCTTTGGCCAGGCGATCTCGGGTAACGTCTACAGTGGGGATAGTGATTTCTTTAAGGTTGTTTTGCCCTCGGCAGGAACACTACAAAGCGATATAACGATAGTTTCTGGTTCCGAAACTGGATTTCCGAAATTAAGCTTTTATGACTGTGATCCTTCCTTAGGTAGTCCAGAGTGCTCCCCATTTCTAACTGCAGAGTCGTTTTCATCTGCGCACGATCTTCAGGCGGGAGCCTACTACGTAGAAATCGACGCCTCGGACGGTTTCGAACATTATGAGTACTTCAGTTACCAGTTAGCGTTCGATTTTGAAGCCGCTGTTGACGATTCCAGTCCAGGATCTGCGGGTCTTGAGTACGAGCCAAATAATCTTTCCACGTCTGCTCAAATTATTTCTTCTGGAAAAGCGGTGAGGGGTAATATTTCAAGAGGGGGGGATTTTGACTGGTACGCGATCGAGTCGTCATCATCGGGTACATTGACCGTAAGGATAGACGTAGACGAAAGCGACTACGAGGGCTGGGATGTTAGAATCTATGATCATTCCGGATATGTGCTCGGGGATCTCAATTGTGATTCAGCAGTCTGTCGAGACGAGGGGGCATCGATCTCGGTGGGAATGGCCTTTGAAGGAACCTACTATGTGGTTATATATAACATGTACGGTTCCGTTCCTGGTAGCAATGGAGCTTATACACTGAAGGCGACAGCGAGCGCAGATGCCTCAGGCATCGAATTCGAGCCTAATGATGTGTCTTCGGCGCCG
>CACFGV010000087.1 GCA_902565895.1 K189A clade bacterium
AATTGCCGGTGTTGACTTGCGGCGATTGAAAATTAGTCTTGAATAGACCAAGCTCAGACCGAAGGATGCAGCGTGCTGGGCGTCGACACCGAGGCGCTCTAATGCAGACGGAAGCCACACAGTTAAGGACACGAATTACATGCAAATCGTCATTATTGGTAAACGCGGCGACTTTAGGAGCGTTACCATCTCCCGATTTTGGGGCTATTGTGCAGGCATTTTATCGGCATCAATTGTTGTCGGCTTCGTGGCGATGGGTGTCAGCGTATCGAATCACGACGTTATTGATGGCCAAATCATTGATAGCTGGCACAGTGAAATTAACACGCAGCGTGCAGATCTGAACGACCTGCAACAACAGGCTATAGATAAGAACGGAGCGCTCGCTCAGCAATTGTCAAAAATGCAAGGTCGCTTGTGGCGTGTTGAAGCGCTAGCGGCACACATGCGTGATGCGTCCGGTTTGCAAGCGGATGAATTTGATTTTGAGCAGCCCATTGCTCAGGGCGGCCCACTCGCAGAGGAGGCTCAAGAATTTGCGTGGGTTGACTTGCAAACTCAGTTGAACCAACTGGCTCTGCAACTTGGGCGTCGCGAAAAAGAGTTGACCATACTCGACGAAGTAATGGTCGAGCGCCAGCGTATCCAAGACGCAAAGTTAAGCGGTAGACCCATCGTAAAAGGCTGGCTTTCTTCGGCTTATGGCAAACGCATTGACCCCATTACCGGTCAACCAGCCTGGCACGCTGGAATCGACTTTGCGGGTAGGCAAGGCTCAGATGTGATCGCGGTAGCCAGCGGCGTAGTCGTGTTTGCGGATCGGCGTGACGGATACGGCAATATGGTCGAAATTCACCACGGTAATGGTATCTCGTCGCGATATGGTCACCATGACAAACTATTGGTGAAGGCAGGGCAGATCGTTAAAAAAGGCGATGTCATAGGCCTTATGGGCAACAGCGGCCGATCTACAGGGCCACATGTGCACTTTGAGGTGCTGCGTAACGGCAAAAACATCGATCCAACCCGCTTTGTCAGCGATGTTGCAGGCGGTCGCTAAACCGGAACACCTCTCCTCGCGTTCATTTATAAGCCTGTCCCAGTTGTCGGACTGCCGCTACAATGCGCGGCCAAGCTACTACGCCTGAACAGAGGCTCCGCAGACGACAAAAACCATGGCGAACTTTTTTACTCGGATTTTTGGCTCAAAGAATTCACGCGAATTGCGTCGAATGCAGAAAATTGTAGAGCGTATCAATACGTTAGAAACGACGTTGGACGGTGATACGGACCTGCTGGAATGGACCGAAAACTTACGCGAGCGCGCTGGCAAGGGCGAGTCACTTGACGCGCTGCTGCCTGAGGCCTTTGCCGCAGTTCGGGAAGCAGCGAAACGCACCAAGGGCATGCGGCATTATGATGTTCAGTTGATTGGCGGCATCACTTTGCACGAAGGCCGCATTGCCGAAATGCGCACCGGTGAAGGCAAAACCCTTATGGCAACTCTGCCAGCTTATCTCAATGCGCTCTCTGGTAACGGTGTGCATGTAGTCACGGTTAACGACTACCTTGCGAAACGCGATGCCGATTGGATGGCGCCGATTTACGAGGCCTTGGGAATGCGCGTCGGTGTTATTCAGTCGAATCAACCCAATGACGAAAAACACAGTGCCTATGGTGCTGATATTACCTACGGCACCAACAATGAATTTGGTTTCGATTACCTGCGTTCAAACATGGCATTTACCTTAGAAGACCGTCTTCAGCGCGGCTTGAATTTTGCCATCATTGACGAAGTAGACTCGATCCTTATCGACGAGGCGCGCACGCCGCTTATTATCTCTGGCGCGGCTGAGCAGAGTACCAAGCTGTACCAGATCTTGAATCAAGTCGCACCGACCCTCAAAGAGCAGCCTTTTGATGACACTCCGCGGGTGTTTGGTGAGCCAGAAGTCGAACCGACGGGTGATTTCAGCGTAGATGAGAAGAACCGCCAAATTGAAATCACTGAGCTGGGCCATCAAAAGATAGAGCAAGCCCTGGTGCAAATGGGATTGTTAGAAGAGGGCGACAGCCTTTACTCATCGACTAACCTGAATCTTTTACATCACGTTTTGGCGGCACTTAAGGCTCATGCTTTGTTTAAACGCGACGTCGATTACATGGTGCGAAATCAAGAGGTAGTAATCGTAGACGAACACACAGGACGTGCCATGCCTGGTC